>NZ_BAET01000020.1 GCF_000252165.1 Glaciecola punicea ACAM 611
TTCTAACTCACAATCATCAGCTTGATTATGAGCTTGTTGAAACAGCATTAAAACTGCCTACCTTAGGTTTTGTAGGCATGATTGGTTCGCAAACTAAAGCAAAACGATTTATGATTAAATTGGCACATCGAGGCTTTAATACCAAACAAATGAGCAAGTTTATAAGCCCTATTGGTGATTTGAGCATTCCAGGTAAGCGCCCGCTTGAAGTGTCGGTGTCTATCTGTGCGCAGCTTATACGCTTGCTGCACGGCCCTTCTCAAAACGCTGTATTGCCAAGTCAACAAACTCAAGTAGATGCCTCTACTTACGATAAAACTGCATCTTCAACTGCAGCGCAAACATTGCCGCCACAAACCTTAAAGGGAAATTAGTGACACACTCATCTACTTTATATCGCGCTAGTATTCTTCATTTTAGCCAAACGACTCATAATATTGGTGATCAGGGCGATTACTTCGCAGACGGCGCATTAATTGTGCAAAACGCCCGCATAGTGGCCGTTGGTCATTTCAGTGAACTTGCTCCGGATTATGCAACATCGGTGCTAGTAGATTATCGAAATCGTTTAATAATTCCCGGCCTGATCGACAGCCACCTGCATTACCCGCAAACCGAAATGATCGCAAAATATGGTGAGCAGTTGCTGACTTGGCTTGAAAACTTTACCTTTCCCACCGAACAAAAATTCGAGTCATACACTTATTGCGAGCTTATGGCTAAGCACTTTGTGACACAGTTAATAAATAACGGCACCACCACTGCGTTTGCCTATTCCAGCGTTCATAAACATGCCGCAGACGCCCTATTTATTGAAGCCTCGAAGCACAACATGGCGATGATAAGCGGTAAGGTCTGTATGGACCGCCACTGCCCAGACGCGTTAAAAGACACGCCCGCGTCAGCTCAGCGCGACAGCGAAGACTTAATCAACAAGTGGCACGGTAAAGGACGTAATTTATACGCACTGACGCCGCGATTTGCGCCTACCAGCAGCCATGAGCAATTAAGCTTGTTAGGTGAACTAGCGCAGCAGTATCCTGATGTGTTTATTCAAACTCATTTGTCTGAAAACCAAAGTGAAATTGATTGGGTAAAAAGCCTCTTTCCTAAACAAAAGTCATACTTGGATGTTTACGATCATTATAATATGGTAAGGCCACGCGCCTTATTTGGCCACTGTTTACATTTAGAACAGCAAGACTGGCAACGCCTAGCTGAGGCTAAGGCAACAGCAGTATTTTGCCCTACTTCTAACTTGTTTTTAGGCAGCGGTTTGTTCAACCTCAAAGAAGCACAAGCAAATGATGTGTCTATTGCCTTGGCCACTGACGTAGGCGGCGGAACTAGCTTTAACATGCTGCGAACCTATGGTGAAGCTTATAAAATTGGGCAGTTACAAAACAATCCCTTAAGCGCTTTAGAAGGCTTATATTTGATGACTCAAGGACCAGCGCTAGCCTATTCGATGGCAGATGAAATTGGCAATTTGAACCCCGGCACTTTTGCTGATTTTGTGGTTTTAGACCCGCATTTCAATCAACTTGCAGAGTTACGCATGGCTAATTTTGAAAGTGGCGAAGATATTCTGTTCGCGTTGAGTTTTATAGGTGATGAGCGGGCGGTTGAGGCGACTTATATTGCAGGTAAGCAGTGTAAGGTTTGATTTGCTTATTATTTGAAGTTTCGACTTCAACTTTAAGACGTCTCGCGAACATAGGTTTCTGTACCATCGCAGCAGAAACTCTTAGCGCTAATGAATTGCCCCATTGTTTACTTTCCGTTTCAAATTTTATGTGTAAGCACCGTTAAGTGCTAATGGCTTAAGCACACACAATGTATCTACTTGTTCAAGTGAAAACCCCTTTCGTCTACTTGCTTAATGTTCACAAAGCAACTAAAGAAGTGCTTGTGATAAGAACAAGGCCTGCTTTTAAAAAGATCAGGCCCTAGACATTTTGCAAGCTAATGTTTAAACGAGAGATAGCACAAGAGCTTTCAGTAACGGTAGAGCATCTAGCCTTTTTCACAGTTAACAACAAGGGCACAAACTTCAATAGTGAATTAGTAGAAGCCTTTGAAACCTGCACCTCGTTTAGAATTAACGTGGTTTTGGCGACCAAATAAACGGTGATAACTTCCTAGGCCTTTATAAACATTACAATATGCGCGATGTTGCATTAGCATGCGAATATAGCAAAAAACACAGTGCGTTTAGAGGCGCGGGTGTCTTTAGCTACCGTCAGCATTATTTTTTGTTTATAGAGCTGCATAAAGATGAAGATGCAATTGCCTATCAAGACAAGTTGCTTAGCCCACAGCAGATGCAGTGGGACAGCCCAGAGTCGAGTCGTCCAGACAGAGGCCGCGGCGATGATATTATTAAGCATGTAGAAAAAGGACTTAAATTACACCTTTTCGTGCGCAAATTCAGAAAGATAGATGCAGTGGTACAGCCCTACATTTATATCGGCGAGGGCGTATACTTATCGCATATTTATAAGTCCTCCCATAAACCGATAACGTTTCAGTTAAGCTTAGACAATGTGATACCTACGCAGATTTATGCCGAATTTGTTACTACAGGCTAAGCTTTGTATTAACCCATTCAAAAGTATGAGCTGCAAACAATGCTAAATAACTTGCAAAACATAGCGAGCAAAATTTTGCAAGAGCACATAAAAAACATATTTTAATGTCTTTATTTGTGTTGGATACGCTGACAAACTTGCAATATTCACATAATATGCATGAAAAATATTGGCAATAAATGTTCGCTATGGCTGGCATAAAAAAATCAGAAAAGCGCATCAAAGATCTTAATTAGCTTTTAAAAGGAATTAGTATGGAACCAAATTATGCAAGGTATACTATTGACGAGTTACTTGAAGCAAAACGCAGTATCGAGAAAGAGGAAAACCCTGATGAATATGAGGAGATTGTTCGTGAAATTTCTATTCGGCAACAAACTGAGCCTTCTGGGCACGGCTCGCCACAAATCGATTCAGGTAAAACATCACCTCTGCGCAAAAAATTAAGTTTTGCAGTAGCTCGCCTGAGTTTGTTTCCACTCGTTATGGTAAAGATAATAGCCGGCACTTTATGTGTCTATTATGGTCTAGAATTGTTTGACGGTTATGTCTTGCAAGAGGTTGTCCGCAGAGATCAATTACTAACACTCGCGCAGGAACCAACTAGCTATTATATTCGGATGTTGACATATTTTGTGATTAGTTTAGCAGGGCTATGGGTTTTGACATTTGGCACTAAGCTGCGTAAATCATCCTAATTTATAAGAGTAGCTCTTAATAATCTTGCCAAAAGTGCCTGTTATAGATTATCTAAAGCCTTCGGGGCGGTGTCTATATCGAGCGATATTATTTTAAAGGTAGGCTGTTTAAGCGTTAATAGCATTTTGACATCGCCTACATGTACCTTTATCTTGATGGCAGGCGGCTATAGCGGTAGCACCTACTTCGAAAGAACCTGTGACCTTGACCCTGAAACTAAAAAGCCCCGCAATTTCTTGCAGGGCTTTAGGATAGTGGTGCCTCGACCCGGGATTGAACCAGGGACACGCGGATTTTCAATCCGCTGCTCTACCAACTGAGCTATCGAGGCATGAAACGCTACATAAAATGCAGCATTTCGCTTGAGGGGCGTATTAAACGGATTTTGGGGCGTTAAGTCAACAAATTTTTGCCATATTTGCTACTTTCCATCCAAAAATCGTTTGAGTGCCTATTTTGTAGGCGGCACGTAACCTTCTATAGTTGGCTCGACACCTTCAAACAAAAATGCGCTCATTTTTTCTTCCAAATATTTGCGATCGCTGGCTTCCATCATGTTAAGTTTATTTTCATTTATCAACATGGTTTGTTTCTTCTGCCATTGCGTAAACGCCTCTTTTGATATGTTATCAAAAATACGTTTGCCTAGCTCGCCAGGGTATAGTTGAAAATCTAGACCAGGGGCGTCTTTTTTGAAATGTTCGCAGTATACTTCTCTAGCCATTTTATTTTCCTTTGCTTGTTCATTTAATACATTAACTGTATTTGTTTAATTATTTTAACCGTGGGCGCAGCAAGGCCAACTTTTGATGCTTCTTGAATATTAAACCAAAGCGACTTTACATCCGTGCTACTTGGCGTCTCAATTTCCACTTCGCTTTGCGGCGCGGGTTCATTAAACGCTAGTGTAGCCGAGCTTTGCTGTAATTGCTTCACACTTTCTAACTCTATTAGTATGGGCGAAATATGCAAATGAAAGTGACTAAAGGTGTGTGTAAAGGGTTCTAGCGCTTTAATTTGTGGCTTTTTATCCACCAGCAGGCTAGCTAACTCTGCGGGCAATGAAGCGTTAAACGTTCCTTTCAAAGTTTCTAGTGGCTCTTGGCTTTCATAAAAACCCCATAAACCACCCCAAATACCTGAAGAGGGTCGTTTATGCATAAGAATGCTGCCGCTGGTAAATGGAATGAGCATGTAGGTGTATTTTGTTGGAATCGCTTTTTTGGGCTTTTTGTGCGGAAGTTCTTGCTGTCTGCCTTGAGCAAAAGCTAAACAGTGAGACTGCAATGGGCACTCATCGCATTTAGGCTTGCTTCGCGTGCATAGCGTTGCGCCTAAGTCCATTATCGCTTGGGTATAGTCGTCAAATCGCAGCTTATCATCACTAATCGATAAAGGTAAATCATCTTCGCTAGTAGCGTCTGAGACATTATCATAGTCATCTTTATCGCTAACCTTGGTTAATTTGGGGGTACTAGGTTTAAGTGATTCAGCCATTATCCACATAGCGTCTTCTACTTTTTTATTACCCGGCCAGCCTTCTACTGCAAAAAAACGAGCAAGTACGCGTTTTACATTACCGTCTAAAATCACATAAGGCTGGTTACTTGCTAGCGACAGCACCGCAGATGCCGTAGAGCGACCAATGCCCGAAAGTGACAATACTTCGTCAAAATCTTTGGGGAATATACCACCAAACTCATCACGCACACGCTGGGCAGCTTTATGCATATTACGCGCTCGGGCGTAATATCCTAAGCCTGTCCATAAATGCAGCACTTCATCTTGCGTCGCATTGGCTAGATCAATTACGCTTGGGAAGCGCTGTATGAACCTCTCATAGTAAGGAATTACGGCGCTTACTTGGGTTTGCTGCAGCATAATTTCCGACACCCACACTGAATAGCGCGATTTTTGCTGCTGCCAAGGCAGGTGCTTGCGGCCGTGTTGATCAAACCATGCAAGCAAATGCTGACTGAAATTAAAAGGTGGTAATTTATTGGGCATTTTTTCTAATTCATTTGAAAGGTAAAGGCTAACTATTTATTGCCTTTTTTAGGCGTAATGATAAGTTTTGGTGAGTATTTCCTTCTATATATTTCATAAGCTGGAACGGCGCCAAACATACCGATTAAATAACTCGTTTGAAATGAGCTATAGTCAAATATTGTCTTTGCGATTATATCAACCAACAACCAAACCACAGCGAATGCAAGCAAAGCAATTGCAATTCCTACCGTGTGAAATCGAAGCATAGATTGGCCATACAAAGTAGCACCGAATTCTTGTGAGCAGTACGGGCACGTAAAGCTGTCGCGAGGGTGCTCAATATCAAACTTATAGGCTCTACTTTCTAAAAACGGCTTATCACACGAGGAACAGCTAACTTTTCTACCTGGAAAATTCATTTGCAGATCGCATCCGTTCAAACACCCTAAATTCAAATAAATACAAATTAAAGCAAAAGCTTTTTCTATGCAACCGCTTTCGATTTTGCAGCAATCAGCTTCATTAACACCTCAGAAAACTAAAAATAATCACCGTTAAGCCAGCAAGCCAATTCACACAAGCTATTATGAATTGCAATTACCACCAACACTGGGATAATACGCGCCAACGTTTTTACAAGAGCACTACAGTTCATGAGTCGGTTTAACTCTGAAGAAGAAGCACGCGCCGCCGGCGTTTACATATCAAAGATCAAAAGTTTTGTGAAACGCGAAGGTCGCTTAACGAAAGCTCAAGGCAGTGCCATTGAAGAAAATTGGCCCAGCATGGGCCTAAGCATAGATCAAGGCCAGCTTAATTTAGAGCATGTTTTTGGCCGCAACGTCCCAACCGTGCTCGAAATTGGTTTTGGTATGGGTAAATCTTTGGTAGAAATGGCGCAAAACGCGCCAAACACCAACTTTATTGGGATTGAAGTACATCGCCCAGGCATAGGCGCCTGCTTGGCATCCGCGCAGCAGGCTGAGCTAACTAATTTACGCGTGTTTGAGCACGACGCCGTAGAGGTCTTAGACAAGTGCATCGCCAATGAAAGCTTAGATCGCTTGCAGCTATTCTTCCCCGATCCTTGGCATAAAACACGTCATCATAAGCGCCGAATTGTGCAAAGCGAATTTGTGCAGGCGCTTCGTACAAAACTCAAAATTGGCGGTGAATTTCATATGGCAACCGACTGGGAGCCATATGCCCAACACATGCTAGAAGTGATGCAGATCGCCCACGGCTTCGAAAACAAGTCAAGTAGTCAAGACTATTTAGCGCGCCCCGATTACCGGCCTATTACCAAATTTGAAGTACGCGGCCAAAAGTTAGGCCACGGCGTTTGGGATATTATTTTTACGCGAACACAATAAGGTTATTTTTAAGCATATGTCTACATTTAACACTACATCAAACCAAAGCCTGCTATTGCTTAGAAGCGAAGACCTTTTCAGCCAAGGCAAGTGGGCATTCATAAACCCATTAGACGCGGCGGTTTTCAACAATATCGATAACCCTAATATAATTGGCCTACATCAATATCATCATCATTTTAGCGAATGCGAACGTGCATGCAGCCAAGCTCAATACTTTGGCGCTGCTTTTGGCGAAGGCGTGTTTGGCGAAACTGCCGATGATGAAAAAGCTACTGACCAAAGTACCGTCGCCAATAGCCAAGCAAATAAAGCTGACGCCATAGCAAAACACTCTTTAGACGGCGTGGTTATATACATGCCAAAATCTAAACAGCAATTGGCCATGCTCATAAATAACGCTAGCTATTTAGTAAAGCCAAACGGCAAAGTATTAATAGTGGGTGAGAATAAGGCCGGTATAAAAAGCGCACCGAAGCTGTTAGATAAAATTGGTGAGCACGTTAATAAAATAGATAGCGCAAAACACTGCGGCCTATTCGCCGTTGCTGTTACCAATCCACTGCCAAGCTTTACAATAGCCGATTACGCGCAAGTGCACGAGTACAAGATTAACCAGCAAAGCATGCATATATATTCCTTACCCGGCGTGTTTGGTCACAAACAATTAGATCCGGGCACCGATTTGTTACTACAGCAGCTCACCCCAGAGTCACTGGCTAAAACACGCGGCCATATATACGATTTCGCCTGCGGTACGGGTATTATTGGCTGTTACTTAGCCAAAATTATCACAAAAACCAAACGCGTTACCATGAGCGACATTTCAGCCTTAGCCACTTACTGCAGTGAACAAACGGCGCGTTTAAATGAAGTAGAGGTAAACATTATTGCTTGCAGCGGCGTTGCCCAGTGCGATCCGAAGTTTGACGTAATAGTCTCAAATCCGCCGTTTCACGAAGGCATTCAACAAGACTACAGCATTACCGACAACTTTATAAAACAGGCCTATAGTCGCTCGCATCCCCATGCTAGTATCACGATAGTAGCGAACCGCTTTTTACCCTACCCAGGTATTTTAGACGCTGTTTATAAAGGCTTCACCGAAGTAGCTGTTAGCAACAAGTTTCGCGTATATGGCGCTAAAAAATTCGCGAAATCTTAAACTTATGCGACTCAAAAGAATCTACCTATTATGAAAATATTGTTTGTTATATCAGAAGTTGAAGACATAATTAAAACGGGTGGCTTAGCCGACGTAGGCAAAGCTCTTCCCATAGCCTTGTCAAAACTAGGACATGATGTGCGCATTGTTATGCCGTACTACAAGCAAGTGGCTAAAGATCTTGATTTAACAAACACCATACAAAGTCAAATTATGCACATTAACGGCGCTCATTATACATACAAGGTTAAAGAGCTAGGTTTTCACGGAATTAAAATCTATTTAATAGACCACCCTTATTTTAGTGAAGCGCAAAGTTTATACGCAGACGAGTCTTTAGCCAGCAATGCACAGCGCTTTAGTTTACTTTCGTTGTGCGCGCTGAGCGTAAGCTACTACTTAGACTTTGCGCCTAACATTTTACACTGTAACGACTGGCACACTGCGCTTACTCCTTATTTCATGCACAGCGATTATTTAATAAGACATCAGCTTATTAACAAGCACGATTTTTTTGCACAGACAAAAAGTGTTATAACAATTCACAATGCTGCCTTTCAAGGCGCAGAAAAACTTGACCGTGTGCCTTTGCTAAATGACCACGACAAACACCATATTTACAGCGACAACAATCATGTGAATATGCTGCGAACCGGCCTTATGTTTTCAAACAAGATATGCCCAGTTAGCCCTAGCTATGCGCATGAAATTACTAGTTATTTAGGCAGCCATGGTGTGTCTGATGTTATTAACCAAGCACCGCACAAGGTTATTGGTATATTAAACGGCTGTGACTATTCACAGTGGGACCCTGCAAGTGATAAACACCTACCGGCGAATTTTGAGATTGGCAATATGAAGGGCAAGCAAGAGTGTAAAAAAGTGCTGCAAAAAACGGCCGGTTTACCGCCGTTAAAATCAACGCCCTTAATTGGCATGGTTTGCCGCGTGGCAAAGCAAAAAGGCTTTGACTTTATTATGCCCATTATTGAAGATTTACTGTTGCACAAGGTCCAGTTTGTGATTATGGGCACAGGAGACGCCGCAATCGTGGCTAAACTACATGACATAAGCCGCCGTCATCCTGATAAATTTCATTTTTTAGAAGCTTTTAAGCCCAACCTATCGCATTTAATTGAAGCGGGCAGCGATTTCTTCTTAATGCCGTCTGAATTTGAGCCTTGCGGATTAAACCAAATGTATAGTCTGGCCTATGGCACATTGCCCATCGTTCGCCATGTAGGCGGATTGGCCGACACCGTTATTGATATTAGCCAGTCTAATGCCACCGGCTTTTCGTTCACTGAGCCTTCAGCGCTTAATCTTCTATCTACCATTCGTAATGCTTTGCTGAGCTATCACGACTCACCCAGCAAAATAAAAAAAATGATAAAACAAGGCATGCAGACCCGATTCACGTGGGAAACTGCCGCTAAGCACTACGAACATGTTTATAAAAGCAAGTAGATTTACAGAATTTAACTAGGCATATAGTGTAAACTGGATGATTGCCACCGTTTTTGAACCCAGATCGACAAAATGAGCCCCTCAAAGTGCTTTTTTTTTGAAATACTCCGCAAAAGAGAGTAAATTAAGTAAACAAAAGGTTAAAGTCGTGTTTCAGCAAAGAATTGGGTCATGTTTTATAAAAACGACTAAACAAAAATTTTATTCGTTACCTTAATTAGTTCAATAATTATAACAATACAGTGTAGAGTTTATGCAAACGCCAAATATATTAATAGTAGAAGATGAAATAGTAACTCGTACGACCTTAAAGAGTTTATTTGAAGCTGAAGGGTACAACGTATTTGAAGCCGAAAACGGTACCGAAATGCATGAATTTTTTAAGAATAATAATATAAACCTTGTTATTATGGACATCAATTTGCCCGGCAAAAACGGGCTTATACTAGCTCGCGAAGTGCGCAATCGCAAAAACGTTGGGTTAATATTCTTAACCGGACGTGACAACGATGTTGACCGCATATTGGGTTTAGAAATTGGTGCCGACGACTACTTAACTAAGCCCTTCAATCCTCGTGAGCTTACTATACGCGCACGCAATTTACTGTCGCGCACCAGCAATGCCGCTGAAGATGACGACCTGCCTAGCAAAGTTAAGTTTAACGGATGGACTTTGGACGGTGACAGCCGCAGCTTAATTTCTCATCAAGGTCGCGAGTTTAGACTTCCGCGCAGTGAATTCAGAGCGCTCCATTTATTTTTAAGTAATCCTGGTAAAATACTCACCCGTGAGCAGCTTATTATGGAAATGACGGGCCGTGAATTACGCCCTAATGACCGCACGGTCGACGTCACCATTCGTCGTATTCGCAAGCATTTTGAGTCTGAACCAAACGACGAAGAGTTAATTGTGACCATTCACGGTGAAGGCTACCGTTTTTGTGGCGCGGTAGACTAAGCATTTAAAATAGTATACAACAAAAAATCCCAAAGTTTACGCTTTGGGATTTTTTTTGCTGCAGTTTATGAAGTCAACTTAGCTTGCAGTTTAGGCACCCGCAATTTGCATATCACTCACCAAAACAGAGCCCGTCTGCAAAGAGCCTCGTACTTCACGCTGCGCTCCAATAGCTGCTATGTTAGCGAACATGTCACGTAAATTACCCGCAATGGTGATTTCATGTACTGGGTATTGAATTACGCCATTTTCAACCCAAAAACCTGCAGCGCCACGAGAGTAATCGCCGTTAACAATGTTAACGCCTTGGCCCATTAATTCTGTTACCAGCAAGCCAGTGCCCATTGTGCGCAATAGTTCTTCGTCGCTGTGGCCAGTGTCGCTTACTATACAATTATGAATACCGCCGGCATGGCCGTTACTGCGCAGACCTAGTTTGCGCGCGGAGTAACTGGTTAACAAGTAATTAGCTAGGGCGCCGTCTTTAACAATATCCATATCATGGGTTTGCACGCCTTCATTGTCAAAACTTGCACTAGCTAAGCCCTGCTTTAAATAAGGCACCTCGTTAATGCTTAGCCATGTCGGGAAAATTGTTTCGCCTAAACTGTCGAGCATAAAGCTCGATTTACGATACAAACTGCCGCCGCTAATAGCCGCAACCAAATGTCCAAATAAGCCTGAAGCAATACCGCGATGAAATATAACCGGCGCTTTGGTGGTACCAAGCTTTTGAGCACCTAAGCGAGAAAGCGTTTCTTTTGCTGCTTCAATCCCAATGTTTACGGGCGTGTCTAACTTATTAGCATCGCGCGATACGGTGTACGCGTAATTGCGCTGCATGTCTTGCTGCTGTTGGGCAATAAGCACACAGCTTAGGCTGAAGCGGCTGCTTGCATAGCCCGCATTTATACCTTGGGTATTGCCGTATACGCGCACGCCTATATTGGCATTATAAGATGCACCGTCTGAATTCACGATAAGATCAGAATACTCTAAACCTGCTGTTTCTGAAGCAAGCGCTTGGGCTAGCGCAAATTCCGCGTCTAGCGGCTGCGGATGATATAAATCAAGATCAGGAAAGTCGCTTGCAATTAAGTCGGCATCTGCCACGCCAGCACAACTATCTTCATTGGTGTACTTTGCAATTTCAATGGCTTTGGTAACGGCTAGCTTTAGGGCCTGTGGGGATAAATCGGCGGTTGACGCACTGCCTTTTTTATTGCCAACAAATACCGCTATGCCAAGACCGCCGTCATTAGTAAATTCAAGTGTTTCTATTTCTCTTAATCGTGTGCCAACCGCTATGCCTTGTATTTTAGACATACTTGCTTCAGCGGCGGTGGCGCCCAGTTTCTTGGCAAAAGTAAGGGTCTCGTCTACTATATTTTGAATGTCGCTAAGTTGTTGCTTTACTTCCATATGATAAATTTCGCTATGTTTAACTATTAAATTGGTCAGGCTCTCGTTACAATTCGGATAGTTTACCATTAAATGGCCGAAAAACAGTAGATGACCACCAACTCACCCCAAAACAACAGTAAAGATAAAAACGTTAGCGTGCAAGATGAACAAGAGCCGCCTAGTAAAACACAGCTTAAACAAGACTCTGAAAGGCTGAAAAAGTTAGGTTTGGAATTGGTTGATCTTACGCTAGGGGAGCGCAATAAAATTCCCCTTGACGAAGAACTGCTTACCGCAATTGAGTTATGCACTCGCATAAATCGGAAAAAGGATGGCTTTAGACGCCAGCTTCAGCTTATTGGTAAAAGGCTACGAGCCCGCGATGTAGAGCCCATTGAAACTGCATTAGCTAATTTAAGATCGTCGCATTCAGTCGCCAACCGACATTTTCATTCTCTTGAAAGAATGCGCGATGATATTCTTAAGCATGGCAACGACGGTATAAATAAAGTCATTACAGAATATCCCCAGCTTGAACGACAGAAACTGCGTCAAATGCTACGAAATGCGCAAAAACAGGAAGCCGAGAATAAACCACCGGGGGCTGCACGCGAAATTTTTCAGTATTTACGCGCGGAGATCCCGCTTCCTTAAGCTTAGCTATTTACGCATCTTCATGTGGGTAGCGCAGTCCCCATTGCTCTCTGATGGTGTCCATAATACCCATGACTCTTAGCGTAGTGTTTTCTGGCATAAGGTCACTAACCAACAGTTGTTCAGCATTGCAGTCGCTTTTTGCAGCGCGGCTTTGACTATTAATTTGACTTGATTCAGAGCCACATAGCAACAACTGCGTGAAGTGCTCTATTTCAAATTTAAAATTGTCGCTTTCGTCAAAATCGTAACGATGTAGCTGGGGCGGTTCGCCATTTAGTGTGACGCTAAATGATTTAGCACCCAAGAAAAACGGCACGTAAATATCCCCTTTATCGCCCATTATGTTTGCGTAAGTTGGACCACTCATTCTAAACCCAGCTGAAAGTTGGGCGACTGCTCCTGTGTCGTATTCCAAAGTATAAAATGAGTTTTTATCAACACCGGTGGATGTCCGGATCCAGCTGCTTGTAATTTTTACGGGCGACTTTTTAAAAATTATATCGGCTATCGTAATAGGGTAAATACCTAAATCGAGCAAGGCTCCGCCAGCCAGCTCGGGGTTATTAAGGCGGTGAGCGTCTGGAAATTGCATATTCAAGCTAAAGTTAGCCTGCACGCATTGAATATTACCAATGCTGCCTTTGTCTAGTACCGCCTGTAAGGCGCTAATTGCAGGCAAAAAGCGCGTCCACACGCCTTCCATCAATAAAAGATTGTTCTGCTTGGCCAGTGCAAACGCTTTTTTTGCTTGGTGGGCATTAAGCGTAAGGGGCTTTTCGCACAGCACATGTTTACCATTTTGCAGACACAACATAATATGTTCAAAATGAAAGTTGTGCGTTGTAGCGATATACACGGCATGAATCGAGCGCTGTTGCAGCATGCTTAAATAGTCACCAAAGTGTTGAGGAATATTAAAGCTCTCAGCAAAGGCTGCAGCTCTAGCTTCGTCGCTTGCAGCGCAGGCTATTACATCAGCATGCACTAGACTTTTAACACCCGCCATAAACGTTTTAGCAATTTGACCACAGCCAAGCACTGCCCAATTTATTGTACTCAACCCTATGTTAGACGGGGTTTCTTCAAGCTTATTGCTTTGCATTATAGTATTCCTTCATATATCTGCACCACATGTTTAGTCAGCATGTGTTGTTACACTTTGGCCCCATACTAAATGGAAACGAGACTTACCTAAGCTACATTAACAACAAGCAAAATATAGAGGTATAAAAGACACTCATACATACACTACAAAGAGATGTAGATTGCATTTATGGATATTGCGACCAAAAATCAAAGCATTATTGTGGTGGTAGCCGACGCCATAACTAGTATTAATTTAATTAGTGAATGCGTAAGTGATTTGGCCACTGGACTGGTTGCAAAAGCCACGCAAAACAACACCCCTTATGCCTGTGTTATGTCGCCTTATTGGTCGCATGAAATTAAAACTGTAACTTCACCGCGTTAACATACAAACGATCTATTAATTCACTTAACAGCGCTTGCTCATCATCGGATAAACAGCTTAATATCTGCTCTTCATACTTTAAAGACAAGGGAACAATTTGGCTGTACACATCGTATCCCGTTTCAGTTAAATCTATTTTAGTACGTCTTTTATCTTCTTTAGAAATTTGCCGTTGAATTAAATTACGGTTTAACAGATTACTTATTGCGCGGCTTATTAGGGACTTTTCAATTTGCGTTTTTGCTGATATTTCATCAGCTGACGCACCAGGATACTCTCCCAGCACCGCCATTATACGCCACTGGGTAATAGACAAACCAAATCTGTCTTTATAAGACTGAGCCACAAGCGAGCTGGTTCTATTGGATAATATTGACAGCCTGTAAGGCAAATACCTTTCTAAGATAAGAAGTGACGTTTTTGTCGTGTTTTCGTTTTTATCGCTCATAAAGTGTTCTTTAAACTTATCGTCACTAGGCGTGATTAATACAAACCTTATGGTTTATGTTTACGTAAAAATAGCGGTAACAACTTATATCACACTATAGCGTTCTTCTCTTACCATAAAGCAAAATAAAGTACGCAAGGGAATACTTAAAACTTGACATTAGTTGCATTAACAACTAATTTAGTTGAAAGTACGACTATGTTTACTTGTTTCTTTGTTTTTAGTCAATTATTTTCGGCACCAGCCATGTTGACTCAAAATACCTTACTTCGCATCTGCAGACACTGCATTTGTAAACAACACCTAGAGGATTTGCACATGGCAGACTTATTTGAAAACCCAATGGGATTAGACGGCTTTGAATTTGTAGAATTCACCGCACCCACAAAAGGTATTTTAGAAACCGTATTTACCGCAATGGGTTTTACCCATGTAGCTAATCACAAATCTAAAGAAGTTGCGCTGTGGCGCCAAGGCGACATTAACTTTATCACCAACTATACCAAAAATACCCCTGCCTTTTATTACGCGCAAGAGCATGGCCCTTCTGCCTGTGGCATGGCATTTAGAGTAAAAAATGCCAAGCAAGCCTATGCCCTAGCGCTTAAAAACGGGGCACAGGCGGTAGACATGCAAACCGGCGCAATGGAGCTTAAACTACCTGCGATAAAAGGTATAGGCTCAGCCGCCCTGTACTTGATAGACCGCTACAAAGTAGGCGAAACCATTTACGACATAGACTTTGATTGGATAGAAGGCGTTGATATTCATCCACAAGGCTGTGGTTTTCATACGCTTGATCACCTTACTCATAACGTTTATCGCGGCCGCATGGGCTACTGGGCAAAATTTTATGAAGACTTATTCAACTTCCGCGAAGTACGTTTTTTTGACATAAAAGGCGAATACACTGGCCTATTATCAAAGGCCTTAACTGCTCCCGACGGTAAGATAAAAATTCCGCTAAATGAAGAAGCGGGCGGCGGTGGCGGTCAAATCGAAGAATTTTTAATGCAGTACAACGGCGAAGGTATTCAGCACATTGCGTTTGCCTGCGACGATTTACCTGCATGTTTGGACCGTTTGAAAAAACTTGGTCTCGAATTTATGACGCCACCCCCAAACACTTATTATGAGATGCTTGAAGAGCGCTTACCTGGCCACGGCGAACCGACTGATGAATTGAAAGCTCGCGGAATATTGTTAGACGGCACCACCAAAGACGGCGAACCGCGATTATTACTGCAAATATTTTCAGCCGCCATGCTAGGTCCCATATTCTTTGAATTTATTCAACGTAAAGAAGACCAAGGCTTCGGCGAAGGTAACTTTAAGGCTTTGTTTGAGTCTATTGAACGCGACCAAGTAACACGCGGTGTGGTAGGTAAGCCAGCAGGAGCGGCCCAATAATGAAACTATCGCGTATTCACCATGTAGCGTATCGCTGTAAAGATGCCAAAGAAACCGTTGAGTTTTATCAAAAAATGTTGAATATGGATTTTCAGTTGGCCATTGCCGAGGACAAAGTGCCGTCTACCCAAGCCCCCGACCCTTATATGCACGTGTTTTTAGACGCGGGCAATGGTAACGTACTGGCCTTTTTTGAACTGCCCAACTCACCAGAGATGGGCCGCGACGGCAATACGCCCGAATGGGTACAGCATATTGCCTTTGAAGTGGCTAGCATAGACGACTTACTGAGCGCCCAATCCCACTTAGAGTCAAATGGTGTGTCTGTTCTAGGCCCCACCGACCATGGCATTTTCAAATCTTTGTATTTCTTTGACCCCAATGGGCATAGAATTGAGCTAGCGGCCAATATTGGCACACCCGCAATGATGGCCGAACTTAAGCGAGTGGCACCAGCAATGCTAAAAGAGTGGTCGCAAACTAAGCAGGCGCCCCAGCATGCCAACTGGCTACATACAGGTGAAGGTTTTCCTAGCAAACAGCCATAAAATACAAATTTTTAGGGACGGTATTAATGAAATTAGCAAGTGTAAAACAAGGCCGCGATGGTCAATTAGTGGTGGTAAACAAAGCCCTAACGAAAATGGCAAGCGTGCACTTTATTGCGCCAACACTGCAGTATGCCTTAGACAACTGGGAGCGCGTTAGCGCTAAATTAGAAGATCGCTACAATCAGCTGGAATCAGGCTCCTTAGAAGGCGAAGACTATGACGCCTCTATGCTTGCATCTCCCCTGCCACGCGCTTTTCAGTGGGCCGACGGCAGCGCTTATGTGAACCACGTTGAGCTTGTACGAAAAGCGCGCGGGGCCCAGATGCCTGAAACATTCTGGACCGATCCACTAATGTATCAAGGCGGCTGTGACACCTTTCTAGCGCCCCTAGAAGACATTGTTATGCCCCAAGACGAAGGTTTTGGTATCGATTTTGAAGCTGAAGTGGCAATTATAACCGGCGATGTACCCATGGGTGTGTCACCCACTGACGCTTTAGACTATATTCGCTTAGTCATGATTGTGAATGACGTATCGCTGCGTGGATTAATTCCTGGGGAGCTAGCCAAAGGCTTTGGGTTTTTCCAATCTAAACCGTCTAGCGCGTTTAGTCCAGTGTGCGTTACCCCTAACGAATTAGGCGATAGCTTTAAAGATGGTAAATTGCATTTACCCTTGGTGTCGCATTTTAACGGCAGTAAATTCGGCGAACCCAATGCAGGCGTTGATATGACCTTTCATTTTGGCGAACTTATTGCTCACGCGGCCAAAACTCGCGCCCTGTGTGCAGGCACAATAATTGGCTCGGGAACAGTGTCAAACAAGTTAAACGGTGAACCTGGTAAAGCCATAAATGCAGGCGGTGCAGGCTATAGTTGCATTGCTGAGCTGCGTATGATTGAAACCATTCAAGATGGCAAGCCAAGTACTGAATTCATGAAGTTTGGCGATTCTGTTAGCATCGAGATGTTTGATCAGCAGGGGCAGTCAATTTTTGGCCAAATTGCACAGCGCGTGAAACAAAGTAGCTAATAATTAGCTGAGATCTACAATCCACCATGGCTTATTCCCGCGCAGGCGGGAACCCCCATAAACTACACGCAAGTTCAAATATACGGCCATTACTAAAGGGCTTTTCTAGATGGCAGTATAACATTTGCAAATATTAAACCCGCCACCAAAGACATAAAAATTACAAAGGTTTCTTGGCCTATATGTTCAGCCTGCACAAAGTCCTTGCCCGACACAAAAGAATTTAAGCCAATATACGTTTTAGAACCCGGCACCAGTACTATAAGACCCTGCATTAATACAATGGTAGACGGCGCTTTAGCAATACGTGAAAATAAATTGGCGAATATACCCACCGCAAAAGCACCCACGAAAGTTCCTAATCCAAACTCCATGTATTTAGACGCCCAGTAAGTGGAAAAATAACCCACAAAACCGCACATTATGGCAAATGGCGCATGCTTTAAGCGTATATTAAAAATAGGTACCAGCGCGGTACATAAGATAAGTACTGCGACAAACAATGACCAAGACGGTAACTTTGTTAAAGGGTTGTGTTCAACCTCACTAAATAGAAAAAAGCCAATAGAAATACCCAAGAAGGCACCAAAATACAGCTTAAAGAGCTGCATTAACGCGTCCATCACTCGGGCGGTACCGCTGACTACGTGTCGTGATGACAGCTCGGCAAGTCCTATTGCTAAGGCCAAACCTGGTATAAAAATAATAATTGATGACAACACCACTAAGCGAATATTAATACCAGGCTGTAAGTAGTGCGCTATGGCGCAGGCCAACACGCCCGCTACTATAGCCACAGCCGGCTCAAGCATATACAGCACGCGCCTTGAGTGCTGTGCCCAAAATACAAATAGGTACATGATCAGGCCAATAGCACTTGTGGCTGCCGCATCAAGCATGCTCGCCCCCATAAGTACAGCAAATGAGCCTGTGGACAAACTGTAGGCAAACATCATACCCAGCGGATGAAAATACTTAACTTTAGCCTCTATTTCGCTAAGCCGCTCGTCGGCCTCTGCTAAAGTACGTTCACCAGCAATCAATGAGCTAACCAATTCATCGGTGCGCGCCAGTGAACCTAAGTCGAGCTCACCCGGCTGCATGCGCGCTGAATGGTTGTATTCTTCTTCATGTTTGTCACTCCAAATAACGAAGGTAAGCGAGGTAGGCGTTGAAATGAAACTGGCGTTCACATTCAAATAAGCAGCCACTTCGGCTAAATGTGCTTCAAGTCTAAACGCAGGTGTACCGTACTTATGTAACATTTTACCAAGCTTAACAATAAAGCGGCGAATACGAATAAATTCAAATAAATCCATTCAACAAAAACCTTAATAACGTGGGTGGAATAAGCTATAGTGAGTGCAGTATTAATGTAATACCAAGCGCAGTTTTGTATGATGTGTAGCAGGGCGTAAACGCCAAAAATCGCCCCTGCATATTTTCGCGTAGCTTAGTTTAGTACGTCATTTAGGTCAAGAACTAAGCAGTTTATTGGCGCATTAAAGTATAATAAGCGCTACGCTTTACTTTACTAGCTTACGAGCCTAAAGCTAACAAAGTCAGATACTGTGGAAGTTGGCCCTATCCGCAGGTGAAATTCACCATTTTCTATCATAAGGTGTTTTCTTGGCCAGGGCTTATGAACAAGACGCCCTTGATATATTTGACGCCAACGCAACAGATTATGTCTTAAAATCTATAGACGATGAACGAATTGGTCAAATCAGTACCCACTTGCTATTTTATAAGACACAGCGTTACACAAACCTTTATTTGATTCCCGCCAAGAGGTAAACTCATTAGCCAAATTCAATGAACTTCACTGGGTAGGAAATGGCGAAATTATCTTTACAGGAACAACTACTAAAAGCCGGTTTGGTAAACGAAAAGAAACTCAAGAAGGCGAAGAAAGGGTCCAAAAAATCACGTGACTTAGCCAAAGAAATAAAGGCAGGCGTTGCCGTCACAAAACAGGTCCAGCAAGAACGTACACAACAGCTTAACGAACTTAAAAAAGAACAAATAGTGTCCAAAGAGCTTAAAGCACAGGTTAAACAGCTTATTGAAATGAACAAGCTTGACTTAAAACGTGCTGACATAAAATACAACTTCACCGACGGCACCCTAATTCGCTATGTGTATGTAAATGAAGCAACTCGCAAACAACTGATAGCTGGCATTCTAGCGATAGCAAAATATGAAGGCGTAAATGAAACAAGCTATGCGGTCATTCCTAGTATTGTGGCAAATAAAATTGCCCAGCGCGACGAACAAACGATATTAGAAAACAAAATTCCGGAAGAAGAGATTCCAGTTGAAGACGATCCTTACGCTGACTATGTCGTGCCTGATGATTTGATGTGGTAGCCCGCGTTTTGGTATTGTTTAAAATTTCGCTTTTACATTTAGCTATAGGCGCTTCCTAATATATGGAAAATAAAGCACCTTCATGCTGGCGTTGTCCTGTTTGTGAATTGCCCTTAAGGCTCAACTCAACAATTACAGCAAGGCTGTGGCAATGTGACAATCAGCACCGCTTTGACATTGCAAAAGAAGGCTACGTTAATTTATTGCAGCCTCAACATAAGAAAAGCAAAGCACCCGGAGACAGCAAAGAAATGGTGCTCGCTAGGCGCGCTTTTTTATCGCAAGACCACTATTTGCCGTTGGCACAGCATGTAAGCGAGTACCTACTTAGCATATTTTCAAAAAACGCACATACGCAAAACCACCTGTCGGTATTTGACGCAGGCTGCGGTGAAGGCTATTACCTAAGCAGTATTGCTGATTATTTGCTGACGAATACTTTTGATAACGCAGGCCAAACATACTCTTTTTGCGGCATCGATATCGCGAAACCTGCTGTGCAAAAAGCGGCGAAACAAGCGCAAATAGGTTCTCCGGATATTTTTGATTTTGCAGTCGCAAACGCATTCAACTTACCTGTACTTGATGACAGTCAACACGCTGTTATCCAAATATTCGCGCCATCAAAACCCGATGAAATTCACCGCATACTAAAAACTGAAGGCATGTGGATAAACGTAAACCCCGCCAGCGAACATTTATTTGAATTAAAGAATATGGTTTACGACAGTCCACAAAAACATATCCCTGAGACTGATAATATTGAAGGCTTCACCCTTGTTTCACAACAAACACTTAAATTTGAGCTTATACTAGCAGACGCTCAGCAGCGGCAAAATTTGCTTATGATGACACCTTTTTACTGGACTATTTCACGTGATAAAAAGCAAAAGCTGCTCGAGGAATTAACGAGCACACATGCACACTTTGATATTACAGTACTGCGTAAACAATAGGCTATAAACATTTCCTTGGGAACTACCCAATTTCGGCGCATCGACAACCTTTGCTATTTATGGTGTATTTGCGCTGATAGGCCTTAGCTTTGTCATAAAACTTGCATCAGAAACAAAGAGCAAAAGTTTAGAAGAGCTAGCGTTAATCTTAAGTGGCCAAGAAAAGAAGAATGACACCTAGGAGTAATTAGCATAATAAATTACATTCCTTTATATTATAGACCGAATTAATCATTGACTACTTTTGTGAAACGCTTAGATTCACTCTAGTTTTTAATAATCTTTACCCTTGAAATAATCCTGAAACTAACACAATACAAATCTTTAGGCTTATTAAGCGCTAGCACTAATAAACGCCTCAATGACAACGGAGAAATAGATGAAACCAGAAACAATTGCCCTACATGCCGGCTTTAAAAGCGACCCAACAACCAACGCAGCCACTACCCCTATTTATCAAACTACCTCGTTTACTTTCGACAACACGCAGCATGGCGCAGATCTTTTCAACTTAGTGGTTCCTGGTAACATTTACAGCCGTATAATGAACCCAACCAACGCGGTGCTTGAGCAGCGCGTTGCTGAGCTTGAAGGCGGTATTGGCGCACTCGCCGTTGGCTCTGGCATGGCCGCTATTCGCTATGCCATAGAAGCTATTGCCGAAGTAGGTTCAAATATTGTTAGTTCGAGCCAACTTTATGGCGGCACTTATAACCTGTTTGCGCACACATTCCCGCGTCAAGGCATAGAAGCCCGCTTTGCGCCGGGTGAAGACTTTGACAAGATAGCGTCTTTAATTGACGAAAACACACGTGCTCTTTTTTGTGAGTCAATTGGCAACCCAGCCGGTAACGTCGTTGACATAGAACGTTGGGCCGAAATTGCACATGCGGCAGGTGTCCCCTTAATAGTCGACAACACCGTAGCCACGCCTATTTTATGCCGAGCATTTGATCATGGCGCCGATATTGTAATCCACTCACTAACCAAATACATTGGTGGCCACGGCACCACCATTGGCGGCATCATTGTCGATTCAGGCAAATTTGATTGGGCCGCTCATTCTGAACGATTCCAAATGATGACCACACCCGATCCGTCATATCATGGGGTTGTGTATACCGAAGCACTCGGACCAGCCGCCTATATTGGCCGCTGCCGCGTAGTACCTCTTCGTAATACTGGCGCGGCCTTAGCCCCACAAAGCGCGTTTCAAATTATGCAGGGCCTTGAAACCTTGTCATTACGTATGGAAAGACACTGCGAAAATGCAGAAGCCGTAGCCAAATATTTAAGCGCTCACAGCGCGGTAAGCTGGGTCAATTATGCAGCCTTGCCTTCAAGTAAATACTACGACACTTGCCAGCGCATATGCGGGGGTAAAGCAGCCGGTATTATTAGCTTTGGTATAAAAGGCGGTGTTGAGGGCGGTTCAAAGTTTATTGATGCACTTGACCTAATTTTGCGCTTGGTAAACATTGGCGATGCAAAGTCTCTAGCCTGCCATCCAGCTAGCACCACTCACAGACAATTAAGCCCTCAGGAGTTGGCGGTTGCTGGCGTCTCTGAAGATATGGTAAGAATATCGGTGGGTATTGAGCATATAGACGATATTATTGCTGATATTGAGCAAGCGCTTGTTGCCAGCCAAGCTTGAGAAAGGAAGGTAGTAGGGTTAGAGATGTAAGTGCCGTTGTAAGTAAATACCAACGTTAATTCGCCCTCGGTCATTCCCACAAAGGTCGGGGTCTCTTTTGTAGGCTTACGTTATAGCACTTAATTCTGTTTTAGAAGACAGCGGTAAATAAATTATCGCTTTGTTTTTGATTCTTTTTGCATTTCACGTTTACCCGTGCGTATTTCTTTTCTATCTCTTTTGTCGGGGGTAAGTGACCCGTCTTTAAACTTCTGTTTGCGGCTGGCTTTCTCTGCAGCTTTCTTTTCAGCAGCTTTGCCCATTTCTACTTCTTCTTTTGCAATCATCTCGTGGGTTTCAAGGGTAATTCGACCCAACTTACCTGATCTATATTCACCGATAAGCAGTTCACAAATTTTATGTAGGTTAACCCTGCCACCGGCCATTAATGCGCCTCTTTTAGCCGCGGCAAGTTCTAAAAACTCAAGCTCGGTTGCGGGTAGATCATCAATTTTATAGCGCTCTTTTAATAGCTGCGGATAAGCTTTAAGTAAATAGTCGGCGGCATAAAAACCAATGTCATCGTATTCAAGGGCAGTGTCTTTGACCGCACCTGAAATAGCGAGTCGATAACCCGTGTTGGGGTTTTCTAACTTTGGCCACAACACGCCTGGTGTATCGAGCAATACTATGCCATTACCTAAATTTATTCTTTGCTGGCTTTTTGTAACCGCAGGTTCGTTGCCGGTTTTGGCTATCACCCGTTCTGCCAGTATATTAATTAGGGTAGATTTACCGACGTTTGGAATACCTATAATCATCGCGTTAATGGTTTTAACTGAGGCATCTTTTTGCGCACATGTTTTTCGTATAAGCTCTAATATTTGTTTAGTTTTGGCGATGTTGTCAATAGAAGTGGTAAAGGTTTTAACCGCGCGATCGTCTTCTAAATGCGCCTGCCATGCGGCGGTAGAGTCAGGGTCGGCTAAATCAGATTTATTGAAGATTTTAATGCAGGGTTTGTCGCCTCTTATTTTGGCTATTTCAGGATTTTCGCTTGAATAAGGAATGCGCGCGTCAAGCACTTCAATTAACACGTCAACCTTTGGTAAGGCTTCTTTCATTTCTGTGAGGGCTTTGTGCATGTGCCCGGGGAACCAATGAACGGCCAAATCAACTATCCTTTTTTGTTGTGTAAAATAAAACTATTATAAATGTAGTAAGTAATCTGGCACTTATTCATCATGTTTAGTCAGTGGCGCACTCAACGATGTGGCAAGCGCGTCTTTAGGCACCTGCGCCACCATGAACCAAGCCATGCTAGGAATATAGCTGCTGCCTATAAGCATGTTTTCATCTGATAGACTGCTTGTGAACTGCGCGCCCTGCTCACCTTGTGCCTTTAGCATTACCTTAGCGTTATTTTCGCCAAGCAATAACTGCAAATTTTGCGGACCGCTGGCGTCGTCTTGGCCAACTTGATCGTACTTTTTCTCGCCCGAACTGCCGCTTTGTACCTGAATAATGCCTGCACTATCCACCAAGAACACATTGCCATGCTGCGCAAAAACTGAGTCATTTAGCATATTAAGCACACCGTTGAAAGACGTGGCTATGCCCGACAGCCCATTCCCATCTGTTTGTTGATAATTAACGTAAAGGTCAACTCGCTTTTTATTTTGATCATAATAAATACTTACCAAATCTTGCTTAGCACTTGCTAGGTAAGCAAAATACCACGTGTCTGTTTCAGGCGTAAGAACCCTTAAAAAACCTTCGTGATTCCAATATTTATGTGAATTTTTATCCGCAAATGAAGCACTGGTAAGGCCATATTCTTCAACATAAAAACCTAGCTTATCCACCAAGACCGACTCCTGGCTAGCATCAAAACCATCGTTTACCCATGCGTGAATGTGCTTGTCATTCGCTAGGCCTTTAGAAATAAGCTTCATTTGTGCCACTCGCGCATCTACCTTAGCGCTTAAAACATCTAAACTAAGCCCTAAGGTATTTTCAACATTGTACTTATTTGTTTGTATACCTTGCGAATTTATATACACTGCGCCAGCCAGCATAAAAACAAATAAAATTGCCGCGCTAACAGCGTAAACACGGGTTTTGGTAGTAGATACTTTTAACATTAGTAGCTCTTTTATAGGTGTAAATTTAACGGCCGAAATAGCGTTTAACGATGAGCATAAAAATGCTAAATGTCATCAAACAAGTTTTATAGCAGACGGAATTTGCCAAGCCTTAGGGCACAATATTAGTGAGTTTTAGCAGTGCCTCAAGGCTGTTCTACTAGTTCAAAGCGTAAGCGCTCAACTAAGTCATCGTCTATCTTAATTTGATGTTTTGCTAAAGCCTGTGCTTTTAAAACGTCTATATACACATCAAACTCTTGCTGAATTGGGCCTTCTTTTAGCTCCGCTAACAAATGATTTGAAGACGCGTAGCCCATTGCAGCCGCGTGGCGTTCTTTTGCTCGGGTAAACTTTATGTCGAGCAACTTTTTAATTGCATGAGCCGCTACCGTTAAGTCGCTTATGTCATTATGCGTAATCATTGTACTAATCGTCCTAAGTGTCTGCTTACGGAGAGTTTATCACTTCGCACTGTCAAAACTAGCCAATTACGACCAAGTATAGGCTTATAAGATCGCGTATCAGGCTCTACTAGTATACTTACCTTCTGCCGTATTCACTTTAATTTTTTCACCCCTTGAAATGTACTCAGGCACCTGCACCGTTAAGCCGGTAGACAATACGGCAGGCTTGGTACGGGCGCTGGCAGAAGCACCTTTTATAGAAGGATCGGTTTGAGTAATGACTAAGTCTACCGAGGTCGGTAATTCAAGACCCACGGGTTTTTCGTCAACTATTAACACCTGCAAGCCAATCGTTTCTTCGGTAATAAACATCAGTTCGTCGCTAATGACTTCTTTGTCAAGTGAGTATGGGGTGTAGTCTTCGTTGTCCATAAACACATATTCGTTACCGTCTACATATGAAAACATCACTTTCTTTTTACTGAATTCTGCAGTGTTTATCATTTCATCGGCTTTGAAGCTTTCATCAGCCTTAGCGCCGGTGGCAACTTCGTACAGGCGCATTCTATATAAACTAGCCCCTGCTCTGCCACTTGGGGTCAGTTTGGCAATATCTTTTACAAAGTAGACTTTACCGTTATATTCTATCGCGGCATTTTTCTTAATTTCACTGGCTTTTGGCATACTGCTTCTCATTGTTGTATAAACAAACTACGTTGTTGTAATCATATATCATTTTTGTTATTTGTAGCGTAAAACCTTGTATGATTTTTGCTAAGCTTGCTGCCCTAACGCTTGGTCAGCGAATTATTTACTTCACTGTTCTAAGGCAATCGTTTACTTTATGTAACTTGCCTGTTTACAAGCTCAATATGAGTATTTTCAATGAATTACCTTTGTTTACCCTTTAATGAACTCACTTGCCTACAGCTTTATGAAATACTGCATTTACGCAGCGAAACCTTTGTGCTCGAGCAAACCTGCATTTATCAGGACATTGATTATAAAGATATTCAAGATGATGTGCATCACCTTATGCTGTATGAGCATGAAAAGCTTATTGCTTATGCTCGCTTATTACCACAAGGGCTCAGCTTCAACACACCAAGCATAGGCCGAATTCTACTCGTCCAATCTATGCGCGGCTCAGGCTTAGGTCGCAAATTTATTCAAGAGTGTGTGGATCGCACTTTTCTACTGTGGCCAAAATGCGATATAACTATTGGCGCCCAAAGCCATTTGAGTCGCCTGTATCGTACGTTTGGGTTTACAGAGGTTTCAAAGCACTATTTAGAAGATGGCATAATGCATGTAGATATGTGCATTTCAAAGAATACAGCGCCCAGTCTCTAACAGACTTATGTGGAGAATCAATTGCATCTTTTTTTGTCTTGGTAAAAGCTTAGCCAGTACGCTTTAATTCGAGAAATAGCAAATATACAAGCAGTATCAAAACATCCAAAATTGACTGGAATATGTATGAATAAGGCTATATCTTAAGCATTAAAGTAGCTTAGCTTAGTAAGCTACATCAGCCAAGGACCTAACCCGATATGATAAAGCCTCTAATATTAGGCGCAACCAGCGCACTTTTCTTGCTCACCGCAGCCGCTGTTAAAGCTGATGACCATAAAAAAGACGAAGTTCACAGTAATATGATGTCGGCTAAAGCCGCTATTGAAAAAGCGGTTAGTGGTAATGAGTTTCGTACACCAAGAGACATGGAGCGAGACCAGTATCGCAACCCCGTCGCTACCCTAGACTTTTTTGGCATACAGCCAAATATGACAGTGGCAGAGCTTGGTCCGTCAAGCGGCTGGTATACCCGCATACTAGCGCCACTTACCGCGCAAGACGGCAAATACATTGCATTAAATGGCAGCCCAGCCCCCGGCGAGCGCTATGACGGTTCTATGCAGTGGCGCGAAACATTTATCGATCACGACAGCGACATGTTTGGTGACAATGCTACGGCTCGCTTCATTGGACAAACAGTCCCGTTTGCCTCGCCTAACAGCGTTGATACCGTGCTTATATTCCGTGGCATGCACGGCCAAATTGGCCGCGGCGATGTAAACGGTTTATTAGCAGAAGTATTGACGAGTCTAAAGCCAGGCGGCGTTCTAGGTATTGTTCAGCACCGCGGACCTGAAGACTTAGAGCACGACCCAGTAACAAGTATGCGTGGATATGTAAAACAAAGCTATATTGTAGACTTAGTCAAGAACGCAGGCTTTGAGCTAGCCGCCGCCAGCGAAATAAATGCCAACGCAAAAGACCCAGCCGATTGGGAAAACGGCGTGTGGGCACTGCAAGCCAGCAGACCTATTGCTGAAAAAGACGAAAAATTCCGAGAAATTGGTGAGTCAGATAGAATGACATTGAAGTTTGTGAAGCCAGCAGCAGAGTAACGTAGTCGCCAAAATCAGCCGCTATGCCGCGCTCGCATCCTCTTAGCCGAAAGTTTTGAGAACCAGCGGCTCAGCAGCATGGCCGGCGCCACTTTCCCGTTTAGCCCTAATCGAAAGTGGACCCCAGACATTGTCTTACAGCAAGCTGACAAGGCTTTGTATCAAGCCAAAGATTAGGGCAGAAACCGCTGCAGTTATTTTTCATTAACCTACTTTTTGTTTTGTGTTTGTGAGCGTAAAACGATAGTCTAAGACATGAAATTCGATACTATTTACAGCACGAGAACATAATTTTAAAGGAGAAAGCATGTCATTTACTAAAGAGCTTGTTGACGAATTAAATCTTATCTTAAAATTTCCAGACAAAAGTCTTATGCAGGGTATAAAGATCCATAACAATGCCGACCCAGCTTTAGTCAACGCAGCCCAGCGTTTATTTGAAAAAGGGATTGTTGATCAGCACGACGGCGGTTACTTGACCAATTTAGGCCACGATTTGGCTGAACATGCGACCATTATTCAATCGGCGCTTACTTCTAAACCATAGCATCGTTTGAACGCCACCACCTTGGTTTATTAAACTGGACAGGCTTAGCGTCGTAAACTACGTGCTAAACCTGCAAAGTAGCCGTACAAATGGTACTGAATTTTGAATAGACTATCAGAATGCGGATACAGCCCAACTCGTGCTTCTTTACTTTGCATAGTGCCAGCGACTAAAAAGCTATTTTTAAGCCTATGTTCTTGTATCATTCTCTCAAAGGCTCTTGCAGCGACCTCTTGCGGCCTTGCATAGTAAAACATATTGTATGATTTGTCGGTCAAAATACTTTGCTGCATGAGTTCACTCGGGCCGGTCTTATCAAGCTTTAGGAACATACTTTCAAAAGCGCTTGCTAATTCTAGGTTGAGCGGATGTGGTTTAAGTTGGGCTATGTTGTTAAGCCATACTTCACTGGCATAAAGTCTCGGGTTGGTAGTATGGAACTGGCGGGTGCAAATGTAATGGTCATAGGCATGAAACCACTCATGCGCGAGCGCGCCTCCACCCGCGTTCTTGGCCAACGCTAGGGTTCGGCTTGCCCCATTATAATGGGCATAAGCGCCTTTACGGCCGCCTATACCAAAATTAATCGCTAACGTGGCGTTCAACGATATAACTTGCTCTGGTACTGACAAAATATCCATTAAGTCACACAGCGCGTCAAAAAATAGGTTAGCCGCTAACTGCTGCTCTTCTTTGCTTACCCAGCGTCCAACCTCAACACCTCTAAAGCCAAATACTTTTACAATATCGCCAAAACTAACGTCGGCACCCGCGCGATGATTTTCACCATTACGGTAGTAAGCTTTGTGCAAACGGCCTTTTTTCTCTTCCATCATAACTATATTAGCTGCGCTGTATTAAATAAATTGCTTAACGACTGTGTGAGTCTATAAGCTACAAAAAGAAAGTGAAATAACGAATGCTATTAAAATACTAAATTGGTGCGTTAATTAATGTTGCCGTAAACATCTTAGCCGGTAACATGATTTTCAAAAACTTCGCATTTTTTCAGCAGTCCGTAGAATGTTTTAGCACATTGAGGTTAACAAAACGTTACAAAAGGACGGTTTTACTCGCTAAATCCGTTCAAATTAGAAATTTGTTAAGTATCAACCAATCATAGGTTTAATGAATATGGCTTTTAGGGTATAGTGCGCGCGCAATTTTTGCACAAACTATATGCTTGTCTGTCATCTTTTATCAGTATCCATGCATTTTATACCGTCAAAGGAAATACCAGTTTGATCACTACCGCTAACATCACTATGCAATTTGGCGCTAAGCCATTGTTTGAAAATATTTCGGCTAAATTCGGTAACGGCAATCGTTACGGCTTAATTGGCGCTAACGGCTGTGGCAAATCAACCTTCATGAAAATTCTCAGCGGTGAGCTAACACCATCCTCAGGTAATGTATCAGTAATGCCAGGCGAGCGTATTGGCACATTGAATCAAAACCAATTTGCCTTTGAAGAATTCTCGGTAGTCGATGCGGTAATCATGGGCGACGCCGCGCTGTGGAAAGTCAAAAAAGAAAGAGATCGTATTTACTCACTGCCTGAAATGTCTGAAGAAGACGGCATGAGAGTAGCCGATTTGGAATCTGAATTTGCAGAAATGGACGGCTATACCGCAGAATCGCGCGCCATAGAACTCCTACTAGAAGCAGGCATTAGCGAGTCATATCACTTCGGTTTGATGTCGGCAGTTGCACCAGGTGTAAAACTACGCGTGCTAATTGCTCAAGCTTTATTTTCAAATCCAGAAATTTTACTATTAGATGAGCCGACCAACAACCTCGACATATTTACCATAAAGTGGCTAGAAGACGTTTTAAACCAGCGAAAATGCACAATGATTATTGTCTCGCACGATCGCCATTTCTTAAACGCGGTGTGCACGCATATGGCTGACATTGACTATGGCGAATTGCGCATTTATGTCGGCAACTACGAGTCTTATATGGCATCAGCCAGCCTAGTTCAAGAACAACTGCATACTGAAAATGCCAAAAAATCCGCAGAAATTACTGAGCTAAAAAGCTTCGTAGCACGCTTCTCAGCAAATGCGTCAAAAGCAAAACAGGCGACTTCGCGGGCCAAACGCATGGATAAAATTCAGCTAGACGAGGTCGTAGCGTCAAGTCGACAAACTCCTTACATTACCTACAAGCAACATAAAAAACTGCACCGCTTAGCGCTTGAACTTCATGACGTATCGCATGGCTTTAACGGCGAAACTTTATTTACAGGTACAGATATTTTACTTGAAGCTGGCGCAAAGCTTGCTGTAATAGGCGAAAACGGTGCGGGTAAAACAACCTTTTTACGCTGCTTAGTAAAAGAGCTTGAAGCCAACAAAGGCATCGTAAAATGGTCTGAAAATGCTTCTATTGGCTATTTGGCTCAAGACGTTAGCAGCGACTTTGAGCGCTCTGCGACGGTATTTGATTGGATGTCAAGATGGCGCACACCTAAGCACGACGACCTAGCCGTACGCGCTATATTGGGAAGATTGTTGTTTAGCGCCGACGACATTGAAAAAGACGTAAAGGTTTGTTCAGGAGGCGAAAAGAATCGCCTACTGTTTGGCAAACTTATGATGCAAGAGATTAATGTCATTGTAATGGACGAACCAACAAATCACATGGATATGGAAGCAATTGAAGCGTTGAACACTGCCCTCAAAAACTTCGATGGTACGCTTATTTTTGTTAGCCATGACCGTGAGTTTGTGTCTACTTTGGCCAGCTCTATTATTGAAATTAAAGATAAAAAGTTAAACTACTTCCAAGGCAGTTACGATGAGTACGTGAGTAACCGCAATTAAGAGAGGCGACAAAGGGCGTGGCATAGTCGCGCTTACTCACGTCCTTTGCCAGTGCCCAGTCTTACCGCCCGTTTTTTCAAGTACGCGGATAGAATGAATAGTCATATTGGGATCAGCAGCCTTACACATATCAAACAAAGTTAGGGCCGCCACCGACACGCCCGTTAACGCTTCCATTTCAACCCCTGTGTTACCGTTTAATTTGCACATGCACAGAATACGTATTTGATTTTGCTCTTCATCAATTTCAAAATCAATCTGTATCTTAGTCAGCATTAAAGGGTGGCACAGCGGAATTAAATTAGCGCAGTTTTTACTTGCTTGAATACCGGCAATACGGGCCACGCTAAACACATCACCTTTAGCAATTTGGTTTTGCTGTATTTGCTCAATGACCGTTGGCAGCATACTTATATATCCTTCAGCACGCGCGATACGCTGCGTAATCTCTTTATTTGAAACGTCGACCATATTCGCTTTGCCGCTTTCATCAATATGACTCAAGCTATTGGGTATGGGCTGTGCTTTACTCACCAAATAAGCCCTTCAGTTTATCACCTGCTTTGTCTAGCAACTTCTGTTTTTCTTCATCCACCTTTTCTTTGAGCTTTCTTTCTGCCTCTTCTTTTAAGCGATTTTTAGCCTCGGCTTTAGCTTGAGCAATTATGTTGTCAAGCAATGCGTTTACAATGGCCGCGCCTACTTGGTCTGCTGGGATACCGTTTGGCTTCCCAATTGAACCCGCATTGAACGTGGGCAAGGTAATTTCATACACCTTTTTCTCAATGTTTAACTCCCCTGTGGACAGTTTTTCAAAATCAAGCTTAAGGCGCACCTCGCTGAGCGTCACGTTTTCAACAATAACAAGAGGGTTAGCAGCCTTTTTGTTAGGGTCAACAGGCTCGTTGTTTTTGGGCAAGTTAGCCATCAGGTTATTTTTTAATATTATTAGGTTGCCTTGGCCTTTTGCATCTACTTCATATAGTACTTCTGGCGCGTTCACAATAAGCGTTTTAACCGTGTAGGGTTCGCCTAATACCTCTCCTAATTCAAGTGTAATTGACTCAAAACTAAAGGCGTTAGACTGACTAAACCCAGCTGGATTTTCTACGTCTACATCTGTAATCGTCATGCGCCCTTGTGAATAGGCTACGTCTACGGAAAAAACAGAAACGCGCGTGCCTAAAAACTGGCTACCTTGCTCTTCAATTTGAGCACGAATAAAATCTCCTGCACCGCTTAGCAAATACCATGCGCCGCCACCTAGCAATACTGCAATGACTACCACTGCTATTAAAAACTTTTTCATCTAGTTCTCCATTATTATGACATTGGTCTAATCGTCATTGCGTATGTTTTAAAGAATACATCATCGTCAAAAGACTTGCCATTCACAATACACTTATACGCTGTATACTTTACCCATAAGGGCTGTCTTATTATTGCTCACACATAAATGTCCACTGGAAAATATAAATGCAAACAATTACTACAGCACAGGCTATGCGCTATAGCCGCCAAATTATGCTGTCGGGCTTTGATTTGGACAAACAAGAGTTACTGATCAATAGCAGTGTATTGCTTATTGGGGTTGGCGGATTAGGCTGCGCGGCCTCGCAGTACTTGGTGGCAGGCGGTATAGGTAAGATTACTATTGTTGATGATGATATTGTTGAAAGTACTAATTTACAACGTCAGGTGCTTCACTTTGAAAGTAGCATAGGTGATAAAAAAGTAGATTCAGCCGCGCAGACTTTGCGTAATATTAACCACTTTGTTGAGGTGCTTCCGATTGATCATAGGCTAGGTCCCGATGAACTTTGTCAGGCCATACAGCAGCACGATATAGTACTTGATTGCAGTGACAACCTAGCCACTAGAAACGAGCTTAACAAGCATTGCTACGCGCAAAAAACACCGCTGGTGTCGGGCGCCGCTATTCGCATGGAAGGGCAAGTATTTTGCGTTATCCCGCAGCGTAAAAGTGCATGCTATGCCTGTATGAGTCATTTTTTTGGTGAGCAAAGTTTAAGCTGTACAGAAGCCGGCGTTATCTCGCCTTTGGTGGGTATTGTGGGGGCAATGCAGGCATTGGAAGCGATAAAAATACTCACCCAATATGGCACTACTCCGGTAAATACTTTGCAATTCTTTGACGCAATGACTTGTACTTGGACAAACATTACGGTTGAACCTTTAGCTAATTGCGCATGTTGCTCTAAATCTTGATGGTGCTTGTCGCTCGGATTACTTGAATATGCTTAAACTAAACGTAAAGCTGCCTTTATTTACAAAGACAGCTTGTATTTACGCATTTAGTTGAGGGTGACTACAAAATTCCTCAACTAGCCTAAAGCTGAAATTTAAACCCAAGGTACAAGGTGCGCTCAGCCGCCGGCTCAATGCCGTCGTTTCTAACACGGCTGTAATAATCTTCATCAAGCAAATTATTAATACCGGCTTGCACTGACCACGACTGATTAATGTCATAATCAGCGCTTAAGTCGACTACCTGATAGGCATCAATGATAGCATTTATTTGACCGTTACCTGCTCCTCGCGGCTGATTTGAATCTTGCCAAAACTGCTCGTCTACCAGCGTCGCGGTTAAGGCAACGTTTAGCTTGTCTTGGCTATAAATAAAGCCCGCTCGCAGCACATAATCGGGCGCAAATCCTGGTGTATTACCCACTAGGTTGGCGTTTGTGCTTTGCGTAATTTCTGCATCTAATAAAGACCCGTTAATAAAGCCAATTAGTTTGCTGTCGTTATTTTGCTGATGAAAGAAATCATATTCAGCACTAAACTCAATGCCCTGATGACGAGAGTTACCAGAGTTCACTCGCTGCACATCTACGATGTTTACCTGTATTTGCTCAACTTTGTCGTCAAAATCAATTCTAAAAAGACTCACATCCAAGTTAAGACCGTCTATCACCATAGAGCGCACGCCTAGCTCGAAGTTTTTTGCGCTGGAAATACCAGGCCCGTTTGCCCCAGTGAGTTCGGCGTTAGGATTCGCTAAATCATCAAATCGCTGCGGCCGGTAAGACTCTGATACATTCGCATATACCTCCGTTGCATTATTTACTCTATAGCTTGCGCCAAGGCCAAATAACAGTTCATTACTAGTTTTATCAATATTAATGGCACTGCGCTCTAAACTTGCACGCTTTAATGGTTCAAATAAATCATAATTTACGCGCTCGTAGCGCAGCGTAGGCACTACACTTAAGTCACCAAAGCGAAATAAGTTTTCAGCGAAGACCGATGAGTAGGTCATAACCCGGTCCTGATCAAACAATAAATCGTCAGCGTTTTGGGTGTTTGAGCGAATATTGCTGCTTACATACCGTGTTCTAGGACTGTCTCCACGATACAACATAGTGCCTGCGGTAAATACATTGTTAGCGCCCCATGCTTGTGCATAGCGTACATCAAGCCCCACAGTGGTGAATTCTTGTTGATCAATATTCGTGGTTGCGGGCTCGTCAGCAGGCTCTAAAAACGCACCAGAACGTCGGCTGAAACGGTCTTGGTAGGAATAATAAAGCTTACCGTTAAGAGTTGAGTCATTGCTAAGCTGTTGATCGTAGGTAAGTGAAGCAATTACTCTGTCTATCTCGATACGGTTGAAAGGGGTATTTACCAAGTCACGGTTTTGCGCAAATTCGCGTGAGCTTAAACGACCTGCTTCGCCTGAGTCTGATTGATATACATCTACATCAAAACCAATACGAATATCGTCAAAACCTTTGTATGCGAGCCCAACGTAACCCGAATTCACCTCGTAGTCTTCGTTAGTGCGGGGCCCGTCGGCCTGCCGATGCTCTAGACTGGCAATAAAACCAAAATCGTCTTTTGCGTAGCGTACTTCATTGTAGGTGCTGTAGAAACCGTCACTGCCAATACTGTGCTCGGTTGACGCGCTGTTTTTTGCGTCAGGGTTAGCACGTGTTGTCATGAAATTGATGGTCGGACCAATTTGCGGACCATACAGTAAACCACCGCCGCCTCTTATAAATTCAGCGCGCTGAATGCGCTGCGCAGGCGGTAAATAATAAATGGTAGCGTAGCCAAACACATCAGACGCCAGCGGTATGCCATTTTGATAAAAAGCCACAAATTCTGATTCATGTGGGTTACCTAAACCACGATAGTTAACGTTATAAATGCTCGGTATTTTTTGGTCAGAAACAAATAAGCCCGGCAGACGAGAAAACACTTGACGCAAGTTGGGCTCAACAAAAGTAGGCTGTAAACTTAAGTCAACGACTGACACTTTTTTACCCGCTAAAATTTTGCCCTCTTCAACCGTATTTATGTTGAATGGAAATGCCTCAAATGTTCCAGACTGTCCTTTTATTTCTATGCGTTCAATTTCGTTTTTTTGAGGATCAACTTGCGTGACGACTGCATGTACAGATGAAGCAAATAGCGCAGATGCGATACAAATTGCGATTGTTGTGCGTTGGTACATTTATTTTACCTTTTGGAATAATATACGAATGATAATGATTACTATTTACTATCAAATGTTAAGATAAGGATCAAAATAAATGGAACTATTTTTGTAGCGTATCACCGGTAGGAAGGGTTTAATTATACCTTTAGGTAAATCTGCCATTAGGTGCTGCTCATGGCTACGCTGCTTGGGTTGAGCACTACGCTCTTACCTGGGGCTGTTCTTTGAGTAACGGGACCCTAGAATGATACTTGTAATATATCTTACTAAAGGCTACTTTTTTTGAGTAGGCATGTAAAAGCATAAGACTATAAAAAACAGCAAATGACTCACATGATTTGCTGTTTTTACTTACTTAGTTACTTCGTATAGTTCAATGGTATTAGTCCTTATAAGACCCACTACCATTTATTCTATAGCTACTATTAGGACTATGCAGACTTACTCAATCAAAGCGCAGCCAATGCGGCTGCCCGCAGCGCCTGTTGGCTGCGTTATGTAGTCGTCAGCCTTTTCATGAATAATAAGCGCGGTACCGTCTTCATCTAGCAATGCCGGTAAACCATGTTCACCGTTTATGGACACCAGCTCATTAATAACTGTTAAGCTGCCAGTACCGTCATCGCCTACTTCTATATTCATCATGTCGCCTGCATGAGGACCATCGGCAGCCAATTTACCGTGCGCCATATCCATCGGGTTTTTATGCCCACCGGCCGAGGTAAAGTCAGGCGCGTCACATAAACCAAACTCATGAAAATGCATCGCATGCGTTCCTGCGCCGTCAAGACCGCTGATGCTAACAGTCACTTGCGTTCCGCCTTCACCAAGATCTTTTAAAGTAACAGTACCAAGCGTGCTGCCCGTTGCGGTTAAAATACTGTTTTCTAGATCGGCCATCTCTGGCGGTGTTGAAGGCGAACAAGCGGCTAAAACACAAACAGACGTTAACAAAACGGCAGCTTTAAGATTAATCATAAGGGTCTCCATAAGGGTAATTAATTCACGCAAAATTATGTGGTCTTTGTTACTTAATGGGTACGCAACTAACAGCAAGAGTGTTCAAAATGATATTTGAAATTTTGAACACTTCAGTCTTTATGTCCCCTTTGCGTTTTAGCTCGAGGTTAGCTTAAGTACTTTGCCATTTATGCCGTCAGTTAGTACATATATGCTACCGTTGTGACCTTGTACGACATCGCGGATCCGCTCGTTGCGATCTTCTAGCTATTTGAAATCGCGCTGCCTCACTATCAAAGTAAACCCGAAAAAAATCAATCTTTTAACTGCGCATTTGCCCACGCGTAAGCGTCTTCAAGAGTTTCAAACACTTTAAATTGAACAGGGCTAGGTTGAATTTTAAATACTAAAGCGAGCATATTTCTTAAAAAAGCGTTAGGGATAACATAGGCAATCCCCTGGCAGTAGCGCTCAACCACATCCTTATTTTGCCTTAACCACTTAGCCTGCTTTAGCTGATACACCGGGTTTAAATCAAGCGCATTGCGCGCGTCAAATACTAAGGCAATGTCTTCTTTGCCTGCGTAGTTTTCTTCTAGCCCTTTCAAATAGACTGCGAAATTTTGTGCATTCGCTTTTTCGCCAGTGAACTCGATAACGATTAACGGCGCTTTTTCACGATGAAACCGTGCAAACATAATGTAGTGTTCCGAATAAAAATATTGCTAAGGGGGGTAGTTAATAAACCTGAGACTGCGCCAAAAAGCGCGTATTCAAGTGCTGGCGGAAATTAAAATCGCTCAGCCCGAACAACGTGCGCGTCGGTAATACTGACAACGCCAATATGTTTTTCAACCACCCTGTATGCAGCTTCTAGCAGGGTGTCTAAGCGCTCTGGTTTGATTAAGCAAACAACCGACACCATGCCCGCGCGGCCTACTTGGCCTTCGAGCGTCCACTGGCCTGAGCGGCCTGATCCACCTAACACCGGCAGTATTGTGTAGCCCGTAACACCGGCCTTAGTCAGTGCGGTGGTTAGGCGGCGCTCCAATGGGGCTTCTATAACAATTTCGACACGTTTTGCGATATGGGTTTGCATATTAAGCTCCGGTTACAGTTTGGGCAATGGCAAGATACAAAGGTATCCCCAGCGCAAGATTAAAGGGGAAGGTGACCCCAAGTGAAAGGGTTAAATAGATCGCTGGATTGGCCTCAGGTAGTGCCACTCGCATGGCAGCTGGGACCGCGATATAACTGGCTGATGCACATAGAACCATTAACAGAACAATCCCCCCTAGCGACAATCCAATTAGCATGCCAACTAGCAAACCAATGAAAGAACTCACCAGCGGCATGGCGATCGCAAAAGCGACCGCGCCTACACTAAGCACTTTCTTTGACTGGCGCAGGCCACGCCCGGCGATTAACCCCATATCTAGCAAAAACAAACATAATACACCTTTGAAGGGCGCCACAATGAAAGGGCTTATTTCAGCCAAGCCTTTTTCACCCGTAAGCGCGCCTATAAAGAACGAGCCTACAAGCAGCACAATGGAGCCATTAAGCATTAGCTCACGCATAAGGTCAGGCTCCATTTTAGCTTTAGACCCGCTGCGTGCCACTAGCCACAGCGCTGAGAGAATGGCAGGTGCTTCCATTACGGCAGCAACTGCCACCATGTAGCCTTCAGAGTCGATCATTTGGCCTTTGAGTACCGATGTGGTCGCAACGAAAGTCACAATACTTATCGACCCGTAATGCGCAGCAACAGCCGCGGCATCAATATTAGACAGTCCCGTCATGAGTCGCAGCATCCCAAATGCGAGCATTGGCAGCCCAAATGACAGCACCACTCCGGCCACAAGCGATAGCACCAAGGTTGTGTCAATACCGTGCGCGCTAACCGCAACACCGCCTTTAAAACCTATTGCAAACAGCAGGTATATCGACATACCTTTGGCAACCGCCTCGGGTATTGTAAGTTCGGAGCGCGCCAAAGCAGCAACAAGACCCAGTGCAAAGCTAAGAATAATAGGCGAGATCAGATTTGCGCCGGTGAGGGATAAAATTTCGTTCATCGTGTCTTCCTAGACCTTGTATGACGACAAACTTGTCGGTGCATAGTGTAAGCAAAATAGACTATAAACCTGCACTATTCAACAGGTAGTATTTTATTAATTTCAAACATTTATGCATAGACAACTTCCTTGGAAATAAGAATCAGATATAAACAGTATGATAAATTTGCTGAATATGACAAACTCATATAGAGCATATAACAGTCGTTGCTTTTTTAATGAACGAAACCATCGCTTTACGAAGACGCGTTTTGCTATCTGAGAAATCCGCTGTGCCCCGTTTATTAAGCCTTGAAAAAGCCTTTCATGACCCAGCGATATAAGAGGTAAGCATTTTGTCAGAATCCCGATTCACCAGCTTCTCACAGTTTTACCCACATTATTTAAGTGAGCATACTAATCCAACGTGTCGCTTACTGCATTTCATTGGCTCTTGTCTGGTATTAGCTCTTATTGCCTATGTAATAATAAGCGCGTCAGGCGCTCTGCTGTGGCTAGTTCCCATAATAGGATATGGCTTTGCGTGGGTGGGCCACTTCTTCTTCGAGCATAACAAGCCTGCTACGTTCAAGTATCCTTTTTACAGTTTTTTGGGTGACTGGGTCATGTTTAAAGACATATTACTGGGCAAGATATCTTTGTCAGCAAGGACTTCAACTAAGGAGTAATAGCTACTCTTTCACCAGACCACTACTGCGCATTATGTCTTTTATCTCCGCCACACTAGCGGGATCATCTATCGTTGAGGGCACTGTAAATTCTTCATTGTCGGCAATTTGCCTAAGCACCTTGCGCAATATTTTACCTGAACGCGTTTTAGGTAATCTAGGCACCACAATAACCTGCTTCAAACAAGCCAGTGCGCCAATTTCTTTACGTACCATGGCAACAAGCTCGGTTTGCAAGGCTGCGGCGCTAATATCTGCGCCATCTTTAAGCAGAGCAAAACCTACAGGCACTTGTCCTTTTATACTGTCGTACACGCCAATAACCGTGCACTCGGCTACCGCATTATGAGCCGCTAATATCTCTTCCATTTCGCCCGTTGATAAGCGGTGGCCGGCCACGCTGATGACATCATCTGTTCGGCCCATAATAAACAAGTAGCCGTCTTCGTCTATATAGCCGCCATCACCAGAGCTGTAATAGCCAGGAAACTCTGTTAAGTAGCCGTCACTGAAGCGGTCAAAATTTCCCCAGATAGTCGCCAAGCAGCTAGGCGGCAAGGGAAGCTTTAGCACAATCGCACCTTGTGTATTAGCAGGCAGAGGTTTTCCATAAGGATCTAAAACTTGAATATTAAAACCGGGCACTGGCTTTGTGGCCGAGCCCGCTTTAACCGGTAAAGCTTCGATGCCCATTAAATTAGCGCAAATTGCCCAGCCGGTTTCAGTTTGCCACCAGTGATCAACCACCGGCTTACCGGTTTTTTTGAACGTCCATTCATAAGTGGGAGGATCTAAACGTTCACCCGCCATAAAAATTGTCTCTAAGCAGTCTATATTATAATTGGCTAACAACTTAGCTTCGGGGTCTTCTTTTCGTATGGCTCTAAATGCAGTAGGTGCGGCAAATATAGCCTTAACATTGTATTCTTCAACGACTCGCCAAAATGCACCAGCGTCGGGCGTCCTAACCGGCTTTCCTTCATAAACAATAGTCGTGCAGCCGTGCAGCAAAGGCGCATACACGACGTATGAATGCCCTACCACCCAGCCGACATCGGAAGCAGCCCAAAATACATCCCCGGGTTTGAGATTATAAACCGCACTCATAGAGTACTTAAGTGCTACCGCATGACCGCCGTTATCGCGCACTACACCTTTGGGTTTGCCCGTGGTGCCCGATGTATATAGTACATAGAGCGGGTCGGTGGCTTTAACTGCCACGCAATCGGCAGGCCTTGCTGAAAAAAGTGCGTCTTGCCAATCAATATCTCGAACAGCTTGCATACTAGCGATACACTGCTGGCGCTGCAGCAAAATAACGTGTTGAGGTTTATGTTTAGCAAGCACTATGGCTTCATCTACCATCGGCTTATATTCAATAATTCGATTAATTTCAACGCCACAAGACGCCGTAACAACAAGCTTTGGCTGCACATCGTCAATACGCACCGCTAGTTCATGAGCTGAGAAGCCACCAAACACTACGCTGTGCACTGCGCCTAATCGCGCAACTGCAAGCATGGCAATAATAGCCTCACTAATCATTGGCATATACACTATAACGGTATCGCCCTTGTCCACACCGTATTGCTTGAGCACGCCCGCAAAAGTGGCTACGTTATCGCGTAACTCTTGGTAGGTAAATCGGCTTTTTAATTCAGTCACCGGTGAATCGTAAATTAAGGCAAGTTGATCACCACGACCATTTTTTACGTGATGATCAAGCGCCATGTAGCAAGTATTCATTTCGCCGTCGGCAAACCATTGGGCCATACCGTTTTCATCAGTAGATAAGATACTTGAAGGTGGCTTAAACCAAGCGAGATCTGCAGCTTTTTCGGCCCAAAACTTTTCGGGAGACTCGATAGAATGTTTGTATTCTTGCTGATATGACATAATAATTAGGCCTTTTGTCAAACTACATAAAAATAAAAGATACGCGACTTTTTGGTCTTCAAATCGTAAATTTTGCTCTAACGCTAGACCGAGTGAATGCGTGAACTTGACGTTTATCCTAAAACAAAACACGGTGGGAACGATATGAGACTTAAGGCTTAAAGGCAATTAATTTACCCTGGGCCACTCCTAACAGGCTCCTGAATTTTCGACAATTCAAAGTAATAACATACGCGCTAAGCTTCTTTTTAACTATTAGCACCGATATATATTGAATAACCGCTGCCATAGCATGATTCGATAAATTGAACTATTTTCACAATTAAAGAACTAAGAAATGCCATGACCGTTAGCCACATGGACTAAAACTTTAATCAATGGAGTAAGTCGCTATGAAAATAAAAATAATGATTTCTGTTATTCTCGTAATAATGACATTAAGCGTGTCAGCCCAGTTCACTGGTCCTAGCGCCAAGGGGAACAAAACTACAGTGTCGCAAATTGCTGATGCACGACTGGGGACTTACATCACCGTTTTAGGCAATATTACCTCGCACTTAAGAGAAGATTATTATACTTTCAAAGATGAAACTGGCGAAATTCGAGTAGAAATTGAAAGCTCTGTTTGGCAAAGCCGTGAGATTGGTGCAGAAACTAAAGTTCGCTTGTTAGGCGAAATTGATACAGGACTAACGGGCCGCTATCTCTGGATAAAATCATTAGAGCTTTCGGATCAATAACTTTAAGCATACCCTTTTTTCTGGAGCCTTGAATGACGGACTAAGTTCGTTTGCCGTAAATAGGGCTTGTCCATCGGTAAAGCCCAGCGACAGGCGCTTGCTAGTTCTTTCGTCTGAAAATAATTGCCAACCCATGCCCAAGTGGATGTGAATTTCGCTCTATTCTCGCCTGACACAAAATTATTCGATTGTACTTCCCAACATATACGGTGGTACTGACACAATGCCACTAAAAGGAGACATCTGGGCTGTGTCAATATCGAACATTTTGTGGGAAAAAAGACAGTTAAAAGCGCCATGCAATAAAACGACTTATTTTGCTGCCTTGCGCCATACCTACTGTTTTATATTCTAGTGCTCCAACCTGAGTGAGCTTCTTATATAGTGGCGCTAAACTTTTCTGCTTAGCCACCAAAGACGTAAACCACGTTACTTGTTCTTTATAATGCACACTTTCAGCAATCATGCGGCTGATGAAGCCCACTTCACCACCGGCGCACCACAGCTCATTCTTTTGTCCTGCAAAATTCAGATGAGAGCCACTTCGATCATTTTTTGGCGAGCTATGGCCTTGAATTGAGGAATGACGCTTATCTTGGTTACGCTTAATGTTTTGATTTTTTTGCATAGAGCCCGCTAACGCTTCTTTTTGACTATTGTGAAAAGGTGGATTACACATGCTAAATGCGAATTGCTCATGTGGCTTTATTACGCCATCAAAAATGCTGTTAAGCTTATGCTGCTGGAGGATCCTGACGCTTTTTCGCAGCACAGAATTACTAGACCGAATCAAATTTGCAGACGCAATGGCACCCTTGTCTACATCACTAGCCACAAAATGCCAACCATACGATTGACTACCAATAATGGGGTAAATTAGATTTGCGCCAGTACCTATGTCTAGGCCTACGAGCCTGGCAGGAAACTGTCTCGTCGATGCTGGGGTGGCGGGCGAAGCGCTTAATAAATCGGCAATGGCATGAATATAATCGGCTCGTCCAGGAATGGGCGGACACAAATACCCCTCAGGAATGTCCCAGTGTTCAATATGATAGTAGCGCTTTAACAAAGCCGCATTCAGCGCCTTCACTGCATGCGCATTACCAAAGTCGATTGTTTTTCTTGCGCTAGGGTTTCGTATAACATGGGGCGCAAGCAAAGGGTGAGTTCGCGTTAGCGCCTCGAAATCATAGCCGTTTTTATGTAAGTTGCGTGAGTGCATAGCATGCTATTGAAACATGCTTAGACTCTTCATTCAATTTATAAAGAATGCAAATTTACCTGTTAAACCAGCCACTATTAACACGCTAACCTAGCGCTTGCCCCGCCAAGTGAGTGACTGTAAATTCAGGCCTGACAAGTCGACCTGACCCGCAATAATTTCATTACACAGTTTAACGGCAAGCTCTGCCTGCGGGTAAGTCAAATGTTTATATGCAGGACGCTTAATGCTCTCGTACCATACACCTTGGCATACTGAATCAAGCACAATACGCTGAAAACAATGATCATGCTTAACCGGCCAAGTGCTTGACGCTTTACGTGCCATTTCTGGCATAGTTTCTTTTGTCATAATCAGATACTGATTTATGAGAAATGCCATTTCATCGGATGCAGTTTGTGTCATAAACATTATTTTCATAATTGTCACTACCATGCGTGGCTTTCGCCTCTCACTGACGCTTAATCTCACTTAGTATTATTGAACGCCCTGTAGTCGCCGAGAAGCGAAACTCTCCCGTTACCACTACGAATTGTCCTAAATAAGGGCCTACTTTATCATGCGGCACAACTTCAACGCGGTTTAAGCTCTCATCTTCAATCCAGTAATGCATAGGCGTTTCAAAATGACGTACTTTGCCGTTGGTGGTCACTTGGCTGTTGTTAAATTCTGCAGGGCTGTCTACCAGCACTGACAAGCTGACTTCCCGAGCTGGTTCTTTTTCAGCACATCCAAACAGCGCTATCAAAGTAAAGAAGCAGATTGCTATTAAGCTGATACGCTTTTTGTAATGGTGCATTTTGTTACTGTCCTTATGCTGGTAGTAAGCTCATGAATTTCATTTATAATTGCCTAGCTCATCTTTTTTAAAACCACGCTTACACATTATAGGTAGAGGATGCAGTATCGCCGCCCCGCCCGGTCCAATTAGTATGAAAGAACTCTTTGCGCGGCTTGTCGATACGCTCATACGTATGAGCACCAAAATAGTCGCGCTGGGCTTGTAACAAATTGGCCGGCAAACGCGCACTGCGATAGCCATCAAAATAACTGAGCGCAGAGGATAAGGTTGGTGTCGGCACGCCGTTCATAGCGGCAGTAGCCACCACTGTTCGCCAACCAGATTGTGCCGCATGTAATTTTTCAACAAAGTAATCGTCAATCATTAAATTAGTCAGATCGTGATTTTTATCAAAAGCGTCTTTAATTTTATTTAAGAAGGTTGAGCGAATAATACAGCCGCCTCGCCACATAAGGGCAATGCCGCCATAGTTTAAATCCCAGCCTAATTCGTTTGCCGTTTCTCGTAGTAACATATAGCCTTGTGCGTACGAGACAATTTTAGAGGCCAGCAGCGCTTGGCGAATGTCTTCTATGAAGGCTTTTTTGTCACCTTCAAAAGCCGGTTTAGGCCCCGACAATATGCCCGATGCTAAAACACGCTCGTCTTTTTGCGCCGACAAACAGCGAGCAAAAACGGCTTCGCCGATTAGGGTTAAGGGTACGCCTTGCTCTAAGGCTGAAACCGCGGTCCACTTGCCAGTGCCTTTTTGCCCGGCGGTATCTAAAATTTTATCAATTAGGGGCTCCCCGTCTTCTTTAAAAGCAAGAATATCGCGAGTGATCTCAATTAAGTAGCTGTCAAGTTCGCCTTCATTCCAGTCGGCAAACACTGCATGCATTTCATCGGCAGACATGCCCAGTAAATCTTTCATTATTTGGTAGGCTTCGCAAATTAGCTGCATATCGCCATACTCAATGCCATTGTGCACCATTTTAACAAAATGGCCTGCACCGCCTTCACCAACCCAATCACAGCATGGTGTGCCGTCTTCTACTTTGGCCGATATCGTTTGAAAAATATCTTTTACCGCAGGCCACGCCGCCGCCGAACCGCCGGGCATAATTGAAGGCCCTGTTAGCGCGCCTTCTTCTCCACCTGAAACACCAGTACCTATATACAAGAGCCCTTTGCTTTCAAGGTATTTGCTTCTACGATTTGAATCAGGAAAATGCGTATTGCCGCCATCTATAATAATATCGCCTTTATCAAGGTGCGGTATAAGCTGCTCTATTACGTTATCAACAACGCCGCCGGCTTTCACCATTAACATAACTTTACGCGGTGTAGACAAGGAGCTCACTAATGCTTCAATACTGTAGGCACCGCGGATACTTTTATCTTTAGCCCGCCCGTTAATAAAACTTTCTACTTTGTCGGTTGAACGATTATATGCGGTAACCGTGAAGCCTTTATTGGCCATGTTTAAAATTAAATTTTCGCCCATAACGGCAAGGCCGATTAGGCCAATATCTGACAGTACTTTCATAAAATTAGTTAACTCTTTATTATATATATAATATAAGTAGTGACTAGCGAGGGCATACTCAAGGGGTAATATAAATTAACTGGAAAAAACGACACTCCTTTTATTTAGGCCCTTATTCAATATTGCTAAAAGAAAAGCACTAATTGCAGGCTACGGCAGTTTGCTAAGCCAGTTTTCTCGTCAATCATACAGTCAAATAAATGAGACTGGCCTTCCTGTTATGGTAAACGCGTGGAATAGTCATAGCCATTTCTGCTCATTTGCACCAGTTGCGTCTCATCAGTGAAAATGCTTCCCTGCTAGCACTGAAATTTTCACGTCCTTTCATTAACGATGCATTTCACTCATCGTAAAAAGCGATTAAACCAATTACTTTTATTCACAATATATTTACATTATAAACCGATATAGTTTTCCTTGTGCCTAATTAATCGTGTAGTGGCATATTAAGTTTACGATCTAAACCTAAAAATCAGATAAACGTCGCCGTATATTGCATATACGACGAAAATAACCCAACAAAAGGAATTTTAAAATGAAAAAACAAAAAATGTTTTTGAGATCAGTTGTAGCTGGCTGGGTAAGCATTGCCTTACTATCGGGCGCTGCGCTTGCGCAAACACCGTACCTCTCGGGCGCTGAGCTTGCGCAAGGACCGGAAATAAGTAAGCCCAAAGGGGCCATTGGAACCGGTTCAGTAAAGCAAGGACAAGCAAAACCAAATGACTTTTGGTGGCCTGAACAGCTTAACCTCGCGACACTTAGAGACAATGATGCTCGTTCAAACCCATTGGGGCCTAATTTTGACTATGCAAAAGAGTTTAGTAAGCTCGACCTTCAAGCCGTTAAAACTGACCTAAATACACTACTCACTACCTCACAAGATTGGTGGCCTGCTGATTTTGGTAACTACGGACCATTTTTTATTCGTATGTCATGGCACAGCGCTGGTACCTACAGAACGCTCGATGGTAGAGGCGGATCAGGCGGTGGACAGCTGCGTTTTGAGCCCCTCAATAGCTGGCCCGACAATGCGAATCTAGACAAAGCAAGACGTTTGCTATGGCCAGTTAAACAAAAGTACGGCGAGGCGCTTTCTTGGTCTGACCTAATGGTATTAGCGGGTAACGTTGCACTTGAAAATATGGGCTTTGAAACTTATGGCTTTGCGGGCGGGCGCGCAGACGACTGGGAGCCCGACCTAGTGTATTGGGGACCAGAAGTAGAAATGCTTGCAAGCGATAGAGAGACCCGAGACGGCAAGCTGCAAAGACCACTTGGAGCCACGCACATGGGCATAATTTACGTCAATCCTGAAGGTCCACGAGGCGTGCCAGATCCTATAGGATCTGCCAAAAATATACGTATTACATTTGAAAGAATGGCAATGAATGATGAAGAAACCTTAGCATTAATAGCAGGTGGGCATACTTTTGGTAAAATGCATGGCGCGCACAAACCAGCAGACTGTCTTGAAGCTGAACCCGCCGCTGCAGGCATAGAAGAGCAAGGCTTAGGTTGGAAAAACAACTGTGGTAAAGGTCATTCTGAAGATACCATTACCAGTGGACTTGAAGGTGCGTGGACACAAGCGCCAACGCGCTGGACTTCATTATATTTGAGCAATTTGTTAAATTTTGAGTGGAAGCAAACTCGCAGTCCAGCTGGCGCTATTCAATGGATACCTACCGATGAATCGCTGCATGCCATTGTGCCCGACGCTCACATTAAAGGTAAATTTAATCCGCCAGTAATGACCACCGCCGATTTAGCCTTAAAATTTGATCCTGATTATCGTAAAATTGCTGAACGCTTTTTGGCAGACCCAGAAGAATATCGCTTAGCCTTTGCAAAAGCGTGGTACAAACTAACGCACAGAGATATGGGACCTTCTAGAAATTTCTTGGGCAATGAAGTGCCTAAGGGTATCAAAATTTGGCAAGATCCTATTGCCGAAGACACTAAGTCTACGCTTAGCAATTCGCACATTAATCAACTTAAGAAAGACATACTTAGCGCTGATTTGACTATATCAGAACTTGTGCGTGTAGCATGGGCCTCGGCCGCTAGCTATCGCGCTTCTGATATGCGCGGCGGTGCCAATGGTGCTCGTATAGCGCTAGCCCCACAAAAGGATTGGCCGATAAACAACCCGCAAGAACTAGCTAAAGTACTCAAGGTATTGAGCACTATACAAAGCGACTTTAATAGCGGCTCGTCGAAGCGAAAGCATGTATCATTGGCCGATTTAATAGTACTAGGTGGCTCAGCAGCAATAGAAAAAGCCGCAAAAGACGCTGGTTATGCTGTTTCAGTACCCTTCATGCCAGGCAGAGGTGATGCAACTCAAGCACAAACTGACGTTAATTCGTTTAGCCTGCTTGAACTGAATGCTGACGGGTTTCGAAATTATTTTGTAGCACAAGAAAGCTATGAACGTTCGCCTACAGAAATGTTAATTGACCGCGCAGACCAATTAGACCTAAGCGTGCCACAGATGACCGCTTTAATAGGTGGCTTACGTGCCTTAAATGCAAATTATGAACAATCTGCGCATGGCGTATTAACTGATCAACCAGGTACACTTAATAATGATTTCTTTGTGAATTTGCTTGACATGTCTACCGTGTGGAGAAAATCTGCTACCGATGGTCTGTATGAAGGCTTTGATCGTAAATCTGAAGAATTGAAATGGACAGCAACCTCGGTCGACCTTATTTTTGGTTCTAACTCTGAATTACGTGCAGTAGCCGAAGTGTATGCTTTTGATACGTCGCAAGAAAGATTTGTGAATGACTTCGTTGCGTCTTGGGCGAAGGTGATGAATTTAGATCTTTAGTTTGATTTGAGTTAGTTTGTAAGCCGCGGCTGTGATTAATTTGCAGCCGCGGTTTTTTTTTAGCGCCAAGGTGACAGCTACTCAGTCAAAATAAGCTAACGAAGTAAGCAAACCTGCAGCACCGCAGAAAAAATGTGCGCTTTGGTCACCACTTTCAAAACAGTATAAGTAAAGCCGAGAAATATAGGTATTATGGATCATCTTAGTAAGCCTTACTCAGGTTAAATCAAAAGATCTATCGAACTGGCTATTTTCTGTGTAACTGAGCAGATATAGCTGTTCACAAATAATCATGGGGGAGTTGTTTTGAGTAAAAAAATTGTTATCGCTGGTGCCGGCATTGGTGGATTGTGTGCTGCCTTGGCGCTGGCAAAACGCAAATTTGAGGTGCTTGTTTACGAACAAAGTCCGCAACTTAACGAAGTAGGTGCAGGTTTACAGCTTAGTCCCAACGCCATGCATGTATTACAAACACTTGGTATAGCAGACGAGATTAAAACTAAGGCCTTTCGTCCAAATTCAGCCGTGATGCGCCACTATAAAACTGGCAAGACTTACTTTACTGTTCCTTTGGGTGATACCGCCACACAAAAATATGGCGCTCATTATCTGCATATTCACCGCGCTGATTTACATTCTATTTTGCATAATGCCTGCAAAAATATGAACGTAAGTATTCACTTAGGTCAAACTATCCAAAGTTACCAACAAACGCCACAGAATCTAACAGTACAATTTGACAACAATGAATGTCTCTTCGCCGATGTGCTCATAGGCGCTGACGGTATCAAGTCAAATATCCAAGCTTGCATGTTAGGGCAAACACCCTCTGAATTTACCGGACAAGTAGCCTGGCGTGGCATGGTACAAGCAAACAAACTGCCTAAAGGCTTGATTAAATCAAACGCTAATTTATGGGTGGGCCCAAACAAACACTTTGTTAGTTATTATTTGCGCGCCGGCAACTTAGTCAATTTTGTTGCTGTACAAGAGCGTACAGATTGGCAAAAAGAATCATGGCATGAAAATGGTGATATAAGTGAACTGCGCAGCGCATTCGCTGGCTGGCATCCAGAGGTAAGCGAGTTACTAGAGGCTACGGACGAATGTTCGCTATGGGCCTTGTTTGCCAGACAGCCCCTAAACCGATGGTCTGATGGAAACGTGGCGCTTTTAGGGGATGCTTGCCACCCTATGTTGCCATTTTTAGCGCAAGGCGCGGCAATGGCCATTGAAGACAGCTATGCTTTGGCGCATTGTTTGGCTGCTTGCACCGATACTAAAACCGCACTGCAAACCTATCAAAAAACGCGTTTACCACGCACCCGCAACATTCAACTTAATGCGCGTAAAAACGCAGCTTTGTATCATATGAGTTCACCAATTGAGCAGGCCAAATTAGCACTTCTTTCCGGGCTATCTAGTATTGGCCTTAGCAATAGGATCGCGGCAAATATGCTAGACCCCGTCTATGCATATAATATTGTTGAGCAATTAAACTGATCAAGTAGAGCAGGCGCAATTGACAGCTTATTGTTTATGTATTTAATTGTTTTAGGGGTAAATAGCCGTTAAATCTGAAGTAAAACGAAGTACGGCCAAGGGAAAACACGCGGGGCCTGCCCTTCTTAACCTCTGGTTTTCATAGGGAATTTTCAACTCTGCTTTTTGTGGACTTATCGCACGACTGCAGATAGCACTTGAGAAATTGTTTTACTATGCTTATAGTTATGTCTTCTTGTCGGAGTGCTAGTACGTTTCACCTAGGTGATTTGTATAGCTGAGACCGTTAATTCGGGATCCGTTGAACCTGATCGGGCTAGTACCCGCGAAGGAAACAAGCGTGGCATTTAATAATACCGGACACACCAGTATTTGATTTAAAAAGCCACTTTGCCAGAACACGCGAGTAATATTTTTATATTCGATTACTCTTATTGGCGCTTTTCAACAATTCATTTCTCCAGACAAGCAACTTCATCTTACTTAATATGAGAGATTGCTTATGTCAAATCAGCACAAAATTTTTGCTAGAACACAGCCCGCTAAACCTATTGTATGGAGTATTGCCGGTTCAGACAGTGGCGGAGGCGCGGGTATTCAGGCCGATAGCCTAACAATTCATGACTTAGGCGGACACGCTTGTAATGTGGTAACCGCAATTACCGCGCAAAACTCTCACCAAGTTATAGATGTTGCACCTACCTGTGCAATGGTCTTACTCAATCAGCTTAACGGCTTACTTGACGATTTACCCCCTAGCGCAATTAAGATAGGGGTATTGGCCAACGCTGAACAATTTCAACTAATTAGCCACTGGCTAAGCAATACTTTAAGGCCTTATCAGCAACAACATGATTTACTCATCCCTGTAATTTGGGATCCGGTGATGGTCTCTACCAGCGGTCAATCACTCACCCTTGCCAATAATTCACCCACTGTTGACGACTATATATCTTTGGCTAATCACGTCACGCTGATAACACCTAACGCGTTTGAACTGCAGGTGCTTGCAAGGTTGTTACAAGCTCAAGGTAACACTTCCCAAGAGCCGCTTGAGTGCCTTGCTAACGCAGTTTTATCAGGTGTTTTGGTGACCGGTGGCGCTGATATTGATACATTTGCCATCGACTGGTTAATGGCTAAAAGTATTGCGCATACCTCTGTTTTTCATGCACACCAGCGAATTGGGTTTCAAAGCAGTAGAGTAGACACTAGGCATAATCATGGTACGGGCTGCGCCTTGTCTGCTGCCATTGCTACGGCGATGGCGTTTGGTCATCCTTTGCTAGACGCTACTGTGATTGCTAAAGCATATGTACATCAAGGTTTATCTAGCGGCTACGGCTTGGGTAAGGGAGCTGGTGTGCTGGGCCGCAACGGTTGGCCACACGATCTTGTGCATTTCCCTGAAATTTTGATGCCCCACTATGCTTCGCTAAGCATTAACCACGGGCTTGTCTTTGCCAAGGTTATCCAGCCCTTAGGCGTCTATACCGTTACAAAGTCAGTCAGTGTGTTGGAGCAGGTGCTTAAGTCGGGTGCACGCACTGTGCAACTACGTATAAAAAATAACAGCGTTGATAAGAGACCCCTAAATGAGATTGAAAAGGACATTATTCAAGCAATCTCGCTAGGCCATAAATACAAGGCACAAGTGTTTATTAACGACCACTGGGAGATTGCACTCAAACACGGTGCTTTTGGCGTACATTTAGGCCAAGAAGATGTCTTGCAAGCCAATTTACTACAAATAGCAAATGCCGGGCTCGCCTCAGGTTTATCTTCACATGGTTATTTTGAAATGCTCTTAGCACAGCAACTTAATCCTAGTTATTTGGCCATTGGACATATTTTTTCTACACCAACCAAACAAATGCCCTCAAAGCCTCAAGGTCTGTTGAAGCTGTCGTGTTATTGCAAGTTGCTTAAAAACAAAATGCCATTAGTGGCTATAGGCGGCGTTGATTTACAAAACTTAGCCCAGTTAAAAGCAACTGCCGTGCATGATGTTGCCGTGGTTAGAGGCATTGAAAGCACAGAAAATCCGGGACAAAGCTGGCAAGCTTTGCAACAAAAGTGGCAGGCGCTCACATGACACAAGCCTTAAATGATAGACAATTCGTGCAGTATTATCGACAAATATTGCTACCTGAGGTTGGTGAGCTAGGGCAGCAACGTTTGCTTGATCACCATATTATTATTATCGGCATAGGCGGTTTAGGTACGCATGTTGCGCAGCAATTAAGCGCAGTAGGAATTGGCCACCTGTACTTAGTGGATGACGATAGTGTGGAAAAATCCAATTTACCTCGGCAAATATTGTTTGATGCATCCTGCATTGGTAAATTAAAAGTAAACTGCGCTGGTGAGCGACTACGCACAAGTAATACAGATATTAGCGTAAACACCTACTGCGAGCGCTTTTCGTTTGAATTTGCCGAAACACTGTTGGCTGAGCATGAGATGCTTAAAAAAGCGTATGTAAATCAGAAGTTAACGGTACTTGATTGCACTGACAACATGCCCACACGTCAGCTAATTAATGCCTGGTGTGCACAAAAAAAATTGCGCTTATTAGTGCATCAGTAAGCGGCTTTAGCGGTCAACTTATGGTTATCGATGCAGTAAACAACCCTCAAGCAGGCTGTGTTCACTGCGTATTCAATACTCAAGAGTTAACTCAAAGCTGTGCCAGTGTAGGCGTATTAGGCCCAACTGTTGCGATTATGGCTAGTATGCAAGCACTTACTACGGTTAAGCATATTTTGAAAATTAACACACCCGATTCATACCTACATATATTCAATGCATTAACGCTCAACTGGCGACGAATATATCGGCATAAAGACGCTCAATGCCCTATTTGCCAGCATTGGACAAACTTGAGTAAGCAAGAGCCTACGCGTAAAGCCCAACAGGAGAATATTTCATGATCACTATTTTTATCAACGGTGAAGCCATAAAAGTACAACAATCCCATAGTTTGCGACAAATTTTAGAAGCAAACAGTAAAGAGCAGCAGTGGAATTTAGGCTCTGTAGCAGCTGCGTGTAATCAACATATAGTGCCTAAAAGTGAATGGTCACAGCTTACCTGCCAAGAAAATGACCATATCGAATTGTATCACGCTGTTGCCGGAGGATAAGACATGTTAACTATTGCCGATCATACTTTTTCATCACGCTTGTTTAGCGGTACTGGCAAGTTTTCGCATACGCAGCTTATGTTAGACGCATTAATAGCCTCAAGCACCGAGCTTGTGACCTTGGCAATTAAGCGCATCGACATTAGACAAAGCACCGACAACTTAATGGCGCCACTAAGCAGCTTAGGCGTAAAATTGTTACCCAACACCTCAGGTGCACGCAATGCGCAAGAGGCTATTTTTGCCGCACAGCTTGCCCGAGAAATGTTCAATACACACTGGGTAAAACTGGAAATTCACCCAGACCCTAAATATTTAATGCCTGACCCAATAGAAACATTGGCTGCGGCCGAAGTCTTAGTGAAACAAGGATTTGTCGTGCTGCCCTACGTGCACGCTGATCCTGTATTGTGTCGTCGATTAGAAGAGGTTGGCTGCGCGGCGGTGATGCCTTTAGCTAGTCCAATAGGCAGCAATCAGGGTTTGCTCACCAAAGAATTTATACGCATTATTATTGAGCAAGCCAACGTGCCGGTTATCATCGATGCTGGAATTGGCTGTCCTTCTGATGCTACCGCCGCAATGGAGCTTGGCGCCGATGCCGTATTAGTTAATACCGCTATCGCTTCAAGCGCCCAACCGGTAATAATGGCTAATTGCTTTCGTGAAGCGGTTATAACCGGGCGCCGTGCTTATGAGGCCGGATTAGGTTTAGTCTCAAATAAGGCCAATAGCACCAGCCCACTAACGGGGTTTTTGCATGAGCTTTGTTGATACATTTGCAAAACTAGACCGCGATCATCTTCTAATGTCTTTGTATAGCACCACTAGTGACGATGTAGAGCGGGCCTTGCAGCGGCCAAGCGGAAGTGTGGAGGCATTAATGGCGCTGTTGTCCCCTGCTGCGCAGCCTTACCTTGAGCTAATGGCGCAGCAAGCAAGCTTGCTTACTAAGCAGCGTTTTGGCCACAATATAAACTTGTTTATCCCTTTGTATTTGTCAAACTTATGTGCCAACGAGTGCGATTATTGCGGCTTTACCATGAGCAATAAAATAAAACGTAAAATTCTCAATAAACAAGAGATTCAGCAAGAAATTGATATCATAAAGGGATATGGATTTGACAATGTTCTGCTGGTTACCGGTGAACATGAAACTAAGGTTGGCATTGACTATTTTGCCGACGTATTACCCCATATGAAGCAGCATTTCAGCCATGTTTCCTTAGAAGTACAGCCTCTTGAAACTCATGAATACAAAAAGCTAGTTGATTTGGGCCTGGATGCGGTAATGCTATATCAAGAAACTTATCAGCCACGTACGTATGCAAAACATCATACCCGAGGCAAGAAAAAAGACTTCACGTATAGGCTACAAAGTCCCGATCGCTTGGGTCAGGCTGGGGTCGATAAAATAGGCCTAGGGGTACTGCTAGGCTTAGACGAATGGCGCTTAGATGCATTGCTAATGGGGCACCATTTAGCGTATTTGGAAAACCGCTACTGGCGCAGTAAATTCAGCGTTTCGTTGCCGCGCCTGCGGCCATGCACAGGGGGGATTGAGGTGAAATACCCGATTACTGATAAAGGGCTGGTGCAGCTAGTTTGCGCATTTCGATTGTTTAGCGAACAGCTTGAAATAAGTTTGTCAACGCGTGAAAACAGTCAATTTCGCAGCAATATAATGCCTTTAGGCATCACTCATATGAGCGCTGCTAGCTCGACTCAACCTGGTGGGTACGCCAATCCCGCAACGCAACTCGATCAATTTGAAATTAGTGATGAACGCTCGGTCGTAGAGGTTACAAGCGCGATACGAGCACAAGGCTATATACCCGTTTTTAAAGATTGGGAGGCTGATTGGTCGGGTCGGTTATAGTGAGTCCTTACACCTTCAAACACCGCTAATAAATAGTCAATATCGTTTTAATTTTTTAAGGGATACATATGCAACATTCTGCAAATACACTCAATCAGCAGCTAGTATTAATCACCGGCGGTGGCCGCGGTCTTGGTGAGCATTTGGTCAATGCCTTCTTACGTGAAGGTGCTAAGGTCGTCATTAATTACCTACATAGCGCTGAAGCCGCTAACGCAGTTGCTGCCAATTATCCAAATCAGGCCCTTGCAGTTCAGGCCGACGTAACTGATGTGAGGGCTGTACAGGCGATGTTTAGGCACGCAAAAAAACATTTTGGCCAAGCCATAAGCACGGTTGTTAATAATGCGCTGCCGTCTTTTTCTTTTAACGGCGATGCACGCGAACGCGGTATGCAAATTAGCTGGGGCAGCATGCAAAATCAATTTGAAGGAGTAGTTAAAGGCGCGCTTAACACGACACAGGCAGCAATACCCGATATGCAAGGCGCAGGCTTTGGTCGCATTATTAATGTGGGTACCAATTTATTTCAAAATCCGGTGGTGCCATATCACGACTATACCGCAGCTAAAGCGGCGCTGCTGTCACTTACCCGAACCTTGTCTCAAGACTTGGGGCCTGACCAAATTACCGTCAATATGGTTTCTGGTGGTCTGCTGCGAACAACCGACGCTTCTTCAGCGACACCTGAAGCCGTGTTTGATTATATTGCGCAAAATACACCGCTGCGACGCGTCATCACTCCTGCAGAATTTGCCGATGCCACTTTATTTTTTGCATCGCCATGGTCGCGGTCGGTTACCGGTCAAAATTTAGTGGTAGACGGCGGTTTAGTCAAAAACTAGTACAAATAAATACCGAATGAGAGCTGATTTGAACCGTTAACCATCAATAGTAAGAATAAAACACATGACTGATCTGTTCAACAGGCTTTGACTTTGCTAGGTTCAAGGTTATAAGCGATGCGAGTCGAGGCGGCATAGATCTTACCCAATGGGTGATTTAAATGAGCAGTTGCTAAAACTAGTCGCGCCTGAGTAACACTCGAAGGCGGAATTTTGTTCTTTACAATCTATTCTTAAAAAAGGAGAAACAAACATGACAAAGCTATGGAAAAAAGACGAGCCTATCATAAAGTCACTCTTGGAGACTGACGTATACAAGATTCTGATGCTTAACTATATCTTTCGCAACTACACCAACCTGCAGGCTACTTTTTCTTTCATCAACAGGACCGATGTTGATTTACTTCAGTATGTCGACATCGACCAGTTGCAAGAAGAGCTGGCACACGTTTCAACCCTTGTGTTTACTGCAGATGAAATTGCGCACCTCAAAGGCTGGGCAATGTTTCAGTCGGGGTTTGCAAAGAATCTGGCTGAACTCAAGCTGAGCGTTCCTGAAGTTTCAAAGAGTGCAGACGGTCGTCTGCAGATTGAAGCCAGCGGTCTGTGGTCACATTCCACCCTATGGGAGATTGCGACACTTGCAATCGTAACTGAGCTGTATGGTCGAGGCAAGGCCAAGGCCGAAGGTCTGAGCGAAACTCAGCTATACAACTCGGGTATGGATATACTGCTTGAAAAAGTGGCGTTTCTGAAAGAGAATCCGCAGTTGCATGGTTCACAGTTTGGACTGCGTCGGCGGTTTTCTGGTCCGTGGGAGCAGCAGATGACAGAGGTGCTGTTAGCTGAAACCAACTTCCTCTCCGGTGTCTCAAATGTCAGACTGGCGCGCGAGCTTAAAGTGGAAGCTCAAGGTACTAACGCGCACGAACTGCCAATGGCAGCTTATGCGTACGCCAGAGCTAAGAGCAACTTCGATGCACGCAACTCTGTCTATGAAGTGCTGGCTGACTGGCAAGCACTGTATGGTCAGACCGCGCTTATCATGTTGCCCGACGCCTATGGCACTGATGTGTTTCTGGAAAAAATACCTGATAGCTATGCTTATGATTGGCGTGGCTTTCGGCAAGACTCTGGAGACGCAATAGAGTTTGGTGAAAAGATCATTACTTTCTATCAGCGCTACGGTATTGACCCGCTGGAGAAGCTAGTCATCTTTAGTGACGGGCTAAACCTAAAGCGGATGCAGCAGCTGCAGTCGCACTTTGCCGGTCGTATTAACGTCGCGTTTGGCGTTGGTACCAACCTATCCAATGACTTCGGGTTAATAAAACCTCTCTCATTGGTGATGAAGCTGACCAAGGTCAATGGCTTGGAAACGGTAAAGCTGTCGGACAATATCGCTAAGGCGACGGGCGACCCAAAAGAAATTGAGATCGCCAAGCGTATTTTCGGCTACGACACCACGTTCCGCGAGGAAGTGGTGTACTAAATATTCGGCGCGGCAGATTACTTTGTCGCGCCTTACTTTCATAAGGATCAGAATCATGAACCAGACGCAGAGTATACTTGAACTGAATATCGCGTTGGTCCAAATGGCTATCGACAACCAACCAATGAATAACGCGCAGAAGTTTCTCTATCAAGCTACTTTGGCAGTTGAGCAAGGCGCTGACGTTGTCATAGGGTCTGAGATGATGCTCAGTCATTATGTCTGTGGCGACCGTTACGAAGAAGAAGGATTCGTTGACGAAATGTGGTCGACCGCCGTGTACATCGCTAGCCAATGGCGTAGTGAAGCGGTACTCATTTTCGGTGGTATCGCACTTGACGCTGAATCAAAAGGTGGTGAAGACGGTCGCAGGCGTAAATACAATGCGGCTTTTGTCATTCAAAACGGTAGCTTTGTTTTCAATAAAGCCGGTCTACCGTTTGCCATCAAGTCACTGATGCCAAACTACCGATACTTCGACGATTCACGACATTTCTTTGATTTGCGGAAACTGGCTGACGAGCAAGGCCTTGTATTAAAAGATTTACAGCAGCCATTTCCAGTCACAATTCGCGGGAAGGTACATTATCTGGGCGTAATGATCTGTGAAGACATGTGGGACGCTGACTACGCACAAAAGCCAGCCAAGAATTTGGCTGACAACGGCGCCGACATCCTTATCAACCTATCAGCTTCACCCTGGGGCTGGCAAAAGAACCGCAAGCGTGATCAGGTGGTGCAAACTATCTGCGAAGCTACGGGCCTAGCGTTTGTCTATGTGAATAACGTCGGCAGTCAAAACAACGGTAAGAATTTTTTGGTCTTCGATGGTGCTTCTTCGTGCTATGACCAAAAAGGCAATTTAGTCGCCATAGCCAAACGGTACGAGGAAGTCACTATGGTAGTGCAGTTTGCAAGCAAGCGAACATCGCTCAAGCGAGAGGCAAACTCTGACGTGGCTGAACTCTTCACTGGTATCAAAGTTGCTACCCTTGGCTTTCTTTGTACTCTTCCTACGAGTGTAAAAGGAAAGGTGGTGATTGGGGTCAGTGGTGGGATTGACTCGGCTTTATCGCTTGCGTTGTTTGTGCATCTGATGGGTCCTGAAAATGTCATTGCGATAAACATGCCTTATGGTTCGTTCAACTCAGCAAAAACGAAAGACGACGCAAAAGAAATGTGTCGTCGTCTGGGAGTTGAGTATCGAATTATTCCTATTGACGAGATGGTGAATACTCGCGCCAGGCTGACCGGTGTCTTGGTGGGAAGTTCGGCGCATAAAACGGTCCAAGCGATCGAGCGTAAAAGTGTCGAAGCGGCCTTGGCTGCAAAGGTCGGAGCGTTTTTGATTTGTAATGCCAACATGACTGAGATTGCGTTTGGGTACGGTACACTTAATGCCGACCTACGGGGAACCTTTGCACCGTGGATGAATTGCCTCAAGCAAGACGTCTATCGCTTAGGTCACTATATGAATGAAGTGGTATACAGTCGGGAAGTCATTTTGCAGTCAATCATGGACCGTCAACCGATGGATGAGCTGACCGAAGCGGGTACTAGCGCGCGAGGCGATCCCTTTGACTACGGCTCAGTCTCAGACAATGGTTACCATGATCAGATGGTTCGGGCTCTGGTGGCTTTTCGCTGGAGTGCAGAGAGCTTTCTGCAAGCCTATCAGTCTGGTTCACTTGAGTCAGACTTGCAGCTACCAACTGGCAAGCTGGCCAGTTTATTTCCAACTACAAGAGACTTTGTCGAAGATCTCGAACGGTGCATGGACTTGTTTCACGCCGCCATCTTCAAGCGAGTACAAAGCGTGCCGGGGCCTGTGGTCGACAAACGAAGCTTCGGCTTCGACTTTCGCGAGAGCATTCTTAAGAGGGTAGAGACAGTGAGGTACAAGAAGCTAAAAGAAGAGCTTCTCAAAATCTAAGAGTATGGATCAGCTTAGTCAAAATTATGTTTAATCCTTTTTATATAGATAAGGAATGTCGTTTATTTGCCTTATACCCAAACCCCTTGGGTTTTGACGAGGAAGGAAAAATAATCGTTTAGCTGCCGTTGGGTTAATAGGCCTGAGCGTAGGTCAAGAAGTGAGTGAGCCGGCGGACGGGCATAGGCATAGGCGTCAATAGTGGCCTCGGCTTTGCCTTGGCGAAGTAATGCGTTAATATGTTGTTAGTTCTATTAATGGTGTTTTCGCAGCAGTTTATACCTTTTTATCAACCGCTACCTAAAGAGCCTGCCCATGAATGTATTTAGCACAGTGACAAAGCCGCCTAGTAAGACTAAAGCATTCTTTCAAAAATATTTTATTGATGCCTTCACGGGTATGGCGTTAGGGCTGTTCGTTACTTTGATTGCTGGGCTGATCATCTCGCAGATTGGCAACTGGTTACAGCTACCAGCTTTGGCAGCTGTCGGCAAGCTGGCCTCTGTGCTCATGGGCGCTGGTATTGGTATAGGTATTGCTTATTACCTGAAAGCGCCGACTTTGGTGGTGCTTAGCTGTTTGGTAGCAGGGATGCTTGGCGCGCATTCTGAAGCGCTAATGGCGGGTACACTATTTATTCCACAAGCAACAGGCCCTGCGGCCTTCATTGCGCTACCGGGCAATCCAATTGGCGCGTATTTAGCGGCTGTTTTTGCCTATCGCGCGGGGACTTGGATAGCGGGCAAAACCAAACTTGATATCTTGCTCATTCCCTTGGTGGTATGTGTGGTCGCCTTAGTAGTCTGTGCGCTGCTCAATCCGCCTGTCGTAGCCGCGGTAAATAGCATCGGTTTCGGTATTCAAGCAGCAACTGAGTTGCAACCCTTATTGATGGGTATTGTCATTGCTGTAGTCGTTGGTATCCTGCTAACACTACCAACGTCCAGCGCCGCTATCTGTATCTCAATTGGACTTGGCGGTTTAGCTGGCGGGGCAGCAGTGGTCGGCTGCGCAGCACACATGATTGGCTTTGCGGTTGCCAGCTACAAGGATAATGGCATCAGCGGCGTTATATCCCAAGGCCTGGGCACTAGTATGTTGCAGATCCCAAATGTCTTCAAAAAGCCATTAATTTTGTTACCGGCTGTAATCGCCAGTGCTATCGTTGGTCCTATTGCGACTGTCGGATTTCAGCTTGCCTGCACAGCAACGGGGGCCGGTATGGGCACCGCAGGTCTGGTCGGCGTATTTGGGGTCATTGAAGCCTCGCAAGAAATAATGAGCAGCACCCAGTTATGGACAGCCATTATATTATTGATGTTTGTACTACCCGCTATTATTGCCTGGAGTGTCGCTCATATGATGCGCCGATTAGGCTGGATAGTAGCGGGTGATATGAAACTGCCTTAACCATCATTTTTAAACAACAACAGGCAAGCTGAGGTAGCTATTTTTCAGATCACGTATCATTAAACCAACTTTCTCTAAATATCGGACAATACGCTGTGTCGTACTCATGACGTACAAAGTTAGTAAGCCTAGTCGTAACTAAATTTCGCCCCTGCTCTTAGGAAACGTCCGTCTTCATTTCATTTATTATGCTGTGTGCTCACTTTCGACATCCCAACCCGGGAAGACTAACACTGCAGGGTGACAGCGTAGAGCTCTGGCAAGTGCTTTTGCCCTTTCGATACCTAAATTAACGCGCTCATTTTGTCTTAGACGCCAAAAGGCGGAAACCGCCCTAAGCATCGCAAAATGTGTCAGCAACCATCGCACTAAAAGCAGAATATCAAGCAGTTATAAAGGTGCGTGTTGTATTATTTGCATACGCCGACATGAAGAAAACTAAAAATAATAGATAAAAACACTGCTACGTTAATATCGTATTAACACGCGTTAACCTCACATTTACCTGACAATGTCATAATATAATTAAATATATAGATTAATTTTACGCAATTATTTATTGCTCACAACAATTTATTAACAGCCTGAGTGTATTATGAAGTTAGTTGTTTTTTTGTGCTTTTTAGTGTTCGTGTCTAAGGTCCATTCTGAAGACACCTTAATACTTTTCGGGGGTGGGTCGTCAACGGGTGTGTTTGGTCCCATCGTTGAATCAATATGCGCTGACGTTTCATTTGCCAAGGAAAGTAAACAGCGTTGTAAAGTCATCGTCACCAGTGGTTCTATGCATAACCTGCTTGGCGTTATATCAGGCGAATTTGATGCCGGTTTAACTATGCCGGCACTAATTAACCAAGCTTATGAAGGCGTAGGTGTTTTCAAAAAAATAGGTCCACAAAGACAATTACGCACTGTTGCCGCAATTTATACTCAGCCCGTCGGCATCCTTGTCAATAAAAACTCTGCTATCGAAGGCTTGCCCGATTTTACGGGAAGGTCTATTAATATCGGACCAGAAGGATCTGGTGAACGTGAAATCGCCAAAATATTGTTTGAACAAATGGGATGGACCAATAAAGATTTTTCTGAAATTTTTGAATATGCCACAAGTAAAGTGACTGATGGATTTTGTAGTGGTGATATTGATATCCTGATTCACGTTTTCGGTTTGCCCGGTAGATTTTACGATAATATTCTGAACAAATGCGATGCTAAATTACTAAGCCTTCCAAGCGTCGTCATCAATGAAATAAATCAAAAAAATGCTTTCTATAAGAAAGGTTATATTCCACATCAGCTGCTACCCAATAATGATAGAGATGTTCATACCTTAGAAATGGACGTTGTTGTTGTAACACGCGACACAGTATCAAATGAAGCAGTAGGTTCAGTGCTCGATGCGCTTTTCTCAACCCCGGATAAAGTATATGAAATCCATCGCGCGATCAAAGCCTCTCATTTTAGTGGGTATGATTTTTTTTCCCGAGCAATTGGAGCGCCACTCCATGATGGTTCAAAATTATTCATCGACGGGCAATCTGTTGAAAATAGCAATGAACAAACTAAATTTGCAAGAAAATGATATCAATAATTTTTAGGTTAATCGTGCTAATTACTATATTCAGTCTGACTGCATGCACTTCTACACGCACGTTTGAGACATCGAACAACACCCCAAAAAGACAGCATCAAACCTCTACGGCTGAAACGCTTCTATCAATGGATAGTAATAGTATAATCAGGAATTCAATAGAAGCGTTAAATAAAGGAGAGTTGGAAAAAGCATCCGCAGGATTTAATAAAGCGCTGATGATGGATACGGGTAACTCATACCTCCAATTCCTTAATGCTATTACCTACCATTTAATGGCAAAAAGAGGAGATAGTTCAAAATACGCATTGGCAGAGCAAGGTTATGACCTTGCTATTAAGTTTGACCGGTCTAACTGGTTGGCACGTTATCAACTTGGTTTATTAAAACTAGACAATCGACAATTTGCACAGGCACAACAAGTATTAAGTGAAGCATTATTATATAATAACCGAGATGGTGATCTACTCTACAGCACAGTGGTGGCCTCCTATTTTTCAAAAGATCTTGTGACAGCAAGTGGTGTTTTAAGCAAATTGATGGAACTTGAAGGAAAAACTGAACGTGTATTAAGAACTCAAGCGATGTTATCGGCTTCACTCGGTGACAGTCAGGACGCTTCGCGACAGTTACAAGAATATAGCAATAAGTATAATGCAGACGATACTAGTAACTTGACCAAACGATTGAGCGATTGGAATAACTTTTATCAGCAATATAAAAGAGGCGTAAATGCGGGGTTATTTGAAAAGGACATCCAAAAAAACAATTCTGATCAAATATTAAAAACCGATGCACGAGACTCACAAAACGACAAAAGTGAAAATTCAGTTGTTGTTTTTGACGCAGAACAAGACGTTATTGAAGAAAGCGAAATACCATTGAATAGTAATTCAAGGATGGTCATTGTCGATGTTGTTATTTTGCGAACCGAAGAAACAGTTGGGTCCACTAAAGGGCTAAATATACTAAGCGGTTTAAAGTTACAATTCGGTGCTCTAGGAGAAGAGGGTTCTGCTGCCTACAATAGAAGTAGGACCAATACAACATTAACTGATGACGATTCATTATCTACGAGCATTAGCAATAGTATTGTTAGCTCTATTACGGTACCTGCACTAAATTATTCACTAAACATATTTAATTCATCGAACGATCGTAGCGAAGTTCTTGCCAGGCCAACATTAGTAGCAAGCTTTGGTGAACGTTCTACTTTTTTTTCTGGTTCTGAAATAGAGGCTGCCGCAGTCAGTAATGGAGATGGTGGAGCTATATCCATTCAAAAAGAAATAGGAATTAAATTGTCTATTCTGCCCACGCAATTGGAAGGCGGATTAATAGGCCTAAATATTGAAGCGGAAAGAACTTTTTTAAAAGCTCCCAGTGGAAGTGTTCAATTCGAGTTTAAACTGGAAACCTCAAAAACGAGTGTTAACGCAAATGTTTTTCTTCGTTCAGGTGAGACGCTTTTATTAAGTGGTTTAAGTGAAAAAGAATCTCAGATTGTTCGCGATGGCGTTCCTTTTCTTCAGGATATTCCTGTCATTCAGTATCTATTTTCAGAAAAGAGCACTGTTGATTTCGAAAAATCTGTTTTAATTTTAGTCACTCCTCGCTTACCCAATTATGTTTATCAGGAAAATATCACTGATGGTTCAGGGAATCGAAGCGGCACCGTTTCTGAACTTCAGGCAAAATACAGTGACTGGTTTAAACCTTCTCCCAATTGGGCGTCAGTGTTTAATCATATGCAATCTAATTCGTTGTATAGAGAATTTCGGACTGGCGATGTGACTATGGAAAAATGGCAGAGTCAACAGTCATTTTCAGACAGAATAAAAAAAGCGGCATCATTTCTTTATTACTGAGACTTCTATGAAAAAAAACTACCAATGGCTTGTATTATTGAGTCTTATTTTACTATCGGCCTGCCAAACAATAAAAACAAATAGAGGATCAATAGCGAATGACGAAGAAGTAACTAACTGCCCATTTTGTGATTTACGCTATGTTAATATTTCATCCAAAAATATTCCCGACAGCCATTATCAGGGCGCCTATTTATTTAGCGCTAACTTCTCTGGTTCGAACTTAACGGGTAGCAATTTCAGTAGTACTGTATTAGTAAAAGCAAAATTTAAGAGAAGCAATTTAACAAACACAAATTTTCAGAATGCCAACTTAGGTGCAGCACAGTTGTTGGGGGCTGATTTAAGTGAAAGTAATTTACGCAATGCTAATTTTAATAAAGCAGTTTTACAATATACCGGATTCATTGACGCTACTTTAATCGGTTCAACTTTTATAGACGCAGATATGAGGGATTCGTCGTTAAAAAATGTAAGAGCCCGCAGTGCTATGTTTACGCGCTCCGTTCTCACCAATGCAGATATGCGCTGGGGTGATTTCGAAGGCGTCGACTTTAGCAATGCAAATCTAGAAGGAGCCGATCTCACTATGGCGAACCTACGTGGCGCCAATTTAACTGCGGCTAATTTAAAAAACGCTATGTTACTTTATACCAACCTTGAAGGGGCCATCCTAAATGGCACTATCATGGATGGTGCACAAATAGTTGGCGCAAATATGAAGAGAGTAGACTTTACAAAAGTTGACTTATCTCAAGCGAAAATGAGCAGTGTAATCAAATAACTATGATGTTTAAATCACAAATTTAGGATATATGATGTTTTTAAAAACTAAAAAAACTATATTAAAAGTGTGCCTTTTTTTATGTGCTTTTGTTTGTCATCTACAGTCTTTGCAAATGAAACTATACAACCAAAGAACACAATTGATGACCTGATCAAGATGAATGAAATGCTTGAGCAGCGACTACTTAAGCTCGAGCAAACAACAGAAACCTATAAAAATAGCGCTCTCATTAAAGCGTCTGCGCCAAACATAGACGAAGGGCTCACAGTGGCATTTCATGGCTATATAAAAGCTGATCTGATCTATGACATTGGCGCTCAAAGTGGTGATAGAATTAATTATGGAGCAATTCCACTCAAAGGCAGTCCTGCGGATAATATTAGCGGTCACTATAGAATGCATGCCCGTGAGTCACGTATTAACTTCCAAACAAAGATGAACACTAAGTATGGCCAGTTCAAAACATTGATTGAGGGAGACTTTTTTGGTGGGGATACATTTAGTCCTGCTGGCTCTGAAGTCATTTCCAATGCCGTTGATTTTAGATTACGTCATGCCTATGCTGAACTGGGCCCTTGGCTACTTGGACAAGCATCGTCGAATTATGTTGATGTAGCCTCCTACCCTGAAAATTTGAACTTTGCAAATGATACTGGTCAAGTATTACTTCGCCAGTCACAGCTTCGCTATACATTGCCCTACAAGGGATTTACCTATTCATTTTCATTAGAAAATCCGGAAGCTGATTTTATTGATACTGCTGGCCAAAAGCGGCCTAATGGACAAGATTCGATCCCCGACGTTACCGCTCGAATCCTCTTCAAGGATAGTTTTGGTCATGTTTCTTTACAAAGTGTTTTTCGTAAATTGACGGTTAACGATGGTACTTTTAAAGACAACACTAATGGTTTTGGGTTGGGTATATCGGGTAAAGTTAAAATATTCAATCGTAACCAGCTGCGTTTTCATTTAAGTGCTGGCGACGGTATTGGCCGTTATATTCAAGAGGCTGCTAATACCGCTGCTGTTGTCTCTGGGACGGGTACTGACAACCTAACATTAGATACTCAAAAAGCATGGGGTGGATATCTTGGTTACCAACATTGGTGGACAGAAAATGTTCGTTCAAATTTCAATTTAGGATTCGTCACAGTAGACTGGAATGAGCCGCTTCTAAGCCAAAGTGTAAGTGATCTACAAAACAAGTATATTAAATCGTATCACGTAAATATCATTTGGCGATTATTACCTAAAGTAAATCTGGGCCTTGAAATATCAAAAGCCGAACGCGAACAGGTTAATGGAGCTAAGGGTAATATTAATCGGGTACAGATGAGCGCAAAATATGAGTTTTAATGATGGCAGTCGTTTGCATATTAATACTAAGTATCTAATAGGAGTATAAATGAACTATTACACGGTAGCCATTATCAATATCATAATTGCTTTTTCTCTATTTTTTAGTTCACCAAGCTTCGCTAATAATACTTTCTCTCCAGACATTCAAAGAATACTGGATCGTGGCACGTTAGTCGTTGCAATGTTTGCTCAGGATACGCCACCGTTTTATTACGTTAATGAAGAAAACCAGCTTACTGGTGTCGATGTCGAAATGATAAAAGGATTTGCCCGACTTCTCAATGTCGATGTTGTATTTGACCGCTCGCCTACCTCATTGGGGGCAGTTGTTGATATGATCGCTGATGAAAAAGCTGATGTGGGTATTTCTAAGCTAAGTATTACTTTTAATAGAGTGCAGCGCGTTCTTTTTACGAAGCCCTATATTGAAATGCGCCAAGCCTTACTCGTCAATCAATTATCATTAGCTAAACAACTCGAAGGCGGATCTCGCGAAGAGGTCCTACTATCGCTGTCAGGCAAAATAGGGGTGATCGGTAATTCTTCCTACGTGAAGTATGCCAAAAGAAATTTTATCAACATGGAAGTAGTAGAATATAAGTCTTGGAATGATGTTGTAGACGCAGTTATAAAAGGTGAAGTAACTGCCGCTTATAGAGATGAGGCTGAAATTAAAAAAATAGTGCGCGACAATCCAGATTTGTCATTAACCGTGCTCACGGTTACTTTAAAAGATGCCGCGGATCCTAAAGGCATTGCTGTATCGAAGAATGCAAGCCACTTGAAAGAATTACTAGAGTTTTATATCGATTCGCTCAACTTAAATCTTACCACCAATAAAGTGCTTTATCATTACGATGATATTATCAAAAGCATTAAACGCAATACTGAATGAGTATGCCTAATTTCACAGGGAAAATGTATGAGCAAGCATAAGATAAAATGGATAAATTTTGAGGCGCTGAAAAGTCCCTGGGCTATATTTCTTGGTCTATGTTCTGGTGTTTACATTGGTTTCTTTAAGCCAGAATATGTCGGCTTTTTCAGCCCTGTGGGTGTGATCTACTTAGATATACTTAAAATGTGTATTTTACCTATTGTTATCTCAGCAATCTCGTTGAGTATTGGTCGCTTAAAAAGCGGCAAGGGTGACACTCGTTTTATTAAGCGAATGCTGCTCGTATTTGCGGGTAGCATTTTGATAGCCGGTGTAGTAGGTGTCAGTTTAGGTATTTTAGGTGGCCCAGGCAACAATTTGGGTAATGATGCGCAGTTGTCTCTGGGTAATATTGTCCAATCAGCAAATGAATCCGAGCTAGAAATATCCATTTTTACGCCCTATGAAGCATTAAATGATAAAAATATCCTGAAGGACTTTTTATATAGCATTGTACCGAACAACATCTTTCATGCCTTAACCACTGGCAGTATGCTTAACATATTATTTTTCTCTATTTTATTTGGACTCGCTGTAGGGTCAATAAAAAAAGAAGTATCTGAGCATATGATGACAACCTTGGAAGCCATTTACGTATCATTTACTCAATTGGTTAATTGGCTAATGTATTTGCTGCCATTTGGTATCTGTGGTTTGCTGGCGAGTAGTTTTTCGCAAGTTAGCATTGATGTAATTTTATCGATGCTGAAGTTTATCATAATAGCGCTATGCTCTTTTGTCGTGCTGATTATCCTGAGTGTTATCGTGTTACGCAGCAGAACAGGGAATTTTGTAGAAACCGCTAAGACATTTAAAGAGCCTGCTGCGATTGCGTTTGCCACTGCAAACAGTCTGGCATGTTTACCTTCGTCCTTAAATACTATGCAGAATAAACTCGGTTATGACAAAGAAAATGTTGATCTTTTAATACCACTTACGTTCAGTTTATGCCGTATCGGGCCAACGGTCTACTTCGCACTGGCAACGATATTTGTCGCACAATTATATGAAGTCAATTTAGGTGTCAGTGAGCTGCTTATTGTTGTTGTGGGGTCTATGTTGGCCGGAATAGCAAGTGCTGGCTCTTCCGGTATTGCACTTTTATCATTGTTAGCAATTGTATTAGCACCATTAGGATTACCCTTTGAAGCAGTAATTATTTTGTTTATTGTTATCGACCCTATTGTTGCACCATTTCGGGTGTTTACTATTGTTGTATCAGCTTGTGCAGTGACCGCAATGATTATGCCGAAGCAAACAAGAAAGTCAGATAATGAGCAAGTCAAAATTTTCAATGAGTCGTAACCATTGGGCACGCTGATAAAAACGTTGACGGTCTCAACAAGTCTTGAACCGGTCATGTTAATTGACATTTACTAGGTAACTCAATGTTAAAAAATATACTTAGTTGAGTCATGAACAACATTAATTTCATTAAACGATATTTGGTAATCTAAAAGAACCGTGGAAGACGATAGTCTGCTTAAATTCTTTTAGATTAATGTCTTATGTTAAACTTACTTAGCTACTATACCTTCGTAGCTACAAACCCATTTCCTGTGAATTTAACCGTATACGGATTAGCTCCGTTACCTACGCTTGATCTTTCCATCAGATTACATATCGACTCACTATTTTGGCCACCAGAAATAGTCCTTGCCACAGCTTCACACTCAGTACGCGGGTTCAACCGTATAACCAAGGCTGCAGGTACACCTTCAGCTGTAAGCTTATTATAAAGTTCACTGGATAATTGATTGCAAAAGTTATTCGCTGCGTTTCTTCCACCTGGTCCACCCGGTTGTTGTATCTCTACCCCGACAAACGTTGTACCCATGGTTACGCCACAAAGGCGAGATCCACTCTGTGCATTCGCAGTTGTAGAAACCATTAAGCTAGCAGCAACAACTAAAAGTGTGCCTGCGACGAAACTTTTAAGATTTTTCATTTAAACTTCCTCATTACATTATTCTTGATGGAAATCACCAAGCTCTGCAAAAATAACATTTCAGAGTAAATAGTCAGTTAACGTGTGTTAATACAATATTAACAAAATCGTAATTATATTCATTTTTTTCAGTTTTTGCGATATTTATTATATAAATCCATCAGGATATAGAGTTGCTCAATATCCGCTGCTGTGGCCGCTGCCTCCAATTTCAGGCTGATATTTGACAGTTCAGTCAAACCGGTCATGGCGGCGCAACCGGCAATTTTATGCGCGGCTAAGGCCAAAAGTATTAAGTTTTGATTTGCCCAAGCGGTCGTTAACTTGTCTCCTTCCTCGATTAATGTTTGTTGGCTAATTGCTGTTATTCTTTTGGAGTCAATATCGCTAAAACCGTATAGTGGGTCCATTATTTGTTGTTTATCTAGAGGCTCTAAGCAGTCTAACATTGGGATAGTGGTGTGAGCGGCGAGCGTTGCATACAGTGTCTGTAGGCATAAAGGTTTGCTCACTAAAGCATTCATTCCTGCCGCGCGGCATTTTACGCTCATCTGAAGACTAGAACTGGCAGTCAAGGCGATAATAGGGATACAGTTTTGATGCGCTTGTTGGCGGATTAAAACGCTTGCCTGCAGGCCGTCTGTACCCGCCATTTGTATATCCATAAGCACCAAATCGAATGGCGCTACGTTTAACAAGTCAAGTGCTTCTTGTCCGCTCGCCACACCAGTAACCCTATGGCCGTCTTGCGTTAACAGCAGCGTAATGATTTCTCTGTTAATCGCGATGTCTTCCACCAGTAGAATATGTATAGGCGCTACGCTCTTAAAGTGAGTCTTCACCAAATTGGATTGCTTACTGGGCAGGAGCAGGTCTACCGTAAACCAAAATAGACTGCCTTGCATTAATTCGCTTTCTACACCGATAGTGCCGTTCATCTCAGTTACCAATCGTTTGCAGATTGCTAAACCTAGGCCAACGCTACCGGGCTCACTAGTGTTGCTGTTTACCTGTATAAAAGGCCTAAAAATTTGTGTTTTCAATCTATTAGGAATACCACGTCCGGTATCTTCCACCGAAATATAGATAGGTAGCATACCGTCATCGGATTCGAGCAGCTCTGCTCTTACTGTGATAAGGCCGTGATCGGTGTATTTAATCGCATTACTTATCAAATTGGTGATTATCTGTCGTAAGCGCGATGCATCTCCTTGGACCTGTTCTGGCAGTGTTTCAGTTTCCAGTTTAAGGATTAATCCACGTTCCTCAGCTTCTGGCGTAAGTAATGTAATTACATCAAGCAATACTTGTTTCAGCGAGAAGATTTTGTTTTTCAGCTTTAATTGTCCAGCGTCCATTTTAGCTAGGTCAAGTACATCATCAATGAGTGTTAGGAGTTGTTTATTTGCATGGCGCACGGTCTTTAGCAAATGATGATTTTGCTCATTCAGGCTATTCGTGTCGATTAGTTGCGCCGCCCCGGCTATCGCTGTTATTGGTGTTCGCAACTCATGGCTCATTACTGCAAGGAACTCCCCTTTGGCAAGATTGGCCTCCTCTGACCGCGTTTGAGCCACTTTGAGTTTATGGGTACGTTCGAGCACTTGTTTCTCAAGTTCCTGAACCATCATCTGTTCTATCTTCATGGCTTGGGCAAGCGCTGTTTCTTTTTCGCGCGCAAGGAAATTCATTCGGCGGTTATATAACATCACTGGCAGAGGCATCAGTATACTGATGGTTATAAATATAGAGATTTGGCCGAACATAATGGGCAATATGCTAAACATGCCCAGCGCTCTTATTACGATAGAGGGAAATAAAATAGCTTGAACAATGATGAATAGTTGGGCTGGTTTGTAGCCCCTAGCCAGAATGACGATGGCTGTTGAGAATACTACTAAACTACTGAGTAACATGACTAAAGTAATGAAACGAGCTAAAATACTGAAGTTGACCCATATGGACAATACCATCTCAAGAGCAATAATGCCTATCAGTAGTATTAAAAGTCTGTCCCATAAGGGAGCATAATGTCGGCTTTGTAGAAAGTTCCGTGCAAAAATTAGATAACATAAGTTAACTAATGAAGCAAAAAACGAGATGATCCTTATAGACTCGGCCTGTGGCAGTAGGCCGATATACTGATGAAAATGACCGCCCACCGTAGACCAGAACAGAAATACGCTGAAGGAAAATAGGGCAAACTGAAGATAGAGCAACTTACGTGTTAGCAACCAAGTCAATAACGAGTAGAGGGTTAAAATGATTATCACAGCCAGATTAGCGCCATTCAGCAACGAAGAAAATTCGATAAATGCGTTAAATGATAAAGGTTGCCATAGGTTAACTGGCAAAGAAAGCGCAGTGCGTGATTGCACCCGCACATAGAAAGTCTGCGACTCGCCCGGTGCGATCGTAATAGGAAACGGGTCACTGCGAATACTTAGCAGTGGGTTGTTGAGAGGATTTGCCATACCTCTATGTTGTGCTTGCCAACCTTGAGGTGTGAACTGGTACAAAGTTAGGTGTTCTAAGCGAGCGTGACCAATATCAAGCCACCACGTAAAAAGAGTACTATCGTTACGGAGCTTGAAGCGAAACCATATTACCGAGTCAGTGAAACCAAAATTGGGGACTTCGCTTTGGCTAGGTGAAAAAATAGTCGAGGGGTCTACAATATTTTCGATGGACATTAATGACGATGTATCTTCATAAAGTGATAAAAGATGCCCCATTGGGTATTGCTGTTGTTGTTCATTTAGGCTCAGCGTCTTATCTTTACCGTACAGCATTGAAGAAAAAAGGGAAAGAATGAGCAGAGCTGATATTGGTATCATCATGCCTACAAGGTATCTGCCAAACGGTATCCAAGTCCCGGTATAGTTAAGATATAACAAGGCCGTCGTGGTTCTTTTTCGATTTTCTTCCGCAATCTAGAGATTAAAACGTCCACAGTCCGAGGGTGCCCATCCCCTGACTCTCGGGCGACTGATATGAGCAGAGTATCACGGCTAAGAGTTCTACCCTTAGCGCTCGCCAGCATAGCTAAAATGGCGAATTCACCACGTGTCAACTCAACTAATTCGCCAGCCTGGCTGAGGGTATGGTTGTTAAGATCCAACATCCACTCACCAAATTGGATACTTTTTACAGATTGGCTATGTTTGTTAAATAATATATTTTTTATTCTGTGCAACAGCTCTCCAGGATGAAAAGGTTTAACCAAATAATCCATAGCACCGGAATTAAAGCCCTGATAACGGTCTAGGGGAGTGGCACTCGCCGTCATGATCAAAAAGGATTGCCAATTGAATTCTCGGACCAAAGTAATTCCCTTACCGTCAGGCAGATTCAAGTCCAATACCACTAGACTAAAATGTATCTTCGCCAGTGCAGTTCTCGCTTCAGCGATATTTGTCACATTGGTAACCTGATACCCCTCATTGTGAAGTGCAAATTCACATATATACCGAGTTGCCTCATCATCTTCAACGATAAGAATTTGTATATTTTCATTCATACTTTAACAATCCTAAAGCTCTCTACTCAAAATCACAATACAAAAGTGAGGCAAATAAATCTATTATGTTACCCTAAGAACTTGCTTGATATGCTAGGGCGTGCTGATCTTAGCTATACATAAATTAATCAGCCCACATTGGTAGCTACATCATGGCAAACGCGAGAGCGACCATTGAATGGTAGTTTCGCTCTAGCTTTTCATATCTGGTGGCTATCCCCCTATATTGTTTAATTCGGCCAAAGGCGTTCTCAAGCAAATGTCGATATTTATACATACACCAATCAATATGGTCATTGCCCACTAAACTATTCACCTTTCGCGGAATAACCGGTGTAGCGTCATTTTCACGAATATAATCCCTTAATTTTTCACTACTGTAACCTTTGTCTGCAACCACTATTTTGCTGGCAGGAGAATTAGCTACTAGCGACTCGCCATGGATAATATCATGCGTATTTCGACAAGATAATTCATAGTAGACAGGCAAACCACCGCTATCTACCGCAAGGTAAATTTTGGTGGAATTCCCACCTCTACTTTTGCCTATTGACTCATCATCAGCGGTGGCCGCGCCGGTATTATGCTGATGCGCTCTTACAATATTGCCATCAATAAATAACCAATCGGTGTCAGCATGACAAGTAAGTACGCGAAACAGTTCGTTCAAAACATCCTTTTTTGACCATAAGTTAAACCGCCTGAAAACAGCGCTCCACTTACCAAAGTAAGGGGGTAGGTCGGGCCATGGAATACCTGTTCGCATCTTGAACAGTATGCCTTTGCAGGGTTCTTCTATTCTCCGGCTTATTATAAATTCGACCACTTAAGTGCATCATTGTGGATAAGACATTCCATGTCTCATCTGTTAACCTTAATCTGGGGATGTAGTTTTGCTATCGTTTATTCTTAGC
>NZ_BAET01000019.1 GCF_000252165.1 Glaciecola punicea ACAM 611
GGAGTTAATTATACCTTATTTACATGCCGCTTATTTTTATACTACAAAGATCAACACGTCCTAGTTTTTTAGTATTTTTTAAAATCTTGATACGGTCAAAATCAAGTGCCTTAAGTAAATAAAAATTTCCATTTTAGAATCAAAATTATCAAAGCACATAGTTGCTTATATGTATAACCCAAATTTGTTGAAGTTTCAACGGTGACTGCTATTCAATAAGCTTGTTTTATTCCAAGGCTCTTTAGGGGAACATGCCGCTATGCGGCGCAAGCACGAGGGTATAATCGCGAATCAGCTTGGTTTATACGCTCTAATGTCAGAACAAAGCGACTTGAACGCTTTTTTAGTTCCCAACATTGGATTGAGCACGTTTAACCGTCATTTCATGAGAGGAACGTTCGCATAAGACTCTCAATGTTCTTGTACCAATAGACTACCAACGTAAGAAATTGACAGTTGTCATTTCAACCAAAATAAGTGTAACTTCCTCCTGATAAACATCATCCTACTCAAAAGCCACCTGTAACGAAACGTAGTAATATCACAGAAATACGCAGTATAGACGTTATCTAGGCTTGCCGTAACCAGTTGCACGCAAGGCTAATACATTTCATCAAATTTTTCTTTTGGACTCGGCGCAATGGCTAGCATATTGCCGTTGCCACAGTTTTATACCTCTTCATAATATCGGATGCACATTGCGAGCATAGGTTCTGCTGGACTTTTACCAAACATACGTAAACTCATCTGAGTATTGTGGCTACTCTCCATTTTAATTTCAGTATCATAATCGATAGTTCGCTCTCATTTTCTACTTAGCTTCGATATTAGCGACCATGTCGCCTCTATTTTTGGTAAGTAATTTTTCCACCTACAATGGTCATTAGGTTTTCTGATGTCAAAATATCTGCTTCTGGAACAGTAAGCAAATCACGGTCAAATATTGTAAAATCAGCATATTTTCCCACTTCTACGGAGCCACGAATATCTTCTTGAAATGCACCATAGGCAGGCCAAATGGTGAACATCTTAAGGGCTGTTTCGCGGTTTACTGCGAGTTCCGGATGCCATCCTTCGCCTGATGTTCCGTCAAGCCTTTTACGAGTGACTGCCGCGTAAAACTCAATTCGTGGATCACCAAGTTCCACTGGCGCATCAGATCCTCCAAGTATCATCAATCCGCGATCAACCAATTGCTGCCATGGGTAAGCATAACCAAGACGGTCAGGACCAAGTCTATCTGGCGCAAAGTTAAGGTCACCGATACCATGACTTGCTTGCATGGATGGAAGAATACCAAGACTAACAAGGCGTGCTTGGTCTTGAGCGGGAATAATTTGCACGTGTTCAAGTCTCCATCTTGGGTCAGCCACGGCCCATTCAGATTTTGGCACAGCACTGAAGGCTTCTTCATACCAATCTAATACTGCCCGAACGGCTCGATCCCCAATTACGTGGGTTTGAATCTGAATACCTTTACGTAATGCCTCACGTAAAATCGGGTCAAGTTCATCTTTCGTGGTGCGGTTCATAAACCCATTATGTTCAGCATCTGCATAATTTTCAAGAAGTGCGGCGCCGCGCGAACCAAGTGTGCCATCGATATAGACTTTAATACCGCGTAAATCGAACATATTGTCGGGGGTTGTCTCACGTCCACGCTTAAGCATTGTTGACGCCTCTATAACATTTGCTGCCGCGTAAATACGGGTAGCCATATTTCCTTCTGCTTGTATCTCTTTTATTATTTCAACGTTGACGTAGGGCATGCCAGCGTCTTGAGTGTTTGTCCAGCCAACCTTAGCGTTCTCAAACATTCCTTGTACCAAACTGTCTTTTTTATAGTCACGTGTTTTTAGCGGGATAATGTCTCGAAAAATATCCATTGCCGAAGCTAGGATATAACCGTTGGGCGAGCCGTCTACGTCACGCTCAAACTTACCTCCAAGTGGATCAAGAGAATCTTTAGTAATGCCTGCAAGCTCGAGTGCTTTGGAATTAACAAGGGCTGACACACCGTCCGCACGTGGCATAAATAGAGGCTTATCCGCGGTAAATGAATCAACGTCATGTTTGCTAAGAAATCTTTTTTCATCTATCCATTCTCGTTCAATCCAGCCACGCCCTTGTACCCATTCATTTGCAGGCACTGTTACTGAAAAGGCTTCAATGGCGTTGACAGTTTCTTTCAGTGAGTTAATACCAAAAAGGCTTAACGTTTTTGGCCGCTGTCCGACACCTTCCACGTGCTGGTGACTATCGGTAAAACCTGCGTAAACATATTTCCCAGCCATGTTCATTATCTGTGCACCACCGCACATATAGTTGACAGCCTTTGCGTTTGTTCCCACAAATATAATTTTATCGCCCAATATTGCTGTTGCTTCAGCTGTCCACTGCGCCTCATTTGCAGTATAAATTTTGGTGTTGTAAAGCACCATATCAGCACGAATGCATTTTGAAGATGTTGCTGATGCAGCGACATCAATTTTAGCGCATGACACCAACGTCAAACTAAGCCCAAGTAAACTTAGTAATGTTAGGTTATTTTTGTACAACAAATTTTCCTCCTACTGACCTATTTTTTAAATAACAATAATCTGCTCTCGATCCAAATTTATGTATTTTGCGTTTTGATTCTTAGAGTATAGAAAACATACAAGCAAAAATAAACAGCTTTGATATTAATGTGCTCGACGACTTTAGAGTTTCCAAGTAAAATCTTGCTCTTTATTGGTGCAATTAGTATATTGCAGTGCAGTTCACGCAGTGCATACATAACTTAAATCTGTATTTTAGTGTACAGTTTATTGATTTACATATAAAAAATATAAAATAACAAGTTGGCAAAGATAATGCTTTAATTTTTACGTCTGTGCGCTTAATTGTCGCAGATTTACAACTTAAAATAGTCTCTTTGTTGTAAATTAATAACGCAATGACACAAATCGAGGCTTATTTGTAATGAAACTAAACGCTTGCTTAGAATTTAGGAGTGAAAGAACAATTATACATTTCCAAATTGCCTATTTGCGATACTGAGACGACTTAAAACAAGCGCCTAGTATAGGTCAACAGACAACCAAACATTATTTGGATACAGCAAACACTATTAATTTGCTACAGAATTCGCCAAGACTATTTGCTTGGCACTACGACGGTTTTTTAGCTTTTTAGCTTTTTACCCTAATAAATAGAGAAAAATATATGATAATTATGGCCCACAAAAAGAGTAAGCTTAAGAAAAGGAACGAAATTGCGATAGCGATTTCAGTTGCACTGATGGCTACACTGCCAATTCAAGTATCGGCTCAACAAGAAAGTACCGTCGAGAAAGTGATTGTAACCGGAACTAGAATGATGGACCGTTCGGCGGCTGATTCACCTGTTCCTGTAGATATAATAAGCGGCGATGAATTGCGTATAAATTCTTCGTCTGATATCCAAGATATGTTGCGTACGGCAATCCCTTCTTTCGATATTAACACCCAACCAATTAGTGATGCAGCAACGATTGTAAGACCAGCAAACCTGCGCGGACTTTCTCCGGATAACGTCTTAGTGCTAGTGAACGGAAAACGTCGTCACAGAGGCTCTATAATTTCTTTCCTTGGCGGTGGTATTTCTGATGGAGCTCAAGGGGTCGATATCTCTGCAATCCCATCAATGGCAATAAAACAGGTTGAAGTGTTGCGAGATGGTGCATCTTCACAGTATGGTTCAGACGCTATCGCAGGAGTCATTAACTTTATCTTAAAAGATAATTCAGAAGGCTTTGAAGTTTCAACACGCTATGGTTCTACTTATGAGGGTGACGGTAATAACTATACGCTATCCGCAAACGCCGGATTACCCCTTGGTGATACTGGTTTTGTAAGCTTGACCGCTGAAATAAGAGATGTCGAAGGGACAGTAAGGTCGGTTGTGCGAGACGATGTTGCCGCGATGGTTTCTGCCGGTTACACACCAGCTTTTAATTTTCAAACAATGAATAATTACACAGGCGATGTCCCACAGTACTGGGGCCAACCGGATGTGGAGGGGGACATAAAGTTCTTTATTAACTCGGCATTCGAAATTAGTGAAGCTGCAGAAGTTTACATGTTTGGTAACTACGGTGAGAGAGAAGTCACCGGTGGTTTCTTTTACCGTAACCCCGTCACTGATGGAAATCAGCGAGGAGGCGTTTACAGAGGCCCAAGAGTTGACCCATTAACTGGCCTTGCTGATCCTGACGGAGTTCACTCTGTGTTAGTAGGTGACCTTGATGGTCTTGGTGTTGGTGGCTCTTGTATTGCAGGTATCCCTATTGGTGGCGAAGGCAATGTGTTCCCTGACCCAAATTTTCTTGCACAGGTAGCTGCTGACGATAACTGCTTCTCATTTATTAACACTATTCCGGGTGGATTTGTGCCTAGGTTCGGTGGTAACAACGAAGATATGGCTATTGCCGTCGGTATTCGTGGCGAACTTAAGATAGGCACCGGTTTATTTTATGACGCGAGTGCTCAGCGCGGTTCGAACAAAACCGATTTCTTCATTCGAAATACCATTAATGCTTCTCTTGGTCCTGCTACGCCTAGAGATTTTGTACCGGGTGGTCAAGAACAAACTGAAACCCAATTTAAGCTAGACTTCGTATATCGGGTTGATGCTGGTCTCGAATCGGACGTAAACATCGCTTTTGGTACAGAATATAGAGAAGAAGAGTTTGATCTGTTTGCTGGTGACGAAGCTTCTTATGCACTTGGTCCATTAGCTAGTCAGGGATTTTCATCAAGCTCGAATGGCTTCGGTGGTTTTCCAGCAGATACATCTGCATCTCAAGACAGTACTGCTTTTTATATTGATGTTGAATCTGACATTACTGAAAAGGTAACGCTTGCAGTTGCTGTCAGAGCTGAAGATTTTAGTGAATTTGGAAATACTACAGATTATAAAATTGCCGGTATTTATCATTTTAGTGATGACTTTAGAATTCGTGGAGCGATCTCTTCTGGATTCCATGCTCCAACTGCGGGTCAAGCCAACATAACGAATGTAACTACGCAAAACGTTCAGGGCGTACTTATCGATCAAGGTACTTTGCCGCTTTCTTCGGCGGCGGGGCAGTTAGCGTCTAACTTTATAGAAAGTTTAGGAAATGGCCGACCAGAACTTGGAACAGAGGATGCTCAAAACTTTGCAATTGGGGTCGGCTTTAACCTCGCAGGTTCGACTTGGACGATTGATTATTACAATATTGAGTTAACTGACCGAGTTGCTCTTGGCGCTAATGTAGACTTTCTTGAAGCACTCACATTTGCTGCTCCATCAGGAACTAACTTTGAAACAGTATCCGAGGCGTTAACCAGCCTAGATGCACAAGGTATTATCGATCGTCAGCAATTTGTTGGGCTAGATGATCTATCACAATTTAGATTTTTCTCTAACAGCTTTGGCACCACAACAACAGGCGTAGATGTTGTTGGTAATATCTCGTTTGATTTGTGGGGTGGTGATTCTAGAGTCACCGTTGCGGCCAACTATAACAAGACTGAAGTTGATAGTGTTGGAACAGTCAATCCTATCGGTGCAGGGCGAGTTGCAGCAATTGAGGATTTGCTACCGAATACGCGAGCTAACGTATCGTGGTCGCACACCGAAGGGAATATCAGAACGTTATTACGCGCAAATTATTATGGCGGATGGGATGATACTGGAAATGGTGTGAATGGAGTTGGTGCACAAGTACTAATTGATGCGCAAGTTGCCTATCAATTCAGCGAACAGCTCGAATTTGTGCTCGGTGCAGATAATCTTCTTGATGCCTATCCTGAGAAAAATCCTGGTGCAGGAGGTTCGGGGGAGTTGTATTCAGAGTCAAGTCCATTTGGTTTTAACGGCGGCTCTTGGTACTTGCAAGCTCGATTCACCTATTAGGTAATCCAGTTGTATTGTTATAAAGCCACTCGTGCAAGAACGAGTGGCTTTTTTTATTAGCACGCTTTCGCCTTGCATGGTAATTAGTTTATAGGAAGACACCGATGCTGCACGTTATATGACGAAGGATCTGGACGTAAACGCAGTCATCAAGATCATATTAATAATGATAATGAGAATTTAACTCAACGATACGCTGAAATGCTTCGGTTTAGGTGCATAGTGATGCTTGCAAATCGAGCTTGCTCTCATCTACTGATTTTAAAGCAGCCAAATCTACAAATATTTTTGAAGTTAGAGCCTATACGAAAAATAGTATCGGCAGTTGCAGAGACTTTTCCTTCGAGTTTTGCTAACCCTAAACCATTGGTAAAGGAATTTCCTTGTGAATCGATAATGGCGTAGCTCATACCGGTAATGCCATTGGTTTTAAGAATACGGTTGAGCGTTTTATCTAAATCTCCAATCGCTTTAGCAGGCTTTTTTTGATTCGTTACGCTTTGACCAGTTTGCGCTGGTTCATTCTGCGATGCATGATTGAACTCATTTTGCTGAACATAAGAAAAATTAGCGGCAAATAGACTGGGGCCAAATAAGAAAATGCGAATGGATTTCATAAGGATAATTAAAAAGAATTATCAATAACTTGGATGACTTATGTTAGCCTAATCATTTTCATTTTCATTTTCAAAATGATTTTTACCTAAATATAGTATGATCCTCTAATGACCGCTATAGCTTGTGTATTTGCCCTTTTAGCTAAAAACCAGAGGAACGGTTTAGTTGCAAAAATGAGTTCAATTTAAGAAAGCCTCAATGACGGTAATTGGCACTTTTGCGACGGTCATAACTTAAAAATTAACGGCAGGTTTGGCCTCTTTCTCTGCTGAAATCTTCACCCAAAAGTAAATTTAGATTATAAAAGTTAACAACTATATTGGTTTAGTAACTACTTTATTGTCTACGTAACAACTTTATTGTTCACCCACACTAGCATTTTTGGTATTTTTAAATCTACTCCACTGTCACCGACTTCGCTAAATTCCTAGGCTGATCCACATCAGTCCCCTTAATCAACGCCACATAATACGACAACAACTGCAACGGAATGGTATACACAATAGGCGCCACCGACTCCATACAGTGAGGTACTTGCACCACGCGCATAGTGTCATCGCTCTCGAAATGCGCCTCTTTATCAGCAAACACATACATAATACCGCCACGCGCACGCACTTCTTCCACGTTCGACTTAAGCTTCTCTAACAGTTCATTGTTAGGCGCAACCACTATCACCGGCATATCGGCGTCTATCAACGCCAACGGGCCATGCTTCAACTCACCCGAGGCATAGGCTTCAGCATGAATATACGAAATTTCTTTAAGCTTAAGTGCGCCTTCCATCGCGATGGGGTATTGGTCCCCTCGGCCTAAAAACAGGCTGTGTTGCTTGTCTGAAAACTCTTCTGCTAGGTTTTCAATCTCACCTGCCAGTGCTAGGGTTTCCTCTAACTTAGCGGGTAAACTCACAAGCGCTTTTACGATGTTTGCCGAAACTGTCGGGTCCATATTCTTATGTTTGCCAATACTCAGCACCAACATAAGCAAAGCTGCTAACTGCGTGGTAAAGGCCTTGGTAGAGGCAACGCCAATTTCAGCGCCTGCTCGGGTTAAAAAGCTCAAAGCCGATTCTCTAACAAGCGACGACCCGTCTACGTTACAAATGCTCAAGCTCGACATGTAGCCTATTTCTTTAGCTAGTTTAAGCGCGGCGAGCGTGTCGGCGGTTTCGCCCGACTGTGAAATAGTAATTAACAAGCTGTTGGCTGGTACGTAAGAGCGTCTGTATCTAAATTCGGAGGCAATTTCAACATCGCACTGCACGTTTGCATACTGTTCTAGCCAATATTTAGCGGTAACGCCTGCGTGGTAACTGGTGCCGCAGGCGATAATTTTCACATAGCTAGTTTGCTTGAAAATCTCATCTGCACCTTCACCAAATATCCCAGGCGCTATGCCTTCGCTGCTTACTCTGCCATTTAAGGCATTGCGCAATACAAGCGGCTGCTCATGAATTTCTTTTAGCATGTAGTGGCGATAACCACCTTTATCGCCGGCGTCGTGCTCTACGGTGCTGTCTACAACATCACGCTCTACAATATCGCCGTTACCGTCTATAATTTTAACGCTGGTGCGAGTAATTTCAGCCACGTCGCCTTCTTCTAAAAAGATGAATCGGCGCGTTACTGGCAGCAAAGCCATTTGGTCTGACGCTAAGAAGTTTTCGCCAATGCCTAAACCGATAACAAGGGGGCTGCCTGAGCGCGCTACGACTAGTTTTTCTGGCGTAGTTTGGTCCATTACCACAGCGCCATAAGCACCTTTGAATGATTTAACCGCCGCTTGCACCGCGCTTAACAAATCGTCAGTGCTTTGCATATGTAAGGCAACGCTGTGGGCAATGGTTTCAGTGTCGGTGTCTGAGGTGAAGGTAAAACCTTTTTGAGTGAGCATGTCGCGCAAGCTTTTATGGTTTTCAATAATACCGTTGTGAACTACCGCAAAGCGTTCTTCACTTGAATGTGGGTGGGCGTTTGCTTCGGTTACGCCGCCGTGTGTGGCCCAGCGGGTATGTGCAATCCCAATGGTACCTAAACCGTTGGTCTCGTTAATGGCGTTGGCAAGCGCTATTACCTTGCCTGTGCGGCGCACCACCGACAGTTTGTTGTGGTTGTTTGTATCTACTAAGGCAACACCGGCTGAATCATAGCCACGGTACTCAAGGCGCTTTAAGCCTTCCAATAAAATTTGTACAACGTTGCGCTCGGCAACTGCTCCGACTATTCCACACATGGTATTGTTATTCCTTAGTTTGTTTAGTCGGCTTTTGCCAACCTGAAATATTCTTTTGCTTGCTGCGTGCAATGGCTAGCTGATCGTTCTCAACTGCTTTTGTAATGGTACTGCCTGCGCCTATTGTTGCACCCGCGCTAATAATCACGGGGGCAACAAGTGATGAATTTGAGCCAATAAATGCGCCGTCGCCTATTTTGGTAATAAATTTGTTTATACCGTCATAGTTACAGGTAATGGTGCCCGCGCCTATATTCGCGTTTTGGCCTATAATGGCATCACCAATATAGCTTAGGTGATTTACTTTTGAGCCTTTGCCAATAACCGCCTTTTTGATTTCCACAAAATTGCCTACTTTAGCGCCTTGGTGCAGATCTGCGCCGGGACGCAAGCGCGCATAGGGGCCAACATTACAATCGTTGGCAACGGTAGCATTTTCAAGCAGTGAATACGCTTCTATATGGGTATTATCGCCTACATGACAGTTTTTCAATATGCAGTTGGCACCAATGCGCACGTTGTTACCAATAGTCACTTCACCCTCAAAAATAGCGTTTATGTCAATAAATACGTCTTCACCTACACTAAGCTTGCCGCGTATATCAATTCTACTCGGATCGGCTAAAGACACGCCCTGCATCATTAAGTTGTTTGCTTCGCGTAATTGATAAGCGCGCTCAAGCGAGGCTAATTGAGCGCGATTATTCACGCCCTCAACTTCTCGATCCCACTGTGGGTGCGCAGCTGTTATACGCCTGCCCTCTTTGGCCGCCATTGCAATTACGTCGGTAAGGTAGTATTCGTTTTGTGCGTTGTCGCTAGACAAGTTGCCCAACCAGCGTTTTAAATCGTGGCCTTGCATAATCATCATGCCGGTATTTACTTCTTTAATCAGGCGCTGTTCATCACTAGCGTCTTTATGCTCGATTATGGCGGTAATATTATTGTGGTTGGAAGGGTCGCGCACTATGCGGCCCATGCCGGTTGGGTCGTCTAAATTAACGGTTAACAGCGCTAAGTCAGCTTCTTTTTTGACGTCTACTAAATTGCGTAAAGTCGTGGTGGAAATAAGCGGGGCGTCGCCCACTACAATTAACACATCGTCATTATCGTTAACGTTATTTATGGCCTGCATTACAGCGTGCCCAGTGCCGAGCTGCTGGGCTTGCAAACACCAGTTAACCTTATGCTTCGCCAGCGCGCTTTTTAGCAAATCGCCGCCGTGGCCGTAGACAAGATTAATGTTGCTACAGCCTAACGCGTATACATTGTCGATAATGTGCTCAACCATGGGTTTGTGCGCAACTTTATGCAAAACCTTCGGCAGGCTAGACTTCATTCTAGTCCCTTTCCCTGCGGCTAAAATGATAACTGACAGTGCCATTATTTGTCCTTGAAGATATAAATTGCAAAGTGTACAAAAACCGAAGGTAATTGTCAGAATTATTTACACTTTATTAAAATTGTTAATCCCCTATAAACTTGTATAGGATCCTTAAAAGTCAAGGCCTTACTTGTGTATTACAATGCTTGGTTTGCGCTTGAAACGAGAAAAAATATTAGTGGCCAACATAACGCCAATTATCACTAAAGCGCCACCGGCTAGTTCTTTAATCGTTAAGCTTTCATTTAATATAATATAACCCCAAAGCACCCCAAATAAAGGCACTAAGTACCCCACAGTAAGCGCACGCGAAGGGCCAATTTTAGCAATAAGGTCAAAATAAAGTACGTAAGCAAAGCCTGTGCATACAAATGACAATAATAATGCACTGGTAAGTGCTCGTGAGCTTGGCATCGTCTCTGGCAAATTCATTATAGCAAATGGTGCCAGTACCAAAGCCGCAAAGAACTGACTGCCGCCAGCAATTGCAAAGGGCTTCACATGGCTCATACTGTGTTTTAGGTAGCTGGCCACAATGCCATAGCAAAGAGTAGCTAGCAATATTGCTAGCACCGGCCACACGCTGGCGTTTGCATTTGTGGCCTGCGCATAACTAATGAGCACTACGCCGGCAAAGCCCATTAGTACGCCAACAAGACCTACCCAGCCTATGGTTTCTTTTAAAAACAAATACGCCACTAGCATGCCAAACATGGGCGCGGTGCCGTTTAAAATTGCGGCTAAACCTGCTTCAATATGCAACAAGCTATAGTTGAACAAACAAAATGGAATGGCGGTGTTAAGTAGGCCAACCACCAATAGCTGCGGCCAATACTTGAATAAATCTTGCTGCTGTCCTTTCAAAAAAACAAAGGGAATGAGCAGTATAGTCGCGCCAATAGCACGCACTTCTACTAGCGCAAAAATACCAAATTCGGGCGCAGCCCATTTTATGAGCATAAACGAGGAGCCCCAAATAGCGCCTAGCAGCAAAAGCTCTAGGAAATCTTGCATTCTCAATAGTGTGTCTCTGTGTTAATTTTTGATGATATAAACGTTCTTAGAAAAACGTTGTTTTGTTTAGCGTTCTACTGAAAGCAAAAAGGATTTTCGGGGCAAGCCACCTGCATAACCGGTTAAACTGCCGTTAGCCCCTATAATGCGGTGGCATGGTATCACAATTGCAATGGGATTTTTGCCATTTGCAGCGCCCACTGCACGGCAGGCTTTAGGATTGTTGATCGCGGTGGCGATTTGAGAATAACTGGCGTTCTGGCCATGCGCTATTTTAAGCAACTGCTGCCAAACCGATTGCTGAAACCCGGTGCCTTTAGGCGCAAGTGGCAAGTTAAACTGTTTTAAATTACCCATTAAATATGCCAGCATTTGCCTTTTGGCAAGCTCGCTTATAGGGTTTAGTTTTTCTGAAATACTGGTATCTGCGAACCCAATACGGGTAATGGCGTTAGCGTTAGCGTGCATTTGAATATAACCCTGTGGCGTATGAATTTGGCTAACATATTCACCAACATCTACTGCTTCGTTTTGCAACGGCCAAGGTGCGTTGTTAATATTACTTGATTGAATATTACTTAACTGCTTAAATTGGGTTTGTTTATCGGCCAAGATATTACTCCCTTTATTATTTTTTTACGCCAAATACTAATGCGATAACCCCGCTAAACGCCATAAATTCAGCGTTAAGTAGCTGCGCCACGGCGCAGCTAGCTCGGCATTTATGGCACGGCCCTGTTCGCGGCGCTTAGCGAGTTGTTGTTTAATCACCAGGTCTGTATCTAACCAGATATCACTTTCACCAATCGCGCGCAGCAACACATAATTTACCGTCCAAGGCCCAATGCCTTTAATATTGATAAGCCCAGCAGTGTTAGTAAGCTCAGCAGTGTTAGTAAGCCCAGCAGTATCACTAGGTTCATCATTTTCAAGCGCCGCCAAAGGCTCACAATGCTGATAAAATTTTCCTAGTGAAATGAGGGACTGGCGCCTTGCCGCCGGCATCTTTAAAAAAAGTAAGTCATTACTAGCCACTTCATCAGGCGTGGGGAAACGAAAGACAAGGTCATAAACCCCGTTTTGCTCAGCAAAAAACGCATGCAGCTGGTTCACTTTATTCACCGCCGCCGTCACCGACACCTGCTGACCCAAAATAGCCCTGCACCCTGCTTCAAACCCACTCGCAACGCCAGGAATACGAAGCCCGCTGACTATTTCATTTTCGGGTAAGCCTGCATTACGCAGTCCCGTTTCTATTAGCTGCGGATTAATATCTAAATCGAGCATTCGTCTTATGGTATTAGTAATGCTTAAGGTGTGGCGAGAATGCGCTGCATTAAAGGTTAAATAAAATCCGTTTTGCTTGGCCGCATGAGTAATGTCGACTTTTATCGGCACGTACTCATTAGACCCATCACCGCGCTTATCTGCCACTGACAAAATTTTGCTAAAGCCATTTTCGTGCACTTGCTCATTGCCATGTATTTGGCGTTTGGCCAGAAAATCGCGCAGCTGTGGCCAGTTGTACGGTGGCCTATACGTCAATAATATACTCACATTTTCACTTAAACTGCCTGCCTGTTAGTGGTTTTCACTAAAATGAAAAATAAACCGTCGAATCGGGGATCGCGCGCTAGTCGAGCTTGTTCACATATTTGTGTTGTTAACATGTTTGCCTAATAAATGGTAAGCTTTCGTAAATAGTACCCGAACACAAAATAAAAACACCTTGTTTTCGGAACTTATAATCAATCTGCCAGCCCTATTCTAGCTTCTGTTATTACGAGTTGTATTATGACGCCATACATTATAAAAAGTATTCAAGGTTTATCAAGACAGCAAGCTTGGTCTTTGCTGTTAGCATTTACCTTGCTTTTAGTAGTGTTTAGGCCATCAGCTCAAGTAAACGAAAACGACTGGATAGATGACTACGTTAATTCGTTTGCTGTGCAGGCCAAAAAAGTCAACATACCCGGATTTGCGGTCGTTATAGTCAAAAAGGGACAGCCTGCGCAGTTCAAATACTATGGTTTAACTGAGCACGGTGGCACTGCCATTAATAGAGACACGAAGTTCAGACTAGCGTCGGTCTCAAAAACCTTCACCGCAACCCTCGTTGCTAAACAAAACAGTGAAAAAACCCTCGATTGGCAGTCACCCTTAGCAACACTGACGCCGGAGTATACGTTTGACAATTTTAACGACAAACCTATATTGCTGCGCCATATTATAGGCCAGTCGACTGGCTTTATGCCTAACGCTTACGACAATTTAATAGAGGCAAACTACAATCGCCCGCGAGTACTGCGAGAAATGGGTAAATTAGACAGTATTTGTAAGCCAGGCTTTTGCTACACCTATCAAAATGCCCTCTTTGGCGTGTTGGAAGAGTACTATAAAACGCAGAACTCTTCCTTTTCACAAGAACTGTCCAAAGATCTTTTTACCCCGCTTAAAATGAAGTCTTCGGTGGGCCGCACTGCGCTTGAAAATTCTGGCAACTGGGCTAAACCCCATGCAGCAGTGTCTAGAAGCAAGTGGCGAAAAGTAGCGGTAAAAGAGGACTATTATCGCTTCTCACCTGCCGCAGGGGTAAACGCCAGTATTAGCGATATGGAAATTTGGCTACGCGCCATGCTCTTAGAATACCCAGAGGTGGTGAATGCCACCATGGTTGAGCAAATGACACTACCACGCGTGGAAACTAAAAACGAGCTAGGCAGACGCGAGTGGCGAAAGCACCTTATAACGGCTCATTATGGTTTAGGCTGGCGCGTGTACAATTTTAAAGGCATCGACGTAAATTATCACGGCGGCTGGGTGCAAGGATACAGGGCCGATGTCGCGTTTTCACCCACGCTTGAAACCGGCATTGCCATTTTAATGAATGCCGAAAGCAACCTCATCAACACCATAAGCGCAAAGTTTTGGGAGCAAGCTGTTATTCATAAAGATGATGAAAAAAACAAGACCGCGCAAGTTATTAGTCATTAACGAAAAATGTATTAGGTATAAATATTCGCCATTACTTTTCAGTTCTTAGGTAAGTATAACCGCCTAAGCATTCTTCGTAAAAGTCAGTCCATTTCACGCCTTCGCGTGGCTTGATTTTACCTAGGGCTACCTCTTTATCTATGGTCTTTTTCACGTCAAGTGCCATGGCGCTTGGGTGATACTGCATTATCGATAAGACTTGCTCAACGGTAGTCCCTTTAATCACTTCTTCAATATAAAACTTCTCTGGATCGTCTTCAAGGCTAAATACGTGTACCTCATTTAAGCGCCCAAACAGATTATGCATGTCGCCCATTACGTCTTGATATGCGCCGGTCAAAAATATGCCTAAATAACACTTTTCATCTGTTTTTAGTTCAGGTAGTGGCAATACTTTACCTAAGACGTGATCAACTACAAAGCGGTCTATTTTACCGTCACTGTCGCAGGTAATATCTACCAAGGAGCAGTTTTTTACGGGCGCTTTATGCAGGTTTGTGAGCGGCGCAACGGGTAATAGTTGGCCAATAGCCCAGCTGTCTACCGCTGACTGAAACACAGAAAAGTTACACAAATATTGCGACGACAATGCATAGTCAAGATCTTGCATTTCTTCTGGTACGAAGTCAGCTTGCTGATAGTAAGCATGCACGAAACGTAATATTTGCCAATAAAGTGTTTCAATTTTGCCTAGCTCTTCCATGCCTATTACACGTAAACTGAAGGCCTGAGAGGCCTGTTCTTTCCACCGAGAGGCGTCGTTAAATACCTCTTGATAATTATCGTTCTCAGATAAAGACTCGTGCAAATAGCGCATGTTCTTTAGTAAAACATGTTCATTTTCGGTGGCAACTGTATCAAGGTCGACGCCTTCGGGTTTAATTTCACCCACCACCTCAGTAATAACACAGCTATGATGAGCGGTGATTGCGCGCCCGCTTTCAGACACGATATTCGGGTGAGGCACGCCTTCTAGGTCGCACATTTCTCGCAGACCGTAAACTACGTCAGCCACATACTCGCGCAGGCTATAATTGCGCGATGAATCGTTGGTAGACTGGCTGCCGTCGTAATCGATGCCTAAACCGCCGCCTACATCCACATATTCTAACTTAAAGCCTAGCTTGTGCAGTTCGGCGTAAATGCGCGCGCTTTCATTCACCGCGTCTTTAATCGCGCGTATGTCGGGAAGCTGGCTGCCAATATGAAAATGTAAAAGCTTAAGCGTATGCCCCATCCCTTGCGATTCTAAATAACGCGCGCCTTTGATTAACTCAGAAATAGTTAAACCAAATTTAGCTCTATCGCCGCTTGAACCCACCCAGCGACCCTGACCTTTACTGCGCATTTTACTGCGCAGACCTATAATAGGCTCTATATCTAGCTCTTTACTAATTTTAACAAGCATGGCTAGCTCACTGAACTTTTCAATTACCACCACCACTTTTCGGCCCAGTTTGCGCCCTAATAGCGCTAACTTTATAAATTCTTCGTCTTTATAACCATTTAATATCGTTAATGAGTTGGCATTTGTATTGTACGCCAGTACCGCGAGCAGTTCTGGTTTTGAACCAGCCTCTAACCCAAAGTCATATGGCGCACCGGCATCTACAATCTCCTCTACCACTTCGCGCATTTGGTTTACTTTTATCGGGTAAACGCCGTTATATCTGCCGGTGTAGTTAGCTTCTTTTATAACGTCGTTAAACGCTTCGTTTAGGCTCACAACCTGAGAACGCAATACGTCATGAAACCGCACCACCACCGGGAATTGAACATTTTCGTCGTTAATTTCTTTAAGTACCGAGGCAAAGTCTATTTTTGTGTCGCTTTTATTTTGATCGGGTACCACATGTATGTTGCCGTTCTCGCCAATTTTAAAATAGCCGCCGCCCCAGCTTGACACGCCATAGGTGCGCTCGGCATCAGCAATAGACCAGTTTTGGGCAGAACCAAGTAAGGGCGCGTTTTGTTCAGTATACTTTTTTTGCATTAATGAATTGACCTATTGAGATGGCAAGAATGAAAGACTTTACAGATGTAATATGAATAAGGTGTATGTTACGATTATATCTATCAATTAGTCTAAACGAAATGATAATTTAGTGCTTTTGTACCGTAAATTAAACGCCAAATGTAAAATTACGTAAATAATATACCTTACGCCAATTGTAATGGTCTTATAGCGTGATGTAAGACCTAACAGCAACCGTGTTTTTAAGCGCATAAGTCTTAACGCTAAAATGAATAAAGCAGTTTACACGCAAAACGGCACGGGCGAATTCTATAGCCTTACCGCTTCAGCAGTCAAAATTTTCAAAGATGAAAGTATTTTATGGGTAAATGAGCTTAACCCTACTCCTTGAGGATAAACCTAAAGATTTGTTTACAGTGCTCTTTTACGCATTAACTATGATTTAAGCGCGCAAAACAAGTACTCTATGCACTTGTTCCTTAAAGTCAGTAGTGCATGTCAGATAAAATACGTTTAACACAATTTAGTCACGGCGCAGGCTGCGGCTGTAAAATTGCCCCAAACCTACTCGAACAGTTTCTAAAGACAGATTTTGTGCCCACGCCCGATCCTAAGTTACTCGTAGGCAACAGCACAAAAGACGACGCGGCAGTGTATGACTTAGGCGATGGCAGTGGCATTATTAGCACCACCGACTTTTTTATGCCCATTGTTGATGATGCTTTCGAATTTGGTAAAGTGGCAGCCACTAACGCTATTAGCGATGTATATGCCATGGGCGGCACACCCATTATGGCTATTGCGATACTCGGCTGGCCGACTAAAAGCCTTGGACCCGACATTGCTCAGCGCGTCATAGACGGCGCCAGGCACACCTGCCAAGAAGCGGGCATACAGCTAGCAGGTGGTCATTCAATTGATTCACCCGAGCCCATATTTGGCCTAGCCGTTACCGGTCGCGTAAAATTAGCGCATATGAAAAGAAACTGTTCTGCCAAAGCTGGTGACCACCTTTTCTTAACTAAACCACTGGGCGTAGGTATTCTCACCACGGCTGAAAAACAAGGCAAGCTCAAAGCCATGCACAGCCGCTTGGCGGTTAACAGCATGATGCAGCTAAATACCATTGGCGAGAAGCTTGGCAGCCTCAATGGCGTAAACGCAATGACCGACGTGACAGGTTTTGGCTTACTTGGTCACTTATTAGAAATATGTCAAGGCAGCCGCCTTAAAGCCACCGTTAATAGCCGCGCAGTACCAATATTAGATAGCGCTATATATGACTATATAAAGCAAGGCTGTGTGTCAGGCGGCAGCCAGCGTAACTGGGACAGCATACACCAGCACATATCACAAATAGATGCCATTACGCAGGCGCTGCTATGCGACCCACAAACCAGCGGTGGACTACTTGTGGCTATCGCGCCAAAAGCGCTAGGCGAAGCTAAAAACTTACTGACACAAGCCGGTTGTTATTATGAAGCGATTGGCTATTTACAAGAAATAAGCGTAAACGACCCACATCCGTTAATTGAGGTAATGATTTGAATAAAACGGATTTAGTAACAAGTACTGCATATAAAACACTTTTGCTACAACAGACTCCCATGATCGACCTGCGAGCGCCGGTCGAATTTGCAAAAGGCGCCCTACCGTTTTCGGTTAATTTGCCGTTCATAAATGATGAGGAACGCCGGCTTATCGGTATTTGTTATAAAAAGCACGGACAGCAGGCAGCCATTGAACTTGGCCACCAGCTAGTAAATGGCGACGCTAAGCATGCAAGAGTGAAGGCATGGCAGCAGTTTTTAAGCCAGCATCCAAATGCAATAATGTACTGCGCTCGCGGTGGTTTGCGTTCGCAGCTTAGCCAACAGTGGCTAAAGGAAAGTGGGCTTGATTGCGCGCGCGTAGACGGCGGTTTTAAATCTCTGCGTGCATATTTACTGGATTATTTAGAAAAGGCCTGTGCGCAACAGCGCTTCACAGTTTTGTCGGGCATGACCGGCACAGGTAAAACCGACATTCTCAAAATGCTGCCAAACAGCCTCGATCTTGAAGGTCATGCCAACCACAAAGGCTCAAGCTTTGGGCGGCCTTTAAACCAGCAGCCTATGCAAATAAATTTTGAACACTCACTTATTCTATCGCTGCTAAATATGCGTGAAAACAATCCGGGACAGCGCATAATATTAGAAGATGAAAGCCGCAACATTGGCGGCATTCACTTGCCAGAAACGCTTAATATGACCATGGCCGTCAGCGATATAATTGTGCTTGAAGTGCCGTTGGAGCAACGCATCGAAAAGCTCTTGCAAGAATATGTTGTACAGCGCTATGCAGACACCCTTGCGCATCACAAATGTATAAATCCTGAAAACTACCAACAGCGCGCTGAACAGGCATTTTCAGACTATTTAACAGATAGCTTGCAAAGACTAAACAAACGCCTCGGCAGTCAGCGCAGCAAAGAAATAATGGCGCTGATGAAGGCGGCCATTAAACATCAGCATGCAGACGCTTTTAGCAGCCACCAGCACTGGTTGCACGCAATCACTGTTGACTACTACGACCCTATGTACCTTTATCAACTAAAAAAGCGCAAAGACCGAATTGTGTTCAAAGGTAACTACAGCGCCATAGTTCATTGGTTACAGCAGCACTATGAATAGCGCAGTTGGTAGAACTAATAAAACCAATTAGTCTTGTTTATCTTTAATGCGAACATACACTACCACGCTGAAAAGCAATACCGCCACCGGTATTAGTGCAAGTAGAGGACGAGACATCGCTAAATCGCCTGCCAAAAAAACGATATAAGCAATTGCCACAAATGCGGCCACTGTGGCAACTAATTTAAGAGCTTTTTGCATGAATGATACCTTCCGTTTAATTATTTATGTAAATGTTTACGTTCGCCAATGCTGTATGGCTCAAACATTTATTGCATCAACGTGATTAAAGCATTGCATGAACTGTATGCACCTTAAATATTTCTAGCCATAAAAAAGGCAAGCATGTTAATGCTTGCCTTTTTAGTTACCGCTGCCATTTTACATGAAGTGAAAAGCAGCATAGAGAAAATGATATCTGTGACTAACTCACCATCATATTAGCTAATCGCTACTATGAAAACTGGTTCATAGTATTGTCTTCACCCGACGCTTTAAGCGCTTGGGTGCCCGAGAAGTATTCTTTATGATCATCGCCAATGTTCGACCCTGACATGTCTTGATGCTTCACGCAGGCTAGTCCTTGCCTAATTTCGCGGCGCTGCACACCCTGCACGTAGGCTAGCATACCTTGCTCACCAAAATAATCCTTGGCTAGGTTGTCGGTAGATAAGGCTGCGGTATGGTAAGTGGGCAAAGTAATCAAATGATGGAATATGCCCGCCTGCTGCGCGGCGTCTTTTTGGAAGCTCCGAATTTGCTCATCCGCGACTATAGCAAGCTCTGAACTATCGTAACTTTCGTTCATTAACTGCTCACGCTGATAGGCACCCACGTCGCGGCCTTGATCTGCCCACTGGTCAAATACTTGCTGGCGGAAATTAAGCGTCCAGTTAAACGAAGGGCTGTTGTTGTAAACCAGTTTGGCATTAGGCACCACTTCACGAATACGGTTCACCATACCGGCAATTTGGCCTATATGGGGTTTTTCAGTTTCAATCCACAGCAAATCAGCACCGTTTTGCAATGAGGTTATACAGTCTAAAACGCAGCGATCTTCGCCCGTGTTAGCTTTGAATTTAACGAGTCCGTTAGCTAAACGAGTGGGCCTAATAATTTTATCGCCCTGCTTAATAATTAAGTCGCCGCTTTGTAGGTCGCTCAACGAAGTCACCTCTTCGCCGTCTATGTAAGCGTTGTACTGCTGCGCTAAATCACCAGGGGCCTGCGACACTGGTATTTTCTGAGTAAGGCCTGCGCCCAATGAATCGGTGCGCGCAACAATTACGCCGTCTTCCACCCCAAGCTCTAAAAACGCATAGCGTACAGCGTTTATTTTGGCTAAGAAATCTTCATGAGGAACGGTTACTTTACCGTCTTGATGGCCACACTGCTTAGCGTCAGACACTTGATTTTCAATCTGAATGCAGCACGCACCTGCTTCAATCATTTTCTTAGCCAGTAAGTAGGTGGCTTCTTCGTTACCAAAGCCGGCGTCTATATCGGCAATAATTGGCACAACATGGGTTTCAAAGTTTTCAATTTGTTTTTCAACGCTGCGTGTTTTTACGTCATCGCCGGCACTACGAGCGGCATCTAAATCTTTGAAAAGATGGTTTAGCTCACGCGCATCGGCCTGCTTTAAAAACGTATATAGCTCCTCTATTAGTGCGGGAACAGAAGTTTTTTCATGCATAGACTGGTCGGGCAGAGGACCAAACTCAGATCGCATCGCCGCGACCATCCAGCCAGACAGGTACAGGTAGCGACCTTTGGTTGTGCTAAAATGCTTTTTGATTGAAATCATTTTTTGCTGGCCGATAAACCCGTGCCAGCAGCCAAGAGACTGCGTGTATTTGCTGCTGTCTTGATCGTAGCCGTCCATATCACTGCGCATAATGTTTGCAGTATAGTTAGCAATGTCCAAACCTGTCTTAAAACGATTCTGCAGGCGCATGCGCGCTACATTCTCAGGGTTAATCGCATTCCATAGCCCATCACGTTTCTTGATTATGCTGCTTACCTCATTGGTTTGTTCATTGTACGTTTTCATTATACTTCCTTTTCATTATAAAATTATTGGCCTTAGTATCTCTGCCGCTTTACGCGCAGTGTGTAACGATTCAGCCAATCGTGTGTTTACTAGCAGTTGAATACCTTATTAACAATTAATTATTTTGCCGCTGCTAACCTTCGCTTTTCTTGTTTAATAATATAGTGTAAATTGATTAAAAATTTCACAATTAAAATTTTACAATGTAAATTTTACAAAAGTGTTAAACGGTAAACGGCATGATTAGTATGAAAATATCGGTGCTAACGTGACTTTAGGAAACAAGGACACACCCATGAGAATTAGTAAAAGCTTAAGTCGAAAATCACATTTACTTGGCACTAAAATTCGTAATTTACGAAAGCGTAATAACCTGACCATGGAAGATTTATCGGCTCGTTGCATAAGAGTGAGTGCCCAGCTAGCGCCGTCCGTCAGCTATTTATCTATGATTGAGCGCGGCAAACGTGTGCCTAGTTACGACATGCTAGAGGTAATTGCGAATGTGTTTCAAAAAGAGGTAGATTGGTTTTTAGATGACGTGCCTGAAGAGCAGTCTATTACCCCTGACAAGGGCAACCGAGGCGGCATAAGCGGCATGGCTTTAGAGCCAAGCTTTCTTTTTTCCAACGAAATTTTACAAATTGCCATACCCGAAATGCTGTCGCAAACCGGCGTAAGCGGTCGTCAATTCGCTCACTTGTTAATTCGTGCTCACCAAGAACACCACCAAAACCATTTTCCAGACTTAGAGCGTGCTGCCGAAGAGGTGGGCCTGAAACGAATGCCCTTGAGTGTAGAAGACCTGTTTGATATTGCTAAAAACCTAGGCCTGCACGTTAAATGGTTTGACAGCATGCCTAAGTCGGCCAAAGACGAGCTTGGAGTGAGTTCACGAAGTGTCGTTACTTCATTTTACGATCCGCCTAGCTCCATTAATTTAAATACTCTATTAAAAAAATTCCCCACTCGCTTAAAATATGATTTAGCGGTGCATATTGGTCATAGCGTGCTGCACAATCGCGATGGGCTGAAAAGCGTGTTAGTCACTGGCAACACGGTGGATCAATCTAGCAGCGCATTGTTTGATGCAACTCCACAGTCGTCTACCGTAAACGCACAAGACATTTTGCATGCGTGGCGCGATTTCGAGTCTAGCTTTTTTGCAGGCGCGTTGTTATGCCCCAAAGTGCCTTTTAGGCAATTACTTGACCGTCACGGCTATGAAGTTAGCGTGCACGAGCAACTAGGTGTATCGGCCTCGGTGGCAATGCGCCGAATGACAGCAGTTTCACCCTACGCGCACTGGCATTATTTTGATGCTTACGCACCGGGAAAATTAAAAGCCGTTTACCGAGGCAACGGCATTCCCCTGCCCTGGGGCAATATGCGCTTAGTCGAAGATCCATGCCAGCACTGGGCGGTTTTTAGAATGATAAACGTACCCACCACCGGCACTTCAGCACAAATTTCTATTCTAAATGTAGAAGACAAGCCAAGAATATACTGCTGTGAGTCAACCAGCGTAAAAGACTTAGCCGACAACAACCACGTGTTGTGCACCGGCATAGATTTGAACCCCGCAATAGAAGCACAAGGCGGTGACGCTAATCAGATGGCTGAAGACTTGAAGAAAGCGTGTGCCGAAAACGAAGGGCAAAGTGCTATACCCGCCTCTATTAAGAATAAGCTGTCGAGTGTGTCGCGTATATTGAATATTAATTGGATAGAACGTGGCATAGCAGCTGACGCTCGGCTTATTTGTTCGCGCGGGGCGCATTGTCCGCGCGTCCCAAGTTGCTATGCTAGCAGCAAAGAATGTTCATAGTTTAGCTTAATCTCTTTTTGCTACCGCTGCCTGCATGGCCGGCGGCGAAGCATTCCTTCAAATTTTAGATTCTATTCTTGGCTGTAGAAGCCTTATTTCCTGATGATAGTGTCTTTGCAAACTATTGATGCCTGAAAATATTACAATTTAATAGAAAGAATTTCACTCATTGTAAGCCGTTCTTTATTAAGGGCGCGTGATCGTGTTTGTAACTACATGTTTAAAATCGAAAATATGAAATTTAAAATATAAGCGCCAATTGGCACCCTATCTGCACTAATTCATGGTGCTAATGGAGGCATTATGTCTAATATTAATTTCAACACCTATCTCGTCGTGAAAAACGTTCAAGCCGCTACGAATGTAATCAATATATTGCGCGAGACTAGAGTCAGCGAAGATTGCATTGGCGTGGTCAGTAAAGACAGCGAAATAGCACTGGCAGATCTCCCTGAATTGGATACTAGCGGTAAATCTAAACTACCCGAAGCGCTAACCCGAGGGGCTCTCATAGGCTCGGGATTGTGTCTAATTGTTGGTGTGCTGCTTACTGCATTTCCTGTCGCTGGCGTAACGCTAGGCGGCGCTGCAATTGCCAGTATGGCGGCAGGCGGCGCCGTTTTTGGCGCATGGTCAGCTTCTATGGTGGCTATTAGTGCGGCAATTGCCAGTATGGCGGCAGGCGGCGCCGTTTTTTGCGCATGGTCAGCTTCAATGGTGGGCACTAGTAAAAGCAGTTCCTTAGTGGCAGAGTTTGACGATGCTTTAAACAACGAAGACACACTAATATTTTGCTATTTACGATCTGAGCAAGTAAAGCAAGTGAATGAAAAAATTAACGCAGCACATATCGGCGGAATATTAAAAAAGGGGGCAACTTCTGATTAGTGCACAAATTATGAATGACGCAAATGACTAAGACACCAAAGGAGAGAATATGACAACCAAGAATTCAGCAAACGCAAGCTATGAAGGACTAGGTAAAAAAGGCAAAGGACATGTGTCGACAGAGTCTGGTGCTTTAGACAAACAGCCTTACGGTTTCAACACGCGCTTTGAAGACGGCAACGGGACTAACCCAGAAGAACAAATTGCGGCAGCGCATGCTAGTTGCTTTACAATGGCGCTTTCATTTGCACTAGCCGATAAGGGCTATAATGATGGTAATTTACAGACAAAAGCAACGTTGAGTTTAGAGCAAGATGGCGATGGATTCACCATCACTAAGTCGCAGCTTGTATTACACGCAAAAGTAAGCGGTATTAACGAGACTGAGTTTACCAAGATTGCACAAGGCGCTAAAAAAAACTGCCCTATTTCAAAGGTACTCAAGTGCGAGATCACTCTTGAAATAGAGGGATTTTCTGCCGCAGGCTAATCTACTTAGCCAGAGGGTGATTCGCGCAAGTCACCCTCTTTAACTATCATCAAATTCAAGTAAATATTAACTTTAAGAATGCATTCGCCTATCTAATACCAAAACGTGTTTGACCTGCTGCCTCTTCTTCTCGTAATATAAACCTTGCTATAACATTGTTTTAGAACGTGTTAGCTAATAATTTAGTAGCTATTTTTTACAGAATACAGTTTACTCTACCGCCAGTATTAAGCAGCACACACAAACATTACATCAATAGGGAAAAAAATTATGTCTAAACAACGCAGGCACATTCATAAAAGACCGTTATTTCAATTATCTTTATGCGCTGGCTTCGTCGCAACTGTGGTAGCGAGTCAAAGTGCACTTGCTCAATCTGCGCCAGACAACGTCGTAACCAACGACACCGCGATTGAAAAAATAAGCGTTATCGGATCACGCCGTATAGGGCGAACGGTTGAAGACAGCTCAGTGCCTATTGATATTATCGATTCAGAGGCGCTATCTTCATCAGGACTTACCGAAACTAATATGGTACTTAGCACATTATTACCTAGCTTCAACTTTCCTCAGCCATCTATTACTGACGGGACAGACCACGTTAGACCCGCTCAGTTACGCGGCCTTGCACCCGATCACACATTAGTATTGATAAACGGAAAGCGTCGCCATACCAGCGCATTGCTTAACTTGAACGGTTCAGCAGGTCGCGGCTCCTCTGCGGTCGATTTAAACGCTATCCCCGTTAACGCTATTAAGCGCATTGAAGTATTGCGCGACGGCGCTGCCGCACAATACGGTTCAGACGCCATTGCTGGGGTTATCAATATTGTCCTAAAAGACGCTGACAACGGCGGCTCCATGTCAGTTACTTATGGTGCGAACGCAACCACCATGGACGGCGTGCCAAGGTTAACGGGCGTATCACAAGGCGCTGACGGTAAACTAGCCTTTACCGAAGGCTCTGATCGCAAGATCACCGATGGTCAAACTACCACCGTACGCGGAAACATCGGTTTAAGTATAGCCGATAACGGCTTTTTAAACGTGTCAGGCGAATATAGACAGCGCAACGCAACTAATCGCGCAGACTATGATCAGCGCGAAAACTACGCACGCTTAGACGACGCTAGCTTAGATCCTCGCGAACTGACCGTTAATCGCTACAATCACAACTTTGGTAACGGCGACGTTACCGATCTTGCCATATTTTATAACGCAGGCAGCAGCATAAATGCGAATATGGACTGGTATTCTTTTGGTTCATATAGCTCACGCACGGGCGAAGGAAGCGGTTTTTATCGCCGGGCGCAAGACGCTAGAAACGTGACAGAAATTTATCCAGACGGTTTCTTACCCACCATCACCTCAAAAATTGCTGACTATTCTTTCGCGTTTGGTGTAAAAGGCATATACGATGAATGGGACTACGATTTATCTGCAGTGTACGGAAGTGACGACTTCAACTTCGGTGTAATCAACAGCTTAAATACGTCCTTAGGTCCAACGAGTCCAACTGAGTTTGATGCGGGCACACTCATATATGAACAGTTTGTATTTAATGCAGACGCCAGCAGGCTTTACCGCGTTGACTTCTTTGCCAGCGATATGAACCTTGCCATTGGCGCAGAGTATCGTCGTGAAGACTACGCTATTGAAGCAGGCGATTCAGCCTCTTTTGCCCAAGGCCCATTTGGACCTCGCGGTGCAGCGCCTGGTGTAAGTAATAGTTTAGGCGCCGCCGGTTCGCAAGTATTCCCCGGTTTTACAACTGCATCTGCTAGCAATAACTCGCGTGAAAACTTCAGTGCTTACATCGATTTAGAAGCTGACGTGACTGAAATGTGGAACGTAGCTGTTGCCGCTCGTTTTGAAGACTATTCTGATTTTGGCTCAACCTTCAACTGGAAAGTGTCTAACCGCCTGATGTTAACAGACGCATTTTCACTGCGTGGTTCAATCTCTACCGGCTTTAGAGCACCTTCACTACAGCAGCAGTTCTTTACCTCAATTGCGACCGTGTTTGTGGATGGAGAACCGACTGAAACAGGCACATTCTCACCCTCGTCAAAGGTAGCCCTTGCGCTAGGTAGCCCAGGTTTAGATGCGGAAGAATCCACCAATATGAGTGTAGGCTTTAGTTTTGCGCCTTCATCAAATTTCAACTTAACCGTAGACTTCTATGAAATAGACATTGATGACCGCATTGTATTGTCAAGCAACCTGTCGGGAGCAGCGGTTGAAGAGTTGTTAGCAGGCACAGGCGCTAACCGCGGCCGTTTCTTTTTAAATGCTATTGACTCCACCACCAAAGGCTTTGACATAGTCTCGAGTTATAATCTTGAACTAGACAACAACAGTGTAATGTTTAGTGTGGGCTACAACCAAAACGATAATGAAGTGACTAGCGTTATCGATCCACCGGCCTTACTCCAGGGCGCTGGCGTGGATCAAAACAACCTCTTTGATGGCAACGAACTGCGCCGCTTTGAAGTTGGCTCACCCGACGAAAAGCTTAACTTAAGCGCGATATGGACATCACCCTATGCCACCACCACCTTAAGAACAACACGCTATGGTGAGACGCAAGATCCGTCTGACAACCCGTTGCGAAACGAAGTACTGCCGGGTAAGTGGATAACCGACTTAGATGTTAATTACCCTATCACCGAGCAGCTAAGCGTATCGTTAGGCGCCAACAACATACTTGATGTGTATCCCGATACAACACGCGAACTGGTAGATGATGTTACTACCTTCTCGCGCTTGTTCTCGTACTCTGGCTTTTCGCCTTTTGGTTTTAACGGCCGCTATGTGTATGGACAGATACGCTATACGTTCTAATATGCGCTAGTAGTTAATGTAAACAAGAAATGGGCCCTACTGGCCCATTTTTTATGTCTATCTCAATGTAGTATATCGACCAAACAAAGCACTACTATTTTTTGATTTGGCGATAGATAAATAGCACAAGTAAGGCGCCAACAACAGCAGTTACCATGCTGCCTAAACTAAAAGTACCAATGCTGCCTAGTCCAAAAAATGCGCCTATCCAACCGCCAACAAAGGCGCCGACAATGCCCAGTACGGTGGTCATAATAAAACCACCGCCGTCTTTGCCGGGCATAATCACTTTAGCAATGATGCCCGCAATTAAGCCAAATATTATCCATGATAAAATACCCATAGTGTTTCCTTTTTATTCTTGTGAACTCACCTAAATCTTTTCAGTTTGCTACTTTAATGTCACGATAATGACGGGCAGCTTTGGGGTGCTGTAATATCCCTTTTCACCGCTGCACAGGGCCATAAAGGCTAAACTAAAAAAAACCCGGAAATTAATTCCGGGTTTTTATATCGTTAACTAAAGCTTAGAAGCGGTAGTTTACACCTACACGCACTTCCCATAGAGAAGGCGCTCTGGAAATAGACTGACCTGGCTTTTCAAAGTTTTTGTAGAAAAAGTTACCATTGCCATCTGTATCAACGTCAACAACTTCGTCGCCTACAAATGAGCCTTGACGAAAATCGCCCCAGTCATCGTTTAGCATATTCGTAAAGTTCTCGATAACAATAAATGCGCTAGCTTTATGACCTTCAATAAAACCAGGTAACTGCTGACTTACACGAATATCGGCTTTAACCCACCAGTCTGCATTTCGGCTGTTACGCTCAGTCGTTTGACCACGTGCAAAGCCCTCACCGTCAGCCCATGCAAAGAAAGCGGCTTCATCTGCTGCATCTAAGAATGAAACACCGTCAGAGCCATCACCTGTTGGAATGTAAAGCAGTTGACGACGATCCGGTGAATCAAATGCAAACGCTTCTTCGATACCGTCTTCACGACGAGGACGGTCTTTGTTGAACACATATGATATTGGCTTGCCATCGCTGGCTTGGCCGAACAGCGTAAAGCGCGTTTCGTACCCTGAAACAAACTCAGTTGCGTAACCTAGGCTAAGCGTTGCACGATGCGGTATCTCATAGTCAGACGTTGCAGCACCTGGGTTATTAGCCGCACTTGTGGCAAAGTTAGAATAGTTAGAAAATGCAACAGAACTTGTCATTGGGTTGGCATCTTCTGACTGGACGTATGAATAGCCTAAGGTTGCATCAATACCGATGTCCCAAGATTTAGCGACGCTCAATGAAAAGATAGACGATTTACCGTCACCTTGCGCTACGTTACCTAATACAAAATCGCTACCTACTCTTCTGCTAGGATCTACTAGCGCATAATCTGGACGACCGCCCAACGTAGTACCCGCACCCACAAGTGTCAGGTTTGGATCGCGATAAATCGCAGAGTCTTGCTTGTCAGTAAATATAATATCTGCTGATATAATATAGTCCATAGGCGCAATATACGTTAGGCCCAAGGTATACTTCCACTCTGACGGAATTTCAAAGTCAGGATCAGTTGCAACCGTATTTCCATCGCCATTTTCGGTGCTAGTGTTAGCCACTAAATCAACTAGTTCTTGCGGTGCATCAAAGATAGGACGACCTCCACCAGAAAGTGGTATATCAAGAATAGAAGTAGTACCACCATCCCATCCGTTTATGTCACGCTCACGCGTGCTGATGTTTGTTACGCCGTCATTTGAGTAAGCGTTCGAAATCCACACGTTAGGGTTACCACCTGAGAACAAGCCAACACCACCACGTACTTCTAATACATCACTTACCGCCCAGTTAAACGCAACACGCGGCTGTAGCAAACTTATACCGTCTACGTTGCCTTGGTTACTAAAACCATAACGCTGCGTAAAGTTATTGTTTAAGTTAGGTACATCACCCGACGAATACTCTTCATAGCGCAAACCAACTTTAACTTGGATGTCGTCTGTTATATAAAATTCATTTTGTAAGTACAATGACAAAATATCAAAGTTAAATGTAGCGCCCGCATCGGCTGGGTTATTAGTTCCCGCTGAGTTGTTATAGTAAATACTATTCGCTAATCCGGCTTCAAAATCATCAATACTATTAAATCGGTACTCACCAATGGTGTGCTGCATAAACAAGTTAAATACGTCTTGCTCTTCATATTCGACACCAGCGGTTATTTTATGGTCGCCAAAGTAGTAGGTACCCGCCAGTTTAAAATCAAACCTTTCCCAGTTTAGGTCATTTGACTGGCGCGAGTCATCTGGACCAATGAAGACTGTGCCTCCGCCTTCTGTTCTAATTTGCGCTTCACCAAATCCAGATGCAGCATCTATTGATACTTGACGGTTATCTAGGTTAGTTTGGCCTAAACGGAATTCAGTAGAAAAGTCGTCTGTCCAGTTTGAGTATACTGTTAAAACGGTTGAATCTAGTTCAGCGCCCTGCTCATAAAAATGGTTAGACAATGATACACGACCAAAGCCGCCGTCTGACTGGCTTAATGTAAAGCCGTCGTTGTATATGTAAACTAAAGCTGCACGGTGGTCATCATTGATGTTCCAGTCTAGCTTAAGCAAAATCTTTTCATCGTCAACCGGTGAGCTTGGGGGGGTACCGCCAACATCATAGCCGTATACTTCTTGTGCAATGCGCGAAACGTCGCTTATGTCTTGCTCGGTAACTCTGTCCCCGCCAAAGTTGTAGTCGAACAAACGAACGCCTTCTAAAGCTTCGTATGCTGCATATATAAACAACTTATCTTTAATAAGAGGTGCGCCTATGTTGAAACCATAGCGCTCTTCGGTATAGTTACCGTTATCACGTTTTTCGCCATCGGCGGTGTCGCCACGAAATGAATCGCTGGTGTAATCAAAAAACACGCCGCCGGTAATTTCATTGGTACCAGATTTTATAACCGCGTTAATGTTACAGGCTGTAAAACCACCGTACTCAACATCCATTGGCGCTAGTTCAACCGCGACTTCTTGTACCGCGTCAAACGAAAATGGAGTACGTATAGTCGGGTAGCCGTTACTGCTTAAGCCGAAGGTATCGTTCAAGCGAACACCGTCTAGCGTTAGGCTGTTAAAACGGGGGCTTGCGCCGCCACAACGGACTGAATCGTTGGCACTTTCGTCTACGAAGATACGCGGATCGGCACGCACAATATCGTTTATATCACGGTTTATCGCCGGTGCGTTTTGAATGTCATCTAAACTAAACACTGACTGCGGGCCAGTTGCGCCAAAAACAGACGTGCTTACCGCAGAAGATTTAACCGTAATAACTTCAATTGATGAAGCGTCTTCTAGCTGCAAATCTATATCAAAAGCTTCACCAATATTCAAAAACACGCCGTCGATGTTAGCGTCTTGAAACTGATCAGAATCAACGATTACTTGATAGGGTCCACCTACACGCAAGCCGCGCATGGTAAATGTACCGGTGTCACTAACCGTTGTTTGACGACTCGTACCAGAGGGTAAATGCACCACTGTTACCAAGGTCCCGGCAGCAGGAGCGCCGGAAGGAGTCGTTATTGATCCTTCCATAGCTGATGATGTTTCTTGCGCCATAGTGGCGGTTGAAAGACCAACAGACAAGGCAACTGCTATTGCGATTTTGCTTAAATTATTGTTTGTAAACATTGAAGTTTCCCTATGTGTGTTTTGAATAATGCTTAAATTCCCCAGGAGATTGTCCACGGTATCCTTTACAGTTTCATTACAGTTTTGTCTTTTTTATGTTTTTTGTGTTTTTGTGTTTTCTTATTTTATTTCGCAGCCATCGCTTAAACATATTAGCTCAAGATTTAAAATCAATAGCACGACAAATTTAGTATAGAGTAAGCTAGCTTTGGTTACAAAATACTTATGTGATTAAAGAACACCCTAAATGTGAATGCATAAGGAATATGGCTAACTGTAGAGGCTATGTTATTGACTCGGCTACGAATATTGATGTGACTCAAGAAATGATTGTTTTCACCAAAATGTTGAGTAATTATTATAAAAGATAAAATTACGCTGAAAAATAGTGAAAATTCCCTTAATTTATTTTAGAAGCGTTACTTTTTCTTATTCCAGCTTTGTAATTTATCTATCGTTGACTTTGAGCTTGTGTCGAACGTCTTTTACAAGCCATCACGCTACAATTTTTTTATATCGTGTAAAACAACTCAAAACTAGCGCCAAGTTTAGCCATTATAAACAAATCGCAGGTAGGACCATAAGCATCAGCAAACAATAGCAAGAGCTTGTTGACATCATCGCCGACTTTTCTAAAGTTTTGGCAGCGTAAATCATATGAATTTAACTCACCCCTTACGGTTTGGATGTTAATCTGCTGCGCCATAGAGATCACATGGTGATAAACACCTCCGTCTAAAATTTCTGCCTTTATCGTAATAATTTTCTTACCTGCAGACTTAAGTGCAATGCGCGTCAGTAATTCGTTTTGCACGTCTTGGCTTACCTCTACGCCTTCAAACTCGCTCATTGTGGCCACTAGTGTAAGTGCCTTGCCTAATTCGTTGTAAAATATATAGCTTTCAAACAAGCTGCTCATGCCTGCTGACACTGTTTTGGTCGCCAAGTAGTCTTTAAGTAAAGTAACCACGCGCATTTCACGAGTATAAAGATTGAACTGCTGCGTGTGAAAATAATACATCGACTTAAGCCAAGCGGTTCTGGCGTGCTCGAATAAATTACGGCTGCCGCGCATGTCTAAGGATTCAATTTCTTGGGACGCCTGCTCGAAGTTTTTAGCATTTACTAATGTGAGTATTTTATCATATTTTATTTTGTAGTCTCTAGACACTGCGGTTCTATCTTTTCCGCCACGAGATTCAAGCAAACGAAAGAAAATTTCAGTGTGACTTGCCACATTTGTACCATCGCTTGTTGCCGGTTTGTATTGAAACGCATTTACGCGCCGAAAAGCGGCAGCGGTAATTATGTCATCGCCTGATGAATCAACTACTATAATATCTTCAACGCTACCTTTGTCGTTTATGACGTAATTTAGTAAGGCCCATCCTTCTTGACCATTGCGCGGATTATAATCAAAATCTTGCTCTGACCCTTGCCCAACTAACGTGGCAGAAACAAAGCTTTGAGCTTGTATTGACGCGCTGAGTATCAGTAAGAAAATAAATAATGATTTTAAAATTGGCATGCCGCATTCCTTGATAGCCAAATGGCACTGATAATAAGAGCTCGATATTACGAACAATGAGATTGAGTGTAAACCTTTTTTGTTGTGTAAAAAAACATGATTAGCCAATCGTATAATACGATTAAGGCAATCTATTTTACTCACTTTTAACTATTAGAAACTTCTATACACTCGTCTCCATTGAACCAAGGCTTCGTGCCGCCACCAGGCATTTAGCGCTACCTTACAAATACAAAATTCGGGAGAAGTCGTATGCAACAAGACCAAAACTCACCAGCCGGCAAGTGTCCTTTCATGCATGGCAGCAATACCACAGTAGGCGGTGACGGCACCAAGAATATAGACTGGTGGCCAAACCAACTAAATATCAGAATTTTGCATCAAAACGATAAAAAAACGAATCCTTTAGGGGAGAGTTTTGACTACCAAGCCGCTTTTAACAAACTTGACCTAAACACGCTTAAAAATGACATTGAAAAAATGCTGACCGATTCCAAAGATTGGTGGCCAGCCGACTATGGTCACTACGGACCTTTCATGATCAGAATGGCATGGCATGCAGCAGGCACATATCGCGAAGGCGACGGGCGCGGCGGTTCTGGTAGTGGTAATCAGCGTTTTGCACCTTTAAACAGCTGGCCCGACAACGGCAATCTTGACAAAGCGCGCCGCTTGCTTTGGCCGATAAAACAACAGTACGGCAGTAGCTTGTCATGGGCCGACTTATTTATTTTAACCGGTAACGTAGCGCTAGACTCGATGGGCTTAAAAACCTTCGGCTTTGGCGGTGGCAGACAAGACATATGGGAGCCTGAAGAAGACATATACTGGGGCAGCGAAAAGAAATGGCTGGATAACAAGCGCTATAGCGGCGAACGCGAGCTAGCACAGCCTTTAGCCGCGGTGCAAATGGGCCTTATTTATGTTAATCCAGAAGGACCCGACGGCAACCCTGACCCGCTTGCATCTGCCAAAGATATTCGCGAAACCTTTGCGCGCATGGCTATGAATGACTACGAAACCGTTGCCTTAACTGCAGGCGGGCACACTTTTGGAAAAAGTCACGGCGCTGCCCCCGACTTGCACCACGGGCCGGAGCCTGAAGCTGCCCCTATTGAGCAAATGGGACTTGGTTGGAAGAACAATTTCAAATCAGGTAAAGGACGCGACACCATCACCAGTGGCATTGAAGGCGCATGGACACCCACACCAACGAAGTGGGACATGAGTTATTTTGATATGCTGTTTGGCTATGAGTGGGAATTAACCACCTCGCCAGCAGGCGCAAAACAATGGCAAGCGATAGATCTTAAAACACAAGATCATGCCCCCGACGTTGAAGACGCCAGCATAAAACTGGATATTATGATGACCACTGCCGACATGGCCATGAAAATGGATCCTGAGTATCGTAAAATTTCAGCGCATTTTCATAAAAACCCACAAGAGTTTGCCGATGCTTTCGCACGTGCTTGGTTTAAGTTAACCCACCGCGACATGGGTCCAAAATCGCGTTATTTAGGCAGTGATGTGCCCAAGGAAGACTTAATTTGGCAAGATCCGTTGCCTGTTAGAGATTACGACTTAGTCAGCGAGCAAGACCTTAAACAGTTAAAACTAACAATTGCACACAGCGGTTTGTCTATGAATGAAATGGTGTATACCGCATGGTCATCGGCGTCTACTTTTAGAGGTTCAGATGCAAGAGGCGGCGCTAATGGCGCAAGAATAAGATTTGCCCCGCAAAAAGATTGGGACGTAAATCAGCCGGAGCAACTAGCGAAAGTGTTAGCAGTACTGCAAAAAATACAGATCTCGTTTAATGCCAATGCGGATAACAAACAGGTTTCTATTGCCGATTTGATTGTGCTTGCAGGTGCGGTGGGTATTGAAAAAGCAGCAAGCAATACGGGAGTAGACATCACGGTGCCGTTTGCCCCAGGCAGAGTGGATGCACTTGAGGAGCAAACAGATGTAGCGTCATTTGACGTGCTTGAACCAATAGCCGATGGTTTTAGAAATTACCAAAAACAGCGCTTTACGGCTTCAAGCGAAGAGCTACTCTTAGACAAGGCGCAGCTACTAACCTTAACCGCGCCTGAAATGACAGTCTTAGTCGGCGGAATGCGTGCTATTGGCGTTAACTTCCAAGAAACCAAGTACGGCATGTTTGGCAGCGAAGGCGGTAAATTAAACAACGCATTTTTTACCCACTTACTCGATATGAACATAACGTGGACACCCAATAATGAACATGCGCAGTATTTTACAGGCAAAGACACTAGCAAAGAAGGGGCGAAATATATCGCAAGTCGCGCAGACTTAATGTTTGGCGCCAACTCTTTGCTTCGCGCTGTTAGTGAGGTGTATGCACAAGATGACGCTACAGAGAAGTTTGTGAGAGACTTCGTAATGGCGTGGAATAAAGTGATGAATGCCGACAGATTTGATATAGCCTAGGCCCTAATAGGCTATCTTAGAAAAAACAGCGAGCCTAATCATATTTGACCAGGCTCGTTTTTTTTGCCAGTTTCGCTGGCCAAAGCACCGCGTGCTAGTAATTGATGACATGGGTCAGTAGACCATCAAAAATGATGCGCTAAGTCTGCCAACCGCCCTTATAAAACCACTTTTTTTTGGGCGCAAAAAAAGCAATCCTTGAAACTTACCTTTTTTATGCACAGATAAGGTGTCGGCTATTTTGAATAGTGTAAGCAAGACACTGTTTTAATGAGTAAGCGGATCTGAGCCCGACTTATCTGGGTTGTAGTTTTCATAACGAGCGGCCTTATAAAACATTATAAGCGCCGCCACTACTGTAACTTGTACAAACAACGACACCATAAAGAAGGCGGCACCAAGGCCAATGCTGCTCGACACAAACATCACCCCAACATGACTAAAAAATGCAATAAAGGTAACCGCAAAAAGTACATAAAGCTCTTCTAGCTTGACTATATTCTTGCCAGCGTGAAGTAACTTAGCATATACTAAATAATAAAAAAGCGCGGGTAAAAACGAAAGAATGCCGCTAGATATTGCCAATGTCTTTAGTGTGCTTTTTCTGTTCATGGTAATTTTCCGAAATTTAAGAAGTGTGACGCAATGGTATCATTTTACGCTACATACAATAAATTGAAACTCGTAATATACTGCAGGATTAGCAGTTTAAAATTGCTAGCATCACAACAGTGCACAATGTCACGACAAAGACAGCTGATAAACACATATATTCACCGCGCTAGCAAGGTTAAGAGAATCCACATTAGCAGTGCCTGGTATTGTAAAGGCATCAGCATTGCATTGCGCTAACGCGTGAAGCGGAACACCGCGCCCTTCGTTACCAAACAAATAGCAGTCGTAGTTTGCAAAAACGGCCGCGCTTATTTTTTTGCCCTGCATATCTAAATAAGCAAACGTAGTAAAGCGAGCTTGTAAATCATTAAGCGAAACATCAAGCTCAATAGGCACATGAAAAATAGCGCCCATGCTAGCTCGCACTACCTTTGGGTTAAACGGATCGACACTGTCGGGGCTAAGCAGTAAGCGAAAATTGCCAAACCAGGCTAAGCTTCTTAAAATTGTGCCTAAATTGCCAGGATCTTGAATTTCGTGCAAATAAATACAGCGCTCATCTTGTTTGATAGCCGTTTTTTTATTACTTAATGCTGGTAAACGCACGCATGCAACGATCCCCTGCGGTGTTTTGGTGTCACTAATGTGGCTCATTTGTTTTTGATTAATGACAGATATACTGAAGCCTGCGTTTAAAGCATTCGCCCACGGCTCATGCTCTTGGGTAACGAAAAGCTTTATTGGTGTAGCGATAGCGCCTTTTTTTAATGCGTTTTGTAGTTCAAGAACAAGATGTTCGCCTTCTACAAGGTAGCAACCTAACTGCGTACGGTATTTTTTTTGGTGCAGCTTTTTAACATCGTCCAGTTTCATATACTTTTGCCTTCACCTCTTTTTTGCACCCATTGTGTGTGCAGAATTAGCTTATTAGCGCCTATCACGTCGTGTCCTATTAATAATTTAGCACATCTAAAACCTTCAGATCTTTATCGCAATATCGTAGCACTTAGCCGAGATCAAGTCAGGTATAAAACTAAATACAGAACAAAAAAGCAGGTTCAATAGCACTACTGGCGCGCATAAACGCTTTATATAAACTGAGAATAAAGAAACAATCAAAGTCTTATTGAATTTGCAAATTCAATAAGCGGCCCTACAATGAGGTACGTTTTAAATACTACGAAGCTAATGCACTTTATGGCGCGATCAAAAACTAGCAAAAAATGGCTCGACGAACACGTTAACGACCCCTATGTTAAAAAAGCAAAAGCCGACGGTTATCGTTCACGCGCCAGCTATAAACTTATTGAGCTTAATGAAAAAGATAAGCTCTTTAGGCCCGGTAATATTGTTATGGATTTAGGCTCGGCGCCTGGAGGATGGTCGCAAATTGTGGCGCCCTTGGTAGGTGAAAGGGGCGGCGTTATTGCCTCTGACATTCTGCATATGGATTCAATAATAGGCGTAACATTCATTCAAGGTGACTTTACTGACGAGGCCGTTTACGCACAGATTCTAAGCACTTTAAACGGCCAAAAGGCCGATGTGGTGATGTCTGACATGTCACCTAACCTCAGCGGGGTAGCTACCACCGACCAGTATTCGTCAATATACCTTGTAGAGCTAGCGCTCGATATGGCCAGAAACGTATTAACACCCGGTGGCAGCTTCTGCGCCAAAGTGTTTCAAGGTGTGGGCTATGAGGAATACGTAAAAGACGTACGCACGTCTTTTGACAAAGTCGTTGTGCGCAAGCCTGCTGCGTCAAGACCAAGGTCTCGCGAAGTTTATATTGTGGGTAAAGGCTTTAAAAGGTAAAGCAAGGTAAAGCAAGGTAAAAGAATGTGAAGTGGTCACAAGGTAATGGGTTCAGATCCCCTTTACCTTTTTTTAAGCCCTTTACTTTTCCAGCAGCGGCAATTTACCTACCACAGTATTCCATTCATCGGCATCGTCTGGCGCGTCTTTTATCTCAGTAATATTTGGCCACTGCTGACACAATTGCGCATTAATGTCCAAAAACGCCTCTTGATCGTCAGGAAGCTCAGTGTCTTGATAAATTGCATCCACCGGGCATTCGGGTACGCATAGGGCGCAGTCGATGCAGATAACAGGATCGATCACTAAAAAGTTAGGGCCTTCAAAGAAAGCGTCTACTGGGCACACGGCAACGCAGTCGGTGTATTTGCATTTAATGCAGCTGTCGGTTACTACAAAGGTCATATTGGCTAATCATCAAAGGTTAGAGGGAATGAATGGTTAAAAATGAACATGTAAATGTAAAGAAGCCAAAATGAGGAGAATTTCCTCGCTCGACCACGATATAATAAAGTAGCGCACTCAAAACACAAGTTTCTTTGTTAATGGCTTGGCAGTCACACTAGGCTATCTAAAAAAGACGAAGTGATTTAAAATACTGCTCACCTACAGACAGGCTGTTAGGCGACTTTAAGAGTAAGTACACTATGCTGCGGTTAACTGACATTAAACTCCCCCTTGATCACGATGAACATGCAATTGAGCAAGCTATTTTAGGCAAACTTAATATTAGCAAAAGCCAGTTGCTGTCATTTGATATGTTCAAGCGCGGGTATGATGCACGCAATAACCGCAACATTATGCTAATTTACACGCTCGACATTGAGGTAACAGACCAAGAGAACTTGCTTGCTGAGTTTACTAACGATCCACACGTGCGCCTTACCCCAGACATGAGCTACAAATTTGTCGCTCAAGCACCCGCGCAACTTAGCCATCGCCCGGTGGTGGTTGGCCTTGGCCCATGTGGCTTATTTGCGGCGCTAATTTTAGCACAAATGGGTTTTAAGCCTATTATAATAGAGCGCGGCAAAGAAGTACGCGAACGCACTAAAGACACATTTGGCTTTTGGCGTAAGCAAGCGCTTAATCCTGAGTCGAACGTGCAGTTTGGCGAAGGCGGCGCCGGCACCTTTTCCGACGGTAAACTTTACAGCCAAGTAAAAGACCGCAAACACTACGGCCGCAAAGTACTGCACGAATTTGTGGCGGCAGGCGCGCCCGCAGAAATAATGTATGTCAGCAAACCCCATATTGGCACCTTCAAACTGGTCAATATGGTCGAAAAAATGCGCAAAGAAATAATAGCTTTAGGCGGCGAGTTTCGCTTCAGCACAAAGGTTGAAAAATTAGATTTAAACGAAGATAAGGAAATTCAAGGCCTACACTTATCTGGCGGCAACTACCTAGCCTGCAGGCACGTTATTTTAGCCATTGGCCACAGCGCGCGCGATACCTTCACCGCACTTTACGAGCAGGGCGTGTATATAGAAGCTAAGCCTTTTTCAGTAGGCTTTCGCATTGAACACGAACAAAGCATGATAGATGAGAGTCGCTTTGGCGATAACGCGGGCAACCCCATTTTGGGCGCTGCCGACTATAAGCTAGTTCACCACTGCAAAAATGGCCGCACGGTCTATAGTTTTTGCATGTGCCCCGGCGGCACCGTTGTCGCCGCAGCGTCTGAGCCCGGCAGAGTGGTCACCAACGGCATGAGCCAATATTCACGACACGAACGAAACGCCAACAGCGCTATTGTAGTAGGCATTACCCCTGAAGAAGATTACCCCGGCAATCCTTTAGCGGGAATTGAACTACAGCGCAGTCTAGAAGAGCTGGCCTTTAGTGCAGGCGGCGAAAACTACCACGCGCCCGCCCAGCTAATTGGTGATTTTTTGGCAGGCAAAGCAAGCGCCGAAATTGGTGGCGTTAAACCATCTTATACGCCGGGTATTACGCTGGGCGATTTAAGCAAAGTGGTGCCAGATTACGTGACCAAAGCTATTCGCGAGGCCATTCCTGCTTTTGAACGCCAGGTTAAGGGCTTTGCAAAAGCAGACGGTTTATTAACGGGCGTTGAAACCCGCACCTCATCTCCTATTTGCATTAAACGCGACGCCAACTATCAAAGTGTAAATATTAAAGGCCTATATCCTGCAGGCGAAGGCGCCGGCTATGCGGGCGGTATTTGGTCGGCGGGTATAGACGGCATTCGCGTTGCCGAGGCCGTAGCACTAGATTATATGAGCACGCATTAATCGATGATGCGTTAGTGCGCTAGTGCTAACATTAATTTAACTAAACATCTTTGCTCACGGCTGTTAAGATAAGGCCTGATTATTCAAGCGCAAATTACCTTTTTTTATTACTACTGATTCGTTTTTAGGTTGTCCATGGCTATCCCACTACCCCCAAAGTTAGAAAAGTATTTTAATCGTCTGTCGATAAAGAGCCGGTTTTTTAACAAGTTACTCAGCTTCTTTTTTATGCCCTTTGTATCTAAAAGTGGCTTAAGAATGAATTTCGTTGAAGATGACTACTATGCAATTTTGCCAAAAAGACGAATGAACCTGAACTGGTACGGGACCATGGCCGGCGGCGCTATTTTAGGTAATTCAGAATTAGCCGCAGGTTCGTATTTGTTTATGTTAAGTAAAGGTGAATATCGCATGATTTGCACCCGCTTAAATTATCGCTTTTTACTGCCAAGCATAGACGCCATCATGTACAAAGCCTATGTAGATTTAGAAGAGCTGGCTGAAAAAATTAAAGAAGGTGGTAAGTTCAATATAGAAATGACCATAAAAGTATTCAGAACGAATAAAAACAAGGCCACTCGCCGAATTGGCTCTGGTACTATAAGCTTTCATATGTGGCCGATAGGTACTTAACTTTGTCAACAACTTTACAATATGGTTTCTATTTAGCCTGCTCGTGGCTGTGGTGTTTAGGTGGGTTTTTCCCTTTGATATTAGGCCGAGACTATGGCTGGCCAGCATTAGCCGCCTTCACTGTGTTTAACGTAGGAGGCGCTATGGCAATGGGGTTTTACTTCAAAAACCGCAGTCAACAACAAGATTTTGAAAATACCCACAAACCTGCTATCGCAATTTTCTCTTACATTACCCTCGCCTATCAGCTATTTTTTATGGCTTGGCTTGGCGCCGTTATTGGCCAGGTATTGCTGCTGCCAGCGGTACTACTTATTGCCTTTGTTATATATCACACAAAAAAAGTGATCACATATTGGGCACAAGCATTTTATGTACTGTCTATTGGTTTGTTTGTGGGCTTTTTAGGCAGTGATTGGCCGCCTGTTGAAATCAGTGCAAAAGGCTATTGGCCGCATGCTTTGTTACCCTTAGCCATTGGCTTTATATTTTCTCCTTACCTAGACATTACTTTTCACCGCGCCTTTAAAGACAGTAAAAATCCTAAAATGAGTTTTTTAATAGGCTTTGGTGTTTTGTTTTTAAGCCTGTTGGGATTTGTGTTTTTCTATGCCACCAGCTTAGGCAATGTTTTCTTCAACCAAGCAATACCAGCGGCTATTATTTATCCAGTAGTAGGCTTTTTGGTTTTACAAATAGGCTTTACTGTGGCTGCCCACGCGAGCGAGTTAAGTACTCAGCGATACTTAAAACCAAGCTTACTGGGCAGTTCAATAGCGGTTTTTTCTGTGTTTTGCATTGGCTTATTAACAATGATCAAAGACAGCTCTATACCTTGGGTAAATTTGCCATTAGAAGAAACCTTGTATAAAACCTTCCTCTTCTTTTATAGCCTAGTATTTCCCCTTTACTTGCTATTAGGTAAGTCAAAGCCACTCTTTTTATGGGTACTAGCAATATGCACCCCTGCTTACTCAATAGGCTTTTTGATAGGTGGCGAGCACAGCTATAGCTTAACCATTGGCGTTGCTATTATAGCGACCGTGGTGGTGGTAAAGCGCCAAGCCCAGGTTTAGGCATCAACATTACAGCATAAGTAAGTCGCAAATTGGCCACAGGCAGTTCTTGTGATTATGCTTGGCCTTTTGCTAGGCTGTCGTTTAGTACACTAACCTTATGCTAAAAAGTTTGCTAGAATACTGGTTTTTCATACAGTGAACCTTCATGATTGTATATATCGCCGAAAAGCCCAGTTTAGGCCGAGCAATAGCCACCGGATTTAGCGGCCGTCAGCAAAAGCGTGACGGCTACATTGAGCTAAACAATGGTGACTGTATAACATGGTGTATAGGACACTTATTGGAGCAAGCCGAGCCTGACAAATACGATCCCGCCTTTGGCAAATGGTCTTTTACACACCTGCCCATTGTGCCCAGTAAATGGCAACTTGTGCCTAAAAAAAACACCCAGAAACAACTTAGTGTAGTTAAACGCTTACTCAAAAGCGCCACCCATATCGTAAACGCAGGCGACCCCGACCGTGAAGGCCAATTATTGGTAGACGAGGTCATTACTTACTGCGGTGTTAAACCGGCCATCATAGAAAGCGCTGGGCGTTTATTAATAAACGATTTAAACACCAGCGCGGTTAAAACTGCCTTGCAAAACATACGCACTAATAGTGAATTTATAGGCCTGTCAATATCAGCTCTAGCAAGGTCTCGCGCCGACTGGCTGTATGGTTTAAATTTAACTCGCGCCTATACTCTACTGGGGCAACAAGGGGGATACAGCGGCGTACTGTCAGTAGGACGAGTGCAAACACCGGTGTTAGGCTTAGTGGTGAGACGCTGCCAGGATATCGCCCATTTCGTGTCAAAACCCTTTTATGAAGTGCTCGCCACCCTCGAAACCACAGACAAAGCAGTCTTTACTGCTAAATGGCAGCCAAGTAAAGCCTGCGAACCTTATCAAGACGAAGAAGGCCGGATTATATCACGCAAACTTGCACAGACCGTGGTGAATAAGACTCAAGGGCAAAAAGCAAGGGTGAGTGCTTATAAAGTGCAAAGCAGACAAAGCCCCCCACCGTTACCCTTTAGTCTGTCCGTTTTACAAATAGAAGCTTCCAAACGTTTTAACCTATCGCCCAAAACAGTATTAGACCTGTGTCAGTCTTTGTACGAAAAGCACCAGTTAATTACCTACCCTCGTTCTGATTCTCGTTATTTACCCAAAGAACAGTTTAGCCAAGCTCCAGCCATTTTAACTGTTATTAAAAGCAATGAACCAAGCTTTACAAGCATGGTAAACAATGCCAATTCAAAGCTAAAATCTAAGGCTTGGGATGATAGCAAGGTTGAAGCTCACCACGCGATTATACCCACTACTCGCAAAAAGCCGACCGCCAGTTTAACTAACGATGAAGCAAAAATTTATAAGTTAATTGCCACACAGTATCTCATGCAGTTTTATGGGCCACATAAGTATCAAGAGCAAGTGGCTAAGGTTGATATTGCAGGGGGTGAGTTTTTAGCAAAAGGTAAAACCAACACCGATTTAGGTTGGTTGGCCCTAAGCAATAATGACAGCAACAAAACACAAACTGCGCTGCCAAGCTTAACTAAAGACGAGATATTGCGGTGTACTGACTCATCGCTACTAGAGAAACAAACCTCTGCGCCAAAGCATTTCACCGAAGCGACTTTATTAGCTGCCATGACAGGAATAGCACGATATGTGCAAAACAGTGAAATTAAGAAAATTCTGAAAGAGACCGACGGCCTTGGTACCGAAGCCACGCGTGCCTCAATTATCGATTTACTCTTTAAACGCCAGTTTATGCAAAAAGTGGGAAAAGAAATTCATGCCACGCAAACTGGAAGCGCGTTAATAAACGCCTTACCAAGTGAAACTACGCATCCTGACATGACCGCTATTTGGGAGGCAGACTTGACCAAAATAGCGCATCAGCAACTGCGCTATGAAGCCTTTATGAAGCCTTTAACTGAATCTATAACACAGTTAATAAACAGCAGCCAGCAGCTTGATACCAGCAAGTTCGCAGGTTTGAAAAGCGTAAAGCCAGTCGCAAAGAAGCGCTTCTACAAAAAGAAATCTTAATTGTATTGATTCGAAAACGGACAGGCACACAAATAGTTTGTTTACATATGCGCGGGAAATACTAGTAAAAAAGTAAGCGTTTAAGCAGTAAATAAGGCTGCTAATAGCCCTATAAAGCCCCCAAACACGCCGCCCCATACCACTAGCCAGCCCAAGTGCTTTTTAATCATGGTTTGTATAATATCTTTCACCATTGTAGGCGTTAGTTCATTTAAACGCTGCTGCACTATTTGGCTGACTTTTTCATGCAGGTCGTGCGGCATATCCGATTGAGTCAACTCTTCTTGTAATAATTGTGCAAACTTAGGATCTTGCGTAATTTCAGTTAATGATAGCGCCATCTTATCGACAAAAGGCTGACGCAGAGGCTCTAAGGCTTCAACGCCGCCAATCATGCCCAGCATTTGACCAAATGAAGAGGCTTTAATAAGCTCTACCAACGAATCGAATGTAGGCGATAACTCTACTTTTTTGATAACTGGGCTTAGGTCTACGTTGGTAATTTGCTTGCTTTGTGTTAAAAAACGGTCAATATTTTCTTGGCTGAAAAACTGCTCCATTACTAAGGTTCGAATACCGCTCTTAAAGTCTTCAAAGCGTGCCGGTATGACCCCTGAACCGTACAATCCAGGTACCTTTTCAAATAGCATGTGCACCGCTATCCAGTTGGTGAGCGCGCCCGACACTGCGAACAAGCCGACTGTTTTAATGATATCGTTGTTCACAATAAAGCCAAACGTCACGAGCCCTAAGGCGACAGCATTGGTGATGATGCTTTTATTCAAGAAAAAGACTCCATGGTTGAGTAAATTCGTGTACTCATGACCCAGTAATTACATACGCCGGCTTATGCTCACGTATTTATGATCACGTATTTAAAATCATGTATTTATGTTTAAGTATCTAGGTTCAGCATGGTTTATATCAGTTAAAAAAACGCTGTCAATATTTGCTATCAAGAAAATCAGTGAAATCACTAAATAAAGCCAAGGTAGCTCCTTTTACTCACAATATGCTACTGCCTGATTAGCAAGTAGTGTAAGCTACTAAAGAGCCAATATTCTTAACAAGGACATATTAATGAAAAAGTTTCTGACCGCCATTATTGCCATTTTCGCCATAGCATTTTCTCTAAGCGCTGGGGCTTTAGTCCAAGAAAAAATTGAATATAAGACGTTTGATGACAATATACAAGTCATTGACGTTCGCACCGATGCCGAATTTAACGAAGGCCATCTTTCACAAGCCCTGCACATTCCTCACACAACCATGCTGCAAGGAGAAGGCTTCGCTGACTTAGACAAAACAAAGCCCGTCGTATTGTATTGTCGCACTGGTGGTCGTGCTGGGCAGGCTAAAGCATTTTTGGAAGATCAAGGTTTTACTGATGTGACAAACGCTGGCGGTATTAGCGAACTGATTATTCCTACAGATAAGACGCGCGAATAAGAGCTTAAACACAGCGCAATATTGCGAGTGGCTTGATTTTTTTCAGCAGTGTAAAATACAAAAAGGCCATGTAACGTAGAACGCTACATGGCAATCGCTCGGGAGCGGTGAACTAAGATTTATTGTTAATTACCCAGTGATTTTTGCACTGCTATCATTTCATCATGCATCGTTTAGGCCTTTGCTCTTAGGGCCGTCAATATGCTTATGGCACCAGCAAACTGCTCAGCGTCATTGGACGCGCCGCTGTAAAATCGGTGCCTGATTTCATTACCTGAATTATATCACTTACTTTTTGCACTTTTTGGGTCTGGTTTGACATATCTGTTCCTGTAATTAAATTTTTGTCATGAGCAGCAGACACATACTATTGTTTAGCAAGTAGCGTTCCTAAATAATCGAAGCTTAAACCGCTGAATTTGCGAGAGTATTACGAAATCTTATTTATATTATAATGCGTTGACCAGTCGAATTTACAAAAACTAAGTAGAATTTACACAGCTGTTTTACTTCGTTTTACAATTGCTGAAATTGAGCAACAGCGTTAGTATGTAAGCCTCAATCAAGACTCCCGTCCCCAACTAAAGATAACGCTATGCATCTGATTTGTTTTGACTTAGACGGCACGCTATTAAACGATGCGTCTGAAATATCGATATTTACCAAAGAAACGCTAGGCCTGTTAAAAGAAAATGATATTGCCTACACGGTAGCCACAGGACGTACTATGCTCTCGGCCCGCGGTATTGTTGCCGGACATGAATTCAACTTGCCCCAAATATATAATAATGGGGTAGCGGTGTGGGATCCTAAAATTGAACAGCTTACGCTTGATAACTTGCTCAGTAAGGCTGAAATTTCAACCGTTATCAATGTTGCGCTTGCCCAAGGCATTGCCCCTTTTGTGAACACCATAGATAGACACGATAGTAACGAAAATCATCACTTTATTTTTCATTCACTAACCCATCACGAGGTAGAAAAAGACTTAGTGAATAAATATTATTCGCGCACCGATGCCAAATTGATGCCGCTACAAGCGCTGCCGGAAAATAGCAGAGTCACGAATATAAGTATGATTGGTTTGGCCGAGCCTATCCATAAGATGTGGTTAGAACTAAATGCGCACGAAAATTTAATTGCTTATTCTGGTCCCGCTTTGGAAGGGAAAAAATACAGATGGATGGATGTTCATCACTGCCTAGCCAATAAAGGCAGTGCTGTTATTAACTTGAAAGAGCAGCTAGGGGCCAGCAATGTTATTTGTTTTGGTGACAGCGACAATGACATGAGTATGTTTGCTCTTGCCGATGAGAGCTATGCTCCAGAAAATGCAACGACCGACATTAAACAGGCCGCTAGCGCAGTTATTGGCCACAATCACAAAGACGGCATAGCGCATTTCTTGCGTGAGCGTTTCTCATTATAAGGTAGCTTTTATATACAATGAATAGTATATCGTGTGAAGTACTCGAATTTGACAAGCAATTATTTGATACGGTAAGAAGCGTAAATATTTTAAGCGCCGTTAACCCTGTAAATTTTCAAGCGCAAAAGCAGGCCTTTTTTGACAGCCACTTCTCTACGCAGCCCGACTTTAGCTATTTGGCTAGAACGGTGGATGTATTTGCAACAAAAAGACAATTGTTTACGCTTCCCCTTGAGGCTGTTATTGATGAAGATCTTCACAAAATCTACTTTGATACGATTAACAGCTATGTAGACAAAGTTGACCAGTTTAACTCCATAGGCACGCCCGATTTCATGTACGACTCTTTGCGTTATTTTGGCGAACCAACAGCCAAGGATATTAGCAACGCACGCTTCATTTTGCACTTGCCTGGCAACGTGAATGAAGAAAACGAAACACTGTTAAGCTTAGATCAAATAGTTAATGTTTTGAGTGAATTTGCTAGTAACAATAACTTGCAGCACACCATGAAAGTGGAAGACAATATGGTGGCAAACGCAATAGCCGCAGGCACCACTATAAAGGTCAATAAAAATGCGCAGCTATCGCTAAGCAACACAAGCGCACTGGCGCATCATGAAATAGGCGTGCACTTAGTCACCACCCTCAATGCACGCGCGCAACCTTTAAGAATTCTTGAAGTAGGCAACCCCTTAAATACCATGACACAAGAAGGTTTGGCGATATTAAGCGAGTACTTATCAGATAATCTCACCATTAACCGCTTGAAGATACTAGCGCTAAGGGTAGTGGCCGTTGCGTCAATGATAAAAGAAAGAAGCTTTAGAAGGACTTTTTCACTGCTTAAAGAAGAATACGGCGCGGCCGATGAACTCGCTTTTTCAGTCTGTGCCAGAATATACAGAGGCGGCGGCTTTGTTAAAGATTATTTGTATCTGCAGGGCTTTCACACCATGCTCCACGCTTATGAGAACGAGCCTAATTTCAATTTGCTCTTTACAGGCAAAGCCTCAATTAATTACCTACCTCATATTAGCCGCTTGGTAGAAAAAGGCATATTGAATGAGCCTGAACACATTTCGCCTATATTCAAACAGCCTAACGAGTTAAACGAAATAAAACAGTTCATTGCTCACGCTATAAAATAAAAGCAGCTTGAAGAAAGCTACTTTTAATCCCGTACCACCTCATATTCGGGCACCACGTTGTCTTGCAGTTGCTCAATGTGCTGGGCTACGTCACTGGGTGTTTCGAAGATTGCTACGTGGAACATAGCGTCGCCTTCTTGCACTAAGGGGATGTTCTGTTTACCAATAATAACGCCGCTTTTAGGCGCTATTAAGCTGTTTGAAAAAGTGCCGGTTGGGCTAGATATCTCAGCCAGTACTTCCCCTTTTTTAACATAGTCGCCTAATTTTTTAATGTCGCGCACCATGCCGCTTGAATCTGCTCTTATCCACGCGCTGTTATATGCTATAAAAGGCTCGACCGCTTTTGTGCGCTGCTTTCTTTTGCGGATCATACCAAGGTATGACAGTACATTAAGTATCCCTTTCAAACCCGTTTGAATAGAAAGCTCGTCAAAACGTAAAGCTTCACCCGCTTCATACAGTAATACTTTGGTGCCTGACTGCGAGGCTGACTCACGCAGCGAGCCATCTCTTAAGACCGAGTTTAACAGCAGCGGCACGCCAAATACGCGCGCCATTTCGGTCGTTTCAGGATCGCTTAAATCCGCTCTAATTTGCGGAAAATTACTGCGATGAATAGCGCCCGTGTGCAAGTCTATTCCGTAGTCGCATTTTTGCGCAATTTGGGTTAAAAACAAGTGCGCTAATCTGCCGCTTAATGAGCCTTTTGGTGAGCCCGGAAAACTGCGGTTAAGATCTCTGCGGTCGGGCATATAACGGGTTTGGTTAAGCACGCCATATACGTTTACAATCGGCACAGCGAGTAAAGTGCCCTTTATCAGTTTAAATGACTTCATTTGTAATAAACGGCGAATAATTTCAATGCCATTTAGCTCATCGCCATGTATGGCCGCGCTGATAAACATGACGGGGCCGGCTTTCCTGGCATTAATGACTTCTACCGGTATCGATATTTCTGTATCGGTGTATAAACGCGCCGCCGGCAACTCAAGCTTTACGCGAGTTCCCGGCTTTACGAAGGTGTCGCCTATTTGTATTCCTGCAGCCACAAATTAACCCTTACCAGTTGTGCGCGTAGCATGCGGTTTTGCATGCTTTTCAATGTGCGCAAAAATGAGTCCTGCAACATCTTTTTTAGTCGCAGTTTCTATGCCTTCTAAGCCAGGAGATGAGTTTACTTCCATTACCACCGGCCCACGTTCAGCGCGCAGTAAGTCAACACCGCATACGTTTAAGCCCATTATTTTAGCCGCGGCAACGGCGGTAGCGCGCTCTTTTGGCGTTAGCTTAACTAGCACCGCTGAGCCTCCTCGGTGAAGGTTTGAGCGAAACTCGCCTTCAGCGCCTTGGCGTTTCATGGCCGCAACGACCTTATCGCCCACTACAAAACAGCGAATGTCGGCGCCGCCTGCCTCTTTAATAAACTCTTGAATAAGAATGTCTGCATTTAAGCCCATGAATGCTTCAACTATCGCTTCGGCGGTTTTGGCTGTTTCAGCTAACACCACACCTATCCCTTGCGTGCCTTCTAATAGCTTAATAACGCAGGGCGCGCCGCCCACATTTTTAATTAAATCTTTTATGTTGTCAGGACGGTTGGCAAACCCTGTTCTAGGCAAGCCAATGCCTTTTCTAGACAACAACTGGGTGGAGCGTAACTTGTCTCTGGAGCGGCTTATAGCAACCGATTCATTCACGCAAAAACTGCCCGACATTTCAAACTGGCGCACAACAGCCGTGCCATAAAATGAGATAGAAGCACCGATACGCGGAATAATTGCATCATACTGAGGCAGTTCTTTACCTTTATACCTGACCACTGGACGGCTACTGGTAATGTCCATATAGCAGTGAAGCGTGTCTATTATATCGACGTCGTGACCACGGGCTTCACCAGCCTCTTTTAAACGGCGCGTGGAATAGAGATTTTTGTTTCTAGATAAAATAGCGATTTTCATTTTACTTCCGTTCTTGACTTTATATGGTGGGTAGACGTGACGGTGAAGAAAAAAGTCACAACTTATCTTACCTTACCTTAATTAGACACTACATTAGAAAGCAAAGCGACTCATTATATGTTGAGATGCCGTTATTGTATGCAAATCACCGTTAAATATGTGCGTAAAAAAAGGCCCATCATTAACGGCATTTTACGACTGTATTATTCGAATGCCTTGCTAAAGACACTTTCTCAAGGGCTTGGAACAACATCCATCAATTAAAAGACAATGAACGCTTCTTTCAATGGGTCATTACTATCGTTAGAAACAATGCCATGGATGTGTTGAGAGACAACAAAAAGAGTGATGAAATTAATGAATTATTCGCCGTGGATGAATATACCGCCCAAGCCGATGAGTTAGCTTTAGGTGAAACTGAAGCTATTTCAGCGCTGCCCCGCTTAGTTAAGGCGGCTAAGATCCCCTTGCAGTCGGCCCCGCTGCCACCAAACTGCGGCCATGCGCTGTATCAGTAAACTTCTCAAAGTTATCAACAAATAGACCCGCTAAGTTTTCTGCCTTCTCATACCAGTTTTGAGTGTCTGTGTAAGTGGCTCTTGGATCTAGGATCTCAGGTGCAATTCCAGCCAACTGAGTGGGAATGCTAAGATTAAAGATGGGTAATAATTGCTCCTCAGCCTCGTCCATGCTGCCGTCTAAAATAGCGTCTATTATGGCGCGGGTCGCTTTAATAGATATACGCTTACCGCTGCCGTTCCAACCGGTGTTTACCAGATAGGCCTGCGCGTTAACCGCCTGCATACGCCTTTCTAATACATTTGCGTACTGGGTAGGGTGCAAGGTTAAGAAGGCTGCCCCAAAGCAGCTTGAAAACGTTGGGGTTGGCTCAGTGATCCCGCGCTCAGTGCCAGCTAGTTTGGCTGTAAAGCCCGACAGTAAGTAATACTGCGCCTGCTCCGGTGTTAATTTAGCCACTGCCGGCAGTACACCAAAAGCATCAGCGGTTAAAAAGATAACTTTTTTAGCATGTCCTGCTTTAGAAATTGGTTTAACGATATTGGTAATGTGGTTAATCGGATACGACACTCTGGTGTTTTCAGTAATAGAGCTGTCACTGTAGTCAATAACGCCGGCTTCATTATGCGTCACGTTTTCAAGCAATGCGTTACGACAAATGGCGGCGTAAATATCAGGCTCTGCTTCTTGGCTTAGGTTTATTGTCTTAGCGTAGCAGCCGCCTTCTAAGTTAAATACACCGTAGTCGTCCCAGCCGTGCTCATCATCGCCAATAAGCTGTCTTTTAGGATCGGTTGAAAGCGTGGTTTTGCCGGTGCCTGACAAGCCAAAGAATATTGCCACGTCACCTTCTTTGCCTACGTTAGCACTGCAATGCATAGACGCGATTCCCTGCAGCGGCAGGTAGTAGTTCATCATCGCGAACATGCCTTTTTTCATTTCGCCGCCGTACCATGTGCCGCCAATGAGCTGGATGCGCTCAGTTAAATTAAATGCAACAAAGTTCTCTGAGTTTAGGCCTTGCGCTTGCCAGTTTGGATTGGTGGTTTTGGCGCCGTTCATAACGATAAAGTCGGGGGCAAAATCCGCTCGTTCTTGTGCGGTAGGCGTAATGAACATGTTGGTGACAAAATGTGCTTGCCAGGCAACTTCTGTGATAAAGCGCACCGACATACGCGTGTCTTGATTAGCGCCGCAAAAAGCGTCTACCACAAACAGGCGTTTGCCACTAAGCTGGTCTGTCACTAAGGTTTTAAGTTGATCCCAAGTATCTTGGGTTATAGCTTTGTTGTCGTTTTTACCTTGATCAGACCACCACAAGGTATCTTGGGTGATGCTATCTTTTACAATATATTTGTCTTTTGGAGAGCGACCCGTAAATTTACCGGTTTTAACGCAAACAGCGCCCGACTCAGTAACATCTCCCTTTTCAAACCCTGAGAGCTCGGGTTTAGTGGTTTCAGTAAACAGAGTGTCGTAGTCAGGGTTGTGTAAAATTTCAGAATTGGTATTAATATTGTATTGTTTCAACGCATCGATCAAATTCACCTAAGGCTCTCTTCATATTTAGTCAATATATGTTTTTAGTTTATAGTCTTTAGCGCAAATCCTCCACCCCTTAAGCACATACTCGCGATAAAAAGCACGAATACGTCACTGTTTACGACTAAAGTCTGTTTTCGCATTTTTAAATTGAAGAAATCGCTTTCGTATACTTACAGCGCTATGATCAAAATGCAGAAGGTTCAGGTAAAGTTAACTTTAGTACCGACGAAGGTCGGTTGCATGAATCAATTACAATGTTTATGCTAATTGGTATGAGCGCAAACATTGACGCAAACATTAACGCAAACATTAACGATTTCGGTTGGAAGCCAATATCTCTTGATGTTCATCTCTTCCAACCTACATTCATTACATAAAGGAAAGTAACTATGGCAACACGTACCCATTTTGACGCGCTGGTGGTTGAAGAAAACGCTGATAACACTTTCAGCAAGTACATTCGTCGAAGAGCTATAAGTGATTTACCAAGCAACGAGCTGTTAATTGAAGTGCACTATTCGTCGCTTAATTTTAAGGATGCTATGTCTGCCAGCGGCAATAAGCGTATCACCCAGCATTATCCACATACGCCCGGCATAGATGCTGCAGGCGTGGTGGTTAGCGACACTTCAAACACTTTCAAAGCGGGCCAAGAGGTGTTAGTTTTTGGCTATGATTTAGGCATGAATACCGCCGGTGGTCTTGGTCAAATGATATCAATTCCAGCAAATTGGGCGGTGCTTTGCCCAGCCACGCTTTCACTCAAAGAAGCGATGACCTATGGCACCGGGGGCTTAACCGCAGCATTGTGTATTCAAAAGTTAGAAAAAATGGGCGCGAAGCCAAGTGACGGGAAAATTGCCGTAACAGGTGCAACAGGAGGTGTAGGCAGTATGAGCGTTGCCTTACTTGCGCAGTTAGGTTACGAGGTAGTCGCTTTTTCGGGTAAACCCGAACAAAGTGAGCATTTAAAAGCACTAGGCGCAATAGAAGTGTTGCACCGAAACACCATCGCTGAAGAAAATAGCAAACCTGCTGGCAAAGAGATATGGGCCCACGGCATCGACACTTTAGGCGGTGCATATTTAGCCAACCTGCTCAAACAACTAAAATCTGGCGGCGGGGTCGCGTCTTGTGGGCTAGCCTCTTCTCCTGAACTTGCAATGACGGTTATTCCTTTTATTACGCGGGGGGTATCGTTACTTGGAGTCGATTCGGTTTATATTTCTTTGGCTGAAAAACAACAGGTATGGAAGCGCGTTGCCACCGACATGAAGCTAGAGCAACTCGATCAGTATTGTGAAGAAATTAGCCTCGCACAAACACCTGAGTACCTAGACCGTTTCTTTGCTAGCAAAGTAGTGGGGCGATATGTGGTGAACATGCGCTAAGGAAACCGCGCTTGACGAACTTAGCTTCGATAATGGTGATTCTGCCCAAGAACGCATGCAAACTACATTTACGCCTCGCGGCAAAGCCTTATTGAGCCAACAATGCTCTAACCTGCTTGCCTAGTTCTACCTGCTCTTGACATACTTTCTCAAAACCATAGGCTTTGGTTTCTTACATAATTTCACTGAAATGCCTTAGGCCGTCAGTAGGCAAAGTAGCGTGTCAATTCATCCCATCACACAAGCTCTTAGCTACCTTAATTTATTGAGGTGTAAAATATTAAGTGATTTGAACCTATCTTTATTACGTTAATACTAAACTTCTGTGGTACTAAACCTGTATAATATTTGGCTTAATTTTTACGGTAATAATATTGTTTTTAAAGCTTGTTTGAAAGGAAAGTGGTAAATGCGTAACACGGTAATAGAAAAAGTAACTTGGGTGCATCATTGGAACGACACGCTATTTAGTTTCAAAACTACTCGCGGACAGGGCTTAACGTTTGAAAGCGGGCAGTTTGTCCTAATCGGTTTAGAAGTAGACGGCAGACCTTTGTTACGAGCTTACAGTATTGCCAGCCCCCACTATGCTGACGAATTAGAATTTCTTAGTATAAAAGTCGCCGACGGCGCACTAACCTCTAAACTCCAAAAAATAGGAGTAGGTGACGATGTAATTGTAACCACCAGGCCAACGGGAACGCTGGTACCAGGCTATCTTAACGCTGGTAAAAATCTGTATTTGTTAGGTACCGGAACCGGCTTAGCACCTTTTATGAGTATTATCCGCGACCCGTTTATTTATGACGAATTTGAAAAAGTAATTTTAGTGCACTGTGTTAGGTACGCATCAGAGCTAGCCTATCAAGATGAAATACTCAATGTGCTGCCTGAAAACGAATTCTACGGTGACTTAATTAAAGAAAAACTCATTTATTACCCAAGTGTTACCCGTGAAAAAAACGTGGCGTCGCAGCTTGAACAAGGCGCTGATATAAAAATGCACTATGAGCGCATCACTACGCTTATTACCAGTGGCAAACTCAGCAGTGATATTGGGCTTCCAGCACTAGACACTAACAATGACCGTTTCATGCTGTGCGGCAATAACGATATGCTGCAAGACACCATGAAACTGCTCGATGATTTAGGCTTTTCTAGGGCCACCTCTCGTGTGAAAGGCGATTATGTAATTGAGCAGGCATTTATTGACAAGTAATCATTGCAAAAATGCAGTGACGAAATGTCGATTTCGCCCGTTATTATATTAGGTAAACATAAGCGGAAGTAATATATTCACCGCAAAATATGCGGTGAATAAGCGCTCTATTCAACGCGCTGCTGTTAATTATTAAACAGAATATACGCGTTTAGGGAGGTAGCGATTAGCAACCATACAAAATATGGCAGCATAAGCAATACTTTCACCTTCAAGACAGCGCGGTAGTGCACTAGAAAATATCCCACCAGCACGCTTAGCGCTCCGATAATAATTAAACCCGGTATGACTTGTTCAAGCATAAAGAATACGGGTGTCCAACTTACATTTAAAATCCACTGAGCCGTATACAAGGCTACTAGCTTCTTTTTGTCGGCCACCTCGTTGTAAGCAAACCCCATAAACACCGAGAAAAAGACCATAATGGTGGTCCACGCGGCTCCAAATGCCCAACCCGGTGGCGTCCAAGGTGCTTTATTTATGCTCGTGTACCATTCACCGCTTACTGCAGCGCCTGTGGCTAAACTGCCTATTCCTAAAGCCGCAAAATTGATGATGAAAAAAATGACAATGTATTTGATTAGCGTTGTGTTCATTAACAGATAATCCCCTATTGCTTTCAAATTGGGCAAGACTAAGCTAAAAGTTAGGTGTAGGCAACTTACTGAAGGGCGTTATCCCACAACGATTGCTTTGTTAAAGCGCCATCAAAACTAAACGATGCATAGTCTTAGTGAATTTACTTTTATTACGCATTATGTGAAATTAAAAACTTGTGGGTGACTCCATTAGATTTTATAGCGCTTATGCAATAATTTTCTGCAGGCTATAAAGCAAGGCCTAAAATCGCGAAGCCGAGGGTTGCTGGAGCACTCACGCCAACAACATCCGTTTTTACTTCCCAAGTGCCCAACAAACTTACGTTAAAATTGCACCACCACATTGATAGAATAATTGCGACCTGGCGCTGTAAACGGCTGCAAATTAGCACTAGCAGCTTGTCCGCGTACTTCTGAAGCAAGCCAATATTGTTTATCGCTAATATTAAATATACCCGCGTTCACTTTGATGTTTGGCGTAATATTAATATGTCCAAGTATGTCTATGGTGGTGTAGCTTGGCGCACTAAAAAATTCAGCGTCGCCAGCGTCAGCAATTGCTTTGGCGTCTTGCGAATAAGTACTCGCTATCTCTATACGCCATGGATCGCTGTAGTCTTGGTACTGTAGACCTAGAACCGCTTGATTAGGTAAAATGGAATCAAGCTCATTACCGGTGGCTTTATTTTCAGAATCTTGAATACTGTAGCTAGCTCTTACCTGCCAGCCTTGTGCATCTGTAAAAGTGTCGCCCAAAGACCATGTAATTTGTCCTTCAATGCCGCGAATTTCAACATCGTCTACGTTAACAGACTGAAAACGTATAAAGCCATTGTTTGGGTCTATGCCCACAAAGGTTAAGGATTCAATAAAATTTTTGTAGTCGTTTTGATAGGCACTAACACTCCAGCTTAGCGCGTCGGTAAAGCCCCTTAATCCGACTTCAACACTGGCCACCGATTCAGGTTTTAAGTTTGGGTTTGATAATGAGGTGTAACGCCCAGCAAAGTTTGTAAAGCCCACGTTTACATCATCCATGGGCGGTATTCTAAAACCTTCTGCATACTGCAGCCAAATATTATAATTTTCAGTTAAGGAGTAAACAGCGCCCAGTTTTTTTGATAACTGGCTGTCGTTAAAACTCGACACTTGCACACCTGGGTTTGCTGTTTCAAACAGTAAGTCCGACTCGGGCGTAAGCTTGAAACGGTCATAGCGTAAGCCAGGGCTGAGCAATAGTCGTCCATCTAAGAACTGAATTTCGTCTTGAATAAATAAAGATTGTTCAGACAGTTCAGAAAGCGGAAAATCTCGTGCGGGAAACACGCTAAACTCACGAATGTCGGCACCAGTGGCTTGATCTTGCGTTTGGCCTTCCCTTAATCCTTCTGAGTCAGTGGTTTCAACGCTTAATCCATAAATCAAATAGTGCTCACCGCCCCATGTGAATGCATGGTCAAATTGTGCATTAAGGCCAATGGTGCTTTGCTCAAATAGTCCATCGCGAGTTCTAAAAAACGAAGATGCATCGGGTGCTAAACTGCGCCTTACTAATTCAGATGACTGGTTGCTAGAAGACTCTTGGTAAAACGCAAGTAAATCGATACGTTTCAAGTGATGCTGCGACACAGGCTGATAAAGATAACGCCCCGAAACCCGCGAACGTTCTTGTTCGTCAAAACCTTCACTAGAAAGCGTCATGGTGCCGCGTACTACAGAGCCAATATCAGACAATAATACGGTATCGCTGTTTTGCTCGAAGGTCTCACCGACAAGCTCAAATCTATGCGCCTTATCACTTTGAAAAATGAGTTTTCCCAACATGCTAAGAGATTCGTTGTCTTGTGGATTAGCGCTGTTGCGATCACTTCCCAAGACATCATCGTCGAAGTACGATTGCGTTTCACCACTTTCACGATAAGTGCTGTTAAGCAACCATTGCCAATTACCGCCTACACCCGCTAACATACCATTTACATAGGATTCGTTTGACTGACTCACGTAGCCAAGCTTTGCTCTGCCGGCAAATGACTCGCCGTTGGCCACAATATCGGCTGGATCTTTAGTGGTAAACGCCACCACCCCGCCTATTGCGTCGCTGCCATACAGCGTAGACGCAGGGCCCCGCACTATATCCACAGATTTAATAAGATCTACATCCACAAAGTCTCGTCGCGCCGACAGGCTAGGCCCAAAACTAAATTCATCGGCAATGGGAATATTGTCAACCAATATGAGCACTCGGTCACCGCTAATACCTCGAATATTGAAGCTAGACAGTCCAAAGCGCCCGCCACCTTCTACCGACACACCCGGCTCATAGCGAAGAAGGTCACGAATATTGGTTGCGCCTATTGCATCTATTTCTTCACTGCTGATGCGGGTTACCGTGGCGGCTATTTCATTTATTTTACGCGCTGTTTTAGTGCCGCTGATTGAAATAGTTTCTATTGCAGATTCAGTATTAGCCTCTGTTGCTGAGGCATTTGCAGCGCCTGTTAATGCCAGGCAAACGGCTAGTGAGCAAAGTGACGATTGAAAAGCGAACGCTGTAAAATGAGGTTTCATAAATATTTCCTTATCTAGTAGTTGACTATAATGCTAATGATAATTATTATCATTAGCAATAGATAAAATGGTAATCATAATGAAAAACGGCAAATTAATTTTTACTACGCAGATTTTAGTCTCATTGTTAATGCTTAGTTTGTTTACGATAGCAAGCCCAATAGCACAGTCTCAAACGCCCCTTAGCAAGGATATGCGCATAGTGAGTGCCGGAGGCAGCGTAACTGAAATTTTATATGCGCTGGGCATGAAACCGCAAATTGTGGCCGCCGATACTAGCAGCATGTATCCGCAAAGTGTGTCGACACTTCCGAAAATAGGTTACTACCGCCAGTTAAGTGTTGAAGGCGTCTTAGCAATGCGCCCCACTCATCTATATGCAGCCCTTGGCGTGGGTCCTGAACAAGTGTTGGCGCAATTGCGTAATGCTGGCGTGAAGGTGCATGTGTTTGAACAAGCGCGCACGGTAACAGGTTTAATTAAGCAAATTCGCGAAATAGGTGAGCATACCAATGCAAGCGAAGAGGCTGAAAGGCTGGTGCTCACTGTTAATAATCAATTAAGCACAATTAAAAAGCTCAGCGCGCACCATCAGCAGCGCGCCGTGTTTTTAATGTCGGCAAGTGAGCGTGGCATTATGGCAGCAGGGCGCAATACCGTACCTAATCTTATTATGGACATTGTCGGACTGCGTAATCCTTATGACAATATTGAAGGTTTTAAGCCCGTGTCTATTGAGTCATTCTTGGCTATTGCGCCTACTCAAGTCCTTATTGCCGCCCACCGCACCGGCGGATTAAGCGCGCAAGAAATGTGTCAGCAGCCCGCGCTTGCGCAGTGGGCGTCTATGCAAGGCTGTAATTTACACATTGTAGACGCCCTACTCTTTTTAGGCCTTACGCCGCGTTTGCCTGAGGCAGTAGCACAGTTCACTAGTATCGTTGAACCATAAAAGCGCAAAGAAGCAAACACCTATGATAACTACCACGCACCTGCAAACAAGTGAAAGAAGCTGATGAAAGCGCGTACCGCAAGTTCAATGTTAGTCAAAAAGCAAATTGCCATTCAACAAAAAGGCTATGTGCCAACCATAATGATGCTTTGCGCTGTTTTACTCGCCGTGGCGTTTATCGCTTTAAACGCAGGTGCGGTTAAAGTGAATATATGGCAGTGGATAGGCAGCGGGTCTGCCAGCCCTTTGCAGCACACTATTTTATGGGACATTCGACTTCCGCGTATTTTAATGACTATGCTAACAGGCGCCGGCTTGGCTATTTGTGGCGCAGTTTTACAAGCCATATGCCGAAACCCATTGGCCGACCCGGGACTTATTGGCGTATCATCAAGCGCAGCACTTTGCGCAGGAGCTGCACTAGCGCTGTTGAGCGTAGTGCAGCTTCCTCCTTTAGCAATGACCTATTTTGTGCCGCTAAGCGCATTCGTGGGCGCAACTCTTTCGCTTATACTACTGCTAAAGATTGCCGATTCAGCACAAGGCATGAATACACTGGTATTAATACTTGCAGGCGTTGCAATTAACGCAGGCGCAATGACGCTGCTAGGCCTTATTCAATACGTAGTAGATGACGCCACACTGCGCCAAATAACCTTTTGGAGTATGGGTAGCTATGCAGGCATTAACTATACTAGCCTAAGTATTACCACTGTTCCTGTGGTGCTAGGCGCGTATTATTTTTGGCAAATTAGGCACCCACTTATGCTAATGAGCTGCAACGAGAAACAAGCTAAATATCAGGGTGTGAATACACGCAAGGTTAAGCTTACCAGTCTGTGGGTAGTGGCGGCTATTGTGGCTGTTTGCGTAAGTTTTACAGGCATTGTAGGCTTTGTAGGCTTGGTGGTGCCGCACATATGCCGAATGTTATTTGGCGCACATTTGCGCATATTGCTGCCCACCAGCATATTGTTTGGCGCGATATTAGTGGCCTTAGCAGACACCCTCGCGCGCACCCTTATTATTCCTGCCGAGATACCGATTGGCCTTATAACCTCTATGGTGGGTGTGCCGTTTTTTCTCTACTTAATTGTGCGTGAAAAAAGGAAGTTCAACTATGTTTAATTTATCTGCAGTCACTGTAGTGGCAGGTCAAAAAACCCTGCTAAACGATGTTAGCTTGGTGTTTGAGAGTAACAGCATTACCGCTATTTTAGGCGCCAACGGTGCAGGCAAATCAACTTTATTTAAGAGTTTACTCGGTGAGTATCCTTTGGATAAAGGCATAATAAAGTTTGATGGCCTATCTTTAGATGAACACCTCCTTAAAGATCTGAGTAAAAAACGCGCCTACATAGCCCAAGCAAAAGCGGGATTTTTTAGTATGCTGGTTTATGAATATTTACAGCTTGCGCGGCTCCAATATAATGAAACCGACGAACAGTCGCAAAATATAGTACTTGAACTTAGTGAGCAGTTTCACGTAACGCACCTACTTATGCGCGATGTAACCCAGCTTTCTGGCGGTGAACTTCAACTTATAGAATTTGTAAGGGCTTACCTACAGCTCTATGAAAGCGACAACATGCATAATAAATGCTTGCTGCTAGATGAACCCGCCAGTGCGCTTGATATTAAACAAACACGCCTGCTGTACGGTCACTTAAAAACGTTTCAGCGCGCGGGTGGCTGCATTATTATTATAGATCATGACATTAATGCCGTGGCTAATTTAGCCACTAACTTAGTCTATATTAGGTTAGGCGAAGTACTAGCAACAGGAGCCAGCAGCGAGCTATTTACCAAAGTACATATAGATGATTGCTTTGATACTAGCGGGCAGATAATTGTACATAAAGCGAATTCCTTACACGAAAATAAAATGTACCACGTATAAGAGTTCACGCAAATTTGATAAACACGCCGAGAGAGTCTATTGTTTAACCCGCTAACCAAAGGAATAAAAACATGCGTCAGAAAAGCTATCATATTCACCAAGCCGCCTTGCTAATGCGCACTCAGCATACGGGTGTGTTATCAACCCATAGTTTGTCTATGCAAGGCTATCCTTTTGGCTCAGTGATGCCTTTTTTAATGACACAAAGCGGCGATTTAATCGTGTATGCCTCAGACATTGCTCAGCATTCGCGTAACATGAAGCAGCACAATAAAGTGAGTTTGTGTGTGTATGATAACCAGCAAAGCGACAGTCAAGCAAGTGCGCGTATTACTATTTTAGGTACCAGCGAAGTTGACGCGGTAAACGCTGAATTACAGGCGCAGTATATGGCTGTTTTTCCTCAAGCAAAAGCCTATGTAGAAGCGCACGACTTTCGCTTTTACATAATTAGCACCCAGCGAGTGCGCTACATAGGCGGCTTTGGGGAAATTTACTGGTTTAGTCAAGACGAATGGCAAAGCCATATGTTTGATTTAGCCAGCAGCGCGCCCGGTGCTATTGAACATATGCATGAAGATCACGGCGATGCCCTCGCCCTGATTGTTGCAAAGCAGCTAAAGCGGCCAATAAGCAAAGACAGTGTGACCATGCTAACGTGCTTTTCTCACGGTTTTCATTACGCCTGCCCGGCCCAAGAAACGAATGCAGATAAAAGCGTGCATGTGGGCTTTATTCCCTTTAGTCAGCCAATCTCAAAAGATCATGGCCTACGTCATGCTATGGTTATATTGACTAAACACGCCAGAACAGACAGTACACCTGAGATACAAAGCGATGATTCAGCAGGGGATAAGGCACAGAACATTCAGCAATTGACGCCAACTACTAAGGTTGTTTAGGATGCAAAGGCACCCACAACAAGGCAAAAATTGAGTATACACCGCATTTCCTTAAAACCCCTTAGTATAAGTAATAGGATTATCAAGATATGAGCGCCAACAATGAGTCGACAAATAATGCAGAAGACCACAGTAATAAAACGCGGATTGAATCAGACAGCATGGGGCCACTTGAAGTCCCTATTAACGCGCTATATGGGGCCCAAACCCAGCGTGCTATCAATAATTTTACGGTCAGCAATTTAACGCTTCCTGAACACTTTATTCGCGCCTTACTGCGCATTAAGCAAAGTGCGGCTTTTACCAACGCAAACTTAGAGTTGATACCCAAAGATATTGGTGACGCCATTAGCAGCGCCGCTAACAAACTCTTAGCAATGCCAGATTTAATGCAGCATTTTCCGGTTGATGTATTTCAAACTGGATCTGGCACCAGCACCAATATGAATGCAAATGAAGTATTAAGCCAGCTTGCTAACCAAAATGAGAACTTGTCGTGCAAGGTAAATCCCAACGATCACGTTAATTTTGGGCAGAGCAGCAACGATGTTATTCCTAGCTGTATTCATGTAAGCGCCGCCATAGCCATTCATCATCAACTGCTGCCAGCGCTTGAACACACGGTAGAAACCATAAAATGCAAAGCCAATTCTTTAGAAGGTATATGTAAAACTGGCAGAACGCATTTAATGGACGCCATGCCTATTACCATGGAACAAATGCTCAGCGGTTGGTCAGCCCAGCTTAAACAGCAAATCACTATGCTTAAACAACTGCAGCCAAGCTTATTTCAGCTAGCGATTGGCGGCACGGCGGTTGGCACCGGTATTAATACGCATCCGCAATTTGCTCAGCGCTTATGTGACAATTTAAGTCAGCAAACCGGCATTTTGTTTAGACCCAATCCAAACTATTTTGCGGCAATAGGCTCGCAAGACATCGCGGTAAATGTGTCGGGTGTATTAAAAGCCATTGCCGTTGCGTTGATGAAAATATCCAACGATCTTAGGTGGATGAATTCGGGCCCACTTGCCGGTTTAGGTGAAATAGCACTGCCGGTGCTACAGCCTGGCTCCTCTATTATGCCGGGTAAGGTTAACCCCGTTGTGCCAGAAGCGTCCGCTATGGCCTGTGCTCAGGTAATCGGAAACGATACAGCAATAACGATCGGTGGACAGTCAGGTAATTTTGAGCTGAACGTGATGCTGCCAATGATTGCGCATAATTTACTGTCGAGCATTTCGCTAATGAGCAATAGCCTGCTAATGCTAGCCGACAAAGCTATTTTAGACTTTAGCGTGAACCGAGATAATTTAAATGAAGCGCTCGATAGAAACCCTATTTTAGTGACCGCGCTTAATCCCATAATTGGCTATGCTAAAGCAGCCGAAATTGCCAAAAAAGCCTATAAAGAGAATCGCCCTGTGGTTGATGTAGCCCAAGAGATGACCGATCTTTCGCGCCAGGAACTACTTGAACTGCTTAATCCATTAAAGCTTACAGCAGGAGGGCTTTAAAGGTGAACAAGCGAAACATTTAGTAATACATCGACATAGGCACAAAGTCTTGGCAAACATTGAGATGTCTTTATTAAAAGTGAGATTGTAACAGGTCCCTATGGTTCAGCAAGTGAGGTGGTGCTTCGCGCCTTAAGGCACTTAGAGGAGCGTCAAATTAAACTGAATTCATTACGGCTTATTTGGCTGACGAAGCAAAAAGTCAAACCCCTCGCATGCAGACAGCTAATGACTCACTTAAATTGTTTTGTGTTAAATGTTAAAAATTAACAATATGTGCTTGACGAAAGAGTAAATACACCCTAATCTTAATGATAACTATTATCATTAAGATTAGGGTGTAAACATGTATCTCTATCAACTCGATTGCTACGAGCGTGCAGTAAGAACGCAGTGCGCTCATCAACAAATTGGTGTTATTAACTGCTACGTAAACTTAGGTATGCAAGCAGCAAAAACCTGCAAAACAGCTGCTGAAGCTAAGAAAACATATTTTAGAATAATAAATACGCTTGAAGAGACCATGTGCGATCCGCTTTTATCTCAACAGTGGCGCAGGCATTGCTTGAGGATGATAAAACGGCTCACGCCTATAATTTTTGAGTTAGTTGGTACTAAGCAGTACAAACAAATTGTGACTAAGATTAATACACTAGCTGCCTATTTTTTACCTCCCAAAAAACAACAGGCGGCGCCTAACTCTGGCTCAGAAAATAAACTGAAACCAGCCCCCCTAGACCAAGCTTGGCGCGCAAAAAAAATTTGCAAAACGCGTAACAGCGTAACAGCGTAAAAAAATGAGCCACAAGCGAACCACCTTATATTGAAAAAAGGAAGGCTATGATGAATGTATCACCCTACCAACCAGTATGGCTTGAATCTTTTTTATGCTATCTTTTGTTTGATTTAGCCATGCTCAGTATCGTAGTGCTTGGTTATTTTGGTATTAAGTTTATTGCTAAAGTTGTGAGTAGAAGCGCTTCAAGTCGATCAAGGTTCCATTAGCGCTTGCATGAGCGGTGCTTTGCTTAAGATCTTGCAGATAATAATTTAAGGAAAATTTACGACGGCATTAATATCAGCAGCAAAGCATATAGACTACAAGTATGACGCCTCTATCACACTCTTGAAGGACTTAATTGCTTGCGTAAATTGGTGTTAATTTTATCGTCAAAACTAAACTATGTAGAACATGGGTTTAACAGTGAAGCTGCTGTTATTTGGGGCTTAACTCAAGCAAACCAACAACTATGGCTAATTGAAAAAGAGATTAAACATTAGCCTCGTAGGCCAATGTTTAAATACCATCTATCTGACTTTATGAGCACTAAAAACGTTTAGAGCCTAACAACACATATTTGATAATTTTTAAAGGAAATAAAATGAAAACAATCGTCAATATTTTCGCGGCATTTTGCTTAACACTTAGTGCAGCAAGTTTTGCATCAGATGACCGCCAATATGATCATTTCCCTGGTCTAAAAGCGCCCACAATGGCTATTGCTTTGTGCAACATTTCTAGATACAACGAGCTACTAGCGCAAATTATACAAAAGGACGAAATAAGCGTTGCTGATATGACAAAAGTACACGAGCTTACCTATACGCTTGAAAATGCTATAGGCAAGCTGTCTGAGGATTTACTTGAAGCTAAAGTCGATTTAGAACAAGTTCACTTGGCGTCTGAAACACTTCAAGTAGCCATTATCAAAAGACATGCTGATTTATATTTAGCCATTACCGATGCTTTTTCTGATAATGACGCGTGTAAAGTGAATTCAAATGAATAGCTGAAGTGTTGTTTAAGGCCCAGACACTCAGGCTGTGCGCTGATTTGGTAAGTGACCAAAAGCTAAGCTAATTGAAAACTCGGATCATACGAGAACTGATTTTTATTTTGTATACAAACAATCTAGAAGCAGCCAACACCCTAACTTAAAAAAGTTAGGGTGTTGGCTGAAAATGCAGTGTTAATTTTAGTGCTTTTTTGTAAGTTTTTCTGAAACTAGTAGATTATAAATGATAGTTGCCTTCACGCTCAGGCTGATAACTGACTTCCAAAATATTAACGACCAAGTCGCCGAGAGCTTCTAAAAGAATTGGCCCAAGGCGCTGGCAAACAATAAAGGCAAAACGGCTGTCGGGCATTGCTGAAATGCTCGTTTTATGTACAAGGCGTCCGCAAATAAGCATTGCCAAAAAATATTGCCATTAGCGCGGGCGCTCTTTCTTCAATAGGATAAGTGTGGGGCGCTTCCAAATACTCTTCAACAATGCCGCGTAGAAAAGCGCTTATCGCCAGTGTCAGCATTTTAGGATCGGCGCTTGAAGAAAGCTGTCCTTTTTCAATTGCCCGTTCAAAGTATTGAGATAGAGCTGCTACCTTTTGTTTTTTAGCTTCATTGTAGCGCTCCCGCGAGTGAGCAAATTCGCCAGAATAGTCACATTTAATTAAAAACAGAGTCACTAACTTTCTTTTTTTCTCATCACGCTGAAGATCGACCAACAAAGAAACACATAAGTGTTGAAGCTGTCCAATGGGGTCGTTACTAGCGTGAGTAAGCCCTTCAAGAATCGCTTGAATAAAAGGCGCATGCAGGCACTCGTGCAGCGCATCAAATATTTGCTGCTTGTTCTCAAAATGCCAGTAAACGGCTCCGCGCGTTACACTGGCACGCTGGGCTATTTTTTCAAGCGAAGATTTGGCCACGCCATATTCATCAAACACCTCAATTGCGGCGTCTAAAATAGCTTGTTTTGTGATTTCTGAATCTGCTTTTGTACGTCTCATTATTGGATTTCACCATACTTCATTGAATAAAATATTTTAGGATTAAGCGATGCTTTTTGCAGGTTCCATCGTGTTCATGCTGAACCTCGATTCAATATTAACCGTTTGTGTTAGCTTTTTAAAAGCGGCGTTATTTAACCAAAGTACTATAAAAACCTGACATAACGACAATCTTAGATTGACAACATACATACATGAATGTATATTTAATCTATACTTTGCAACAGTATTTGTCCAGCTTAATTTTACCTAACGGGTACCGCACGAATGAAACTAACACGCTTTTGTCTTTTACTGTTATCCACTTTACTTGCCGTGTCTGCTTGTAAGGACTCATCAAACACCACGCCAAATTCCACTGTACCAGCAGCCACCGTGTCGGTCATGACTTTATCAAGCCAATCGGTAGAATTTAGCATGACGCTACCAGGCAGAGTAACGCCCTTTAGGCAGTCTCAGGTTCGTCCCCAAGTAGACGGCGTTGTTACCAAAAGGCTGTTTGAAGAAGGCGCGCAAGTAAAACAAGGACAGCAGCTGTATCAAATTGATGATGCTCGCTTTGCCGCGCGTCTTAACAGCGCTCTTGCTGACTTAGAAAGCGTAAAGGCGAATTTAAAAGCAATAAAAGCAAAGTCAGCTCGGTATAAAGACTTAGTATCGCGTAACGCCGTTAGCCAGCAAGAATACGACGATGTTATTGCGCAAACTGCCCAAGCGCAAGCGGCTATTAGCGTTGCCCAAGCCGACATAGCCGTTGCCAAAGTAAACGTAGACTACACCAAGGTGTATGCCCCTATCGACGGTCAAATTAGCCGCTCTTACGTAACTGAGGGCGCCCTTGTTACCACCAACCAAAGCCAACCTTTAGCCACCATTACCCAGCTAAACCCGGTGTATCTTGACATGCAGGAGTCGGGCCGAGCAGTATTAGAGTTACGCGAAGAAATGCGCAAACATTCCTCTTTGCCAGTAACGGTGGTGGTTGATGAAACCAAAGGTAGTATTTACAAACATGTAGGCGAAGTGAAATTTTCAGAAGTAATGGTAGATGAAAGCACCGGATCAATTACGCTGCGCGCTATAGTGCCAAATCCTGACAGTATTTTATTACCGGGCCTGTTTGTTAAAGGCCGCATTAGTACCGGCACAGTTGACGGCATTTTAGTACCCCAGCGCGCAACTATTCGCCAGCCCGACGGCTCGATCACGGTATATATTGTGAATGATAAACAAGTTGTTGAGATGCGCAAAATTGAGCCGCTTCGCACTATTGATAGCAATTACGTGGTAAATGACGGCGTTGAAGCAGGGCAAACCCTTATTGTGGTGGGTTATCAAAAAGTAAAACCCGGCGCGGTGGTGAACACAGTGCCGTGGATAAATGCGCAATCGTCTAACGCGTCTCGTTAATCAGTAATAGGAAGTATATTGTATGGCTAACTTTTTTATCCAACGTCCGGTGTTTGCATGGGTTTTAGCAATCATTACCATGCTTGCAGGTATCTTAGCAATTACCGCTTTGCCTATTGAGCAGTACCCGCAGGTAGCGCCTCCTACGGTCAGTATTAACGCGTTTTATCCGGGTGCTTCGGCCGAGACCGTGCAAAACTCGGTCACGCAGGTGGTAGAGCAAAGCTTAACGGGTATTGATAATTTACGCTACTTTTCGGCTAGCAGCGCCAACAACTCAATGTTAATTACCCTCACATTTGCGCCAGGAACCGACATAGACATTGCGCAGGTGCAAACACAAAACAAAGTGCAGGGCATAATTTCTTTGCTGCCCCAAGAGGTTCAGCAGCAAGGTATTAGCGTCAATAAATCAAACGATACCTTTGCACTTGTGGTGGGTTTGTACTCCACCAACGAAGACGTGACCCAATATGATATAAGTGATTTGCTAGTATCTCAGTTCAAAGATTCCGTCTCACGGGTAGACGGCGTGGGTAACGTCAGGGTATTTGGCGCACAGCGCTCTATGCGCATATGGCTTGAACCTGCAAAATTATACAGCTTTAATCTTACCCCGGTAGATGTACAAAACGCGGTTAAAGTGCAAAATACTGATGTCTCGGCAGGTCAGCTTGGCGGGATGCCGGCGGTGCAAGGTCAGCAAATTAACGCCACTATTCAGGCCCAGTCGCGCTTAAAAACGGTGCAAGATTTTGAAAGCATCGTGCTACGAGTGAATACAGACGGTTCGCAGGTGCGTGTGCGTGACGTGGCGCGAGTAGAGCTAGGCGCTGAATCGTACGACGTACTGGTAAGATATAAACGTAATCCTGCTTCAGGCATGGCGGTGAGTTTAGCCTCAGGGGCCAACGCGCTAGACACAATAAAACGTGTAAAAGCGCGAGTAGATGAGCTGCGAAGCACTCTTCCCGACGGTGTAGAAGTGGTTTACCCGCTAGACTCCTCACCCTTTATAGAGCTGTCGATTAAGTCGGTCGTGCAAACTTTAATAGAAGCCGTGGTGCTAGTGTTTTTAGTCATGCTGCTGTTTTTGCAAAACTGGCGCGCCACGCTTATTCCAACCATCGCGGTGCCGGTGGTATTATTAGGCACATTCGCGGTGCTATTCGCTTTTGGTTTTAGCATAAACGTACTCACTATGTTTGCCATGGTGCTGGCCATAGGCTTATTGGTAGACGATGCCATAGTGGTAGTTGAAAACGTCGAGCGGATCATGGAAGAGGAAGGTTTATCTCCCAAAGATGCGACCATAAAATCGATGAAACAAATTACCAGTGCTTTAGTGGGAATAACCGTGGTGTTGTCTACCGTATTTATCCCTATGGCATTTTTCAGCGGATCGGCAGGCGCTATTTATCGGCAGTTTTCTATTACGATTGTGTCGGCCATGGTGTTTTCAGTATTAGTGGCGATTATACTTTCACCTACCTTGTGCGCCACCTTGCTACAAAAGCACGACCCTGAAAAAGACAAGACCAAAGGCTTCTTTGGCTGGTTTAATCGTAATTTCAATAAAGGCCGCGACGGCTATCAAAAAGCCGCTACTCATATCAGTCAAAGAGTTAAACGCTATATGGCTATTTACGGTGTGCTAGTAGCGGTAATGGTCATTATATTTATGCGTTTGCCCAATGCTTTTTTGCCCAACGAAGACCAAGGCAGCCTGTTAATGCTGCTCACCACGCCACCTGGTTCTACCGTGCAGCGCACCCTAGAGTCGGTTGAGCAGGCAGAAGACTTCTTTTTAGATACCCACAGCGACGCCACCGAGGGGATGTTCTCCGTGGTAGGCTTTAGTTTTGCAGGCCAAGCCCAAAATACCGCAGTAGGTTTTGTACAGTTAAAAGACTGGAGTGAACGCGACGATTCATCCAGCGCGTTTGCCATAAGAGACCAAGCCTATGGTGCGTTTTCACAAATACAAGACGCCCAAGCGTTTCCAATATTACCCCCGCCAATAAGAGAGTTAGGCAACGCCAATGGCTTTGACATGCAGTTGCTCGACAGATCGGGATTAGGCCATGAAGCTCTTATGAATGCGCGTAACCAAGTGCTGGAATTGGCCGCACAAAGTCCAAAGCTTGTAGGTGTGCGTCCTAATGGACTGTCAGATGTACCGCAGTTTAAAATAAATATAGACAGCGAAAAAGCCTCAGCGCTCGGGGTATCCTTAAGCGAGATTAATAGCGCATTGCAAATTGCATGGGGCTCTAGCTACGTAAACGATTTTGTAGATAACGGGCGCATTAAACGCGTTTACATGCAGGCCGATGCCCAGCATAGAATGAACCCAGATGACCTCGACAAGTGGTATGTGCGCAATAAGCAAGGCGACATGGTTGCCTTTAACGCCTTTTCTAGCACACAGTGGTCTTTCGGCTCGCCCAAGCTTGAGCGTTTTAATGGTATTGCTTCCATAAACATACAGGGTAACCCAGCCCCAGGCGTTTCTTCTGGGGAAGCGATTGCAGAAATCGAAAGCATCATTAGTCAGCTGCAGGGCGGGTTTGCGGTAGAGTGGTCAGGGCTGTCTTATGAAGAAAAAGAGGCAGGTGCACAAGCGCCTATGCTTTATGCTATTTCAATTTTAATCATATTTTTATGCCTAGCGGCTTTGTATGAAAGCTGGTCAGTGCCCTTTGCGGTAATATTGGTGGTGCCATTAGGTATATTAGGCGCGGTGCTAGCCGCTTTTGTATTCAAGCTGCCCAACGACGTATATTTACAAGTCGCGTTTTTAACTACGGTGGGGCTTGCTGCCAAAAACTCTATTTTAATAGTGGAGTTTGCTAAAGAACGTTACGAACAAGGTGCGCCGCTGATTGAGTCAGTATCTATTGCGGCTAAACAGCGCTTTAGGCCTATTCTAATGACCTCGATGGCCTTTATTTTAGGCGTAACACCGCTGGCTATTTCAAGCGGAGCGGGCGCGGCATCCCAAAATGCGATAGGAATAACGGTAATGGGCGGCATGTTTGCAGCCACCTTCATCGCTATATTTTTTATTCCCATGTTTTATGTGTTTGTCGAAAAGGTGTTTTCAAAGAAAGCGAGGGAACAAGAATAAGGGCATCTTAGATGTAGATCTTTTTAATTAAGAGCCACAATGATTGTTAACACACACAATATTTGGTAATTTCGGCTCATTGAAAAAAATCCGAACAAAGAACCCTTATATGAAGCTTGCTGCTTTAATAAAGCCAGACCTTAGCCAAGAAATTGAGGCTTTGTACCAAATATTTTTAAAGCAGAATCAACGAGACCAGAGTCTCTTGATCATTTTGTCTGTGATATACAAGCATATTGGTATTTCAAAGCTTCGCCAGCTCACCGATTTCTTGGTGTATACCGGCTTTTTACCCGGGTCAAAAAAAGACTATATTCTAACCGCAGCAGACAAAGACCGCTTGAGTGAAACTGGCCTATTAATCGCTGACTACGAGGGCTTACAGCTAAATAGAACACTCACCAACCGCTTAATGAGTGAAATTGACAGACTCCCCTGTTTACTTGAATTAAATGGAGCGGATAAAATGTTAGAGGTTTTACACGCGGGCGAGCATGTTACGCCAGTGATAAACGCCCACATTCATCACAATCAAACAGCTAATGAACAGCGCTACATTCGCGACCTTTTTTTTCTAAAACAAAACGACGCGCTTAACGCGGCCCTAGCGTTTAATAAAAACCCGCAGCAGATTGATCACGCTACCAATCTCATTCTAGTAGAGCTGTTGTTTGTGCCCTTTGTGCTAGACAGCTTTTTGCAACTGCCTAAAACAATGCAGTATCAAAGCTTTGCCACACTTATCAGAACCTTTCAAATACAAGGCCAGCGCCTTGACTACCCTGTATCGTTATTAGAGCAGGTTTGCGCCACTCATCCTGATAAAACTAGCGACTCATTTAACGCCGATTGCCATCATTTATTAGCCGAGCAATATTTGTATCAACTACGCTTTGCAGACTTTGAGCGCATTGCGCTCCTTGATGATGCAAGCAGCTATGGCTTTCAGCTACAGGGTGCTTACTGCTTTTTGAAGGGAGAGAACCAGCAGGCACTGGATTATTTTGAAAAGGCAATAGCGGCTAAAAACAAACTGGCTAAACGAAAAAACCCATATCTGAACGAACTGCTTGGTTATTTTTACAAACTAGCGTTAATGACGCAGGCAAATAGAACCGATCCGAGCCTTTTTTCAAAGGCGCTTTCGCAAATTGATTTTGAGGAAAACGATCGCAATGTCAACAGCGATTTCTCTCACCTAGGCATGAGCATCGGTAAACCTATAGCGTGCTTAATGAATGGGCGGGAATACGACCTACCGATTAAATATGCGTGTATCGAGCAAAGCGCTGATTACTTTTCTCATCAGCTTAGCTATCTTAATCATTTACTCGCGCAGGTTTGGTGTAATCAAAGTAAAGACGCTCAGCATAAAAAAATGGCACTGCAGTATAAGCATAATTTTGAGCAGCTTAATTACCCTTTATTTGCGCACATATGCGAGCAGCTTTGGGCACGTTTTAGCGACAGTAAAGTTGTTGGCATAGGGCGATTAGTAGACTTCACAACGCTCATTGAAAGTAAATCAAAGTGGGATTTAGCCTTAGATGCATTAATTGCGCTTAATCCAAAAACAGAAAACAGCTCGACAAGAGTAAAGGAGGCGCCAGCTAAACCGGTACGCCTAATCTGGGAACTGACCAAAGGCTACGGCAATGGCCTGCAGGCGCGCGAACAGAAATTGAATAAAAATGGCTGGAGTAAGGGCCGCATAATTTCATTAAAGCGTTTGAAAAAAGAAGTCGATTTATTTGACTACTTCAGCGACAGCGACAAAGTAATTTGCAGAGCCATAAGCGTACATCAGGGCTGGGGCTATTATTCAAAAACCGAATATTCACTACAAGGCTTATATGCGCTAAAGGCCGCGGTGGGTATAGACAACCTATATGCCAGTGACGATTTAAGCCTGCCCATTGAAATTATTCAAAAAGAACCCGAGCTTTTGGTTAGCCAGCAGGGCGACCAGCTTTGCTTAAGCATTGCCGATTTGTCGCACGATATCGATGACTATGAAAATTACCAAGGCAAGCCTGCGTATAACTTTAAGCAAATTACAGACACGCAATATCAACTAACGGTGTTTTCAAACGACCACATTAAGGTGGCAAACATCATTGGTGAAGGCGGCTTGCTTATACCCATGAGTGCTAAACAAAAAGCACTTGACGGTATTTCGGCTATTGCCCCATTTTTGAATATTCAATCAGATATTAGCGAGCTTGACACCGGCTTAGAAACCCACCCATGCGATCCACATTTAGTGGTTAATATTCAACCCAATCAAAGCGGCCTTGCGTTTACCTGTGTGGTCATGCCCTTTGGCGAAGACGGGCCGGCGTTCAAACCTGCGACAGGCAGTGCCAGCTTAAGCACCGAATTAAACGGCAAACGCATTGCTACCCAGCGCGACCTGCTGCGCGAAGAAAGCCTAATGGACGCGCTTGATCAGGCCTGCCCCGCCTTCTTAAATATGCCCGATAACGTTTTATTACTAGATGACCTACAAAGCTCGCTAGGTGCTTTAGAAGAATTAGAAGCGGCCAGCCTAGGCAAGACCTTTGAGCTGCAGTTGCGCTGGCCAAAAGGCAAAAAAATAAGCCTCTCAAAAAAGCTAGACAGCTCTCATCTGCAGCTTTCAATGGCTAAAAAAAGCGAATGGTTTGATATAAGCGGCGATCTGCAGGTAAGCAATGAGATGGTTATTGACCTGCGTAAACTGCTTGAACTGGTAAAAACCAGTAACGGGCGCTTTATTGAACTTGATTCGCAGCAGGTACTTGCATTGTCGAGCGATTTACGCCAAAAGCTTGAACAGATTAACCAGCTTACCGATAACGGGAAATTTCACCCTTTAGCCAGCCTGCAGATGGAGGAAGCAACCGCCGGCATGCGCATGAAAACCATTCACGCATGGGATCAGCAAAGCAAAAAAATGCATGAAGCTAACACCATTAAGCCCAAAATCCCGTCTACTTTTCAAGCGCAGCTGCGCGACTATCAGCTAGTTGGCTTTGACTGGGCCTCGCGCTTGGCGCATTGGGGTGCAGGTGCGTGTCTAGCCGACGACATGGGCTTAGGAAAAACTCTTCAAGCGCTGGCGGTTCTGCTAGCGCGCGCCAACAAAGGGCCAAGTTTAGTGATTGCGCCCACCTCTGTTTGCTTTAACTGGCAGCAAGAGGCGTGTAAGTTTACGCCCACCTTAAATATCCGATTATTTGCTGATTCAAACACCACGCTTCAACGTGAAGAATTACTCAGCCAGCTTGGCCCATTTGACTGCGTGATAATAAGCTACGGACTGCTGCAGCGAGAAAGTGACATACTCAAAGAAGTGCAGTGGCACACCATAATAGCTGATGAAGCCCAAGCCATTAAGAATCCCTTAGCCAAACGCACAAAAGCCGCATATGCCTTAAAAGGCGACTTCAAAATGATTACCACCGGCACGCCCATTGAGAATGATTTAACCGAGTTATGGAGCCTCTTTCGCTTTATCAACCCCGGCTTACTGGGCAATGTTAAGCGCTTTGGCACGCGGTTTTCACTGCCAATTGAAAACGCAAAAGAAAAACCGCTTGAAGCACGCAAGGCTAGCCAAGGTTTAAAGGCGCTTATTCAGCCATTTATGCTGCGCCGTATGAAAAATCAGGTACTGACAGAATTGCCTTCTCGCACCGAAATTAACATTCCCGTTAAAATGAGTGATAAAGAGCAGGCTTTTTACGAAGCGCTGCGCCTGAATGCCATAGACAATATTAGCCAAGGTGGCCAAACAAGCAAGCCCGGCGAACAACGAATAAGAATGCTGGCCGAGTTAGTCAAACTTCGCCAGGCCTGCTGTAATCCCAAACTAGTTATGGCTGAAACCGACATACCCAGCGCAAAACTAGCTGCACTTGATGAACTACTCACAGAGCTTAAACTTAATAATCACAAGGCGCTTATATTTAGCCAATTTGTAGGGCACTTAAAACTGATAAAGCAGCATATTGAATCTAAAGGATTGAGCTACCAGTATTTAGACGGTTCTACCCCACAAAAAGACCGGCAAAAGCATGTAAACGCTTTTCAAAATGGCGAAGGTGATGTGTTTTTAATCAGTTTAAAAGCGGGCGGTTCAGGTTTAAATTTAACCGCTGCGGACTATGTTATCCATATGGATCCGTGGTGGAACCCGGCGGTAGAAAACCAAGCTTCAGATAGGGCTCACCGCATGGGGCAAAAACGTCCTGTTACTATTTACAGGCTCATCACTCAAAATACGATTGAGGAAAAAATTGTGGCACTGCACCAGCACAAGCGTGACCTAGCGGATAAGTTGCTGTCGGGCAATGAAGCGCTTACCAAACTGTCGGTAGATGATATGCTGAATTTATTAAAAGAAACGTTTTAAAAGCAAAGATTCCTTTCGTCAGATGAATAAATTCGATATTAAATATAAAGGCGCGTTTAGAGTAAGCGCAGGTAACTTACCCTTGCCCTAACTAACTTACATTATGGCAGTTGCTGAGTATTTCACCGTCAATTTCTACTTGAGTTTCGTCGCCTTTAGACCAAAAAAGTACGCTGGTGTCTTCATAGCGCACACCTGAAGCACTCGGCGTAAGGGGTAGCGAGAACACTCGCCCATTGTGCTCAAGACTAGCAAGGCTTTGGCCTTCGCGCAGCACTAGGCGGGTATTGTCACAGCGCCAGTTGCTGCTGCGAATTGCCGCGGGTTCTGCATTATAAATAACGGGCGCAAACGCGCTAAGGCTACCGTCATTAACGGCAGGCACAAGGTCCATTAGTTCGCTCATTAAGGAATACAGGTCAATACTGCGAACCGCCGGCATGCGAGCCCCAGGCGCAAAGGCTGGCCCGTGGGCGATAAAAATACCTTGCATGCTGTGCCATGCAGGGTCCCAGCCGTGCATACCGCCCAATGAATCAGGCTTCATCAGGTCGAATCGAGCTTTACTCGACATCATCCAGCCAAGATCGACTTCTGCAATAACATCAGCAATGCGTTTATGCTTATTAAAGTGGTAGCGTGCTGGCACATCAGCTTTTTTATAAACCTGCAGATTGGGATGCGCGTTGTTTAACGCCGTATAAATTTCATCTACCGTTAGACCATCGTCGGTAGCCCAAATTTGTGCCACCGGACTCCAATCAGAAATATTAATTTTACGCACGTCAATTAATTCGTCTAGCAGCACGTAACGGTTCTTATTAACGGTCTCCATGCCATGGTCAGACGTTATTAGTATATGCATGCTATTGAGCAAGCTGCGCTGTTCGATGCCTTCAATTAGCAGGCCCAGCGCTGTGTCTACTTCCTTTAAAGCAGAAATTACTTCGGGATGATCGGGACCGTGTTCATGGCCCGCACTGTCAACCGCAGAAAAATAGAGGGTAATAAACTCTGGTCGTTCTTCACCGGGTAAATCGAGCCATGCCAATACCTGCTCAACTCTTTCATTATACGAAGCATCACCGTCATAAGGCATCCAAATTGTTGGCCGCATACCGCCTATGTCAGCCTCAGAACCGGGCCAAAAATAGGTAGCCGCCTGCTTGCCTGTCTTTTCCAGCGTGTTCCAAATTGGCTCGCCGTCATACCAACGACCATCGCTTACGGCGTCTGCGTTGCGCAGCGAAAATCGTGTTTTACGCTCAGGATCCCACATGTTGTTAGACACTACACCGGTGCCATCGGCGTGAAGGCCTGTGACCAATGAATAGTGTGTTACGAAGGTTTTGGTGGGGAAAACGTGCTGTAAAGAGTCAGCACGTAAACCGCCATTGGCTAGCCGTGTAAGGTTTGGCAGTTCGGTTTTTTCTAAATAGTCATGGCGAAGGCCGTCAATTGAAATAAGCAATAAGGGCGGTGCGGCTTTCGTTTCAAAGGTGCTTTTTGGTGTGGCGGCCAACGTTGGGTCACTGTGCGTACAGCCAGCTAATACACCCAGTAAAGATCCTGTAATTATCAGCCAGAAACTACGCTTCATTTTCGACATAAGCTTGCAATACCTTAAACTTCTATTAATTTTCGACCGTTAAAGAATAGACCACTATTTTCATCAAGGCAACACGCTACTGCCTCTCGATACTTTTCTTGGGCTGGAGCAAGGAGACGAAGTATTATAGCTGCGTTTCATTGGACCATGTTACATTTCAGCTTAAGACATTACTAAGCCTTCATAGTCTAGTCTTTTGTTTGATCTTTTATTTGGCCTTTGTTTGGCTACCTTAAGCCGACTATGTGTGCTTAACTATTTACCAAGATTAGATGCAGCGGGCGAAGATAATAATATTTAGCTAATTTAATACTTAGACCAAACGGATTATGTTTGTTAATCTAAGGTTAATTTCACGTAAATAAGTAAGTAGTTTGCGAAACCCATGAATTTTATACTATATGCTATTCCTATTTTCTTCTTACTCATCACCATTGAGTTAGTCGCTGAAAAATGGCTAAAAACAGATTATTACCGCGTTAACGACGCGATCAATAGCTTAAGCTCTGGTGTTTTAAGTCAAATGACGGGCCTGCTTAAAGCATTTATTCCCTTCACGCTTTACCTCATGGTGTTTGAGTATATTCAAGTATTTACGCTCCCAAATCATTGGTGGGTGTGGGTATTCGCATTTATCGCTTACGACTTTTTGTATTATTGGAATCATCGTTTAGGCCATGAAGTTAATGTGCTGTGGGCTGCCCATGTTGTTCACCATTCTAGCGAAGAATATAATTTAACCACGGCCCTGCGCCAAACCAGCGGCAGTATTTTAAGCTGGGTATTTTATTTACCCTTAGCCGTCATTGGTGTAGACCCGGTAATATTAATAAGTGTGGGCTCACTAAACTTAATCTACCAATTTTGGGTGCATACGCGCCACATCCCCAAGCTCGGCTGGTACGAAAATTACTTTGTAACGCCCAGTAACCATCGAGTACATCACGCTCAAAATGAGATTTACTTAGATCGTAACTACGGCGGCGTTTTCATTATTTGGGATCGCATTTTTAACACTTTCCAAGCAGAGCTTGATGATGAAAAGCCCATTTATGGCGTTAGAAAAGCGCTACAGAGCTTCAACCCCCTGTGGGTAAATATGCAAGTATATACCCAGCTTACCCGAGACGCTTACAGAGCGCAGCGCTGGCAAGATAAAATTAGCATCTGGTTTCGTAAAACAGGCTGGAGACCGGCCGATGTAGACGCCAAATACCCCTTAGCAAAAACAGATCTTAGCAAATTCAAAAAGTATGACTTTGCACTAAGTTTAAGGGCCAAACTTTACGCAATATTACAGTACACGATAATTGTCGGTCTTGGCTTAATTGTATTGCTGTCTGGCGACGCTTTGGTATTTTGGGAACAGCTTACTATAATTAGTTTTATTGTATTTAGTAGTTACAGCCTAGGCGCATTCTTAGACGGAAAAGCCTACTGTACCTTATTAGAAGCAGCGAAAAATATAAGCCTTGTTGGCTTGGTCTATTTGATTACTTTGCCTACGGCGATGCAAGTTGGATTTGCAATAGCGGGTATATTTGCTTTATTGTGCCTTGTGCTGCTTATCCGAATTCAACCCCTACCAAAGGCACAGGTTCATTCAAACCTAGCGCCAAAAGATGTATTCAAATAAACACTTATTGTTAGCTTACACACTATTACAGACTTATACTCAATCATACAAGCGAGGTAATTATGATATATGCAAATCCAGGGAGTGAAGGCTCTTTATTAACGTTTAAAGCCAAGTATGCTAATTTTATTGGCGGAAAATGGGTCGCCCCTGTTAAAGGCCAGTATTTCACCAACACATCGCCCGTTAATGGCAGTGATATTTGCGAAATTCCCCGCTCGACCGCACATGACATAGAATTAGCACTAGATGCCGCCCATGCTGCTTGCGACAGCTGGGGCAGAACATCAGTGACCGAGCGTTCAAATATGCTGCTGAAGATTGCCGATCGGGTTGAAGCCAATCTTGAAATGCTTGCCGTTGCAGAAACTTGGGATAATGGTAAAGCCGTGCGCGAAACCTTAAATGCCGACGTACCATTGTTCGTTGATCACTTTCGTTATTTTGCGGGCTGTATCCGTGCGCAAGAAGGCTCCATGTCTGAAATAGATGCGCTTACCGTTGCTTATCACTTTCAGGAGCCACTGGGAGTAGTGGGTCAAATTATTCCTTGGAACTTCCCATTATTAATGGCGGCTTGGAAATTAGCGCCGGCACTGGCTGCAGGTAACTGTGTGGTATTGAAGCCCGCTGAGCAAACGCCAGTCAGCATTTTGATAATGCTTGAGCTAATCGAAGATTTGTTGCCGCCAGGTGTGCTTAACGTCGTTAATGGCTTTGGCAAAGAAGCCGGTGAAGCACTAGCAACCTCTACACGTATTGCCAAAATTGCCTTTACAGGATCAACCCCTGTCGGTGAGCATATTCTAAAATGTGCAGCAGAAAACTTAATCCCCTCAACGGTTGAGCTTGGCGGTAAATCACCGAATATTTTCTTTGAAGACATTATGAGTCAAGAAGATGCCTTTATTGATAAATGTGCTGAAGGCTTTGTTCTAGGGTATTTTAACCAAGGTGAAGTGTGTACCTGTCCGTCACGCGCCCTCGTTCAAGAAAGCATTTATGATGCGTTTATGGAACGCGTGATAGCCAAAACTAAAGCGATTGTGCGTGGTAATCCACTTGATATTGAAACCATGGTTGGCGCACAGGCATCTAGTCAACAATATGAAAAAGTTTTGTCATACATTGATATTGGTAAAAAAGAGGGAGCCGAAGTGGTTATTGGAGGTGAAAAGCACTTAATCAATGATGACCTAGACTCAGGGTATTACATTCAGCCTACGATCCTTAAGGGCGAAAACTCAATGCGTGTTTTCCAAGAAGAGATTTTTGGACCGGTTATAGCAGTTACTACGTTTAAAACCGAAGAAGAAGCATTGGCAATTGCTAACGATAGTCAGTTTGGTTTAGGCGCCGGCTTATGGACACGTGACATGAATCGCTCTTATAGAGTTGGCCGTAAAATCCAAGCGGGTCGCGTATGGACAAACTGCTATCATTTATATCCGGCACATGCTGCATTTGGTGGCTACAAAAAATCCGGTATTGGCCGCGAAAACCACAAGATGATGCTAGACCATTATCAGCAGACGAAAAACTTATTGGTTAGTTACGATATCAATCCAATGGGCTTTTTCTAAGCATTCAGATATATTGTAGTAGGGATGGCGCTCTGCCACCCCTGTTGTGATTGTCGAAAGCATTATGCTGCTTGCGCTTATAAAGACGCGCATTAAGGTTTACTTGCATCATGTTTAGCTGCTGCACGATAGCGCGATGCCCTTTTGCTTTTTGCTTGGCGGCTGGGCAAATACAGACCACTCGCTGCGCTTCTCAAATGGGTGCGTTACTGCGGCAAGTAAAGATTCACACACCGAAAAATCGTCGTTTTCTGCCGCTGCAATAGCGCTTTGTAAATGATGAGTGCGCAGCACGGTGAGCGGATTAATGTTCACCATGCGGTTTTGAATATCACTAATCTCACTCAAATAAATCGCTTCATGCTGTTTAGCGATCTCTAATTGATGCTTCATTGTGCCTTGATACTGCTTACACCACTGCAGTAGGCGCGGCAGTTGTTTAAAACCGTTGGCAAAAAGTGAGCCATCGCTTTGCATAATGTGCGCTAGTTGCTCACTTAATTGTCTAAATGAAACGTGTAAGTCTGCAAACTCGTCTTTCAATATTTGCATAAATTCATCGATACAGGCTTGGGTTTGAGCAGTTTGCTCCACAAAAAAGCCAAAGCGTTGATGCATAAGTCCGTGGTATGAGGCAATAAAAACTGGTTCAAATTGTGAAAGCGCGTTTTTTAAAGCATCAACCTCGACATGTTTAGAAAATGCATGAGCAAGAGCGTTTAGGTTCCAAAGCGCAATGACCGGCTGCTGATCAAATGCATAGCGCCCACTGTGGTCAGAGCGATTACAAATATAGTTGGGAATAAAGTCGTCTAAAAATGCGTACGGCCCATAGTCAAAAGTAATGCTGTGTATCGACATGTTGTCGGTATTCATGACGCCATGATTGAAACCATAGGCCTGCCATTTAGCCACTAGGTTGGCAGTGCTAGCGATTATTTCAGTTAACATCGCTAGGTGCGGATTGTTGGCGTTCAAACATGCGCTAAAGTGATGTTCAAAACAGAACGCGAAGAGTCTATCAAGCTGATTTTTTTCGCCATGACGATGAAAATATTCAAAGTGACCAAAGCGTATGTGACTGCTACAAGTGCGGATCATCATAGCGCCTAGCTCAAGTCCATCGCGCTTAACACGCTCTTGTGTCGCAATTAAGCACAATGCTCTGGAACTCGGAATAGACAAGGCGTTAAGTGCCTCACTGGCTAAATACTCACGAATGGTTGAGCGCAAAACAGCTCTGCCGTCGGCATGTCGACTATAAGGCGTGAGGCCTGCGCCTTTTAGATGCAGGTCCAAAAATTTGCCGCGCGGTGTTTTTATTTCACCGAGCAGCAAGCCTCTGCCGTCCCCTAACTGCGGATTCCATTGACCAAATTGATGCCCTCCGTATTTTTGCGCGACGCTGTTAAATGCCATCGGGTGCTGAGGGTCAAACAGCTGGTTAATCAAATTGTCTGAGTGTAGCGCATTTATGTCTATTCCCATATCAGACGCTAATGCAGTATTTGTTAGTACGACGCGAGGACCCAGCATGGGGGATGGCTTAACTGGACTGCATAAATCAGCTAACTGCTTAGCGTAATAATGATGCAAGTGCATGTGTTCTCCTTTATTCCTTTTTGTGCCGTCGTAACGAATAAATACTAACAAACTATCTTGTTTCCAGCCGCCATTTTTCGTGGGGCCAAGAGGTCAGATTTATTGGCACCACAAACCGACAAATATTCTGAAATAGCAGTATAAACTTAATGGTATTCACGAATAGAACTTTCGAACGCAACGCCAATTTCATGGTTAAAAAGCGCCTACCCTACCCCACCCCACTTTCTCAATCACCTTCGCCACTGACTTAGCATCATTCATCACATAAAAGTGTACCCCAGGCAGTCCAGCATCCAGTAACTCTTGCGTTTGCTTTACCGCGTGCGCAATCCCAAGTTCAACCACATGCTCAGGGTTTTCAAGTACCTCATTCACAAAATCATCAGGAAAGTTGACGTAAAAGTGGCGCGGCACTGACTGCAGTTGCTTAACCGTTCTAATTATTTTTAAACCCGGAATAATAGGCACAGTAATGTCCACCGCACGGCATTTTTCGACAAAGTTGAAAAAATGCTGGTTTTCATAGAACATTTGCGTGGTGATATAGTCCGCGCCTGCTTTTATCTTGTTTTTCAAGTGCACTATATCATTGTTAAGATTGGGCGCTTCAAAATGCTTTTCAGGATAGCCGGCCACGCCAACGCTGAAGTCAAGTGGTGAACAAGCGTTAATATTATCTAAAAACCGCCCTTGCTTTAAATCCTCTATTTGACTTACCAGATCACTGGCATATTGGTTAGTGGTGCGTCCGGCGGATATCTTTTTATTGTAGTTAGGCCCGTCACCCTTTAACGCAAATACATTGTGAATGCCTAAAAAGTTAAGCTCTATTAGCGCGTCTTCGGTTTCTTCTTTGCTAAAGCCTCTGCATAGAAGATGCGTAACGGTATCAATTTTAAAGCGGTTTTGAATAACGCCGCAGATGCCAATAGTACCAGGGCGCTTCTTATAAATACGGCGGGTAACTGAGCCGTCTTCCTGTTCGTTGTAAAATGCACCTGAGGGATGTGAGGTAACGTCAATCCATGGCGGGTTATAGGGTGCTAGCATGTCAACCACATCAACAATATCTTGAATAGAGCTGCCGCGCGGCGGCGGTACAATTTCAAAACTGAACAGCGGGTTGGTCGCTTTGTCTATGTGTTCTATTACTTTCATGGCTACTTTCTCTGTGTTAAATTATGAAAATTATCGTGTGTGTTTGAAAACGGCTTAAGCCTTAGTTGTCTCATCAAAGCTTATACAACAGCCAGTTCAGCCTGAACGACGGTTTCAGCCTGCTCAGGCTCATAGTCTAAATTCGCCGCCAGCCAACGCTCAGCTTCTTTTACATGCATGTTTTTGCGCTTGGCATAGTCGTGCACCTGATCTTGCGTAAGCTTTGCCACTGCAAAATATTTAGATTCAGGGTGGGCGAAATACCAGCCGCTTACCGCTGCGCCGGGCCACATGGCGAAGCTACTAGTGAGCGTCATGCCAATGTTATTTTCAACGTCTAGTAGTTCCCACAGCACGCCTTTTTCAGTGTGTTCAGGACAGGCCGGGTAGCCAGGCGCGGGGCGAATACCTTGGTAAGATTCGCGAATGAGGGCGGTGTTATCAAGCTTTTCATCTTTAGTGTAACCCCAATACACCATGCGAATTTGCTGATGTAAGTATTCTGCTAGCGCTTCGGCTAAACGATCCGTCACCGCTTTACATAAAATACTGTTGTAGGTATCGTTTTCTTTGTCATATTGGGCAACGAGTGCATCCCCACCAAAGCCAGCAGATACCGCAAACGCGCCTATATAATCTTCGATACCGTCATTTTTATGCGCTATATAGTCACTTAAACAACGGTTGAACTGGCCCGTGGGTTTTTTACTTTGCTGGCGTAACTGACACAGCTTTTTATTCACTTTGGTGCGGCTTTCATCAAGGTACACTTCAATGTCATCCCCCACTCTATTGGCGGGGAACAAACCAAATACAGCTTTCCCACAAATGCTTTTATTGCCAATGATCTCGTCTAGCATCTTGTTGGCATCGTTAAACAAATCGGTGGCAACTTCGCCTATAAGCTCATGTTCTAGTATGCGTGGATACTTTCCGCTTAGCTGCCAAGTCATGAAAAACGGCGTCCAGTCTATATATTCACGCACAATGTCTAAAGGTACATCGTTAAGCACAGTCACGCCAAGTTTCTGTGGTTTTACCGGCACGTATTTATCGAAGCTAAGCGGCACGGCATTAGCGCGTGCTTTTTCTAAACTCACTAGGGTAGAACGAGGACCCTTCGCATAATGGCGGGCGCGCACTTTTTCGTACTCTTTGTCTATGTTAGCTAAAAATTCAGCTTTGCCACTATTTAGCAAGGTTTGCACCACCGACACCGAGCGCGATGCGTTGGGCACATATACCACTCCATGCTTATAATGCGGCTGAATTTTTACTGCGGTATGCGCTTTTGAAGTCGTCGCGCCGCCAATTAACAAGGGAATGGTGAAGCCTTGACGCTGCATTTCTTTGGCAATGTGCACCATTTCATCTAAAGACGGCGTGATTAAGCCCGAAAGACCAATTACGTCTACTTTAAGCTCGCGAGCGGTAGTGAGTATTTTTTCACACGCAACCATTACGCCTAAATCGGTAATGGCGAAGTTATTGCACTGCAGCACCACGCCTACAATATTCTTACCAATGTCGTGTACGTCACCTTTAACAGTGGCCATTAGCACTTTGCCATTGTCGGTAATTTCGGTTTTTCCCTCTTCAATAAATGGCTGCAAATGGGCCACGGCCTGCTTCATTACCCGCGCCGATTTAACTACCTGAGGCAAGAACATCTGGCCTTCACCAAATAGGTCGCCCACTATGTTCATACCGTCCATTAAAGGGCCTTCAATAACGTGAAGGGGGATCTTGGCTTCGAGTCGGGCAGCTTCGGTGTCTTCAATAATGAAGGCGTTAATGCCTTTTACTAAAGCATGCTCTAGACGTTTATGGGTGCTTAATTCACGCCAGCTTAAGTCTAAAACGCTGCTTTTTGCGCCGCCGGTGCTGCTGTATTTTGCCGCTACGTCTAGCAGTCTTTCGGTTGCGCCGTCATCGCTATTTTGCACCACGTGCTCTACTGCTTTTCGTAAATCGGCGGGCACATCTTTTAATATAGCTAGCTGGCCGGCGTTAACAATGCCCATGTCCATGCCGTTTTTAATAGCGTAGTACAGAAATACGGCGTGAATGGCCTCGCGCACGGCGTTGTTACCGCGAAACGAAAACGACACGTTTGACACGCCGCCGGAGATCATGGCGTGGGGTAAGTTCTTTTTAATATCGGCAACCGCTTCAATAAAATCGACCGCGTAATTGTTGTGTTCTTCAATGCCGGTGGCCACGGCAAAAATATTCGGGTCGAATATAATATCCTGGGGCGGAAAGTTAAGTTCATCTACGAGAATATTATAGGCGCGCTGGCAAATTTGAAATTTGCGCACCCGGGTATCGGCTTGACCCACTTCGTCAAACGCCATAACGATCACCGCAGCGCCATAGCGGCGAATAAGCTCGGCTTGCTCACGGAAGTTGTCTTCGCCTTCTTTTAGGCTGATGGAGTTGACAATACCTTTACCCTGCACACACTTTAGGCCCGCCTCCAATATGTCCCATTTGGACGAATCAATCATAATGGGGACTTTGGCAATATCAGGCTCACCCGCTATCATGTTCAAAAAGCGCTGCATGGCGGTTTTTGAGTCCAACATGCCTTCATCCATGTTGATATCGATAATTTGCGCGCCGTTTTCTACCTGCTGTAAAGCCACCGACAGGGCGTCGTCATACAATTCTTCAACAATGAGCTTTTTGAACAAAGCTGAACCTGTCACGTTTGTACGCTCACCTACGTTAACAAATAAACTCTTAGCGTCTATAGTTAAGGCTTCCAGTCCTGATAAACGACAGGCTACTTTGATGTCTTTGATTATCCGTGGGGGAATATTGGCGAGTACCTCAGCCATCACGCGAATATGCTCTGGTGTGGTACCGCAACAGCCGCCTACAATGTTTAGCAGTCCAGACTGCGCCCACTCTTTAATATGTTCATTCATTTCTTGGGCGTCAAGATCGTATCCACCAAACGCGTTAGGCAGGCCAGCATTAGGGTGAGCCGACACCGCGCAGCTGCTTATGCGGCTTAGCTCTTCAACGTATTGACGCAGCTCTTTAGGCCCAAGCGCGCAGTTAAGGCCAAATGAAATAGGCTTCGCATGTGCCAGTGAATTATAAAAGGCTTCGGTGGTTTGGCCTGAAAGAGTTCTGCCTGAGGCGTCGGTAATGGTGCCTGAAATCATCACGGGGTAGCGTTTGCCTAAGTCTGAAAACACTTGTTCAACAGCAAATACTGCGGCTTTAGCGTTTAGCGTGTCGAAAATAGTTTCTATCATTATAATGTCGGCGCCGCCCTCAAGCAGCGCTAAGATAGATTCAATGTAAGCGTCTTTTAGCTCGTCAAAGGTCACGTTTCTAAAAGCAGGGTCGTTTACATCGGGTGAAATTGAGCAGGTTCTATTCGTTGGACCCAATACGCCGGCAACAAAACGTGGCTTGTCGGGGTTTAACGCGGTGTATTCATCTGCGACTTTGCGCGCTATTTTGGCCGCTTGAACATTAATTTCACGGCTTAAATTTTCCATCTCGTAGTCAGCCATGGCAATACGGGTGGCGTTAAAGGTATTGGTTTCTAAAATATCCGCGCCTGCTGCCAAATATTCGCGGTGGATTGTGCTAATAATGTGAGGCTGACTTAGCACCAACAGGTCGTTGTTGCCTTTGACATCGCATGACCAGTTGGCAAAACGCTCGCCTCTGTAGTCTTCTTCTGAAAAATCATATGCCTGGATCATGGTTCCCATAGCACCGTCTAGCAGTAAAATACGTTTTGCTAGCTGTTGCTCAAGTAAGCTAGAAGGAAATTGTTGCGGTTTGGCCACGATACGTCCGTAGGTAAATATTGATAAATAGAAGTATAGACGTTTAGATGGCTAAATGAAAGAAAAAGCAATCAAACCCTCTTCTGTTTTGTGATAGCCTATTTTGATAAGCAATATGTTGCTGATAGACACAGGGAACGACTTGGTTTTTGCCGCTTTCTTAGTTTCATATAAGTGTTTATCGGCAATATAAACGGCTGCTTAGCGCGCTTGCTTCGTTCATACTCTCAGTGCAGGTGGGCTTGCATACCTCTTCTATTAGGTAATTGAGTCTGAGGATTTTGCATCGCTTTTTTCATGCTCTTGACTTACTGTCAAAATGTCTTGATATGGCTTTTGTCGAGAGTGCTCATAAGAAATGTTGTTATCGCCACTGGGATAGTCGGTTGAAAGCGCAAATTCTAAGCCACAATTAATAATCTTTCAGTTTTAGCAGTTTAGTTTTTTAAATTAGCTTAGTATTAACAATTTACGATTATGCGACATGCGTCGTATTTGCGCTTCGGTTAACAACAGGGCTTTAAAAGTAAACTATTATCTTTGTGATTTACAGCCTTAAGCGTTAACATTGAAACTTATTAATAAACACGCTACGTGTTAAACAAAAAAAGAACTATATGTCTCAATCTTCAGCTCCACTGACCTTCAAAAACGGCCTTATTATGTCTAATAGGTTTATGTTAGCGCCGCTAACAAACACCCAAAGCAATGACGACGGAACGCTTTCCCAGGAAGAGTACCGCTGGTTAACTATGCGTGCACAAGGTGGCTTTGGCTTAACCATGACCTGTGCCTCGCACGTGCAGTTTGTGGGCAAGGGCTTTGAGGGACAGTTAGGTATATATAGTGATGCACACATTGCAGGTCATCGGCGTTTAACCATGAGCATTAAAGCCAATAACAGTTTGGCCATTATTCAGCTTCATCATGCCGGTATGCGTGCAAATGAAGCGTCAACTAAGCAACAGCCTGTGTGCCCGTCATCTATTGAAAAATATAATGCTCGCGCCCTGTCATTAGCTGAAGTGCATCAGCTACGCGATGATTTCATTATCGCAGCCCAGCGCGCACAGCAAAGTGGCTACGATGGCGTGGAAGTACATGGCGCTCACGGCTATATTTTAACGCAGTTTTTAAGCGCTGAAATAAATACGCGTGACGACGAGTACGGCGGCTGCTTGCGAAATCGTGCACGGCTACTCTTTGAAATTGTACACGGCATTCGCGCAAGCTGCGGGAGTCAGTTTTTGCTGGGTGTGCGTTTATCACCAGAACGATTTGGCATGCAGTTAAGCGAAGTCAAAACCGTGTGCAAGCTGCTCATAAATGAACACGACATCGATTTTCTAGACCTATCACTGTGGGATACCTTTAAGCAAGCCGCAGAAAAAGAACATCAGCATAAGGATCTGCTGAATCACTTTACTGAAATTGATTATAAGGATGTAAAATTAACGGTCGCAGGCCAAATTAACACCGGCAAAGACGTGCAGGCTGTTTTAGACGCGGGTGTTGATTTTGTGACTATTGGCCGCTCAGCCATTTTACATCACGACTTTCCTAAACTTGTTATGGACAACCCTCTTTTTGAACCTATAAAGCTGCCGGTAAGCGAAGCTTATTTAACGAAAGAAGGCTTAAGTGAGCCCTTCGTAAAATATATGAAGGCTTGGGATGGTTTTGTAAAAGGATAAACGTGACAACATGGCGGCTCTGCCGTCTTGATCTTAGCTTGAAGTATTGACCTATTTAATTGAGTATTGTTATTGATTCACTAACTCAGCTCTTAAGTAGTGAAAAAAGACCTTAAGTGCACGGCTCTTTCTAAGTTTTCCACTTTTTCTATCGCTTTGCTGTAGTCATGTCTGGCAGTGTACTCGTTTGGAAAAGCAACACAATTGATACCGGCAGCTACCGCCGCATCGAGGCCTGCACTAGCGTCTTCAATTGCCATACAGTTGCTGGCCAACAGCTTCAGGGTATTCAAACAATATTCATAAACCTCAGGATCAGGCTTATACCTGTCAACCACTGTAGAATTACAAATAAGGTCAAATGTAGCGGGATCTAATTCAGCGCTGTTCAACAAATTGCGTATATTCTCGGCGCTGGTGGTCGTGGCAAAAGCAATTTTCATATTGTTTAGCTTTGCTTGCTCTATTACCCATCGAACGCCGGGGCGAAGAGGCAACGTAGTACTGTTCATAAATTCATGAAACAGGCTTGTTTTTAAAGCGTGTATGTCAACTGACGTCACATCTTTAGGCAAACCCTTATGCACTTTGTTGTATTGCTCGATACGATCTTGACCACCAGATTGTACTAGCAATTCTTTATACTCTAATTCACCCCAATGCCAGTTGATAGACAGTTTTTCAAATGCGGCATTAAACGATTTTCGTTGAAGATAAGAAGTGTTTGCTATCGTCCCTATGCCTCCAAAAATAATAGCTTTCATATTTTACCTTTATTTTATATTCGTTTTCGCTTTTACGCTGTGAATATTGATTGAGTTCATGAATGCTTAGCTACTGGCCCTGTAACAGACATGATTTATTGTGAAAGCCTAGCCTTTTCGCCAGCGTGGACTTTCACCAAAATAGAGTCTGTCAAGCAGGGTAGATGATGCTGTCATGGCAAGGCCTTTTCATAATTGTGAATGTTATTTTAATACTGTATCTCAATTATTTAAGGTCTAACAAGACTTTCTACAAGGCACCTTTATGCTCCAACAGCCTTTACAAAATTAACCCATCTCTTACGCGTATTTTTTGTTTATTAAGTCCGAGACTTTTGGCCGAACTTCTCCAAGCTCCACACTAGTCCAATGCCAACCAGCAGGCACATAATCGCAGGCACTATTTCAGAAGGCTGGCCTGTTACTTGCTCAAACTGCATGGGTGAAAGATTTTGCATGGCGAAAGGAACCGTCTCCCCTTGAGAGTTCTCACGCCAGCTCAGTACTTCTTTCCAAGGCCATATTATACCCAAAGTACCCAGCATTAAGCCAGTCAGAAACAGCAGCGTTTCATCGTGAAAACGACGCAGTAATGCCGACAGCACGTGACTAAAACTCAACAGCCCTACAACACAGCCCATGGCAAAACAAGCCAGCATCAATACATCAAACCCTCTTACCGCAGCTAGTACCGCAGGGTAAAGCCCTAACAACAGCAGAATAAAGCTACCCGAAATACCCGGCAGAATCATTGCGCAAATAGCTATGCAGCCAGCGATAAAGAAGTTCAAATAACTCACTTCTAATTCAACAGGGTTTAGCACGGTGATGAACCATGCAAAGATAACGCCGGCGATAAACAGCACTACTCTTGACAAGTTATAGGCGCTTACCTGCTTTAGCATGTGAATGACTGAGAATAAGATGAGACCGAAAAAGAATGACCACAGCGGGATAGGATGGTTGGTCAACAGCCAAGAAATAAGCTTAGCAAACGTAAAAATACTGGTTAAAATCCCCGCAAGAACGGTGCATAAAAACCGGCCGTTTATATGCATAAAAGCGGCTTTAAAACCTTCTCGCCTAATCACGCCAAACAAAGAAGGCTTAATTGCGCGAATACCATCTAAAAGAGGATTAAGTATGCCGGTTATGAAGGCAATCGTGCCGCCCGAAACGCCGGGAACAACGTCGGCTGCACCCATTGCCATACCTTTAAAATAGTCTGAAAGATGACGCAAATCTGTTCCTTAACGTAAAATGCTAGCGTGTAATATGCGGCGCAATAAGCTTGCTATAGGTGTGCAATAGGTGTGCTATATAAATAAGACGCAGAGAATAAAACACATTATTAGACTATGCAACAGGCTTCCAAGGTAATGTATAATGTACATTACAGTAATGGAGTGTACAAAATGAATTCTACCGGTGATACATCAGGTTTAATGCCAATACATTACGCCAAACAATTAATGCAAAAAGCCATTTCGCCTATCAGTGAAGTGGTTCTATGTGATCTTAACGCGTGCTTAGACCGCATAATTGCACACGATATAGTGTCTCCTATAAACGTACCCGCTTATGATAATTCGGCTATGGACGGTTATGCCCTGAAGTATGACAGTTTTATAGCCTGTGGAACCTTACGTCAAGTAGGCAAAAGCTTCGCGGGTGCTAAATTTGAAGGGCAGCTAAAGGCAGGCGAATGTGTTCGCATAATGACCGGTGCTGAAATCCCCAAGGGAGCCGACACCGTTGTAATGCAAGAAAATGCACGCGTAGACGGCAAGCAAATTACCTTTCACTCGGTAACAAAAGGTGACGCAATACGCCGTGCTGGTTACGATATAAAACAAGGCGCGACTTTACTGCAGGCGGGAACACGCATAAATCCGGTAGATATTGGACTACTAGCATCGTTAGGCATTAACGAGGTGGATGTTTATAGGCAGCTATGTGTGGCTGTTTTTACCACCGGCGACGAACTGCTTGCAGCAGGGCAAGCTCAGCGCAACGATAGAATATTTGATTCGAACCGCCCAATGCTCATTGCAATGCTGTCTAGACTAGGGGCCAGGGTAATAGATTTAGGTATTATTGCCGACAATAAAGTCAAAATCCAAGCAGCGTTTGAACATGCTAACCAATATGCTGACTGCGTAATTACCACCGGCGGCGTGTCGGTAGGGGAAGCCGATTACACGCGTGAAGTTTTAGCGCAATACGGCAGTATAGATTTTTGGAAACTCGCTATCAAACCGGGTAAACCATTGGCATTTGGCAGGCTTTCAAATAGTATTTTCTTTGGCTTACCCGGCAATCCTGTCTCGGCAGCCGTAACTTTTGACAAAATAGTGGCTCCTGCGTTGGCTTATCTTGCGGGCAGTCGGAGTTTCACTGCGGTAACACTTCAAGGCGTGGCCATAAGGGATTTTAAAAAGCGTCCCGGGAGAACCGATTATCAACGAGCACACTACTTCGTTAACGATGCTGGCGTAGTGAGCGTCGAACCTAGTGGCTCACAAAGCTCTGGTGTACTGTCGTGTTTTCGCAAAAGCAACTGCTACGCGGTATTTGAAAGCGACACAGGGGACGTGTTAAAGGGAGAACCTGTCCAGGTACAGCCATTCAACCATATTATTAGCGAATAGATATTATCGCCAGTGCACCATTGATAGCTTGGGTATTTGCGTAAAATTTCTTGTTAGCAACGACGCTAAGCGCCGGACCATTTCGCTGCCGCTGCTTCGTCGCTGTCTTTGCGCTTTACCCACTGCGTTCCCTTAGCAGTGGTTTCTTGTTTCCAAAAAGGCGCGGTGGTTTTTAAAATATCCATAATAAACTGAGCGGCTTCAAATGCATTTTGTCGATGTTTAGAACTCACACCCACAAACACAATTTGTTCAAACGCTTCAAGAGTACCAATTCGATGGATAATGCGCACTTGACCCAAGTTCCAGCGTTTTTTGGCGTCGCTACAAATTTGCATTAAATACTTTTCGGTCATACCAGAATAGTGCTCAATAACAACATTTGATACTGAGCATTGGCTATTAAAATCCCTCACCAGACCGGTGAATGTGACGATTGCGCCGTCGCGATTGGCGAGCTCGCGCAGGGCCTCATATTCGCGGCCATGATCAAAATCTTCTTGCTGCACGGTAATCATCATTAGCCTCCTGTTACAGGTGGAAAAAAGGCAAGCTCATCGCCACTATTTATGACGGCATCTTTGCCACATAAGGTCATATTCACGGCGACTAAAACATCTTGTTCTTCGAGTATAAGCCAACGTTCTCCCTTTTCAATTAGTTTAGCCATCAAATCACTTACGGTTTCTTCGCCTGCGTATTCTACATCAATTGAAGATGTCTGAAGTTGTTCTCGTATGCTGCCAAAAAATCGTATTCGTAACACTTATTCTTCTCCGTTGCTTTAATTTTACTGCTCGCACCGTTTGCGCAAAACCCATCGCGGCTGCGGCTAACAAAAGTGTGCGTTTGGCTAAAGTGCTAGTCGCGTGAATTGCTATCATTGATGCTGATGTTTACTTTATCTTATGTGGATATTTTATATGAGAGTAACGAGGCTACCTCATCTTAGACCTCTACTTATCTTGTTTCAAGATGTACTGTATATCTTTACTGTTTAAAAAGATTACAGCCAACAAACTTGCTAAAATAGTAATATTGAGAGGCAATAAAGGTATTTCATTTTAAGGTCGATTTTGTCGACACAAGGCGTAAAAATGCCGATTTAACAAAATAAAATCGACATGTAAAAGCACTTAGGATTATCCAGTTGATGACAAACTGCTGTGCAATGCAGTTTTATATGCATCAATAGCGGGGAATAAGGTAATTAGCCCCGCACATGCTAACACCACAATAGACAGTATAAGTGTGTTAAGTGTGTATATGTTTGCATCTATGAACAAGCCGTAGCTTGCTGCCAACCATCCAGCGAGCAAGAAGAAGCTCACATTGAGCACAGCTAAGGCAGTAACGATAGACGCCGTCACTAACAATAAAGCCTCGGTCATAATCAGTGAAAACAAAACCCGAGGGCGCGCTCCTATGACTCTCAAAATAGCAATCTCTCTACGCCGTTCGCGCATCGATGACAGCGGAATCACTGCTTGTTAAATCAACGAAGAAACTAAAATCAAAATACTGATAATAATTGTCGGCATGGAATAAAGTTTGTGACACTGCTTACAACGGTAACCGGAGTAGGAATACCCAATTCGTCAGTGGGTTTTGAGCCTGCCTATTCCTTTACGATTGCTATTGGCTAGATACCCAAGTGAATTGAGTAAGGTAATGGGTATTATTCACCGGGCCATATCTACACGAACAGGTGAATCAGCCGTGCAGGGTTTTCAAATAAACAAGCCAAGACTGGGGCGGTGACGCTTATACAGTATTTTGGCAGTGCCTTGAGAATCTAAACACCCACTTTCACATGCTTTTTTGAAGGTGCTATTAACGAAAATTCTAAGGGCACCGCTACGTTTACCCACATCAAATCGCCTATAAATGACCATATGGTTTACTTGGTACACACCATCCGTCAACGCATTGCCAGCCATTAAGAGAAAGTCGGTTTGGTGGTGCGCGATATGCAAAAACAGTTACCTGAACTTGCCAGTAGATGATGAATATAGTCTATTGCAATGCGCCTTAAGTAAGTTATCGTATCGCCATGGGGCCACAACAAGGTCAAAAAGTGTTTACCATGCAAACCTTACCTTCGGGCATCGAGGGTGAATGTGGTCAGTTAACTAACACGCCTAGGTTTTCCCTTCATGCTCGCACATTCGTGTGAAGTTGCTTGCTTGCGCTGATGAGCCAGATAAATTAGAGCGCCTATGCCGCTACATCAGCGGCCCAGCCATCAGTGAGAAACTTTTGAGTATGACGCAACATGGAAAAGTGCGTTATGAGTTGAATACCCCACATCGCGATGGTACCACTCATGTATTTTTATACCCAATTGACTTCATTGGCAAGCTTACTGCCCTCATTGTGCCGCCAAGACTCAACCTCACTCGATTCAGATTACCCGCTAGTTGGGAGTATTCGCGCCAAACAGTAATCTAAGTGCACAAGTGACAACATCATAGCGAGGAACAAATAACCCTAATCTTGTTAGCAAAAGTAATAGTCAATCTGATAACTAGCAGGTAATCTACTTTATCATGCGTGGAGTATCAGCCTGACTCGCCGGTTACCGGCCCAGCATCTCAGACGAGTTTTGAATTTTGGGACGTAGGGTTTCTGCTATACACAATACTAGGAAATACATTATTTCATGTATGAGCATCCGCATGTAGCTCCCCAAGTTTCAGTACCAACGACTACAAACGTAAGAATTTGACTGTCGCCATTTTTAACTCCTTTAGCAAATTGCAATCTAACCTGAAAAACAGCTGTAACAATGGGTAGTGCATAACGTTAATTTGTCCTATACTCAATAAGTTAAATTTATTTTGGCGATAATCGTTCGGTTAATACATCAGGTTTGCATCAATATGTAGTATTTATTCTATCTAAAGGAAAAATAATGATAAGAAAATCAACACTAGTAATTGCAGTTTTGTTTGCGGTCGGATTAGCTGGTTGTGCATCGACACAACCGCCAAGAGATGTTGACACTATTCAATCTTCAAAAAGTAAGACACTAACTGACCCAAAAATCACCGAATCAGACGGTAATAGTTTAGAGATAACATATGCAGAGATTTCTATGGGTTTTGATTCTAGCTGTAATCCCTATCAGTCTTTCAGCGATGAACTGAATGACTGCAGCCAACTCCCTGAGAACGTTAAAGTAATGGCCATAGCGCATTGCGAAGTAAAAGACAAAAAAGCCGTGTTTCATGGCAGTGGGAAAAACCTACTACAAATGACAGTATCTAAATTTACTTGCGAAACGAAAAATTCTTAATATATGGGAATAGATCAAGACCCTTATTTTAATCCAATTTTATCATTTTACAGATTAATTGGATTAAGGTGAGGCTTGAGTAACTCTTGGTAGTTTAATATTCCTTGTTACTGCCCTTCAAAATGTCATCGGCATTGTGAATAAAACATGCGCATCATTGATGTCAATATTATAAGACGCAGGAACATTCAGCTAAGGACTGTATTTCACATGACACACCATGCCCACTAACAATCAGCAGCATCCAAAATAACATACAACCAATATTGACCACTACCAACTCTGCGATCAGCAGTCACCCAACTTTCCTTTAAACTTAACTCTAATACAGACTGTGAAAGCTCTGCAAAAACCTCTTCAGTCATATCGGTAAAAACTTTGGCGCCCTTCACACGCTCGCTGTCACCGATATGACCGAACAAACTTGCTTAACGCCATACTCAACAATAGACAAGATATCCGCATCGTGGTGATTGTAAACGATATGGATAGGATTTTATTAAATTGACTAGATCGCAATAATAAGTCTGTAAGTCTTTATAGGACCTGAACAGTTCTATGGAGGTTGGAAGAGGAAATGCGCGGAAATTTTAACAACACTAGCACGGCGACATAGTTTGCCAAAGGCTTATAAGCTGCCCCCCAACTTAGTCGATATGCTTGATGATAGAGTCCTAGCGGGCTTACCCAGACTCGCTCAGTGCTTTTTTCAGCGGCTCTAGATGCAGCTCATAATTGCGCCATTGTTCAAGGCCACTTTGATAAATGGGTTGGCGAACCTGTTCTGAGCTTGGTGTGCGAACCGCCCGTTTGTTGCTGTGAAAATCAATACAAGCCTGCTCAAAAGGAAGGCCGCAATAGTCCAATATACGCCTAACTTGCATCTCCAAGTCAGCTACTACATCTTCATACTGCACGCGTAAAATTTTGCCCGGTAATGCCTTGTCCCAATGATCCATAATCTCAACATATTTGCGGTAATAATGTCCAATATCACCAAGATCATAAGAGAACTGCTGACCCTCGCCGAATAGCTGTTTAAAACCGCTAAAACAACACGATAAAGCGTTGCGTCTTGCATCGATAATTTTGGCGTTGGGCAGAATTAGCTGTATAAGGGCAATATGTCGGAAATTGTTAGGCATCTTGTCGATGAAAAATATGGCTCCTTGGCGATGATGCTGGGTCTCTTCAATATAAAGCTCGCCCATTTTAGTTAAATTGTCGGCCGATATATTATTTAAAATGCCAGGATAACGAGGAGTATCTTGGGCTACTTGTCGACCATTTAAGCGATGCGCCAAGCCGATGATATTGGCCAATTCCATGGTTCCGTCAACCTGTGAGTGTGAAGACAAAATTTGCTCTAGAAGTGTAGAGCCCGCCCGTGGTAGTCCTACAATAAATATAGGGTCGGGAGCGGAGCAACCCGATTGTTTATGACGTTCAAAAAACGCCGCATCAAAATCATTTTCCTGGGTATCAAGCGATATATCTATCGGTTTACTATCGTATCGGTCCTGCTCGTTTTTCAGCTTGTTGCCGCGATGGTAAAAAGAGAAGGCTTCGTCAAAGTGTTCGCTGTCCTCGAGGTCTTTGCCAAGGGCAAAGCAGAAGTGGATTTTGTCGATTATTGCGGTTGTTGAACTTGCCTCATACTCCCGCATTTGCAGGCGTTCATCCGCAGAAAATCGATACGTTTTGAGATTTGCCAAACTCCAAAACGCATCTCCAAAATCGGGTTTGATGCTATAGCTCTTGCGATACGTTTTAATAGCGTCTTCAACACGTCCCATCGTTTTTAAGGCATGGCCCAGCGTCAGGAGTACTGAATAGTTGTCCTGATTGTCATGCAGTACACTTTCGAAGGTGCCAACAGCCGATGAAAAGTCTCCCGTTGCCTGCTGGGCATTTCCAAGGCTAATTTTTAAATTCGTGTTATTAGGGTCAGAATCTAGCAGAATTTTTGCTTGCTCTAATGCTTTATGAAATTTTTGCCGCTTTTGCAAAACATGGACATAGTCCAAACGGGCTCTTTTATAGGTCGGCTCAAATTGCAGACAGCTTGCTAATAAGAATTCAGCATCGTCAAGAATTTGAAACTTAGAGGCTAACTCAGCTAGCAGGCGCATCGCTTCTGGTTGATGGGGATTGTCTTTGAGAAAGTGACGACAGAGCTTTTCTGCACGATGTAATTTTTTTTGATATATGAGGCTCGATACGGACACTAATGCCGGGGGCAAACTGGCAAGCCAATCAACATGTTGCTTAGCTTCTTGGCGCTTTGAATAATTTGGTTCATCGGCCAGTACGCGCCAACTTCCGAATAATGTCGGGTTTAAGACAAGCGCTTTTTCGAACGCCACTATGGCTTTAGTGGTTTCCCCCAAGGCCTTGTGAATAAAACCTTGCTCTTGATGCGCCCTAGCATGCTCGGGCATCTTTGACAGTATATGCGCAAGATTATCCATGGCTTGGGCATGTTTACCTTGTTTACGCTGGCAAACGGAAAGACAATAAATACCTTCAATATGTCCCGGGTTTTTGGTAAGCATATCATCAATATTTTTAGACGCTTCGCTCAAGCGACCTTTATTAATCAATAATTGACACTGTTTAATAATCTGTTCAGGTAGGGCGTTATTCAATTGGTCTGGCAAAATAATGTCTCGGTAAATATCAGGATACAGTAACTATTGTATAGATAAGCCCAGAAATAAAAAGGGTCGGCGTTATTAATCGCCGACCCGCTTATGCTTTAAAATGATTCAAAATCATTGAAAATACTAATAAGCATAGCTCAATCTGACACCAACAGTGCGAGGTCGTGTTGGCGACACCCTAAACACATTGTCGGCCGAACCCGCGGCAACTTGCCCTAGGGTATCGGTGGCATTGTCAATAAAGAAGGTTGCTTTGTAGTCTTCTTTCCCAAACGTGGCTGACAAGTTAAGCTGATTATAAGACGGCAACTCGACACGATCAGCAGACACTAGACTATTAAAGCGTGAATCTGTCCACTTAAATACACCTTGGTAGACAACCGAAAAATCGCCTAGTTCTTGGTAGAAACGTGCCCCAATAAGGCCTTCATTTTCTGGTGCATAGGGCAAATTTGACCCTACAGGTGTAATATTCACAAGCGTATCGGGAATATCGGTCAATTCAGAGTCTATATAACTAAATGAGCCAAAAACATCTAGGTAATCATTCGCGGCCCACTCAATTTCAAATTCAGCACCATTGATTTCGGCGGTTCCAACATTATCAAAGAATGAAGTATTGGCGATAGAAAGATCGAGAACGCCTTGCTGAAGATCACTAAAGTCAACGTTGTATATAGCACCGTTAAAACGCAAAGAATTATCTAACCAACTTGTTTTCCAGCCAAATTCAAGACTCACAACATCATCGGTGTCAAAGGTAGCAGGAATGCCACCAGTCCCCGCTGCACGGTTGAAACCGCCGCCTCTGAAGCCTTCAGAATAGGTCCCATAGAACATTGCATCAGCATTCACTTGCCAACGTACATTTCCTTTAAAAATGGTGCCTGATAAGGTTGCCGGAGTCAAACCCGCTAGTCTTGCATCTACATTTGTGCCATTGGCTGCTTCGGGCCCAGACGCTCTTTGACCGTTAGACGACTGTCCCATCAAGCCTATATCAATTTCGTAGCGACGCGCCCCAACGGTAAGGGTAACATCATCTATAACATCGTAAGCTAACTCACCAAATATCGATAACTCTTCACGATCTGTTTGGAAGTCATTGAAGAAGGTCACGCCTGCAGGGCGAGCGCTGCCATCTGTATTAGTGAAAACGCCTGGTATTGGAAAGTTCGGTGAAAAACCCGCTGCAATAGAACCGGCATAGGTGAAGTCAGTTAAAGTGTTGAGTTTCTGGTCATCAAAGAACACACCACCAATCGCTCTAAAACGATTTTCAGCACTGGTTGCTACACGAATTTCGTGAACCGTACGTTGGGTCTCAAACTTTTCAGTTGTGGTCATCACCGGACTAAAGCATTCATCATAGCCTGGGTACGTGCATATGTAGTAAGGCACGAAAGGGCCGACTTCTATGTAAGCGGTGTAGTCGGTCTGACCTTGGAACGTGCGATCTGTGAATGAGCCGTTATAGATCACTTCAAGACCGCTAAGCATGCCATTGACGGTCCACTGGGTGAGGTTTACCTCATCATCACCTACACTTGGCGAAAAGGTTGTGTCGTTCAAGTCGTCGTCGCTACTAATTGACGGGTCATATTCAAACGAGCCTTCTGTATCAAGTTGTTGACTTGTGTGCTGAACCAATACATCCCAGTCGTCATTTATTTCCCAAAATGCGCTTAGTCTCATTCCACGATGTGTCGCTTCGTTATAATCATCTTTTGCAAGCGTGGAATTACTGACTACTTGGCGAGATGAGGGAACATCGCCACCTAATCCTGGGTTTGTTAGCGGTAAAGTAGTCGTGGCAAGGGGATTATCAATAAAGCCTGCATCAGTAGAATTATAACCGGCAATACGTACCGCAAATGTATCTTCAACAATGGGAATATTGACAAATCCCTCTGTTTTATTGCTGATACCACCGCTCTTCGTGGATGATATACCTATTTCACCACCTGCTCTGAAGTCGCTCAAATCTGGCTTGTTGGTGATAAGACGCACGGTACCTGCTTGGGAACTGGCCCCAAATAATGTACCTTGAGGGCCTTTTAACACTTCAATTCGTTGTAGGTCAACTGCAAATAAATCAATATTACGACCAGGCGTGGTAATGGGTGTTTCGTCAAGATAAAAGGCAACACTTGGCTCCCCTCCAATACCGGCAAGTCTTACATCAGCGCGACCTGCGGATACTCCACGGATATATGTTTCCTGTTTACCCGGACCTTGACCTTCAGAGCTGACTCCCGGTAGCATTGCTACGTAATCTTCAAAGCTGTCAATGCCGAGTTGTTGAAGTTTTGATCCACTTATTGCTTGCACAGCGAGCGGCACAGATTGCTGGCTTTCTGAACGGCGAGTTGACGTTACTATTATTGTTTCTAGTTGGCGTTGGCTCTCAGCTGCTTTTTCTTCGTTTTGGCTCGTTTCCTGAGCTTGTACCACGCCATTGCTTAAGGCAAGCGCGATTGCCACGGTTAATACAGTTTTAACAGGTCGGTTTGTTTGATACATGTGTACCCTCATTTATTATTTTCTTCGAATTAATCAATTTACACTAATGCTAGGCATATAAATGTTCCGAGTTTCCGTGAAAGGCCTTTATCAACAGCAATATCTCTAGCCCCTTAACGACAGATCGTTATAAAGAATGATTCTGATACAACAGTGGCCTCATAATTACCTTTTGTGTAGGTCCATTCTTTAATTTTACGGAAATCTTCCGTACATAGGATACTACAGTATTTGAAAAATTACCGAATATATAGATAAAACGGCAGTTTGACACGCTATTTGGGACCAACACGTTGGTGATCAGTCTTTGCTATGTCTCACTACAATATATAAAGCCTAATAGTGTGGAATGTTCGGCTATCCCTTTGAGGTCGCCAATATCAGAGTCGAAAGGTATTTGCTATGTAGCAATCGTATTTCTGTTAGAGTATAGCGTATATAAGTAAATCAAAATTATAAAAAAATATGCCGCAAACAGAAAATGTAATGCCAAAAGTCGTATCAGACGATCTCAAAAAAAGATATTTGAAACTGGCTGTTTTAGTTATTGTTGCAGGAATTATCTATCCTTTAATTTATTTACGCCAAAACTTTGAAGTCAGTATTTTAGAAGCTTTTGATATTACCTCCAAACAACTTGGCCAAAACTACGCAATGCTGGGATTTATCTACCTAATTAGCTATATACCCAGTGGTTGGCTAGCAGATAGGGTATCGCCTCGTATTTTAATGTCTTTTTCTTTATTTTTGGCAGGAGGTTTGGGTGTTTGGTTTGCCTCAATGCCCAGCGCCAATGCCTTAATGCTTATCTTTGCTGGTTGGGGCATTGCCGCCGGTTTAACATTTTGGTCGGCATTGATCAAAGCCACCACCTTACTTGCTAAACCAGAGGAGCAAGGGCGTTTTTTTGGGATTTTGGATGGCGGCAGAGGTTTAATTGAGGCTGCCTTAGCCTCAATTGCCGTTGGTATTTTCGTTTATTATACCAGCGATGTTGGACAAGACACCACCGAAGCATTACGTAAAGTCATTTGGCTGTATGTGGGAACCATGTTGTTATTTGCGCCAATCTCCTACTTTATGTTAGATGACCATGAACTCAACAACGAGGCCAGTAATGACGAGGCACCCCGCAATTGGATTAGCGACTTAAAAAGTATCGCTAAACAAGAAAAAATTTGGTTGTGCGGACTGTGTATTTTAACGGGTTATCAATTGTTTTGGGCTACTTATTCTTTTTCTGCTTATATGCAGAATTTTTATGGTTTAACCGCCGTTACTGTTGCTTCTATTACCGTCGCTAAACTTTGGATGCGTCCTATTGGCGCTGCTGCTGCTGGCTTTGCTGGTGATTTTTTTGACCGAGAACATGTATTAGCGGGTCTATTAATTTTAGCCTCATTAGCACTTGGGGGTTTAGTGTTTATGCCCGCTGGGGTTGGCACAGTTGCGTTATTAGGCACTGTATTAATTATCGGCTTTTTGACATATGCGGTTCGGGGGATCTTTTGGTCAACATTAGAAAGTTGTAAAGTGTCTAATAATATCAAGGGCTTGGCTATTGGCGTTATTTCATTGGTTGGATATTCGCCTGATATTTACCTACCACTAGCCAGCGGCTACTTATTTGAAGCTTACCCCGGTAAAGCCGGTTATAGTATTTATTTTGGCAGCATTGCCGTGATGGGCTTTATCGGTGCTTTTGCCGCCTGGCGATTGCGCTACTTGGTGAATTTAGCGAAGTAAACAGTTTCGGTAAAGTCTTAATCGGTAACACATATAAGTGAGCCCGTTATACTGACGGGCCCCGCTTCATTTGGCTGCTGCGCTGGCGTGATTGCCACTCCTGGTCTCTATAAACAGTAGCATTACTGGCAGGCAATACTTGTCGCTTAATAATATCAGCGGCACGTTCGGCAACCATTATGGTAGGTGCATTGAGATTACCGTTAGGTACCGTTGGAAATACCGACGAATCGACAACACGAAGCCCTTGTAAACCCCTAACACGCATTTGTGGATCCACTACCGCTAAGTTGTCGTTGGCCGCGCCCATTCGGCAGGTGCCGCAAGGGTGATAAGCACTTTCTACGGTTGCACGCACAAAGGCATCTATTTGTGCATCGCTTATTACTTTATCGCCGGGTTGAATTTCGTCTCCACGATACTGGTCCATACTGGGTTGGGCGATTATTTCGCGCGACAACTTAACGCAAGCGCGAAATGCTTCGACGTCGTCGGGGTGTTGCAAATAATTAAATTGAATGTGAGGAGGACAATGCGGATCTGCATTTTGGACTTTTATCGAACCTCTGCTTTTGGGCTTATTGTGGCCAATATGAAGCTGGAAACCATGCCCCTCAAAAGCTGATTTTCCATCGTAACGCATGGCGGCAGGCAAAAAATGATATTGCAAGTCTGGCCATTCAAGCCCTTTTTTCGAACGAATAAAACCACAAGATTCAAAGTGATTAGTGGCGCCTAAGCCCGTTTTAAATAATATCCAGCGTACTCCAATGGCGAGTTTACTGAAGGGCCCTAACTTGCCGTTTAGCGTTATGGGCTGCTTGCACTTGTATTGGAAGTAAAATTCTAGGTGATCCTGAAGGTTTTCTCCCACGCCGGGCAGTTCGTGCTCCGGGCTAATGCCTGCAGCCACGAGTGTATCAGTATTACCAATGCCCGATAATTGTAAAATATGCGGAGAGCCAATTGGGCCCGCACTCAATATAACCTCTTTGTTTGCTAAAGCTTGGCTTATTTTGTTGCCTTTAAAGAACTCAACACCTACCGCTCGCTTGTCTTTTAACATGACTTTACTAACTTGAACCCCGGTGCTAACCGTTAGATTAGCGCGCTGCATCGCTGGGCGTAAATAGGCGTTAGCCGTTGACCAGCGCACCCCGTTTTTCACCGTCATATGCATGGCACCGAAGCCTTCTTGCTGATGACCATTGTAATCATCGGTTGCAAGGTAACCAGCATCCACTCCAGCATCAACAAAAGCTTGGTATAAAGGGTTTTGCATGTTGTTACCATTATTAACTGCTAGCAATCCGCCTTTACCGCGGTAATCATCACTGTCAAAGGCCCAGTCCTCGGCTTTTTTAAAGTACGGTAAACAATGCTGATAATCCCAGTTATCTGCGCCATGGGCCTGCCATTCATCAAAGTCGCGAGCATGCCCGCGCACGTACACCATACCGTTAATAGATGAAGAACCGCCTAAGACTTTTCCCCGCGGGCAGTGCATTTCCCGGTTATTTAAAAAAGGCTCTGGTTGACTGTGAAATTGCCACGCATATTTTTTGCTGTTCATAGGAATAGACAGCGCGGTTGGCATTTGAATAAATATACTGCGGTCTGAGCCGCCAGTTTCCAATAACAACACCGTGGTATTAGGGTCTTCGGTCAAGCGATTCGCCAGCACACACCCAGCCGACCCGGCACCCACAATGATATAGTCAAAAGTGTCAGTTGTTGCCATTAAAATGGCCCCTCAAGCTTTTCCATACCCACGTAAACTGATTTGGTCTGCGTATATGATTTGAATGCTTCAACCCCATTTTCACGACCAATGCCAGACTGTTTGTAGCCCCCAACCGGCATTTCCACCGGTGAGTTGCCATAGGCATTGATCCAACAAATACCCGCTTGCAGTTGCGCAATTACGCGGTGGGCGCGGCGTATATCATTGCAGAAAATACCTGCGGCAAGACCGTAAATGGTATCGTTGGCACGTCGAATAACGTCTTCTTCAGAGTCAAAGCTTAGCACCGCCATGACGGGTCCAAAAATTTCTTCGCGGGTAATGCTCATGTCGTCGCTGCAATCGGTGAAAATGGTGGGTCCAACAAAGTAACCCTTTTCACAGCCCGCTGGTTTCACACGTTCACCACCAAAGGCGAGAGTTGCGCCCTCATCTTTGCCTAACTGAATATATGACAGCACTTTTTGCATGTGACTTTCACTAATCAATGCACCCATATTAGTGGCTGGGTTGAGTGGGTCCCCCACAATAATATTGTCGCGAGTTCTCGCCAATAGACTTGTCATAAACGCTTCATAGCAATTTTTGTGCACAAACACACGAGTGCCATGAGTGCACACTTCACCTTGGGTATAAAAATTCGCCAGCATGGCGCCGGTGACAGCCTCGTCAATATTGGCATCTTCAAACACAATTAACGGCGATTTACCACCCAGCTCCATCGTCACATTTTTCAGCGTGCCTGCCGCAGCGGCCATCACTTTTTTACCGGTGCTGACTTCGCCAGTTAAGGATACTTTGGCAATTTTTGGATGCTTAACCAAATAACTGCCAACTGCGCCGTCTCCGTGGACCACATTAAACACACCCGGAGGTACGCCGGCTTTTATGAATATTTCGGCCAATAGGCTGGCAGTACGTGGGGTTTCTTCAGACGGTTTAAATATCATGCTGTTACCAGCGGCCAAAGCTGCAGCCGCTTTCCAGCAAGCGATTTGCAAAGGATAATTCCAGGCACCTATGCCCAAGCACACGCCTAATGGCTCGTGTCGGGTATAAAAAAAGTCATTGCCGACGCTTTGTTGTTCGCCCATCATCGAGGGACATAAATTAGCAAAATATTCAATGGCATCGGCACCGGTTTGCACGTCAACCTCTACTGCTTCTTGCCAAGGCTTTCCTGTATCTAGCACTTCAATTTTGGCGAGTTCGTCGTTGCGCTCTCTGAGCATGACGCTAGCGCGTTGCAAAATTCGAGCGCGCTCAATAGGCGGGGTTTTAGACCACGTATTAAAGCCTTCCTGCGCACTTTTAAGCGCCTCTTCTAGGAGTGCTTCACAGGCCGTTTGTGCGGCGTAGATTACGTTTCCGGTGGCCGGATTAATAATATCAAAACACGCATTATCGCTGTTGTCGACATAGCGGCCATGAATAAAGTTTTTTAGTAATGTAGAAGACAATGATACCGCCAATTTATGTGAGTCCTTATTTACGCAGCACTATAACTGTTTTATAAAATGATTTATGTGTTTTTTATACAATGCTTTCGTTGGGCTGAGCTTTTATTGATTTGAGAAACTTTTCGTAAATTGTAAGCAAAAGCTTACAATTATAGCCGCAATTGCTGTGATAATTTACATAGTTGGGTGCCCTAACTAACAATTGTTTAAAGCAATTAAAAGACAGTCTTCATTGCGCTTCGGCAAAGAATAAAAGCGGGTATTATGCATGAATTAGCCTCACAAACCCAACCATGTTTTAGTGCTAGAATATACCTGTTGTGTAAACGCAAGATTAATGTCTAGCATGACTACTAGCAGATAGTTTTTGTCTATTCATGGTTATCGCTATAAAATGATTTGGCGCAGCTTTCGTGCCAGCTTGCTTTTAATTTAATTACAGGTCTTAGCGTCAAGTTCATTGTGCCTTAAGGCCATTATCATCCAAAATATCAAATCAATATTTTAAACATAGACTACTGGAGAAAACATGGACATCATCGCTCATAGAGGTATCAGTGCTCACTACCATGAAAATACCATGTTAGCATTTGAGAAAGCCTTAGAAATAGAGGTGTATGGTATAGAAGTGGATTTGCATCAAATAGAAGATCAATTTGTTATTTTCCACGATTTTCAGCTAGATAGACTCGCGCAAACACCTGCAGATATTGCCGACTTGTCACTTCGAGACATTTCACAGATACGCCTAGAAAACAAACATAAAATACCCATCCTTACCGAGCTTTTTGAATTAGTAAAAGGCACATGCATGCTAAACCTAGAGCTTAAGCACATATGCAATCCAAATATCTTGCTCAAACAAATAGCGCATTATGTTACACAGTATGAGGGTGATGTTGTTTTATCCTCTTTTAATCACCCACTGCTAGCGCAACTACAGGCATTAATTAAAGGGACAGAACTTAAACAGTATATAAAGTTTGGCGCTTTAATCGGGCATTTACCGGCGACAATGGCTCAGTATGCGGTTGATATGCAAGTAGATATAGCAGCAATAGATGCTAACTTGATTAACCTTGAGTTTGTAGAGCACGCACATTTACACAATATTAAAGTGTGGAGTTACACCGTTAATGTTGAGACAGCTTTCATTAAACTTAAAGAAATGGGGGTAGATGCAGTCTTTAGTAACGATCCGGCGCTGCTGACAAAGCTCGCATAGAGCCATATCAAAGTGCACATTAGCAATTTCTGCAATCGCTATGGGCGGATTACATCATACCGCCCATGAAGTAGTAAGCTCTATAAAACATAAAAATGTTCGCAGAGCTTAAGAACTGCCGGCGTTACTTCAATCCTATATTCAAACAAAAGTAGGAGCCTGTGGCACATCCCCTCGCCTCGTTATGTAAACAATACAATCGTCTTTACCTTTATTTTCAAAATAACGAGTACAGCCCATTGGTGTACTGAAGTTATCGCCTTCGTTTAGCACAATAACCTCACCATCAATCTTTATAGTCAAGCAGCCATTATGTACAAAAATAACCTCTTCTTCTGCTCGTGTATGCGCTTCAATAATGGCGTCAGATTTAAGTTTTACTGCGCGCATCACAAAACCATGGGTCCAGCTGAGTTTAGATGCCTTGACCCCTTCTTTAGATGATGCAGGACCAACAAGTGATGCTTCTTGAACACCGTCAAATTGCGACAATAAGGTGTCATCTTGCCAGAAGAAATCTTCTTTATGCAGAACAATATCAACCAAATCTTTACTATTCACTATGCGATGTTCGGCAATCTGCTGTTGCGATGTGACTGGCATGGGAGAAATATTATCGGGAACTGTTTCGCCTTTGTTTGTATCAATCAAAGAACCATTTTCTAACAATACGAGTCCATATACTTTGGCTAAATCGAATACTGCAGGAGCCCATAACACTCGCCCAGGGTCATCGCTACCTAATACGGCATGCAGATATCCCAAGCCTTTATGCTCACCTTTTAGTAAACCTTCACGGCATTCAAAACCTCTAAATATACCTGTTGGAATAGAAATGACGTCGCCAGCAAACAATGTAATGCGTCCATCTTTTCCCTCTACGCCAGACATAAAGTCCCAACTGCCCGTATGCACAAGAAATACTTCTTCGGTTAGATGGCTATGTTGCGAGTTTAAGCATCCAGCAGGTTGGCGTGCCCCACCAATGTTAAACCCATGGGGAATACCAATATGAACGTGTTGTTCAGCGTTTTCAGCCACGCCAGGACCGATTATCGTAAAATTTTCTTTTTTATCTGAGCCTGGGCTACGAGTATCTATAAAGGCAGTCATGCATGCCTTTAGGTCATCATAACGAACCATTCTTTCTTGTAACGACATTATTTTTCCTTTTAGTATTGGCTAACGTGCGGTCCAGCCACCGTCTACTTTGATACATGTTCCAGTAATCATTGCAGATAGGTCGCTTAGTAAAAAAACACAAGCATTCGCAACATCATCTGTGGTGGCCAGTGATTTCATGGGGATCATATCGTACACAAATTTCTTAAAATCTGGATTTTTAAACATGGGCTCAGTCAGCTCAGTGAGGACAAATGTGGGTGCCACGGTATTCACACGAATGTGTTTTTCTGCCAACTCAACCGCCATCGCTTTGCTTAGCCCTTCAACGGCATGCTTCGACATACAATATAGTGTGCGATTAGGTGAGCCAACAAAGCCCATTTGCGACGACATATTAACAATGGCGCCACCCGACTCAGTCATTTTAGCAGCGGCCGCTTTTGCTGTTCGATACATACTCTTGATATTTATATCAACCACGTCATCGAGGTCTTGGTCTGCTTGCTCAAGCATAGGCGCTACGCGGTTAGTACCTACATTATTGATTAAACCGTGTAATTCTTTCAATGCTCGTACGCGTTGCACAAATGACTCGTTAGTAACATCTTCTTCCCATACTTCAATATTTTGACCAGCTAATTGCCGCAGACTAACAAGGTCTGCACGCGTTCTAGCAACCGCAATTACACGTGCCCCACATTGAGCGGCCAAAATAGCGCAAGCTCGACCTATGCCCTTTCCTGCGCCGGTAACTAAAATCGATTTCCCCACTAATAAGTCAGCGCTAAATCCAGACATCAATTCACCTTAAAGTATATTTTGCATTCGAAGTCATTATTAAGTAAGATAATGTTAATAGCAATGAATTTGTTTGATTTATCCATTATAAATTATACCTTGGAGCTCGTAAATGATTAAGTATTTAAAGAAAGGACCTACTCAAGAAGAGAAAGTAGCGTCGAACAAAAAAGTGCAGACTATTGTTGAAGATATTATTAGCAATATTGAAAATAATGGCGACGAAGCGGTAAGAGAGTATTCAGAAAAGTTCGATAAATGGACTCCGAAGTCATTTAGACTTTCTAAAGAAGAAATAGCAGATTGTTATGCTCAACTTGATGAACAAGTTATTTCTGATATTCGCTGGGCTCAAACGCAGGTGAGAAACTTTGCACAAATCCAACGTGACTCGATGAAAGACGTTGAAGTAGAAACGCTGCCAGGAGTGACCCTAGGGCACAGACATATTCCAATGGAGTCGGTTGGTTGCTATGTGCCCGGCGGCAAATATCCCCTGGTTGCATCTGCGCATATGAGTGTAGTAACAGCAAAAGTAGCGGGCGTAAAACGCGTCATTGCCTGTGCCCCTCCTTTTGACGGTAAACCGTCAGCAGCGATAGTTGTTGCTATGGACATGGCTGGAGCTGATGAAATTTATTGTTTTGGCGGAGTACAAGCAGTTGCAGCAATGGCTATTGGTACCCAAACAATTGCACCTGTCGACATGATTGTTGGTCCAGGTAATGCTTTTGTCGCTGAAGCTAAGCGTCAATTATTCGGGCGTGTTGGCATTGATTTATTTGCCGGGCCCACTGAAACACTCATCATAGCTGACGACAGTGTAGATGGAGAGCTGTGTGCTGCAGACTTATTAGGCCAAGCAGAGCATGGTCCAACTTCGCCGGTAGTACTGCTAACGAATAGTGAAACCCTCGCGAAAGAAACGATGAAAGAAGTTGAACGGCAATTAAAAATACTATCTACTGGTGAGGTTGCCGGGCAAGCTTGGCGAGACTTTGGTGAGGTAATTGTGTGCGATACTTACGAAGAAATGCTGAGCGTTGCAAACAACCTTGCATCTGAACATGTTCAGGTAATGACCAAAAATGTAGGTTATTTCAAAGATAATATGCAAAACTTTGGTGCTTTGTTTCTAGGACCCGAAACCAATGTATCCTATGGCGATAAGTGCATAGGAACAAATCATACACTACCAACTAAAAAGGCAGCACGCTATACTGGTGGTCTATGGGTTGGAAAGTTCATCAAAACATGCACTTTCCAATATATTACAGAAGAAGCCTCGGTAGTGGTTGGTAATTATTGTTCAAGATTATGCGCGCTAGAAGGGTTCGCTGGACATAAGGAACAAGCTGACATAAGGCTCAGACGATACGAGAAATAATATTGACAAAAACTAAACGTGTCACATCCTACGATGTCGCTAAAATAGCTGGCGTTTCTCAATCGGCCGTTTCTAGAGTATTTCAGAAGGGCCGAAGTGTTTCTAAAAAAACCAGAGAAAAGGTCTTAGCAACGGCAAATGATCTCGGTTATCAGCCTAATGCGATAGCCCGAATGCTTATTACCAAGCGTTCAGGTATGGTTGCGGTAATTTTATCTTCCCGCGTTAACCTTATTTATCCGGAAGTGTTGTCGTTGTTGAACAAACGTTTATCTGAAAAAGACGAAAGGGTGCTACTGTTCAACTTAGATGACGCTGCAGGCTTAGATGATATTTTAGAGCACATATGGACTTTTCAATTGGATGGCGTAATAGCAATCGCAGCCCATTTTGACAATGAAAGTATTAATAAATTTAAAAAACATCAAATCCCAGTTGTACTCTATAACCGCCGTGTGGCTGGCCATTCGGCAAGTTCTGTTTGTTGCAACCATGAACAAGGTATTTTTGAATTAGTTGATATTTTAGATAACTTTGATCACAAAAATTACTTGGTTATTTCTGGACCTACTGAATCTGATGTTGCTCTAGAGCGCTGTGAACTGGCAATAAGAGCACTTGCCAATAAAGGATACAAAAATGTACCTGTGCAATATGGCGATTTTACCTATAAATCAGGACGTCACGCATTTTCAGAGTATATGGCATCACATCCACCACCTACCGCCGTGATTTGCGGCAATGACACTATGGCAATAGGCGTAATAGATGAAGCCAGGAAAAACTTTGGTTTAAGAGTCCCAGAAGATTTATCGGTAGTCGGTTTTGATGGCGTAAATGCTGTATTTTGGCACAGTTACCAGCTCACAACGATTAAGCAGCCTGTAGAGCAAATGACTAAATCTGCGGTTGATATTTTACTTGAACAAATAGCATCTCCTGAAAACCCTCCGCAACTTCGTGTATGGTCTGGCGCTTTAATTGAGGGAAATACGGTAGGGCCGGCAAGGAATGAAAAGTAAGCCTTTGATGGTATTTATACCTGGCACTTTATGCACCAGTGAGGTCTTTACGCAACTGCTAAAAAAATTACCCTATGAAACTAAAACCATCGAGTTTAATGACCACGATAACTTAAACGACATGGCCGCTGAAGTTATGCACGCTGTGGGAGAACGTTCATTTATTGCAATTGGATTTTCCATGGGAGGCATGGTGGCGTTGGAATTGATTCGCATGAATGTTAAACAACTTGCTGGAATAGTACTTCTTAATAGCAATTGCCACGCAGATTTGCCGGGGCGCAAAGCAGGTCGCGATGCTCATTTAGAAATCGCTAAAACCCAAGGTATCGAAACACTTATCAAGCAAGAATATTTACCCCTTTACTTTTCCAATTCGAACGGTCCTGAAAGCGAAGTAGTTGTAAAAATGGCTGCACAGCTAGGCGCTGACACTCTTAAATCACAGTTGAAAGTATTGGCTGAACGTCCTGATTCATTAAGTATATTAACAAATTTCAGTAAACCATTATTAATAGTAGGTGCGCAAAACGACCAATCTTGTCCGCCCGAGCACCAACAAGTAATGGCCAGAATAGCCAGACAATCTGAATTGCATATATTGCCAGATTGCGGCCATTTTGCGCTTTTACAAGCACCTACATGCATTGCACATTTAATTAACCAGTGGGTAAACAAATACTATGCATGAGTTTAAACAAGCGTTAGCTACCAAACAGCCATTATTGGGGACATTTATAAAAACGCCCCACTTTCATAATACCGAAGTACTATCAAAGCTGGGCTTTGCAACATTGTGCCTTGATGCAGAACATGCCCCTTTTGACAGGCGCGATTTAGACACCTGCATTTTGGCAGCAAAGGCCAATGGGCAGCATGTATTAGTGCGCATCCCAAATGATCATCACGAAACTATTTTAAACACCTTAGACTTAGGTGCCGATGGCATTGTTATACCGCATGTAAAAAGCGCTCAGCAGTTAGAACATATTGTTAAACAATGTTACTACGGTCATAACGGCAGAGGTTATGCAGGGTCTACAAGGATGGCCGGTTACACGACTAATAACATGCAACAGAACCTTGCGCATAACGCCAAAAATACTGCGGTAATCGCACAAATAGAAGATATAGATGCGCTTGACCAACTAGAGGCTATTTGCCAAGTAAAGGGCGTTGACTGTTTATTTATTGGCAGAATGGATTTAACAGTTGCGCTAGGAGAAACCGATCCGAACGCGCCTAATGTCCTAAAAACAGTCGCTAAGATTGTTGAAGTTGCTAATAAATATGAGCTTGCTACCGGTATGTTTATTGCTAATTTAGACGAGTTGGATCATTGGCTTAAACAGCGGGTCTCACTTTTTTTATTAGGCTCAGATCACAGTTTTATGCTGGCGGGCGCTAAACAATTGCAAACCAAATTCGAGCAAGCTAAGCAATCGCAATAATGAGGCAAGCAAGCTATGAGTAAGATTGTGTGGTTTATGAAAACGATGCTAGTTGTTTTGCTATCAAGCTCATCAATTGCTTGTTCAAGTGACCATTTAAATCATCAAAATAAACCACTCATGAATTGGACAACGCCAGACATTCCAGAATTGTCTGTTTTATCCATACCGCATTTGCGCAAAAGACAATATGGCAGTAAGTTTGTAAAACTTATAGCCGTAAACAACAATAGTAGCGGCTATTCGTCTTTCATGTCCAGCTATCAAAGCGACGGATTAACCAACTATGCACGTATCGATATTCCGCAAAAACCTGCGCCTACAAGCGGCTATCCTGTTTTGATTTATAGTCATGGTTGGGTCGGAATTGATAATGCACCGTCATTTAATTTCTTCCTTGAGCAAAAAGGCAGTCAAGCCAAGTACATCGATAATCTAGCCAGGCAGGGTTACGTAGTCGTTACGCCAGGCTGGCGTGGCCATGGCACAGTAAATGGTATTGCGGCCCAAGGGATAGAATTCATGCAACGTTGGGATAACGCCAGTTACATCAGCCCTTTATTTTACGCAATCGACATGCTCAATGCGCTTGATAGTATAGATAGTTTGGCCTCAGTTGAATTTGACCGTGATCCGCTGAAAGTCGACTTAAATAAGATCGTCTTAGCAGGGCATTCTCAAGGGGGCGACTCTGCACTAGTCATGCTCGCAATTGCCGGTGAGCAGTCGAAGGTTAGAAATAACATCGCTTCAGCGTCAATATTCTCTGGCTGTTTTTTACCGCGGCTAGTTCAAGGTGGCCTTTATGGCAGCATGGCGACAAGTCCTGAGGCATTTATGTCGGGAGATGGCACTTGGACAAAAAGTGCGATAGGCAGAAAAGGTGAAATCAATGCTAACTTTCAATTTCCTTATCCGCCAGATTGGATTGGCACAGTTGATTCAAGTGCATGGTCATGGCAAAAACAAACTTGGTCGGTAAGCTCAGTAAAACAAGCCTATATTAATACGTATGATCAAATGTATGGAGTACTTAAAGCCAACGAGCTAGCTGTGGATTATTACACACTCGCCACCGACACTGCCGGGAAAGTGCTGGTTGAGCACTCCACTTTTATTAAAGAAGCTTACGCTAAAATGGATGCTATTAACTATCCGCAGTTTTTAAGTGAACCCTTAGCCCTGCATTATTCAGACCGTGACTACTATTCTCCACCTTTTTGGAATCAGCAGTTAGTCGTTTCATTAACAACAATGAATTCGAAAATAGCTGGCTTTGAATACAGAGGTAACACTCACTCATTGACCATCAGCGAGCATAAGTGGTTTTCTGAAGGCTATACACAAGCGGGTATTGATCAACTAATAGCGCGTGATATCGAGTGGTTTTCTCAGTAACCATAGAAACGTTTACATGAGAAGATTAGCCTTAGCGATATTGTTTAAGAGCTTGCAATAATGGCTGCACCGCGTCACCATATTTTTGCCAGCTATTAATACTTGTTTTATAAATAGGCTGCCTTACTTGTTCAGCGCTTGGAGTCATTACTATGCGATGTGTTTGATAAAAACGTTCTGTTGCTTGTTCATAATCAAGACCTAAACAGTCGAGTAATCGAGCTGTTTCCTTTGGTTGGTTGTCAACCACCGCTTCATATATGAGTGTGATGATATCTTCGTTATATAATCCTGTCCACAATGCCATGAGGCGCTCATGCTCACGGTAGTAATGCCCAAGGGCATTTAAATCATGCGCGTAACCTTGACTATCATCAAAGGGTAATTTAAAAATAGATAGGCAATTATCTGCAGCATCACGCTGGCAATATACAAACTTAGCATCGGGCAAAATAGCTTTGATAAATCCTACAAAATTATAATTGAGCGGATTTTTGTCGGTAAAGTAGGCATGTTCGCCAAAGGTTTCAAGCATTCTTCGCTTGTACTGGCCACCAAGTTCGGTAAGTTGCACTTGGCTAAGTTTAGTTAAGCAATGAGGATAAGGTGAATTGGTAATTTGCTCTGCTTTTTTAAGCAAATCATTTATATAAGAGAGTTCACCTGCGCCAAAAACTTGCGAATGAGATGCTAGAATTTGTTCAGCGAGACTGGTGCCTGAACGCGGCATACCAATAATGAAAATGGGATGCACTTGCGCCATACATACGTCACCAGAAACTGCCGGCATTACGGTTTCCATCAATACCCGATATTGTTCTGTTAAATTAGCATTATATGGACATTTTTCTGCTTTTATACGCTGCGCATTGGCATAGTTTTTTATCGCTAAGGTGTACTGCTTTTCCTTGTCGTAATATACCCCTAATGCGAACAGTAAAGACGCTCTAAAAATGCTTGGGGTTGCGTTATCAGCCAGCAGCTCAGCGATTTTTTCGACTTCTGTAAGCGTTAACATTTGATGCTTAAGTTTAGCCAACTGGTAAAATGAACTAGCATGATTAGGCGTATGTTTAAGCGCCATTCTAAAACTTGTAGCGGCGGCATCAAAGTCACCTAGCTGTTCTTGCAATACGCCAAGATGATTATGCGCTTCACTGTTGTTTGGCTCTTGCTTGATTGCAGCCTGCAGGCATTCTTTTGCTTTTACATAGTGGCCAAGTTGTTTTAGTGCCGTAGATAAATTGATACACGCGGGCATGTAGTTATCTATTGTAATCGATTTTTCAAACGTTTGTCGGGCATTCTCATAGTCGACTTTCGCGAGTTGGATTTCACCTCTCACATTTAAAAAATAACTATTATTGGGCACTAAATGGTTGGCCTGATCAATTGCTTTTAAGGCAATATCTAAATTGCCAAGTTCTTTTAATGATTGTGCAAAATTCGATAAACATTCTGGATAATTAGCATCTAACTTAAGGGCTTCATCAAATGATAGGGCTGCCAGCTTATGCTGGTCTTGTGCTGCTAATACATTGCCCAAATTATTAAGCGTTTGGGCTTGTTCAGGATTTAGGGTTAAAGACGAATTAAATGCTTCTTGCGCTTTTTTGAATTGATACAACTCTTTATATGCAAGCCCTAAGTTGTTATATGTTTGTGTGTCTTGATTGTTAACGGTAAGGGCTTTTTCTAGCATAAGAATGGCTTGGTCTGCTTGTTGCAATTGAATAAACACAACACCTAGCAGATTTAAGCCATGCTCATTTAAGGGATCAACTTTTAAAATATCTTCAAAGACTTGCTGAGCATCAAGCAAGCGCTCATTTTGTAGTAACTGAAACCCTTGTTGTAATTGATTAGCGATTTGTTGGTTCACAGCGTTCCTTTGGCTTTTTACTTATTTATTTTTGCTATATTGGAAATTCAGTCAAAAAAAAGCCTACACAACGTAGGCCAATATATACTAGCTTCGCACAACTTTAAAGCTTAGAAGTTATACGCAAATCTTACACCAACGTTACGCGGAGAATTGTAGTCGTATGCAACCCTCGCGCGGCTAAAGATCTCAGTGTAGGTTTTAATAAGCTCGTCAGAAGCATTATTAACGTAAGCTTGCACAGAATAATCACCGTCAACAGAATCCCATTTAACTGAAAGGTCTATCTTAGTATAGGCGTCTTGGTCAGCAAAAAATACCGGCGCGCGGTTACTGATATAACCTGAGTTATAGTAAGCGAAAACATGCGGTTTTATAGTACCCATGTCACCCAAATCGAAAAAGTAAGACACACCCACACCAATGGTCATATCTGGTGTGTAAGGCGTATCTTCGCCATCAACAACATACACAATAGCGTTACTAATTGTTTCTGAGCCAATTGGGGCCACACCGTTCCAAACAAGATTGCCGGCATCCACAATAAACTTGTCATACTCTGATAGATCAATCGACACACCAAAATCAACAACTAGGACATCTGTTACATCCCAAAAACCTTCGATTTCAAACCCGCGTGATAGGATTGAGCCACCAGGGACTTGTGTTGCTACCGCAACACCCGTAGTGCCTTGTTCAATAAAAGCAGTGGTTGTTAATCCTTCAAACTTACCGCTATAAGCCGCCGCATTTAAGCGCAATGAGCCGTCTAGTAAGGTTGATTTCACGCCTATTTCAAATGCTTTGTTAGTTTGTGGTGCGAGCAGCTTTTGAGTAGCAACATCTGTAGATCCAGCAATATAAGCAGTCGCATACGTTGCATATACCATGAGATCATCGTTGATGTGATAATCTGCGCTTAAACGATAGTCAGTATTGTCGTCTTTTCCTCGCTTTACTTCACGGCTTCCGTAGGTACGAGTTGGTAATGCTGGTCCTAAACGAGCCGCAGTGTCACCAAAACTTAGTGGATCGGCGCTTTGAGATTCTCGGTCATCTTCAGTATAACGAATGCCCGCCGTAAGATTCAATTTTTCACTTAATGCATAGGTGGCCTGTCCATATAGAGCGGTTGATTTAGTACCACCACGACCTTCGCTATTCCAATATGCCCAAGATGGCGTTTCTGGCGTTGCACCTGCATAACCCGAGTAAGATTCTACTAAGCTACCAAAAAGATAAGCTGAGGTGTTCTCTGGGTCTTGGCTATCAAAATAATATACACCAACAGTATACTGTAGTGGACCATCAAATAACGATGAAACCGTCACATCAAGTTGCTCTGATTTACTTGTGCTGTAGTTTCCATCTACCCAAGAAGCTAAACCAGACAGATCTGCATCCATCAGGTTAAGTGACTGATAGTCAAATACCGCAGCATTAACCATTACACTGTGATCGGCCACTTCCCAGTCAATATTGACATAAAACGCTGTCTCTTCAAGCTCTCGATTAGGGGTATAATCATAATCGATGGTTCTTGCGCCGGGTACAATGGTCGCGAATGGGTCGCCGTTACACACGTTACCGCCAGAGACAGTTCTTCCCCCAGGTCTGTCAGGTGAGCCATCGGCACAGCCTTCATAAACACCAAAGCGCGGGTCTAGAAATCCGTCAGCTGCATTAATGCGGGTAGTATCGTCTCTATCAATGGGAATACCGCCCGGTTTGTAACCATAATTTAAGCTGCCGTTACCCGTATCTTTCCAATGCGACGCGGTCAAATTGATAGAGAAGGTATCGCTTGGGGTGAACAACAATTGTCCACGGACATAGGTGTAATCAGAATCTTTTATGTCGCCATTTGGATTATTAATATTTTCAACGAAACCATCGCGTTTTTCATCGGCTGCGGTTATTCGAAAAGCAACGTTGTCACTTACCGGAACATTTACAAAACCTTCGGTTTTAATCAGGCCAAAATCACCCAGCGTTACCGCGCCACCGAATGCGAACTCTTCAGTGTCAGGCTTTTTAGTAATAACATTAATTAAGCCACCAAAGGTGTTGCGACCAAATAAAGTGCCTTGCGGTCCGCGTAATGCCTCTATTCGTTCAATATCCAAATAACCTGCTAAAGCCTGCCCGGTGGTAGGTAAGTACATATTGTTATGATAAATAGGAACGGCGATATCGGTGGTACCTGCGCTGCCTGCACCGCGTAAGATTATTTGCGGGTTGTTCCCAAAACTGGTTACGGTCACGCCAGGAATGGCCTTTTCTAATGACATGACATCGTTAATTTGCATGTCTACCAATTCGCTACCGCTAATAGCAGTAACCGCTAGCGGCACTTGTTGTATGTTAGTAAGTCGTTTGGTTGCACTTACCTGTATCACTTCAATTTCACTTTCTTTTTCTGTATTCATTTGTGCGTATGCATTTGAAAAAATCAAAGCATTTGCGACTGCTAGAGCAACTGTTGTTTTAGTTAATGTGCTAAGTTTTATTTTCATAAGTTCCGTCCTAAAGCAATTCTTATTTGACTGTATTCCCGCGCAGCCAAATACTGTATCAACCTTAATCGATAATGACTGTGGATTTTAAAGTACTTCGAATTCAACATTAAATCAATAGGAAATATGTTAAAAAATTGAATAAAATGTGTTAATTGGGGTATTTTATCAGTTTTATATTAAGGTATTACAAATAATAAAGAATATTTAAAGACTTCGAAGTCAACCTTTTCATCTGCCTGCTTTTTTAAAAATGGTAGCACAATTACCAATAGTACCTTGCACATGTCTTTATCACCCTGCTTGGATTGAACATGACATAAAAGATGACATTGAAACTCAAGCTTCCATTTCAAGGTACTGCGCTTGACCAACTTAATCTTTATGCATCTGCCAGCTGACGGGATTAATTAACTAGCGTTAACAATTCTTGAATCTGCGCTTGACATATTTTGACTTCGAAGTCTACAATCACTGCCTAATAAATACACAGTCCGACAAAGCGTTGTAGCACTAATACTTGTTGCTAGCGTCAGCGAGCGTCTGAAAGTTTCACAATGCTTACATTTAATAATAAAAAGGAAAAAGATGATGGTAATTTTAAATAACAGAAGGTCTCGAATTTGTGCCGCTGTACTAACCGCCCTGCTTGCCCAACAGGCGGTAGCTCAAGAGTCAGACGAACAATCCAATGAAACCACCAATCAGGTAGGCCTTGAAGTCATCGAAGTCACCGCGCAAAAGCGCGTGCAAAGCCTTCAGGATGTTGGCATTTCAGTAACCGCCTTAAACGCTGCAGCTATACAGCGATATGGCATCGATGATATCAGCCGTATCGAATTAATCACGCCTGGAGTTGCCTTCGGATTCGTGGGGTCAGATGCAAAAATTGCGATTCGTGGTGCTAACTCTAACAATACCTTTGCGGATAACTCTTCGATCGCAGGCTTCTTTGCCGACGGTGTTTACCGACCTAGAGCGTCACAGCAGTCACAAGCGTATTTTGACGTTGCTCGTATAGAAGTACTAAAAGGTCCTCAGGGTACTCTTTATGGACGAAATACCTTTGCCGGTGCAGTCAATCTAACCACTAATAAAGCATCGCTTAGTGGTTTTGACATGGGAGTCAAACTTGGCTACGAACGATTTAATCGCCAAAGCACTGAGACCTTCATTAATCAGCCAATTACTGATGAATTAGCGGTAAGAGTAGCGGTACAGACTCTTCGCAGCGATGGTTATATCAAAAACATTGGGCCAGCTGGCGATCTTGGACAAGAAGACAGTTTTAACTACCGCTTTAGCTCTTATTGGGAACCAAGCGAAACCTTTGATGCAACCTTGAGATTCACCTCTATCAATCAAAAAGGCACAACGCCGGGTATATTCTCAGCAGAAGGTTTACCTGCTCCGGTTAATCAGGATGGAATAACCGATTTTCGTGGACAATCTTTGGATTCTGGCAACCCTGCACCAGGCTCAGCCGGCACAGATTCAGCCTTCGGTCGGCCTAACGAGGTCAGCTATGACGTAGAAAACAATCGTGATAACCAAGAGGATAATATCACCTTAGAGCTCAACTGGGACCTCAACAGCATTACCGTGAAATCCATTTCTTCCTATACAGACTTTAGCAGTGCGCTGGATTTCGATGGCGACTTCAGCCCTAATCCTGGCTATGTGTATTATTGGGACGAAGAGGTTGATTCTGTCACGCAAGAACTGCAGATTTCTTCCAACAGTGAGAGTGACCTGTTTTGGACCACCGGCGCTTATTATTCAAAAGACCAGATTGGTTTTGGTTTTTCCCAATTCAGAACACAAACCAACGCGTCGTTCGATACCTTCACCGATACTCAAGGTAGAGATTTTACTTTGTTTGATGGTACCGAGTTAATCGACCCCTTCGGAAATGGCAGCTTTAGTGACTACACCGACTTTCAGGAAATTGACGTAACTACTTTGGGTTTATTCTTCCAAGGGGAATACAGTGTTTCCGATGCCTTAACGTTAATTGCGGGAATTAGATATAACGAGGAAGAAAAAGACACCACTACCTCTTTCGGTACATCAAAAGCCAGCGATGGTAGCTTCTTATCTGGTGTATCTGAGTTTGGTCTGAATGGACGTCCAATAGATTTATTTAATTATACAGTGTCACAAAACAGGTCTGGGTCAGAAACCTTTGATATTGTCACTTGGAAAATCGGCTTTAATTACGATCTAAACGATGACTCCATGCTTTATGCCTCAGGTTCTACAGGGTTTTTGTCTGGAGGTCTCAACAGTAACGGGAGCTCATTTGACCAGCAAGAGTCAGAAGCATGGGAAGTGGGCATGAAAAACAGGTTCTTAGACAACTCATTACAGGTGAACTTTGCATTTTATATGAATGAGTTTTCTGACCTCGTTACCCAACGTTTGATATTCCCTGAGGGCGATGGGTCTACCGCAATAACCGTAAGTGAAAATGCTGGGTCTTCAGACGTTATTGGTTTTGAAGCCGAAATTAACTGGTTGCCAGCAGACAATTGGTTTATCAATGCTGGACTGTCCTTGATGGATGCGGAATATGACACTTTTGGTGTGACTAACCCCTTCCAATTAAATGATGGCTCGCTAAAAGCTGAGGTAAATAACGGACTACTTGTGCTGGACGGTATTACCCCACCTTGGTCGCCAGAGATGACCTTAAGCTTTGGTGCAGGATACGAGTTTGATCTTGGCGACAGAGGCACAATAACGCCTTACTTACAGTTCTACTATTCGGGGGAATATGATACTGATGACGTATCAACATACGCAAGTCAATTACAAGACTCCTATACCAAGACAGATCTGCGCATTACTTGGCGCTCAACTGATGAGACCCTTTCACTAGAAGTGTTTGCTGAAAACCTTGAGGACGAAGAGGTCTTGGCTAGAACGAATGTTGGCGGTAATAATTTAGTACAGGGCAGTTATCTGCATCCTAGAAATTACGGTGTGAAATTAAGATATCATTACTAATCGCTAATATCGCAATAAAAAGAGAGCGTGGATTGAAGTGCCTCCTTTAAGGTGGACACTTCAACTAAGTTGCTATCAACGTTTTATTCTGGGTACAGTACACAGAGTAAGGCCTTTTAATTTTAATGGGCCTGACTTCCCTGTGTGGCCTCAAACCATCGGTTTCATTGTCACTTAAACTCTTCCACAACCTCCCTAGAGAGGATGAATTATAAAAAGAAGATTATGTTTTGATTTTCTCATAAAAAACCCCTCGAAAGTTTTGTCTAACATTCGAGGGGCACTTCAAGCTAAGTGATTGAAAAGTAAGCTTTCCATTATCTTACAGACATCGAAGTAAAATCTACATTTTGTCCGTTTTTTAAACATTACCGTGCTTTGTTAAATTCCCGCATTCTAGCAAATACGTCTACGCCTATTTGGTCGTATACCGATAGCAAATCAACTAACACCCAATTTTCACGAATGAGCTGGCCTTCAACGCGCCAAAAATCTAAACTGCGCATGGTAATTTTTTTATTGCAAGGGGCAATACCAAGCCACCCAGAACCACTTACCGTCATATACATACCCGGCCATGCTGTAAAGGCAGCGTAATTGTTGTCTGCAAATAGGTGACCCTTACTAGGATCCCCAACCCGATCTGGCAGGCCATTTAAAAATGGGATTTGATGCCAATCTCGAAAACCGCTAATGCCACGACCTGTGCCGATCCCTGAAGGACCATACCATGAACATTTTGGATGCCAGTACTTATTTAGCTGCATCGCTTCTACACCACCGCTGGCATAATTGCCAAGTGCACCACACATGTCGTTAACAATTTGTTTAGTCTGCTGAGTTTGCGCATTATCATAACGTGATCGCTCAATCCCGTCTGAGCTTGCTGGCGCCGGCACTTGCCACTCTCGACCAAGACTGGGAGCTAGTGGCCATGCATTAGCTTGCAACATAAGTTCAGGAATATCCCAAATGCCTTGGTACTCAGTTACCTTATTATCTTCAAATTGGTAAAATTCATGAAACCTTAAAGATGCTATATGACCTGTCGCTGGAATATCTAACCAGGACTTTTCAAATGTACCGCAGTAATAGCCACAGCACCCAACCCAAATCTTTCCATTTTCGGTAATCCCCGACACAATAATTGTATCTCGCCTCTCTATATTCGGCATTGATTGATACAATGGCATTATAGCGTCGGCGAACAAACCATCCGCTCCATTTAAATCTTCAAAAGGAAAACACAACTGCACTTTAGCTTTTGTAGCAAACAAATCTAACAAACACTGCTGTACCTTATCAGGCTCAAAATTGTACTGAACTTGGCTGAGATTTTTGATTTTTTGTTTACATTCGTAAAGTTGTTTTTCTATTAGGTCAGTTTGCATTAAATACCTCTTTAATAAGTGCGATGTCGTTTTGAATAGCTTGACTAAAATCCCTTCTACTATTTATAAGCTCTGCTGTATTGCAATTATACAAACCAAGCAAAATAAATAGTAAGACTGTAGATTTTATTTTTGTGGATTTAATATAGAAGCTGTTCTTGACATCGTATTGAACCAATGGCTAATTGCCTTGTTTAACACAAAAAGTTTATTTACTAATGACTTCGAAGTCAATTAATAATATGATGCCTGTGGTATATAAATAATAATTCTAAAAAAAACACCTAGAGGCCTTACTATGAACGAATTCGGCGCCCTCAATTGGAGTATCCTCATTGTATATGTTGTTGCTAATATACTATTGGGTTTGGTAATCGGGAAGAAAATAAAAACCGACCAAGACTTTTATATAGGACAAAAAAACACCCCCTGGTGGGCAATCGGTATTTCAGTTGTCGCCACTTATGTAAGCGCCCTGACTTTCTTAGGCGCGCCGGCTTGGGCATACAATGACGGCATAAGTGTTATTGCGATACACCTTAATTATCCGCTAGTTATAATGGCCGTGATCATCTTCTTTTTCCCATTCTTTTATAATGCCGGTGTAGCGTCTATTTATGAGTATCAAGAAAAACGCTTTGGTAAACGCGCAAGGGCACTAATTTCTTCAATTTGGTTAGTTTCACAAACCATGTCGTCTGCAGCTGTTTTGTATGCCACCTCTGTTGTACTCAGTTTTATAACCGGAATAGACGTAATAGCAGCAATATTCATAGTGACGATCATCGCCCTTATTTATACCGTGCTAGGCGGGATTACCGCTGTTATATGGACCGATGTGATTCAGTCGATCATTTTATTTGCAGGTGCCGGCATCATCTTTTATGCCCTTGTAACTGAAGCTGATGTATCGGTAATTGACTCACTTACGCAATTAAAGGCTGAAGGCAAACTAGACCCATTAAATTTTGATTGGGATTTCACTGCTACCACTACGGTTTGGAGCGGGATAATTGCTATGTCGCTCTACCACACCACAGTATATGGAACGAATCAGATGATGGTTCAGCGCACTCTTGCCGCAAAAAATATAGGCGATGCTAAAAAATCCTACTTGTTAATGGGTTTTGCTGCTTTCTTTATTTATTTCTTCTTTATCGTCTTAGGTGTTTTGTTTTACACCTATTACGAAGGCCGCACATTTGAAAATGACAATACGATTATCCTGCAATTCGCCGCTGACTATGGCATGCCTGGTTTAATGGGAATTATTGCTGCAGCAGTAATGGCTGCGTCTATGTCGAGTCTCGATTCTGCGTTTAATTCACTATCCACTATTTCAACTCTTGATTTTTATAAAAAATACTTTAGGAAAAACGAAACCAATGCTCACTACCTAAAGGCTACTCGCTTATTCACCTTATTTTGGGCACTACTAATTATCTTCCCTGCCATTATGTACCACTTACACAGTTCAGGCTCAATTTTAGAAGTGCTAAGTAAAGTAGGGTCCTATTTTGTAGGCGCTCAGTTAGGCATGTTTGCCTTAGGCTTTTTCTTTAAGCAAGCAACCGAAAATGGACTATTAGTGGGCACATTCGCCGGTTTTGTGGTGGTGGCTGCGGTGGCTTTAGGTACCGATATCGCCTGGCCATGGTATTGCCTGATCGGCGCTTCAGCAAATATAGTAATGACCTTAATTGCCAGTCGAATTATTGACGGGAAGCAAACCGAACTGTCTGAATACACTGTCAAAGGTCAGCAATTGAAGTTTGCTCGAGAAGGTTTAGATGAAAAAGAAAATGGCTGGTATCGCGTGCCAGGTAGAGTTGATCGTATCAACTACTGGTTGTTTGCGTTCTTTATTTTGACCATTGTGTTCCTATGGTCTTTCCAATATATGGTGTAATGTGTACATGAACTCAATTATTGATAATTTTTATCGCAGTTTAGAAACAGGCAAATCGCTTAGCACTATAGTAGATGACAATATTGTGCTAAATGCTTCTTATCCTATCGATCAAATAGTGGGCATAGAGGCCATCGAAAAAGACTATTGGCCACTATTTACAAGTTCTTTTGAACACTTAGAACGTAAAGCATTCATTGAGTTTGACAGTGATTATGAAGGCGCTCGTTGGATTGCTGCGACGGGATATTTTAGCGGTGTTTTCGTAAAGGATTTACTAGGTATTCCGGCCACCGGTAAACTCTTATATTTACGTTTTACCGAACTAGTCAAAATAACGGAACATAAAATTGCCGAGTATTACATTATTTTCGATTTTTTAGATGTAATGCAGCAAGTGGGTGTTTTTCCATTGCGCAAAAGTATGGGCCATAGCGGGCTGATTATGCCGCCCACCACAATGGACGGATTATCGCCTATTGAAGTCAATAAATCTGAAGCGGATAAATCCCAGCAGTTGGTTTTAAACATGCTTGACGAGCTAGGTAAGTTCGACGGAAAGTCATTGTTGAGTATGAAACTTGATAATTATTGGCATGAAGACTTTATTTGGTTCGGGCCAGCGGGCATTGGCACAACGAAGGGTATTAAGAGTTTTCGCGATCATCACCAAGGGCCCTTTGTATTTAGTTTTCCTGACCGTGTGGTAGACCACAAAGCCTGCATTGTTAAAAAAGGCAATTATGTGGCAACTGGCGGCTGGCCACATATGCACGGTACGCACTCAGGAGGTGGCTGGTTAGGATTACCACCTACCAACAAAACGCTTGAATTAAGAGTAATTGATATATGGCGACGCGACGGTGAGTTGTTAAAAGAAAATTGGGTAGGAATTGATATTATTCATATATGCAAGCAAATGGGACTAGATATTTTTGCTGACATGAAATCAAGCCTCTAATCAGCTTTACCTCAGCTTAAGTTAACTTAGGCAAACGACTATTTTTGTAGAGAAAGTAATAAATTATGAATCACAAAACAGCGCTAACTAACAATATTATGCCTTTGCCACAAAGCAACGTGACACAACTATATTGGAAAAATTTGCCTGCGTTATTAAACCCGACCGCTCCCAAAAGCCAAACTTTAGAAGGCTTTGATAATGAGTTTATTGATATTGTCGACTACATTATTCGTATAACACATCGAATATGGGAACAAAAAAATGTGGGTTTATGCAACAATTATTATGCGGAATATTGCCCCGTGCATACTTTGGGCGCTTATGCGGATGCCGTATCAAGCGTAGTCACAGGAACATTGCAAACTATTAGCGCTTTTCCAGACCGTTCGCTCATTGGTGAAAATGTAATTTGGCGGGACCTTGGACCCGATCAGGGGTATTACTCTTCACACAGAATTACGAGCATCATGACCAACAAAGGGCTATCAGAATTTGGTGAAGCTACACACAAAACTGGACGTGTAACTACGATTGCAGATTGCGTCTGCTTTGAAAACAAGATTGTATATGAATGGTTAGTCCGCGATAACAGTTTTTTGGTCAAACAATTAGGAATTGAAGTGCTGGATGCTAGCGAACATTTCGCAAAAATTCCTACACATCCAAAATTTGAAGAGTGGCGCCAAGCTGAAATATGCCGAGTAAGAGCACAGCAGCAAAGTGAACATCAGTACAAAACACCTGTCGATAAAGCGGTCCTTGAATTTAGCAGCAAATGGCTTGATACCCTGTTTAATCAAAAAAACTTTGGCAAAGCCAATGTCTTTTATCACATAAATGCAAAATTACAATGGCCAGGTGGCCGGCAAGCAGTGGGTATTCCTGGTATCAAAGGAACTATTATCCAATGGTTAGCTTCCTGTCCAGACGCACAAGCTACCTGCGACCACGTATGTGCTGTTCCCTTCGAACAAGAAACAGATGTTGTTGATATTGCAATAAGGTGGTCTTTAACCGGCACATTTTCTTCAAAGGACAAAAAACTGTCTGCATACTGTGGACAAAACTTTTTTATATTGGCGGCATCGCATTTGCGCTTAGTCAGCGGAAAGATTGCTCAAGAGTGGACGGTATTTGATGAAGTCGCTGCTTATGCGAATCTTATAAGAGACTTTAATAGCACAAACGATAATAGCGGGGCAAAATAATGCTAGATTCAATTATTAACGCATTTACTAAAGGCGATTTAGCTGGCCTAAACTCTAAGCTATTACATAGTGCTTATTGGTCGCAACACAACGCAACACTCTACGGTTCAGAAAAACTAAACACTGTTCTATCACATTGGTTAAGCTTTGCCGGAAAGTGCACTGTAGTAGATCATCATACAATTGAGCAAGGCAATCACTGTATTATTCATCTGACCTTCGAGCCAATAAATAACAAAGTCACCATCAATTACGTGTTTTGGCTAGAAACCAATCATCTAATGATTAAATCAGTAAAGGCAATCGTTGATACTGTTCAATTGGCTACTGCTAGTCAACATGAACGCAAACAAGTCAGCGCTAGCTTGCCCGCATCAGACCCCCTAATGATATCTGATTACGATCAGCAAGACCACTTGCAAAACGATATTGCATGGCCGTCAATGTTAGTTGGTAAGCATATTGAAAAGGCTGAAATACTCGACGCTTGGTGGGCACTTTGGGGTCAAAACCAATTGAGTAATATAGACAAAATTTATAGTGAGAATGCCATTATTAATTTGTCCGGTCACAAGACCCACCTAAATAGAGACCTATTATTTGAATATGTATTATCAAAAACAAGCAAACTTACCAGGACCTTTGCTCAGCTAGAGGACATTGCAATAGATGGCCAACATGTTGCAATTAAGTGGTTTCTAGATGGAGATGAAGGTAGTCATAAAATTAGACTACCTTTTATTTCCATACTAAAAATTGAAAGTAATCATATTACAAACGAAACAACGCTTTGTGACGTGTTAGCGTTTAACAAAAGCTTCCCACTTAGTACTTTATTTGAATAAGCTTAGTGCCACATAAAAAAGAGTCTTTGCACTGCACATAACGGTTGCTTGAAGAAGGGGTAAGCAGTTTGGCGTTTACCCCATTCAAGTTTTGATAATAATCTTGTTTATGGCCAATAATGGTAACGGCATAATCAAAATGAGCAGGATAAGTTATTCTAGAAAAGTTTAGATACCAGTCTTGTTTATACCACACTCGCTATTTGTCGAATTTTACCTACTATCGCGCGTAAGCCATTACCTCTGGTTGGCGTAATATGTCTCTCTAAGTCTAAGGCTTTAAAATATGCGTCCATATCAAAGTCTAGGATCTCGTGGGCCGATTTATCATGGTATGCACTAAGTACTAGCACTAGTAAGCCTTGTACAATCACTGCATCGCTGTCAACATCAAACTGGAACTTTGCATCATGCAGATGGTAGTCTAACCATACGTTGCTTTGGCAGCCTTTAACGAGCTTTTCAGATGTTTTTGCCTCTGCGCTCAAGCCGGGAATTTGCTTACCTAAATCGATAATGTATTGATAGCGCTGCTCCCAATCATCAAAAAACGCTAAGTCTTCGACGATTTCGGTGCTAGTTGGTAACTGCATTTATATTCCTTGGGTCTATACAAAATCTTTGAAATCGTTTTAAAAAAATACGCCCGCTTCTAATTGGGCTTCTTCACTCATCATTTCCCGAGACCACGGCGGATCAAACACTAAATTGACGGCTACGCTATCCACATTTGGTACCATTGCTACGCGATACTCAACATCACCCACTAGCACAGGGCCCATGCCACAAGCAGGCGCTGTTAATGTCATCTCGATATTAACGCAACTGTTTTCGTTATCAATATTCACATCATAAATAAGGCCCAGAGACACTAAATCAATAGGGATTTCTGGATCATATACTGATTGAAGGGCCTCCCAAACTTGGTCTTTATCTATATTGCCATCACTTCGTGGGTCAAAAGATAGCGCTAAGGTCTTTCGGCCTATCGCATGTGCGTCGGTACCATCTATTCGATACATATTACCGCGCCATGTAATCGTGTAGTTACCCCCAAGGTCTTGCGTAATAGTCACAAACTCACCCTCAGGAATAATCGCCGGTGTGCCTACCGGCACTAGGCGCGCTTTGCAGTCACTTTCTGTGACAACCATTTTCTGGGTCATTATTTTTTGTTCCCAAACATGCTTTGCTACTCCACGTTAAAACTTTCGCCGCAGCCGCATTCGTTTAATGCATTCGGGTTATTGTATTTTATAATGCCATTTACACCTTCTTTCACATAATCAATCTCGGTGTTTTGCAGCAACTTTATGGCTTTTTCATCAATAGCTATTTCTAAAGAGTCACTAAATCTGAGCAGCTCGTCGCTCTCTTGTGCCTTATCAACATGATCAAGAACATAAGCGTAGCCATTACAGCCACTTTGCTTGGTAGAAAACCGAATGATTTTCTGTGGCTGTGCTTTTTGCTTACCTTCAAAATGGCGGATGGCGCTATCGGTAAGCGAAATGACTTTTTTAGTAGGTATAAAAGTTTCAACGGTCATGGTGTCTCCTAAGCCAACATTTGTTTGGCTTTTTTTAAAGCCTCAAATAATTGGTCAATATCTTTGCGAGTATTATAAATAGAAAAAGACGCGCGTGCGGTTCCCGGCAAACCCAATCTTTTCATTAAAGGTTGTGCACAGTTGTCGCCAGTGCGTATTGCCACACCTTGTTTATCTAGTATAAACCCGATATCCGCTGGATGGGCATTATCTAATTGGAAGCTCATTACGCCTATTTTATTAGGCGCGGTTCCTACTATACGCATCCCTTCAAGTTTATGGGCGCAATTTGTTGCATACTCTAATAAATCTTGTTCATGAGCTTGCATTGCTTTCATATCGAGGGCTGAGAACCAAGTGACCGCTGCGCCTAAACCAATCACGCCTGCAATGTTAGGAGTTCCTGCTTCAAGCCTATTAGGTAAATCACCCCACGTTGCATTTTGGTAGTTAACATCACTAATCATTTCGCCGCCGGTTTGCCACACCGGCCATATTTCGAGTAATTCTTTTCGTCCCCAAAGCACCCCTATTCCTGTGGGGCCAAACAATTTATGCCCTGAAAACACATAAAAATCACAGCCAATTTCCTGCACGTCCACGTCACCGTGAGCTATGCCTTGTGCGCCATCGACCAGCACCCATGCACCTTTTTGCTTCGCTTTTTTCGATATATGCGCGATAGGATTAATTGTACCCAATGCATTTGAGACGTGAGGAAGCGCCACTAATCGTGTATTTTCGCTCAATAAGGCATCAAAGGCATCTATATCTAACTCGCCAGTATCAAAAATAGGGCATATTTTTAAAGTGGCGCCACTGCGTTTACACGCCTGCTGCCATGTGACTAAATTGGCGTGGTGTTCAAGTTCGGTAACAATAATCTCGTCACCTGCTTTGAATAATTGCCCAACGCCATTGGCAACCAAATTGATTGCCTCGGTTGTTCCACTGGTCCAAATGACCTCTTCACGATGCTGGGCATTAAGGAACTGTGCCATGATATCGCGCGATTTTTCATACCGACGCGTCGCTTCATCAGACAGATGGTGCGCACCACGATGCACGTTTGCGTTGCATTGTGTATAAAAATCAATAAGCGCATCAATCACCGCCTGCGGCTTTTGTGTGGTAGCAGCGTTGTCTAAATAAGCCAGAGGCTTACCACCAACATCACGCTGTAATAGTGGAAATTGCGCTCGAATAGCAGCTACATCAAAACTCATTTAACCTCCATACTGGCAAAACGCTCACTTAGCATTGGTGAAAGCCACGTGCGAATATTCTCATTATCTATGTCGTTTACCAACTCTTGGATAAAGCCAAAATTCAGCATAACCAAAGCTTTTGAGCGCTTAATTCCGCGACTTAATAAATAGTACAGCGCCTGTTCTTCTATTTCTGCAACGGTAGCGCCATGCGCGCACTTAACGTCATCAGCATAAATCTCAAGTTCTGGTTTAGTGTTAATCATTGCTCTTCGCGACAGCAGCAAATTCCGGTTATTGAGTTCAGCTAAGGTCTTTTGAGCATCTCGGTGAATATGAATGCGGCCACTAAACACTGCACGCGCGCGATCCCCAATAATACCTCTTGCATTTTCTTCAGTCGTACCATTTGGCATTGCGTGCTCAATGGTCGAATGCAAATCAAAGAACTCACCTTCAGCCAATAAATAAATAGCATTCATCTTGGCATTAGCGTGCTCACCAGCGTGAATAATATCAACGTCTAATCGCGACAGCTCACTGCCATAAGCTACAAGTGTGCTGTTCAAATTAGCCTTGTCTTGCAAACTAAAATGACTGCCGCCCACCTGTTTTGCTGCGCCAGTAAAAAAAGCAAAGCGATAGTGCTCAAGTCTTGCTTCTTGACCAATCGCATATTCAGCAAATGCGGTCGTAAAACTAGCGGCGCTTCCGCTGCCATGCTCAATGACTTTAAGCTGACTGTTTTTACCCAAATTAACTAAAGCACGAGTGTGTGCATCACAGTCTTTAGTCGCAAGGTTCACGATACGTAGTGGGGTATCAATACTGCAGTTTTCGTCAACTTCAATATAAATACCCTGCTGGCAAATGGCGTCGTTAACTAACCCGAATACATGACGAGTAGGCTTAACATGACCAAATAGCGCCGTGATTTTTGTTTGTGCGGCGCTTGGCGCATCACTAAGTGCATGAACACTTAAACCAGTGGGCAACCTTATATCGTTTAAATTAGTCACAAGTACACCATCAACAAACACCAAGTCGATAGGGTTTAGGCCTTTAATTTGCGGCACAATGTAATTGACAGCAACGGAACTCGCCTCAACCGTACGCTCTTTTATTGAAGTTAGTGGTGTAAGACGCCACTCTTCGCTGCGCGCATGCGGCCAACCTTGCGTTTGGAGTTTAGACAGGGCTTGCTGACGCATAGGAGCCAAAAAATCGTCGACACGTTTTGCATCATCAATGACCTGAGTTAGCCATTGACTCATGCGCTTGCTCCTTCATATTCTTTACCTAAGAAAGCATAACCTTCTTTTTCGATCCTAAGGGCAAGTGATGCATCACCAGTTTTAACAATTTTGCCGTCTGCTAAAATATGCACAAAATCAGGCTTGATGTAGTCTAGTAGGCGTTGATAGTGCGTGATAATAATAAAGCTACGCGTGCTATCGCGCTGGCTATTTACGCCATTTGCGACAACTTGCAATGCATCGACGTCTAAACCAGAATCAGATTCATCTAAAATACAAAGTGAAGGTTGCAGCAAAATCATCTGCATGATTTCATTACGCTTCTTTTCGCCGCCTGAAAAGCCTTCATTTACGCCGCGCTTTAGGAAATCTAAAGGAAGTTGGACCTGGTTGCAGGCTTCTTTGGCTTTCTTCAAAAATTCAGTCGCCGACAGCCGCTCTTCACCACGTTGCTCGCGAGTTGCATTAACAGACTCTTTCATAAACTCCATATTGCTTACGCCAGGAATTTCTACCGGATACTGAAAAGCTAAAAACAAACCATTACTGGCACGCTCTTCAATGTCCATTTCAAAAAGATCTTCGCCTTTAAAGCTAACATCACCCTGTTGAACTTCGTATCCATCGCGTCCAGACAATACATAACCTAAGGTGCTTTTGCCAGCACCGTTTGGTCCCATAATCGCATGAACTTCACCAGGCTTCACTTCTAGATTCAAACCCGTCAAAATGACTTTATCTTCTACACTTGCATGCAAATTATTAATTTTTAACATATTACCCAACTGACCCTTCTAAGCTAATTTCAAGCAATTTACCTGCCTCGACAGCAAACTCCATCGGCAGCTCTTTGAATACTTCTTTACAAAATCCGTTCACAATCATCGACACGGCCTTTTCGGGATTTAATCCACGCTGGCGGCATAAAAACAATTGCTCGTCACTGACTTTCGAGGTCGTTGCCTCGTGTTCGACAATGGCGCTAGGATTGCGGCTTTCTATGTAAGGAAAGGTATGCGCACCGCATTTGTTTCCAATCAACAAAGAATCACACTCGGTGAAATTGCGCGCACCGTCTGCTTTTGGCCCCATTTTAACCAAGCCGCGATAGGTATTGTTGCTGTTTCCGGCTGATATCCCTTTTGCGATGATGGTTGAACGTGTGTTCTTGCCTAAATGTATCATTTTTGTGCCGGTGTCAGCCTGTTGATAACCTCGGGTAAGCGCTACTGAATAAAACTCCCCTACACTGTTATCACCTTTTAATATACAACTAGGGTATTTCCAGGTAACCGCTGAGCCAGTTTCAACCTGCGTCCATGATATTTTTGCATTGGTATGACAAATACCGCGCTTGGTCACAAAATTAAATATACCCCCTTTGCCATTTTCATCGCCTGGATACCAGTTTTGGACCGTAGAGTACTTAATGACTGCATCATCAAGTGCCACTAATTCAACAACAGCAGCATGCAACTGATTTTCATCACGCTGAGGCGCAGTACAACCTTCAAGATAGCTTACGTGGCTTCCCTCTTCAGCAATGATAAGTGTGCGCTCAAATTGTCCCGTGTTCATTTCATTAATTCGAAAATACGTAGACAATTCCATCGGGCATCTGACCCCTTTAGGAATGTAAACAAAAGAGCCGTCCGTAAATACTGCACTGTTTAATGCGGCAAAATAATTGTCGGCGCGCGGCACTACTGAGCCAAGATATTTTTTCACTAAGTCAGGAAACCTATGCAACGCTTCTGAAATAGAACAAAAAATAACCCCAGACTCTTCTAGCTTTGCTCTAAACGTAGTAATTACCGATACCGAATCAAAAACAATGTCTACTGCCACGCCTGCTAACATTTCTTGCTCGTGTAAGGGAATGCCTAATTTTTCATAGGTACGCAATAACTCTGGGTCAACTTCGTCAAGCGATTGAGGCTTATCAGCCATGCTTTTAGGTGCAGAATAATACGATATTGCTTGAAAATCTATTTTAGGATACTTTACGTGAGCCCAGTCAGGCTCATCCATTTTAAGCCACGTTTTATAAGCTTTTAAGCGCCAATCGAGCATCCACTGCGGCTCTTTTTTCATTTCGGAGATGCGGCGAATAACGGACTCGTCTAAACCAGTTTCGAAGGTATCTGATTCAATTTGAGAATAAAAACCGGCTTCGTACTTTCGGTCCAATGCTTGTTCGATCTGTTCACTCATATTTTGATCCCACTTTTACTTAGATTAAAATTATATGCTATCTATTACTGCCTATTTTTCACTTTCATTTTACTGTTTGTTACGGTAACTGAGTTGTAAGATTCATACGCTCACGAATAGTGATGATTTTAGCTGTTATTGATTATTTACGATAAATGTAATTCGCCAGTATTATACTGAGTTAATCACATCAATATTTGTTTCTTTAGATGTTGTTTTAAAGCAGTTTTGACGCCCGACTACTTCTTTTACATCACGTTGTTGCATTAGTTCGTGGAGCGAAATACCATTTAAAAAATCACTAATACGATCACTTAGGCTCTCCCATAAGTGATGCGTTAAGCAACGCTGGCCGCCTGAACAGTTCGCTTTACCACTGCATTTAGTTGCATCGATATTTTCATTGACCGCACCTATAATTTCACCAACTGATAAAAGGCTTGGCTCTTTAGTCAACACATAGCCGCCACCGGGGCCACGCACACTGCCGACTAATTGAGAACGCCTTAACTTTGCAAACAACTGTTCTAAATAAGACAAAGATATGTCTTGGCGTTGAGAAATATCGGCTAGTGAAACAGGACCATGTTTTGAATGTAGCGCTACGTCAAGCATAGCAGTTACCGCATAGCGACCTTTTGAAGTAAGCTTCATAATTTTCCTAGCTTTTAAAACAGTGATATTGCCATACCCGACCAAAATGGTCAAGTATTTAACCTACTAATTTGGTCAAGTACTTGTAAATGTAATTGATATGACTACTGACTCGTCTGCTTAATTTAAACACGAACTAATTTTTGTATCATATCTTTAGAGGGTCTAACGTGGCCAAGCAGAAGCTGCATCAACGTTTTATTCATGTCGAGCTAGGGCATTTGGGATAGTTTTATATTCGGTATAAACCGCGAAAGAAAATGGGCTTATTTCCTTCGATTATCTTATGCATGTGCTAGAAAAATCTATCGAGCCGGATTGCAACGCAAAAAGTCTAAGGCCATGGAATGTTACGCTAGACTAGATGTAATTGGTCGGACGCTTACGCTCTAAACATTAAAATGTGAACTAAACTTATACTCTAAGTACATTCTTAAGTGGTTCTAGGTATTCTTCAAATTTTTGCCAGTGTTCCAATCCTTTATTGTAAATAGGTTGTCTCACCTGTTCTGAACTTGCCGTTCGCACTGAACGTTTTGTTTTATGAAAATTCAAACAATTTTCCTCAAATGGCAACCCACAGAACTCAAGAAGTCTGCGTACTTGCATTTCTAAGTCAGCAACAACGTCTTCATACTGCACACGGAGTATTTTGCCTGGTAAAACCGAATCCCAGTGGTCCATCAATTGAACATAATCATTATAATAGTGACCTATATCTTCCAGGCTATAACTAAATTCTTGACCTTCTGCAAATAACTGCTTAAAACCACTAAAGCAGCAAGCTAGAGGATGACGACGTGCATCAATAATTTTTGCATTAGGAAGTATCAAATGAATAAGGCCTATATGTCTGAAGTTATTAGGCATTTTGTCGATGAAGTAAGGCGCTTCTTTACGGTGAACCTGTGTATCTTTAATAAAAGCGTCACCAAATTTTTTCAATTGCTCAGCAGAAAGTTCTTCTAGCACTTTAGGGTATCGCTTCGTATCATTAATACTACGTCGACCACTGAGTCTATGTGATAAAGCCATAATATTGGGTAATTCCATCGTGCCGTCAACTTGAGAATGTGATGATAATATTTGCTCAAGTAAGGTCGATCCCGAACGTGGCAATCCGACAATAAATATTGGATCGGCTGCTTGACAACTGTGCGCCACTTTATTTCTAAATAACGCTGGTTTACACACCTCTATTTGCGCTTGGCACTGCGACGCTATTTGCTGCGCACTATAATTTAGTTGTTTCTTCTTTAACGCATTACCACGTTCGTAATAGCTAAAAGCATCCGTATAAGATCCTCTATCCTCAAACGCTTTACCTAAAGCAAAACAGAGATGAAATCGGTCTTCAAATAGTGTTTCTTCTGCCTGTTCACGCGCTTGCATTTTAACGATTTCTTCATCAGTAAAATGATAAGTTTTTAGGTTTGCTAAACTCCAAAATGCATCACCAAAATTTTCTTTGGATATACAAGCTTGTCGATAAGCAATGATAGCATTTTCTGTTTGGCCTATTGTTTTATAAGCATGACCTTGCATAATGAGCACGCCCGAATCATCAGGTATCTTATTTAATAAGGTTTTATAAACATCTAGTGCTTTATCGAAATTACCTACCGCTTGATTTTCATTAGCAAAGATCATTTGATAGCGAAGATTACTTGGAGCGCTCCTACGCAAAATGTCAGCTTGTTCAAGTGCTTTTTGATACTTTTGTCTTCTATGTAAAACATTAACATAGTCACTGCGTGCCTGATGAAAATTGGGTTCAAACGTTAAGCAACTCTCTAACAAAAACTCAGCATCATCGAGCACTTTATGTTTTACACCAATGCTAGCGAGCAAACGCATAGCTTCTACATTTTTGGGATGTTTTTTCAAAAAGAATCGACAGAGATCTTCTGCTTTAGCTAGCTTGTCGTCACACAAAAAGCTATTAACACTAAGTAACTCTTTTGGCATGTTAGACCAATATGCATATTGTGTATAAGCTTCATTCGATGCCACCTTGTTATCCTGAATCTTGTGTAATTCAGCTAACGATTTCCAGCTTGCTATCAATGTAGGGTTGAGTAATATCGCTTGTTCAAACGATCTTATAGCAGCAAAATAATCAGTAGAACGGTAGTTATGGCCTTCTTCTTGAAAAGCCCGTGCATAATTTGGATGGTAAGATTTAAGCTGTTTTAATACTGATAACGCTTTATCTTTTTGATTTAAGTATCGTTGACAAACAGCAACAATATATAAAGCGTCTACATTATCGGGCGCTTGCGTTAGCAAGCCATTAAGCAAATCAATAGATTCAATGTATTGTTGCTTTTGTAATAAATTCTTTGCTTGTTCAATAATCTTTTCTGATCTTATATTGTCTGAGGGTAAGTAGGCACTCATACATTTTGCTCCAATTTCTGTATATCAATATCATTGCATATTATTATAATCGAGTAGGGTAAGGCTTATGCCTAATTCCTCTCGCAGAACCGAACATACGTACCTCGATAAGGCTCATGCAATCTACTATTTCTAGTAATTAGAAGCAAGAACACCTGTTTTCACTTCGCCTACGGGATATAATCCTATTTCGTCGAACCAGCTGTTTGGCATGGCATAACTTGTCAGAGGACTGGTGCTATTGCGCCATGGACTCAGGTTTCTTTCAACCTGACGGATTTACCAGCTTCGCTAGGCAAACAAAAAGGCGATTTAAAAATAAATCGCCTCATAACAACGTAACTTTTTCTAAATATTAATAAAAGTCGTAAGAGAAACGTAGGCCAATAGTACGAGGACGATTAACCGTTATTCGTCTAATATCATCTTGGGTATTTATATGTTTTTCAACCAGTTCATCGGTTAAATTTTCAACATATAATTCAACACCAAATTCTTCATAATTAGCTCCAATTGATGCATGTGCAACAGCGTAACTCGATTGTAATTCGCGTACATCTGACTGTAATGAACTGAAACTTTCGTCAGAATATTGTGCACTTAATTGCCCGTAAGCATCAATGTCACCCATCACGGTCATATCGTATCGGGCACGTAAGCTATATTGTAACTCTGGTGCTAAAGGCAGTTGGCTACCAACAGGCGCAAGAGTGAAATCAATACCGTTATTAAGGCTTGTGACTTCAGAATTATTAAAAGATACAGCACCAAACAGTGTTAGGTTATTACTTGCTGCCCAAGTTAAATCAAATTCTACACCAGTAATTTCTGCATCAGCTACATTACTAGTAAACGTTAGGCCGCTAATATTGGTATTATCAAGAACAGCGATTTGAATATCAGACCAATCAATTTTATAAATAGCACCATTAAATCGTAAATTACCATCAGCTAAGGTTGTTTTCCAACCAAATTCCATGTTGGTTAAATCGTCACTTTCATAGGTTGCAGGTACAACAAAACCTTCAAATTGAGGTAAGTTATTGGTATTCGTCGCTGGGCCAGACAGTCTATTAAACCCACCAGGGCGATAGCCTTGAGAAAACGTACCGTAAAATAAAACATCTTTATTTAAATGATAATCTAGTGTCACTTTACCAATACTACCATCCTGCTTTAAAGGACTAATCTCAGCTAAGCTAGTATCATAGTTTCTTCCATAGCTAGGGGCATCTTCTGTCGCACCAAAAGCGCTAGTCGTTGCAAAACTAGATGATCCCTTAAAGGTTGCTTCAAGCTCATAATATCGAGCTCCAAGCGTTAATGTTAAATCATCTGTAATATCAAAATATACTTCACCGAAAATAGCAATCTGCTTTTCATTACGTGTTAAATCATTGATAAACGTAACGGTAGCATCCTTAAAATCTGAATCATTTGCGGTAGCATCAGGAAACGCTCGGTTTGGGAAAAAACCAAGTTCAGGTGCTGCAGCATAATCAAAATCACCAACATGGGTGATCTCTTGATCATCATAAAATACGCCAACGACTGCACTCAAACGATTTTCAGATGACGTGACTACACGAAATTCGTGAGTTTCACGGGTATTAGTAACATTTGCAAGAAAACGTTTATTAGGATCAAGACAATTTCTAACAACCCCGTAGGTACAAGTATAATAATCAGAAGCAAAACCACCACTGTTATTATAACCAATATAATCTATAGATTGCTGAACTTCTCGGTCCAAATAACCACCGGTATATACAAAGTCTAGCTCTGCAATACGCGCTTCTATTGACCATGATGTTAAATCAAAATCATCATCCAATCTGTCTTTAGAGAATCGAGATACGTTACGTTCACCCAAAGTAGGGTCATAATCAAAAACACCATCAACATCTAAGTTTTGATGAGTATGTTGTACTAATACACTCAAATCATCGTTCACTTCCCATTGAATGCCGACACGTCCACCAACATATTTACTATCATTAAAATCATCTTCAACAAATTTACTATTATCAACCTCGGTAAAGGTTGCGTCTAACCACTGATCTTCCAAACCTTGTGAAATATCACCATTGTTAAAAAAATCTGGATTAGGGTTAGGATTGACAGAAGGATTGACTGTAAATGTATTTAGCACATTATCAATAAACCCGCCTTGGCGATCATTAAAATAGGTGAAGCGAACTGCTAATTCATCATCAATAATTGGGATATTGACAAAACCTTCCACAGCGCCACTGTCATCTCCCCCTTTTGTTTGTGAATAATCAAGATCAAAACCCGCTGTAAATTCAGATGTATCTGGTTTATTGGTAATAATTCTAACCGCACCAGCCTGAGCACTCGCACCAAATAGTGTGCCTTGTGGACCAGCTAATACTTCTAAACGTTCAACATCGGTAATATACACATCAAGATTGCGTCCACCCAGGCTGATTGCTTGTTCATCTAGATAAAACCCAACATTAGGTGCAGGTGAAAACTCGGCTCCGATAATACCATTTGCATCTAAGGCAACGCCTCGGATATAAACTTCAGATTGACCCGGTCCACGCCCACCGGCACTTACGCTAGGTAGAAATTCAATGTAATCTTCAAATTTTGATACGCGCAATTGCTCTAAGGCCTCTTGACTTAAAGCTTGAACAGATATTGGCACATCTTGCACACTTTCCATACGCTTTGAAGCCGTTACCATCACTGTTTCAATGTCTGCAAAAGCAAACGGTGAATTGACAATTGTAGCCATGGCAACACCAATTGCACAGCCTAGTTTGGTTTTATTAAACACGATCATACCTCTAATTTTTATTATTTTTTTTTCATTATTTTAATTTTTGAGCTATTCGCAGTGTTATTTGCGAAAAGCTCTCCTTCACTTCAATGCTCTTTTTGTGTCCATTTTTATCATGAGGTGTCTCATGAAAGATTTCAAAACGCTTTGCTTCTAATCTAAGTTAATCCATGCCGATTTACTTTGTGTATAGCCGATAAAGCATTCAATTGATTTATCACGAGTATTACCAGATTGTTTATAACCACCAAAGGGCTGTGTCATATCACCGTCCCCAAAACAATTAACCCAAACAACACCCGCTTCAATCCCTTTAATCATTCGATGGGCCGTTTTTAAATCAGCTGTCCAAACACTCGCCGCTAGGCCAAAGATAGAATCATTAGCAATAGCAAGGGCATGTTGTTCATCATCAAAACGAATAGCTACAGCAACAGGGCCAAAAATTTCGTCCTGAGCAATAGTCATGTGTGATTCAACGTTGCTTAGTAGCGTTGGTTGAACATAGGCACCTTGTTCAAAAGCAGAGGATGCTCTTCCACCAAAAACTAGTTTTGCGCCTTCTTTAATACCTTGCTCTATTTTTGCTAAAACATTTTTTTGATGTAAATGTGTAACCACAGGACCCAAGGTTGTTGCTGGATTTAAAGGCTCACCATGTTGATAAACTGCTTGGCTTCTTTGAGTAAATTTTTCAATAAAGACATCATAAATATCGCGATGCACTAACAAGCGCGAGCCGGCATTGCATACTTGGCCTGCATTGTCGAATATACCTGCAAAAGCATAATCAACAGCTCGGTCTATGTCTTCAAGATCAGACATGAAAATTTGTGGGCTTTTGCCACCTGTTTCTAAAGCCACTCGTTTCAAGTTCGACTGAGCAGCATAAATCATCAATTGTTTACCAACTGCCGTAGAACCTGTAAAACTGATTTTTGCAACATCCATATGCAAAGCCAAGGCTTTACCAGCCTCTTGACCATAACCATTCACTACATTAAAAACGCCTGCTGGTCCGCCTGCTTTGACAAATAACTGAGCCAATTTGATACAACTTAAAGGAGCATTTTCAGAAGGTTTTAAAACAACGCAGTTACCAGCAGCCAATGCTGGAGCTACTTTCCAAACAGCCATTAATAAAGGGTAGTTCCAAGCAGAAATAGCACCGACAACACCTAAAGGTTCCCTGAGTATCATATGTAAGGCATTGTTGTCAGTATTCGTTACTGCGCCGTTAATCTTATCGATACACTCGGCAAAATAACGTAAAGAAACCACTACTTCAGGCAAATCAATTGTTAGCGCATCGGTTATTGGTTTACCCATATCCAAACTTTCCAACAGTGCAAGTTCAGCAGCATGCGTTTCAACCAAATCAGCAAAACGTAGCAGTATTGTTATCCGTTCTCTTGTCGGCAGATTCTTCCAACGTCCGTCTTCCCAAGCTCTTTTAGCTGCAGCCACTGCAAGGTTAATATCCTCAACACCCCCACAAGCAACAGATGCAAGCACTTTTCCTGTCGCAGGGTTAATTGTTTCAAACCTTGCGCCACTTGCAGCCGCAACACAAGAACCATCGATAAACAGTTCAGTTTCTATTTTCAGGTTGTCCGCCAAGTTAACCCAATCATCATGTGATAAGTTTTCTGGGGCTACGTTAGTCATAGTTTCAGTTAACATATATATACTCGTTTATGTGATATTTTATCGGCATTGCTCATTCACAATGCATAACGAAATTTTGAATATTGAGATTTATCTAGATAGGTAGATTAGTGTTAAACATCACTTCAGCACAATTGATATTTTTTGGTGTATTGATTAATATTTCTTACTTATAAAAAATCATGAACGGTTGTCTTCTAGGATCATGTCGGCTCCCTTTTCCGCAACCATCATTACAGGTGCATTGATATTGCCAGAGGTTATATTGGGGAAAATCGATGCATCTACGACGCGAAGGCCTTTAATACCATGCACACGTAGACGATGATCAACAACCGAATTTTTTGGCTCATTCCCCATAGCACAAGTACCACAAAGATGATAAATAGAGCTTGCTTGTTCACGAACATACTTCAACAAACTTGCCTCATCAGTAACCTCTTCGCCCGGTTTAACTTCTTCTTCAGTTACCGCTTTAAGCGCAGGAGCTTGCATAAATTTACGAATGAGTTTGTGCCCCTGCAACACTTCTTCGATGTCTTTTTGAGTCGATAAGTAATTAGGGTTAATTAATGGTGCATCTAGTGGGTTACTCGACGTCAGTTCAATTGTACCTTTACTACTCGGGCGACAAGAGTTGAAAGCAAGCAAAAAACCAGAATAAGGATCGGGGGCTAATGTTGCCTTAGGATCCGTCGGTATTTCATACGACATTGGATTAAAATATAATTGAATATTTGGTGAATCTTCCATTTCGCCGCCTTTAAAAAATCCTCCTCCCTGGTTAACGCTAATCGCTAAAGGGCCGCTACGGTTAAAAGCGTATTGCAAACCAGCTTTAGTTTGCCCCCATAACGAGCCTAAATCATCGTTGAGCGTTTTAACATTGGCTCGGTAGTAATAGCTAACACACAGGTGGTCTTGCAAGTTTTTCCCTACCGCAGGGGAGTGCAGCACTACAGATATATTATGCTTATCTAATAGCTTTTCATCTGCCACCCCGGAAAGTTGTAGTAACTTGGGCGAGTCGACAGCACCAGCAGCTAAAATAATCTCTTTATTAACAGTTAAAGTTTGATTTACGCCATTTTTATTTATTTCCAATGCATAAGCACGTTTGTTTACATCAAAGAGAACTTTTTCGGTAACAGTGTGATGCCATATAGTCAAATTAGACCGTTTTAATGCGGGTTTAAGATAAGCGGTGTTGCTAGAATCGCGAAAGCCCTTGTGTATATTAGCTTCGTAAATGCCCGCACCTTCAAACTCAGCACCATTAAAATCATCATTGATTTTAAAACCTAGTTCTTTGCTGGCTTTAAGATAATGCGCACAAAGAGGATGGGCACTCTGGGACATTTGTGTAATACCCATTTTTCCCTTAGCAGAATGAAATTCGGTATCGCCAAGAGGATGTTTTTCCATTTTCTTAAAGTAAGGTAATACATCTTGATAGGACCATCCTTTATTACCCGCTGCCGCCCAATCGTCAAAATCAGATGCCTGTCCGCGTACATAGATCATTGCATTAATAGAACCAGACCCTCCTTGCCCTTTACCACGAGGAGCGTACATCTTACGCCCATCCATATTTTCTTGTTTTTCGCTGTAGTACATATAATTATAGGTAGGGTGATAATAAGTTTTAGCAAACCCTACTGGTAATTTAATCCACGGTAGACGGTCTTTGCCACCCGCCTCTAATAACAGCACTTTATGTTGTCCTGACTCACTGAGCCTATCAGCAAGAACACAGCCAGCGGAGCCTGCACCAACAATAATAAAATCATAAGTCATTTTAGCTATTCTCTTTGGTAGATAACTTCCAATCTTCGTTAGACTGTTCTTTGAAGTCGTAAGGTTTTGAAGCCATTGATAGGTGTAATGCTTTTCCGGTATAAGGTGAATTAGCTCTTACTACATCCATATTTAACTCAATACCAAGACCTGGCTTTTTAGATGGAATAATGTAACCGTCTTGCCAATCAATTTTTTCTTGCAGTACTTCTGCATGAAACCCATCCCAAGTCATGATACTTTCTTGAATAAGAAAATTAGGTGTTGCAGTAGCGAGTTGAATACTTGCTGCAGCACCAACAGGACCGTTATAAAGATGAGGCGCAATTTGTGCGTAATAGACTTCAGCAATGCTGGCAATTTTTTTCGCTTCTAAAATGCCACCAACACGCCCTAAGTTCATCTGTATAATCGAGGCGGAGCCATTTTTGAGTAAGTCAAAAAACTCATATTTGGTGGTCAGGCGTTCACCGGTGGCAACAGGAATGCTCGTTTTTGCTGCCACTTGTGCCATTGCTTCTGACTGGCCCGGAGGCACAGGCTCTTCAAACCATAATGGATCGAAAGGCTCTAAACGTTTTGCTAATCGAATGGCGGAGGCTGGGGTCATTTGTCCGTGAGTTCCGATCAACAAATCGCATTTATTACCAACGGTTTCACGAATACGTTGGCAAAATGTAGCAGCTTTATCAAGGGCTTCAAGTGACAGTTGATGACCACTATATGCAGTGTAAGGACCAACGGGATCAAATTTTAGGGCGGTGAATCCTTGCTCCATATTTTTTTGAGCACATTCGACAGCTAACTCGATATTGTCATAATCATATTCACCTGCATTGTTTTTAGGATATAAATAGGTGTAAGTCCGGAGTTTGTCATGAACTCTTCCTCCTATTAATTCATATACTGGTTTATTAGCGGCCTTACCAACAATGTCCCAGCAAGCCATTTCTAATGCGCTAACTACTCCCATCATGCTAAGATCTGGTCGCTGGGTAAAACCACTAGAATAAGCTTCGCGAAAAAATCGTTCAATATGATGGGGATCATAGCCCTTAAGATATCGGTCAAAAACATCGTCAATCGCTAAAAGCATGACATTAGGATGAAATGTTGAGGCGTAAATTTCACCAATACCTTCAATGCCACAATCAGTTCTTATTGAGACAAAAATCCAGTACATCCCACCAAGGTGCGGGGGAGGGGTTGCTACAACATGAGATTCACAAGAAACTACTTTCATAATATTACCCTTTTTTGATAACTAACATACGCTTAAGCCTCAAGGTCGCCAAAACGTCCAAGAAACCCATAGCAGCGATATAGCCGAAATAAAGTTGATATACCGTCACACCTTCATAGTATGTAGCGATATAACTATTGATTTGTGGAAGAAATATGTCTGGGGTATAAGCGAGTAAAGAGATGACTCCAACAGCTAAACCGGTAAGATGAATTGGCACATGACAATCACCAATAATTTCACAATATATACCGCGTATCGCGTAGGTCATTAAGCCAATGAGCAAGACAAGTAACAAAAGTTGGAAATAACGTTTAACATTTGATTGCATACGCGCTTGGCTGTGCGCTGTTATTCTCCTTCCTATCATCTTAGTCTTGCTGCAAGTTGCATTGGCCATTATGTATTACCTCCGACCGAGTGATATGATTATGGAATGAATAACAGAGTTAAGCGTTAATATTTCAATACCACCAATCGAGTCTGTGTAAATTCAAGCATTCCATGTTTGCCGTCATCACCACCTAGACCTGAGCGCTTCCATCCAGCATGATAGCCTTGGTAAGGATCTGATGGTGTACGATTAATATAAACTTCACCCGCTTCAATCTCATTGGCAACTTTCATTGCCGTACGATAATTTTCTGTATAAATCACCGAAGATAGACCAAACTGATGATCGTTAGCTAATGCTAATGCTTCTTCCGCTGTGCTGTATTTTAATACGGGCAATACTGGGCCGAAAATTTCTTCTTGTACAATTTCCATATCCTGTCTACAGTTTGTCAGCAAGGTAGGTGGGTAGAAGTGGCCAGGGCCTTCTGGAATAAAACCACCTACTTCTAATGAGGCCCCATCATCAATTGCTCTTTCTACCATTTGATGAATATTCAAACGGGCATTTTCGTTGATCAGTGGTCCCATAAAATCGGGATTTTCAATACGATTTCCGAATGATCTGTTGATCATGTTTTGGCGCAGCAATCCGACAAATTCATCGTAAATATCTTCGTGCACATAAACACGCTCTACGGCTGTACAAAGCTGACCACAATTGCTAGTTCTGGATGCTACTATCTCCTTTGCAGCTTTTTCTAAATCGGCATCAGCCTCGACTATAGCTGGTGTCTTTCCACCAAGCTCCAAGGAAGATTTAGCAATATTTACTTGGGAGTATTCCAACACTTTACGTCCCGCACCAACACTGCCGGTAAGGGTAATCATGCCTACTTTAGGGTGAGTACATAAAAGCTCTGCAGTGGCATGTGTCATGGCTAAAATATTAACAACACCTTTAGGAATTCCTGCATCTTGTATAGCTTTGGCAATGGCAAAGGCCGAACAAGGAGTGTTATTACTAGGACGAACAATCACGGTATTGCCGGTGATGAGCGCTGGCGCTATTTTCCGTAACAAAGTATAAACAGGGAAATTAAACGGGATCAATGCGGCCACAACACCAATGGGTTCGCGCTGTAATAGCAAATTTTCATTCGGCGTATCACTAGGAATAATTTCACCTTCAATACGGCGTGCCCACTCAGCATGATAACGGGTAATCTCAGAAGCATAGACCGTTTCATTGGTGGCATCTTCGAGGCTTTTACCTGATTCTTTTGCTAATATTGCACCTATTTCAGCTTGACGTACCAATAAAGCATCCGCCAAACGTTGCAGATAGTTACCACGTTCGATACTCGTTAGTTTACGCCATTTCCGCTGAGCTTCCGCAGCGCAAGTAACAGCGTGTATGGTTTCTTCTGAACTTGCGAGCGGAACCTGTGCAACAATTTCCCCGTTCGCTGGATTATAAACTTGTATCAAATCGTTGGCTGTTGTTCCTACGAATTCATTATTAATGAAATTTTGTTCAATTCTCATTGTGATTGCCCTAGGTAGTTTAGATCTCTTCATTCTATGTCTTGTTAAAAAAAATTGTCAATGCCTTTCTATATTTAAAATATAAATTCTATATATAGAATTTATCTATTTTATATATGATAGGTAATGGTGTGATTTTAATTTAATTAAGTTAAAAAATGAGGCGGGAAAACTTTAAGAAGATTGGCTTGGCCTATTTTTTTTTGTTTTTTAACTATATTATTCAGCTTCTTATTTACTTAAGTGAGTATTTTTTAATAAGAATATAGGATAGAATTAAATTCCATATATAAAATAAAAATTAATTGCATATGACGTCTCTCAAAGAAAAATCCAAAGCCCCAGCAGTTGATAGTTCTGTACTGATGCTAGATCTGTTAGCTAAATCAGCCTATCCCTTAACCTTATCTGAGATTTGTTTACAGGTAAATATTCCTCCTGCCAGTGGTCATCGTATTATTAATGCTTTACTTGAACACCAAATGGTAGCGCTAGATCCAAGCAGAAAAAAATCTTACTGTATTGGTTCGAAAATATTTCAAATCGCATCCACTATATATAACAAACAAAGCATTATTCCGGTTTTTTATCCCGTTT
>NZ_BAET01000018.1 GCF_000252165.1 Glaciecola punicea ACAM 611
ACAATACGAAGTAAGCCAAGCGCTGCCCACGCATAAAATTTATTCCCTACCGCTGCCGCTTGTGCTTGATGACGAAGGGACGCGACTGCCCGCCTCCTATGCTAACTACCTGATTGTGAACCAGCACATTATTATGCCCATTTATGGCCAAAGTGAAGATAAAAACGCGCTAGTTATTATACAAAGTGCCCATCCGAACTATACAATAGTACCCGTACTGTGCCATAGTTTGGTGCAACAAAACGGCAGCCTGCACTGTGTTACAATGCAAGTACCCACCAACACCATAAAGCATGAAATTATTGCCAAGGCGCAATTAGGAGTGTCTATATTATGAGTGAATCACAGTCACTAAACACGCTTAAAATAGCCGTGGTTCAACAAAGCGTAAGCACTAATAACAAGCATGAAAACTGGGAAAAGTCTGCCAAGCAAGTGCGTAAACTCGCTGCCCAAGGGGCCCAGTGTATTTTACTGCAAGAGCTTCACTCTACCCTGTATTTTTGTCAAACAGAAGACGTTAATCAGTTCGACTTAGCAGAACCCATTCCCGGTGACGCAACCATATTTTTTGGTGCTTTGGCTAAAGAATGCAATGTAGTATTAGTGGCATCGCTGTTTGAAAAGCGCGCCACCGGTCTCTACCACAACACTGCAGTGGTATTTGATAGAAGCAGCGATATTGCTGGCATGTACCGCAAAATGCACATTCCTGATGATCCAGGCTTTTATGAAAAGTTTTATTTTACCCCAGGCGATCTTGGCTTTGAACCCATTCAAACCAGCGTAGGCAAACTAGGTGTATTAGTGTGCTGGGATCAGTGGTACCCAGAAGCCGCGCGTTTAATGGCTATGGCTGGCGCTGAGATTTTGTTTTACCCCACCGCCATTGGCTGGGATAAAAATGACACGCCTCAGGAACAGCAAAGACAACAAGACGCTTGGGAAACCATACAGCGCGCTCACGCGGTGGCCAATTCAGTGCCCGTTATTGTGGCTAATCGCACTGGTTTTGAATCTTCGCCCAATGAAGCCGATGCAGGCATTCAATTTTGGGGGCATAGTTTTATTGCAGGGCCACAGGGTGAAATTCTGGCCATGGCTGAAAACGACGTTGAACAAACCCTTATGGTTGAGTTAGACATGCAAAAATCAGAACATATTAAACGTATTTGGCCTTATTTTAGAGACAGGCGTATCGACGCGTATGAAGATTTGACCAAACGCTGGCGCAGCTGACATCCCCCAACATAATTACGCTCTAGTCGCCGCATTACATTCGCGATTATATTTTTTGGGAGGGATTGACGTTAACCATGCTCGCTCACATTTACCGCTTAATTTTCGACATAAACAAATAAATTTTATGATGATAGGTCAAATATACAAGCACTTTTTTTAAATTAAACAAGGGCTCAAAAGCGCCGTCTTTGATATCTAGCCCACCTGTATATTTGCCAAATGCAGGCATCAGCAATATATCGTCACCGCACACAAAACTTTTGCCTGTCACTTTGCGATTAGCCAGTCTATAGCTAGATTTTGGATGGTAGTGACCAATAATCTGCCCTTCAATCTTTGACGCTTCCTTGGATAAAAGTGGCTTCAGTGAGCTCTTTTTATTTATGGCATTAATGTCCTCTGGCTCATGCACGAGCAATAAATTCTGAATATGTAAAAACGGAGCTCGGTCGCCTAAAATTTCAGGCGGTATGTCGGGGTCATGATTGCCTAATACCCACGTCCATTTTGGCACTGACTTCACCAATGCATTAAGACTGACCAAATCGTCTGGTTGCATACGCGCTAAGGCATTACCGTCGTGCAAGCTATCGCCTAGGCACACAATATGACCACAGTCGTAGCGTGCCATTATAAGCTGCATTCGTTTTAATGTATCTTTGCTGTCAAAACGCGGCAGTGGATTGGCAAACTGCGTTAAAAAACTGCCTTTTTCTAAGTGTAAATCACTGAAAATAAGCAGATCTTGCTGCGGCCATATAAGCACACCACCAGCGTCTAACAACATACGATGGCCTGCAAATTTTATTGGAATAATCTGATGATTCATCAACAGGGCTTTAAGCGCGGTGAGCTCAATCATGTACCTTAATCTCCCTGTAACAAAGCACGAACGTCGTCTAACATTAGTTCGGCTTCTTGGTATAAACTTGCTTGCTCTAATAGCGCTTGGGTACCAGCGCCTGTAATCAATTCACTTCTTACACTAAGCACGATAGGAATGGCCATAGGCGAAGGTTTTTCAAGCGCATTGAATAAAAAAGAGTCGCAGTATCTGAATAACAACGCGCTTGTGCGCTCTATATCGAGGAGCTCACGCTGAGCATTGTCGCGCGTTACTTTCAGTAAAATATGATCGGGATCGTACTGCCGTAAAGTATCGTAAATTAAATCGGTAGAAAAAGTAACCTGACGCATAGTTTTCTTATTGCTGTGATACTGCTGCTCAATGAGACCGCTTATCACCGCGACTTGGCGAAAACTACGCTTTAGCATACTGGCTTCTAACATCCAGTCTTCTAATTCATCGCCTAAAATGTCGGGGGTAAATAACTCTGTTATGTGCCCTTTCTCAATTTGAATGACCGACGATATTGACAGCCCATAGTCGGTAATTGAAAAACTTAAAGGTTTAAATCCGCGATTCTCCATGCGCCGCGTAATTAACATACCCAGTGTCTGATTGGCTTTACGTCCTTCAAAAGTATAAAACAAAGTGGTAAATGCGCCTCTAAAAGGAAACTGTTCAATCAGTAACTTTTCCATACTTGGAAGCGCGCTAAATGACTGCTGCAGATGCAGCCAGTCGCGGACTAATTTAGGCAGCTCTTGCCATGACTCAGGCACATTAATAAGCTTGCGAACCGCGTCGGCTAAGTAAGTAGACAAAGGCATTTGACCACCTTGAAAACTCGGTATTTTAGGCTCCTTGGCTTTACCCGGTCTAGCTTCTACTATCATGTCGCGAATACCTTCAAACACCAGTATTTCACCAGCAAAATAAAAGCTGTCTCCTTTGCAAAGCTGCTGCGCAAAGTACTCTTCAACTTCGCCAACAATTTTACCTTGATGCGATCGTCTTAATCTTTTTACTTTCAGTCGGCCTGCTTCAACAATGGTGCCTATATTTTGTCTATGGCGCATGATCACGCGCTTATTGGCGGGTGAATATAGACCCTTATCTTGTACTAGTCTGAAGTATCGCTCGTAGGCCTGCAGGGCGTAGCCGCCGTCTTGGGTAAAAGAAAAAAGTTGTTTGAAAGTATCCAAATCAAGGCCCGAATAGGAGCTTGCATTAAGTACTTGCTGATAAATACTGTGCATGTCGCTAGGCTCACTGCACACGCAGTTCATAATAAACTGCGGAATAATATCAAGCGCGCCGGGCATTGGCGGTTCGCCATCAAGCTCACCTTTTTTAATGGCTTTTATAGCCGCCAAACACTCCAGAGATTCAAACCTGTTTGCGGGAACCAAGTAAGCTTTAGAAGGCTCATCCATGCGGTGATTTGCACGCCCAATTCGCTGCATTAGGCGACTCACGCCTTTAGGCGCGCCGACTTGAATAACTAAATCAACGTCGCCCCAGTCAATGCCAAGCTCTAAAGCAGAGGTTGTAACCACCGCGCGCAGTTTACCCGCGGCCATCATTTTTTCTGTTTTTTGCCTTTGTTCTTTGCTTAAGCTTCCGTGATAAATAGCAATGGCTAAACCTTCACTATTTTCCTCCCAAAGCGCTTGAAAAATAAGTTCAGCTTGGGCGCGGGTGTTGACAAATACAAGGCTGGTGCCTGCTTTGCTAATAGCCGCTAAAATTTCTTTCTTGGCGTATTTCGCCATGTAGCCACCAAACGGAATATATTCTTTGTTGGTCAGCATTTTTAAACGAGGTTTCACACGCGATTTAGCGAGGATAATACCGGTAGGCTGGCCCGTTACCCCAAGCCAGGCGGCGAGTGAATCAGGGTGGGCAACAGTTGCCGACAGGCCCACGCGTATAAAATGCGGATTCAGCCAATACAGGCGCGCTAAGGCAAGCGAGGTAAAGTCCCCTCGCTTAGAATTGGCAAAAGAATGTGTTTCATCCACAATGACACATTTTAAATTTGCAAAAATTCGCGCCGCGTCAGTGTACGACAGCATAAGCATTAAAGATTCGGGCGTGGTAAGCAGTATATTCGGCGGTAACTTGCGCTGTTTTTGACGCTGATAACTAGTCGTATCGCCCGTTCTAGAGGCAACCGTCATGCCTAGTGCCATTTCACTAATTGGCATTTCAAGATTACGATTTATGTCGTAGGTTAAGGCTTTAAGCGGCGATATATATAAAGTATGCAGGCCAATTGCTTTGTTAGACTTACCTTTTTCAAGCAGTTTGTGAATATCAATTAAACTGGGCAAGAATCCAGACAAGGTTTTACCTGCGCCCGTAGGCGCAATCAATAAGGTTGACTGCTGATTGACAAAAGCGCTGACCATTTTTTGCTGATATGGCCTAATCTTCCAATGGCGAGCGGCAAACCACGCTTTAAAAACACTCGGGATGAACGCGCGTTTTACTACCACAGGTGTGTCTGTTATTAGCAAGTCGTGTATTTCCTTTATCATAATCACAAAATCTCGTAATCAATACTACCGCGCGACTCACTAGGTTTACTAATTATTGAGATTTCTGAACCCGTTATTTCATAAAAAATTTGTAAACAATTATTTTACTATTTGTAAAATTTACTATGTGAAATTTCCTTTGTAAAATTTTTATGAAAATTAGGCTATGCTTTGTAAATGGAGATAGCAAAGGCTGCCGACATTAGTCTCTTAGCTTGTAGATTTGCTAAGTTTTATCTTTAACTTGCACGTCTTATTTTAATAACAAGCTATAAACGTTAAGCATTACACAAGACATTCTGGAGAGTACATCATGAATATGCCAATCGCTGAAATTAATCGCCGCCAAGAACAAACCCAAGCGTTTGCAGCATTGCAAGTTATGCCTGTAGCAAATATAACTGAGCAGTCAGATGCTAGCAGACTCGATACTTACCTTAGCCCTAGCGAAATGCTCGACCATCGTTTTGCCCTACAAAATGGCTCTCATAAAGACGTCAAACAGTATCTTGTTTACTTTAACCATTTAATGGCATTTTTTGTAGATGGTTCTCATTGCGGCCTCAAACAAGCAAGTCAGTTTGTTGCATACGCAGGGCAAAAAGAATTACCAGAGTCGATTGTGCTCAAAGAAAATAACGTGCATATTGAAGTTATTCTCAACACTGCGAAAGGCGCTGAAGATATAAAAATAGAGCTTGTGTCACAAGATACTTTCACCGCACCTTCAGGCGAAGATTACGTTGTTGAATAAAGCTAATATCAACATTACAAGAGCACTCTCCTTATTCTATAACTGCTTAAGGGCATGCATCACGTCATAGATAAGGTCGTCTGCTCTTTCGCAGCCTACGCTGAATCGAACAACACCTGGTGCAATATTATCGGTTCCCCAACGCGCGCGTCTTTCTGCGGTGCTGTGCACGCCACCAAAACTAGTTGCCTCATATACAAGGCTGCATGCTTTAAGAAATGCGTCTGCTTTACACTTACTATCAAGCTCAAAACTAATAATAAAACCAAACAGTTGCTGCTGTGTTTTAGCAATATTATACGATGGGTCCTTAGGCAAACCCGGATAACGCACGCTCTTCACTTTAGGGTGTTCATATAATGCTTGGGCCAGCAGCATTGCCGTGTCGCACATACGCTGCAAGCGAACGTCTAACGTTGATAAACTGCGGTGCACCAGCCAAGTTTCCATAGGACCTGGAATATTACCCGAAAATTTACGCCACTGTCTTATTTTGTCGCTTAAAGCTTGGCTGGTGCATGCTACATGCCCAAATACAACATCGCTGTGACCGTTTACCGCTTTGGTGTCTGCGCTCATGGAAATATCGGCGCCTAAGGCTAGTGGCTGCTGGCCTAAAAACGTAAGAGTAGTGTTGTCTATTGCCAAAAGGCCACCGCTTTTATGAATTTTCGCGGCAACACCTTGAATGTCAAAAGTGTCAAGCATGGGATTACTGGGCGTTTCTAACAGCGCTAGGTCAATACCGCTAAAATCGAAATTATCAATCTCTTGAGTGGGAATGGTTTTCAGTTTTACACCAAACTTAACTAAGTATTGTTCGGTGTAAAAACGCACAGGCGCATAACCATCACTTGGCAGTAAAATAGTATCGCCGGGCTTAAGCAAACTAGTCAAAATGCCCGCAGCTGCTGACATTCCTGATGGAAACACGATGGTATCGCCGCCTTCTAACTGTGCTAAACCTTGTTCAAGGCTAGTCCACGTTGGTTGCCCAAAGCGACCGTATTGATAGGCATTCGGATCTACATCGCCAGACAAGTGAAATGTACTGGCAAATTCAGGCCCGTGGCGAAAGGCACGTCCATTTTCAGGCAACGGCGCACCTGCATTTATGCTTAAAGAGGCTAATGAAGGTTTGCGGGGCATAGCGGTGTGACACCTTATAAGTTTATATAACGTAGATAATAATTATACTTTACCAGTGAGTAAACAAATTAAGGCCTTAGTGCGTAAAAACTATTAATTATTGCGTCATTGGTAGTGTAAAATGCACCCAGAAAACTGGATTAAAACAGACGAAAAAGGTTTATATTGTAGAGCCTTAAACGCCTACATAGATCCTATGCAACCGGTTGAACATGCCATTATTACGCATGCCCATGCTGATCACGCGCGTGCAGGCCATACTCATGTGTATGCAACCGCCGCCACACTGGATATTATGCGTGTACGCTACGGCGAAGATCATGCACAAAATACACATGCCTTAGCATACGAAGAAACCATAAACCTGCATGCAGGGCAATTAACGCTCTATCCAGCCGGGCATATTTTAGGCTCAGCCCAAGTACTCATTGAATACAAAGGACAACGCTTAGTGCATACAGGTGATTTTAAGCGCCAAAGCGACCCTACCTGTGCACCTTTTGTGCCGGTTCCCTGCGACGTATTTGTGACTGAGGCAACCTTTGGCTTGCCCGTATTTCAACATCCATCAATTGAAGATGAAACCCAAAAGCTGCTGGCGTCTTTAGTGCGCTTGCCCGAATCATGTCATGTAGTGGGCGTATATGCCTTAGGAAAATGCCAGCGCTTACTCATTGCTTTGCGTCAGTTGGGTTATCACAAACCAGTTTATATTCATGGCGCGTTAGTTAATTTGTGCGCGCTTTATGAGGAACACGGCATACCCCTTGGCGAGCTAATTGAAGTGGCTAGCCTAACTGACTTATCAATCTTAAAAGGACAAATAGTGCTAGCACCGCCCTCGGCCTTAAGTGACAGATGGTCACGCAAGTTGCCCAATGTAATGACTGCGATGGCCTCTGGCTGGATGCAAATACGCGCCAGAAGTAAACAAAAGCGCGCGGAGCTTCCACTGATTATTTCAGACCATAGCGACTGGCAAGATTTGATTACTACCATCAAGCAGGTGAACCCCAAAGAAGTATGGGTAACTCATGGCCGCGAGCAGGCTTTGGTGCATCAGGCTAAGCAAATGGGATATAAAGCTAAAGCTTTGAATTTGGTCGGCTACGGTGACGGCGATGAAGATATTAACAGCGAAGCGCCAAGCGCTAAACTTAGCAAATCTGAAAGCAAACAAAAAACTCAGCGCGTATGAAAGCTTTTGCAGACTTAGTCAACAACCTCTACTTCTTAAACAGTAACAATGCAAAATCAGAGTTATTGCTAGAATATTTAGCCACAGCCCCAAGCCCAGACCGAGGCTGGGCAATAGGCGCCATAGCAGGTACTTTACACTTTGAGTTTTTTAAACGCAAAACCGTAAAAGATATTATAGTAGAGCGGGTCGACCCAGCACTTTTTGCATTAAGCTACGATTATGTAGGCGAGATGAGCGAAACTGTCGCACATTTATGGTCAACCACCGCTGATGCCGAGGCCTTCGCAAAGCAAACAGCCTTAGGGGTACCTAGTTTGGATGAAGTAGTGACGCAATTCACACACTTACCCAAACCGTCTATAAAACCTTACCTTGTGAGCTTGCTCGATATAATGACGCCCACGCAGCGCTGGGCATTATTAAAACTAGGCACGCGGGGTTTGCGCATCGGCGTGTCGGCGCGCTTCATGAAAAAAATATTGGCGCAACACGGGGCTAAACATAATCCCAGTATTACAGTGGAAGACGTAGAGCGAGTTTGGCACGGTGTACAACCGCCGTATAATGATTTACTGGCATGGCTTGAAGGCAAGGCCGACATGCCCGACATTAGCAACAAGCTTACCTTCCAACCCGTTATGCTAGCACACCCAATTGACGAAGCCGCGCTTGCCCGTATTAGCCACGAAGAATGGCAAGCTGAATGGAAGTTTGATGGTATTCGCGCCCAGCTTGTCAGTAATCACACCGGAACCGCCTTATTTAGCCGCACAGGAGATGACATATCGGCTAGCTTTCCCGATTTAGTGAGCAGCGTTGAAGCCGCTAAGCTTGAAGGCCGCTTTGACGGTGAGCTTGTTGCTTTATATCCATCGGTATCTTCTGCTCCCACTGGCGATGCACCGCAAAATTACGCGCACATTGCTAGCTTCAATCAACTTCAAAAGCGTTTAAACAAAAAAAAGCCAACGAAAGCGCTGATGCAGTCTATCCCTGTGGGTCTTATAATCTATGACGCACTTCAAATTAAGCATGAAGATTTACGAGAGCAAGCCTTGTCGATAAGATCGGCCAAAATCGCGAAGCTTTTTACTAAAGACCAAAAAATTGCAGGTGAAGAACGCGGGACTTGTCTAAATCTATTCCCTTCGGAGAAACTGCTATTTTCAAATCCAGACGATTTAACCGCCCTAAAAGTGCGTGCTAGCGCGCTGTCTAACGGCTATATCGAAGGTATTATGATTAAGCGTAAAGACACCGCTTATGTTGCCGGTAGGCCAAAAGGTCAATGGTACAAATTAAAGCGCGACCCGAAAGTGATAGATGCCGTGATCATGTATGCCCAGCGCGGCCACGGCAAGCGTTCTAGCTTTTATTCTGACTTTACCTTCGGCTGCTGGCAAGATGATGTACTGTTGCCTATTGGTAAAGCGTATTCAGGCTTTACCGATGAAGAACTTAAGAAGCTTGATACGTGGGTAAGACGCAATACCTTGGCCCGGTTTGGGCCGGTGAAAGAGGTAAAAAAAGAACTTGTTTTTGAAGTTGCGTTTGATGCAGTTGCGCCATCGAACCGCCATAAATCTAAAGTGGCGCTTCGATTTCCAAGGATCCATAGGATAAGATGGGATAAATCTGCTGCTGAGGCAGATCAGCTATCCACGTTGATTGATATGATTGAATAAGGCTTCACCCGTGCCTAGTTTGCAGGTTGACAGGGCCACACTCCAAAAACCTTCACCCCTTTCGTGAGCCTAAGCCAAGGAAGTGAACAGCGTCAGTAAATCACGCTCTTGCAGATGGCCGTTCATTCATTTTATCGTACCATCGGGTAAGATTAACTTGGCTGTCGCCTATACGGATGTCGACTACTTTGCCAAAGTCTATAGCACAAAACGCGGTAATATCGGCGATACTAAAGCTTGTCCCAGCCATAAATTCGTTGTCAACAAGCCTTTTTTCAAGCACATTCAAATATTTACTCGCACTAATACCCGACACTTTGCCAAATTCTGCTATTGGCGTCATGCGATCTTTAAAGTAGCCCGAGGTATGTTGAAAACACATGCCAATTTGGTTAAACAAGCAAAGTTCTATTTGCCGCTGCCACATAGCAATAGTGGCCTTTTCAAGCGGCGTTGTGCCCATGAGAGGATTTTGCGGATGCAGTGCTTCAAAGTACAGACAAATTGCGTCACTTTCGCCTATGCAGGTACCGTCGTCTAATTCGAGCACGGGTATTTTACCGATAGGGTTTTTGGTGCGCATTTCTGGCGACATGTTTTCGCCTTTAGCTAAGTCTACTTGGACGTATTCCATTTCTATGCCCTTTTCGGCTAAAAAAATTCTGACTCGGCGAGGAGTGGGTGCGGTTTTAGTATCATAAATTTTCATGTAATCACCTTTATTCTTATTTTACCTTAGCCTACAGGTTTCTATTCATACATGCCAAGTGGCTTACTTTATATACCTTCATTATATGTACTTATGCCTTGATGAACTTACTTTTAAAATACACAGTCACTAATCTCGAATACTGCCAAGCTTTTCATAAATTTGCACGTAATTCACTGCCACACTTTTGCTCAAACGCCAGCGTTTGGTAAACAAACTATAAGACATGCCTATTTCAGCGATCAGTTTTAGTCTTGATACTGAGCCCATACTGTTGAGCTCAAAAGGCGTTACAAAGAAATGCCAAGTGTGGGTACCTCTTGGCAAATAACGCATAATATATTCAGCCCCAACAATACCCACTACAAAAGATTTAATGGTGCGATTAAGCGTTGCCATTATAACGCAGCCACCAGCCTTGCAAAGTTTGCTACAGTGCGACACTAATTCTTTTTGATTAGGCACATGCTCTATAACTTCAGCGTTTATCACCACATCAAAAGGGCTTTCATTACTTTCAATAAAATTTTGCGTATGTTCATGAATGTAATTGATCTTAAGTTTAGACATTAAGGCATGGCGCTTTGCCACTTCAATGCTCATTTCGCTCACATCTAGACCTGTAACCTCTGCGCCAGCTTGTGCAAGCGGCTCGCATACTAAGCCTCCGCCGCAGCCAACGTCTAAAATTCGTAAACCTTTTAAAGGTTTCTCAGCGTTTATGTCTAGCTTGTAAAAGTCACATATTTGCGCAATAAAGTATTCAACCCGCGCCCGGTTAAACTCTAAAGCGGTTTTGTACTTGCCATTTGGATCCCACCAATTTTCGGCTAGCGCATCGAACTTTGCAATCTCCTGCGAACTAAAGTTTAAGGCAATATCTTCCCCAGATGCCGCACCTTTTTTTAATGGCGTAAGTTTACTTTTATCTAACATTGTTAATTCACTAATCTCAATTTAATTATGGATAAGAATAAGTACTTGTTAATTCATTAAACATCAGTACCATTATGATGCACAATAATAATATTGTTATGCTAGCGATAGTCTCACTATAAGGAATAATATGGCCAATCAATATAATGTATTAGGTACTCGTCTGCAGTTGTGCTGTAGTAACACCGGCTTCACCCGTGAAGGTTTCTGCTATGTACCTGAATCTGACGCCGGCAACCATAGTGTTTGCGCCATCATGACCGACGAATTTTTGCGATTTTCCAAATCTCAAGGCAACGACTTAATAACACCTAATCCTGGATACGAATTTCCTGGTTTAAAAGCCGGTGACAAATGGTGCCTTTGCGCTATTCGCTGGTATCACGCTTCCTCGGCGAAAGTGGCACCCCCGGTTGTGCTTGAGGCGACCAATAAAAAAGCCTTGGAAGTAGTTTCTTTAGACACCCTAAAACAACACGAATATAAGGCCTAAGCTAGACATCCTGCTTATCGTGCTCTTTTTGCCAAGCGTCTAACTCACGTTTGGCCAGCGCGTCTATCTGTACTTTATTTTGCGACACCCACCATGTTTCCATTATTCTGACGTTTTTTTGGTTAGCTTTAAAGAACATATCGACTATGTCACCCAATATTGGTACAAAACCCAAGCCGTAATCGAAGATCGCATTGCGTATCATTTTGTACTTCAGCGGATTAGGTAGGCCCATTTTATGGCCTAAATGCACAATTCTCATGGAAGCTGCCAACATAACTGTATCACCAACAACAGGAATGAGACCAACCAAAAAATCGAGACCTACTCTAAATTTAATAAACGGCAGCTTAACCGCAGTATCAAGCAAATTGCCTAAGGACTGTGCTTTCAATAACTCAGAGGGCGCCTTGAAGTTCTCATCAATTTCTACACCCTGTGATATATTAGCCAGCCCTTCTTTTTCATTCATCTTTCAGCGCCCAATTGTTTTGCACGCAGGCCTCTTTGCTCAAACTCGTCTTCAACATGCTGTGGCTGCCATCCCTGCATATTGTTTTGTAGAAGTTCAAACAGCATATCAAGGTGAGCGTCGTCGCTGTTTAAAGAAGCAATATATTCGTAGCGCTCACCACCATTTTCTTCAAAATACTCGCGGTTTTCCTCACCAATCTCTTCTATCGTTTCTAGGCAGTCGGACGAAAAGCCTGGACATATTACCTGCAACGACTTTACCCCTTGGCTCGGTAAAGCTTTCATAGTGTCGTCGGTGTAAGGCTTTAGCCATTCATCAATACCCACTCTTGATTGAAAACTTGTCATGTATTCGTCAGGGCCTAAACCTAGCAAGTCTGTTACCAAGCGCGTCGTTTTGTAGCATTGACAGTGATAAGGGTCACCTTTTAATAGGTATTTTTTGGGAATGCCATGATATGAAAAAAGTAACTTGTCTGCCCTGCCGTGCTTATCCCAGTGCGCCTTTATAGTGTCAGCTATGCATTTAATATAACCAGGGTTATCCACATATTGACTGATAAAGCGAAAGTCAGGTAACCATCGGCGCTTGAGAAAATCGTTTGCAATAGCGTCAAAGGTTGACCCGGTGGTTGAAGCGCAATACTGAGGATATAATGGTAAAACAACGATTTTACGTGCGCCCGCATTAAGCAATGAGTCAATAGCGCTATCGATACTAGGTTGACCGTAGCGCATGGCATAATCGACTATGACCTTGTCACCCCATGTTTCGGCAAAACGGGTAGCTAGGCCCTTGGCCTGATTTTTAGTGTGCACTAGCAAAGGCGAGCCTTCATCACTCCACACCGTTTTGTAGGCCGCCGCAGAACGCTTTGGTCTTGTGTTTAAAATTATGCCGTTTAATATAAACCACCAAATCGCTTTGGGTAGTTCTACCACCCGAGTATCTGACAAAAATTGTTTAAGATAAGGTTTTACGGCTTGCTTCGTTGGCGCCTGAGGCGTGCCCAAGTTAGTAATAAGTACACCAATTTTGTCAGCTTGATTGTGCGTGAAGCCAGTCTGAGACTTATATTTCATAGTTCAACTTTTTGTTTTATTTAAGATATTAATTTAGGTACGCAGGCTAAGCGGATTTAGACTGATTGAATTACCGGCAATGCTTCACAAAGCTGTGATAAAGCATTGCCGGTATAAAAACAATTTAATACACCGCTTAGGGCTTATAGAATGTAGGTGCACCTGGTCCTACCGGTAAGGCAAACACAAATACCCATAGATAGAATAAAATTATCCAACCAACGGTGAATATCATAGTGTACGGCAGCATTGTTGCAATTAAGGTCCCAATACCTAAATCCTTTTTATATTTCACGCCAATAGCGAGTATTAAGCCAAAGTAGCTCATCATAGGGGTAATAATATTAGTCACCGAGTCTCCTATTCTGTAGGCCGCTTGAATTACCTCTGGTGAGTAACCAACTAGCATCAGCATAGGCACAAAAATTGGTGCAGTTATTGCCCATTGCGCCGAAGCACTGCCAAGTGATAAGTTAACCAAACCACACATTAAAATAAAGAGTACGAATACCTCAGGTCCATCAAACCCTGTGGCTTGTAAAAAAGCGGCACCTTTTACTGCTAATACTGTGCCTAAATTAGTCCATTTAAAGAAAGCCACGAACTGAGCTGCAAAAAACACTAGCACTATGTACAAGCCCATTGAACTCATTGACTTAGACATCGCCTCTATTACATCTCGATCGTTTTTCATACTGCCCGTTATCTTGCCATACACAAAACCAGGTATTGCAAATGTGACAAATATATAAACAACAATACCTTTTAAAAATGGAGAACCTGCCACCAGACCGGTCTGAGGGTTACGCAGCACGCCATCCGCAGGCACCACGGTTAGCGCTAAAAGACCTAATAAGGCCACAAATGTGACGCCGGCCCATTTCATGCCCTTTATTTCTAAGGCGGTTACTTTACCTATTTCTTGCTTGGCTAAATCGATTGTTGCTTCGCTAGGATCGTATTTACCTAAGCGCGGCTCTACTATTTTTTCAGTAACGAATGCGCCAAGGCCCGCAATTAAGAAGGTTGATACAATCATGAAATACCAATTCACTTCTGCGCTCACCAAGTATTCAGGATCGAGAATTTGAGCAGCGCTCTGAGTAAAACCCGCAAGCAGTGGATCTACCGTACCAATGAATAAGTTAGCACTATAACCTGCCGATACGCCGGCAAAGGCGGCCGCTAAGCCTGCAATAGGATGGCGACCTAATGAATGAAAGATCATAGCAGCGAGCGGGATCATAACCACATAACCAAGCTCAGATGCAGTATTAGAAATTATCCCCGCAAAGACGATAACCAGCGTTACCATGCGCGGCGATGCGTTCATTACCATTGAACGCATAATAGTGCTTAATAAACCTGAATGCTCCGCTAACGACACCCCAAGAAGCGCCACAAGGACTGTTCCTAGAGGTGCAAAGCCGGTGAAGTTAGTCACCAGGCCCGTTACAATTTGGCGCAGACCGTCGGCATTTAATAAAGAAATGACCTCTATTATACCATCGGCTTCACGACCACTTGCGCCTACTGGACGAGGATCCATTACGCTGACATCAAAGTAGCCAAGAATACCGCTGAGTATCACAATAAAGACGGCTAACGAAGCAAACAAGGTAATGGGATGCGGAAGCAAGTTGCCTAGCCATTCTACGCTCGCTAGAAAACGAGAAAACCAGCCGTTTGCATTGTGCGTGTCTGCGCTATTAGGTGTATTTTTATTTGCATTGTTACTCGACAAAACAACCTCTTTTATAATTTTTATGGTAAACGATTATATCTAAACTAATCCACGTTAGATTTTTCAACATTTGTTTGCTACTAAACGGCTAAAGAATAACAAAAATAATTGTTTATTTCATTGCTTAATCTGCCTGCAAAGCCAATACAATTTAATACTCAAACAATTCACAGCAGTACAAAAAAAAATCCCACAGATTTTTAATTCTGTGGGATTTTTATCAATCCTCTTGACCTGCTGTTACGGTAGTAACACTCTTTATGGCTTACCTGAACTGTCGTTCAAGAATCGAAAGAAGTCACTGTTAGGCTCTATGACAAGCACGTCTTGCTTGCTGTTAAAGCTGTTACGATAAGCGTCCATGCTGCGCAAAAATGCGTAAAACTCTGGATTTTTATTATAGGTTTGTGCATATATATTAGCTGCTTGGGCATCACCTTCGCCACGAAGCTGTCGAGCATTACGCTGGGCATCAGCCAACATTACTTCAACTCGCGCATCTATATTCGCTTTTATAATTTCGCCCTGCTCTTTACCTTGTGAACGATATTCTCTAGCCGCCGCTGCACGCTCGGCGCGCATACGGTTGAAGATTGAAATACTGATTTCTTCAGGTAAATTTATTTTCTTTACCCTAACGTCAACAATTTTAATGCCTAACTCGTCAGAGCCTTCAGAAGCCTGTGACATAGCTGAATTCATTAATTCAGTACGTTCACCTGATACAATTTGCTGGATTGTACGGGTACCAAACTCTGCACGCAGGCCGTTATTAACTCGCTGTTTAAGCAGCGCCTCAGCTTGCACTCTGTTGCCGCCTGTAGAAAGGAAGTACGTAGCAAAATCTTCGATTCTCCATTTAACATACGAATCAACTATTAAGTCTTCTTTTTCACTCGTCACAAAGCGATCAGAGCCTTCATCAAGCGTCTGTATTCTGGCGTCAAGCGTTCTTACTTTGTCAAACACAGGGATTTTAAAATGTAAGCCTGGTTCACGCACTGCGGTAGTACCATCAGCTTCTTGCTGAACTTTACCAAAGGTTATCACTATTGCACGAGTACCTTCTTTAACTACAAATACTGAACTATAGCCAATAAGAAGTGCTAAAATTACTATAATTATGGATAAGTTTTTTACCATTTAATCTCTCCCCGAACGGTTGTTTATGCGACCGGTGTTAAGCATGGGGTCAGGGAGCTGATTATCAGAATCTGCCCCTTGATTACGCAAACCTTCCAATGTGCCCATCGTGCCTGTTGCTGGCGCTTGGCCTTGTCTCTCCATTATCTTATCGAGGGGCAAGAACATCATATTGCCACCGCCTTCGGTGTCTATCATTATTTTTGTAACGTTTGAATAAACACTCTCGAGCGTCTCTAAATAAAGCCGTTGGCGGGTCACCACCGGTGCAGCTTCATACTGTGGCAACAATTCCTCAAAGCGGGCAACTTCACCTTGGGATTCTAGTATCGCCCTTTCTTTGTAAGCTTGAGCTTCTTCGTTTAATCTGTTCACCGAGGCACGAGCACGTGGTTCGATTTCACGCGCATAGGCCTCGGCCTCACGAATAAAACGCTCTTCATCTTCTTGCGCTGCTATGGCGTCGTCAAAGGCTGCACGAACCTCATTTGGTGGACGCGCGTTAGTAAAGTTGAGGTCAACAATCGCAACACCCATCTGGTAAGGATCAATAATACCCTGAAGTTCTTCAAACACACGTTGGCGAGCAACTTCCTTACCAGCCGTTAACAACTCATCCATTCTAGAATGACCCACCACATAGCGAATTGCACTATCAAAAGCTTGAGACAAGCTCGTTTGTGGATTTTGCACAGCAAACAACCACTGTTTGGGATCAACCACTCTATACTGCACTTCCATGTCCACAGTAACAACGTTTTCGTCTTCTGTTAGCATAGAGCCCGACGAACCCAAAGATAGGATTTCTTGAATGTTGACTGGGATTACATCGTCAATGAAGCGAAAGCGCCACTGCAAGCCTGGTGAAGCCAAAGAATGAAATTCACCGAAGCGAAGTACTACACCACGCTCTGCTTCTTTAATAGTGTATATTCCGCTTAATGCATAAATCAACAGAGCAACTACTGCTATCAAGCCAATACTCTTTCCGCCTAAGCTAGGCCCTGTTGATGTTCCTCCGCCATCGCCATTACCCCCGCCTTTTCCGAATTTACCGAACAGGTTTTTAAGTACATCATCTATATCTGGTGGACCTTGCTCTTTGCCACCGCTTTTTTTCCAAGGGTCGTTTTTATTACCACCCGGCTCATTCCAAGCCATACATTCACTCCGAAGTTAAAATTTACACGCTTTATACGCTGTCTGTAGATGAATAGATTTGTAAAAATCAAATTAAATTCTTATAAAGTATTCGCATTTTTATTGTTTAAAAACTGATTTGCTTGTGTGGATTATTAAATGATGTAATGACTGAGTCTGTTATCCACTTTTTTATCCATCCTATGCCAGTCCGAGGCCATCATGGTGATACTAACTATCCAGTCACCTGTATCAGAGTATTCTTGCTCATTAATGCAATTTAACTCATACAGCATGCCTCTAATTTTTCCATCTCCCGCCGGGACTGCTAAGGTATAGTTCACCATTTCTTGGCGTAAACACTCAGTTAGGGCTTGTTTTAATAAATCAATCCCTGTGCCGTTTTGAGCCGACACCCATACTCTTGTTGGCCTACCTTCATCATCGCGATCAATTTTAGGCACCACACCGTCTAGGCGGTCAATCTTATTGCAAATTATAAGCTGAGGAACTTCATCAGCCTCTATTTCTTTAAGCACGTCATTTACTTGACCCATGTTTTCTGCATATTGCTCATCTGCATAGTCAACCACGTGTAGTAATAGCGTCGCTTCTTGCGTTTCTTGCAGTGTAGCCTTAAATGCGGCCACCAAATCGTGCGGTAAATGACGAATAAATCCTACCGTGTCAGCCAAAATAGCCTGACCCACCTCTTGTAATTCAATTTTGCGCAAGGTGGGATCTAAGGTAGCAAATAACTGATCAGCAGCATAAACCCCAGCGTCGGTTATGGTATTAAATAAGGTAGATTTGCCGGCGTTAGTATACCCTACCAAGGAAACGGTGGGTATTTCCGCCCGCTTACGAGATCGTCGTCCTTGTTCACGCTGCTTTTGCACTTTGTCAAGGCGTTTCAAAATAGTTTTAAGGCGCCCTCTTAATAAGCGTCTGTCAGTTTCAAGTTGCGTTTCGCCCGGCCCGCGCAAGCCTATGCCGCCTTTTTGTCTTTCTAAATGTGTCCAGCCTCGAATGAGGCGTGTTGATATATGACGAAGTTGCGCAAGTTCAACCTGCAGTTTACCTTCATGGGTACGCGCACGTTGAGCAAATATGTCAAGAATGAGACTGGTGCGATCTAGGACTCTACACAAGCACAACTTTTCGAGGTTGCGCTCCTGTGAAGGTGATAAAGCATGGTTAAATATTACAAGGTCTGCACAAAGTGCAGCCACTGTGTCTGCTATCTCTTGTGCCTTTCCAGTGCCCACAAAAAACTTCGCATGAGGTGCTTTGCGCGATGCAGTAACAATGCCCACGTTATTTACGCCAGCAGAAGATACTAACAGCTGTAGTTCGTCTATATCTTCTTTGTTTTGTTCGTCTGAAAAGTCTATATGAACTAGTACGGCCTGTTCACCGCCCTCGTAACGATCAAACAAATAAATGCTCCAGCTTAGTTAATCTGATGTGGTGTCGTCTGACTGCTCTGTAGGCATGCTTATTGCGCGCGAAGGCACAACAGTAGAAATAGCATGTTTGTAAACCATCTGACTGACTGTGTTTTTCAATAAAACCACAAATTGGTCAAAAGACTCAACTTGTCCTTGCAATTTTATACCATTAACAAGGTATATGGCTACAGGGATTCTCTCTTTACGTAGTGCGTTTAAAAACGGGTCTTGCAGTGATTGACCTTTTGCCATTAGTCATCCTTATTTTTATTATCGGCTTATATTATACGACCGCTTTGAGTGTACATAATTGTGTCTTAGGTTGCACCCACTTTTTGTACAAGTCTTTGAAGATTATTAAAATCTGCACTATCAAGTGCAGTAACATCATTGAATCCCCGCAACCAAGTTAGCTGGCGCTTGGCTAACTGTCGTGTTGCAATAATTCCTCTCTCACGCATTTGTGAGTAGCTATACTCACCCTCTAAATATTGCCACACTTGCCTATAGCCGACGCTTCGCATAGAGGGCATGTCAGCTTCTAGCGAATAACGCACTAATAATTCTTTCACTTCTTGTACAAGTCCACTGAGTAACATGCTGTCAAAACGCTGCTCTATTAGCACATGGAGATCTGCGCGCTGACGAGGCATTATGGTAAACTGACAAAAGTTAAATGGTAAACGCACTTTTTGCTGCGCCTGAAAATGGCTCAGTGATTTACCCGACACCATGAACACTTCAAGCGCGCGAGTTAGACGTTGGGCGTCGTTTTTATCGATACGCAGGACACTTTGAGGGTCTACTTCGCTTAGCTGCTTATGTACGCTAGCTAAAGTCATTTCACTAATTTGTTGACGAATATTTGGTTCAGCGGCTGGTAGCTCATTTAAGCCATTTATAAGAGCATTAAAGTACATCATGGTGCCACCGGCCAGTATAGGCTGCTTACCTTTTTCCAACACGGTAACAATTGCATTTTGGGCATCTGACATAAAGTTAGCCACACTGTAGCTGTTTTGAGGGCTAATAATATCAATTAAATGATGAGTAACCCCACTTTGCTCTTGTAAGCTCGGTTTAGCGGTGCCTATATCCATGTCTTTATATACCAGCGCTGAATCTACACTTATTACCTCACCGTTTAAAACCTTGGCCGATTCAATTGCTAAAGCTGTTTTGCCAGACGCAGTGGGGCCCATTATGCATATTACAGTGGGCAGCGCATCATTCTTTTCTGCCTCAATACTCATTTATCTGGTGACATCCAAGTTGACAAATGCAGTGACTTCGCATGTTTTTCACACAATGTTTGCAACTGCTGTGCGCCTAACTCATTCATCCACCCGTTCAGCATACTACTTGTTACCTCAAGACTCCTGAGCCACGCTAACGCGATTGTGCTGGCAAGTATATCTGCATCAAGTTTATGAGCAATAATTTCAGCGCTTATGAGCTGGGGAAAAATACTCGCCCAAGGCAACTGACGAAGCTCACAAGGGACCTGTTTCAAAATAAGCTTTTGATGGCTTACCGACATTAGCATGTTCATGTTTGCAAAATAATCTAACTGAGTTTGTTTTATGCTTAGCTTGTTTTCAACAGACACCGGCATTAGCAAAGGCTGTGCAATGGTAGAGTCCAAGATTCTTATCTTAACTATCTTTGCCAGCAATTTACTTATAGGCAGCACATCTAGATTTTCACCGCGAGCTAGTACTACATATGGTGAATTATAAAGATAATGATGCATAGTCAAAGAAGGACTTGCTAGCTGTCTATGTTGCTCATTTTGGCCTTCGTTAGAATGAGCCGCTTGATTATGCTGGGTGGCTTTAGTGAGCTCAACTGTTGGTAAGGGGTGCTGCGAAGAGCTTGGTAAATCTATGCCTGCATAAAAGTCATGGTTGGCTTTTATTTCTCTTCTTGCGGGTACATTTGAGCGGTGCTGTGAAGACTTCGCCAATCCAAGCGGTGATTGCGACCTGCTGCCTTGAGTGTCGCTATAATCGTTATTTACAAAATTAGTGCTCATACCATCTTTGTTTGAACTATCGCTGCGAGCGGGACTTAAGGTTTGAATATAGTTATGACTGGGCGCCTCTAGCACATTCTTGCCGCTCGTCGCAGCGTTATCAGCGTAGTAACTAATAGCGTCGTTAACGGCTTTAAACACAATATCATGGACCTGTCTTGACTGATGGAATCTGACTTCATGCTTCGCTGGATGTACGTTTACGTCTATTTGCTGAGGTGATACTTGCAAGTATAATACGTAACTTGCAAAGCTTTGCGGTGGCAGTGTGTCTTCATAAACTTGCCGCAGTGCATGCGCAAGGAGCTTATCTTTCACCATGCGACCATTTACAAAAGTATATTGTAAATCACGGGTGGCAATGCCGTGGCCTAGCTTGCTGCAATAGCCGCTTAACACCATCCCATCAAAGGAATAGTCTATTGGCGTGCAGTTAAGCAGCATATTTTTACCACACACTTGCTCAATTCGCTTCGCAATATCTTTAACGCGGGGATATCTACAGCAAAGCTTTTGATTGTGTTTTAGCTCAAACTGCACATCGGGTCGGGTTAACGCGATTCTTTTGACAATATTCTCAATGTGTTGAAACTCTGTTTTACCAGTGCGAAGAAACTTGCGTCTTGCCGGAGTATTGAAAAAAAGGTCAAGCACTTCAATTGAAGTACCGTCTGGATGCGCGGCAGGCTTAAGCTCAACCTGCATTTGTTTACCTTCAGCGCACGCTTGCCATGCTTGTGCCTGAGCACTGGGTTTTGACGTAAGATTTAATCGACTTACCGAGCTAATACTAGCAAGTGCTTCACCGCGAAACCCCATGCTGGTTATGTGTTCTAAGTCATCTATATTGCTAATTTTACTGGTAGCATGACGGCTCAAGGCAAGGGCTAACTCATCTTTAGCAATACCCGCGCCGTTGTCACGAATTAATATACGCTTTTGGCCGCCTTGCTCGATTTCAATGAGCACCACAGTAGCCCCCGCATCTAAGCTATTTTCAAGTAATTCTTTGACCACCGACGCCGGGCGCTCAACCACTTCGCCTGCGGCAATTTGGTTTGCTAATTGAGGCGACAATATCTTTATTGGCCTGTGCACGGCTGAGCCGCTTGGTGAAGTATTCGTTATGTCTACCATTATACTTTGCTCACGAAGAAAAATCGGACACTATTTGGGTATCGTTAATACTTGGCCAACCTGAAGCAAATCAGAGTTGAGCTTATTTTGCATTTTTAACGCTTTAACACTCACCCCGTAACGCTGGGCAATGAGTGATAGAAACTCGCCGCTGACCACTTTATGACTAAGGGGTTGGGAATACTTAGCTAAAGCCCAAGCGGTTCCATCGGGTGGCGTTTTCTTAAAATAACGTTTAATAGACGTGTACATTGCATTTGCTAAACGCTGCCTATGCTCAGCCCAATTAAGATTTTTTTCTTCTTGAGGATTAGAAATAAAACCAACTTCTACCAAAATAGAAGGCGTTTCTGGTGCTGTAAGCACTGCTAAACTGGCGCTTTGCGGCAGGCTTTTATGCATCCTTGTAACCCCTTTCATATCCTTTATCAGCTCGTGGCTAAGCTCGTAACTTAATGCACGAAATAAATCCATCGACATATTCAAAATAGTCTCTGCAAAGTAACGTTCGGTATCTCTATCTTCAATTATATCTGCGGCGGGGCCAAGAAGCTGTGAGCTACGCTCGGTTTGTTCCAGCAATCGGCCCAGTTCACTGTCGGCTCTGCCTTTAGATAAAAACCAAACCGAACCACCTCTTGGCTGGGGTGAAGTAAATGCATCAGCGTGGATAGAGACTAACAAATCGGCGTTTTCTCTAACCGCAATTTCAGGCCTGTCGTTTGGAGATATGTAGTAATCGCCTTCGCGGGTTAGCACTGCGCGTAAGCCAGGTTGTGCATTAATTTGCCTGGCCAGCATTTTTGAAATGCTTAATGTGATGTGCTTCTCGTAGGTACCCGCGGGGCCAATTGAGCCGGGATCAACACCTCCATGCCCTGCATCTATTACTATTATAATATCTCTGTCACGGTCAGGTTCCAAAGCATTAACGGCAACATTTGGATCAGCGTTATTCGAGCGCGCATTACTTATGGCGACCTCAGATGGAGGATTAGGGTCAATAAGTTCAATCACTAGCCGGTGCCTCGCCTGCTTAACGTCTTCATCCGCTGGCGTTAAAGTGAATAGTCTAACGCTAAGTTTCTTGTTGGTTTCAATCACTATGCGACTATCTTTAGACGTTATTGGCGTGGAATGTCTCAACTTGCTGACTTTATTGCCCGACAGCCCTATACTCGAAAAATTGAATGCGTTGTCTACATTTTGTAAATCGATGACAACGCGCTCGGGATTAGCCAGCGAAAAGTAAGAAAAACTTGGTGGTTCGTCGAATTCGAGTACTATGCGCGCTAAATCGCGAGAGTCAGAAAAGCGCACATCTGTCACATTTACCTGTTTTGCAGACACACTTTGAACACAGCCTATAAAAAGCGCAAACACTGTAAACGTAAGATATACAAATAACGCAATAGCGCTGTTGGCCTGCTTTACATAGGTACCTGCTGACTTTTTCATTGCCTGTTACTCTTTAGCCCTTCTATGCAAAGCAGACCAAAAGGGCTAAATCCTTCAAATTCGAACATACGGCCGCTGCGATGATAGCTAATATCAACAATTAAATCGGGGACCGGCAATAGCCCCTGTCCTTTTTCTGGCCACTCCACTAAACAAGCACTTTGAGGAGTAAAGTAGTCCCGTATGCCCATAAACTCAAGCTCTTCTGGATCTGCTACCCGGTATAGATCAAAATGAAATAAGGTGTTAGGGCCTAGTTCATAGGGTTCTACTAGCGTATAGGTAGGACTTTTAACATTGCCATTGTGCCCTAAGCTATGCAATAAAAAACGACTAAAAGTCGTTTTACCGGCACCTAAGTCACCGCGCAAAAATGTGCATGTCCCCCCGTAACCTTCTTCGGTAAAGGCTTTTCCCAAAATAAACGCGACATTACGGGTGTCGGCTTCGCTGCTGCAATACTGCTTTATTTTCATTCTTTTTCGTTTATTAGTAATCTAACGGTGGCAAACAAATCACTAGCTAATAATCCGCGCTGCCCATATTTTTGCGCTACTATATCACCTGCTTTCGCATGAATCGACACCCCGTATAAACAAGCCATGTCTTTACTGAGTCCTTGCGCCATTAAAGAGCCTAAGATACCGGCTAATACATCGCCCGTACCGCCCGTTGCCATGCCCGGATTACCATGCCTGCAGACCCAAGCATGGCGTTGATTGTCGACGATACTGCCCGCTCCCTTCAATACGCAGGTAGCCTTATAGCGTATTGAACAGCGCCTAGCAAAATCAAATCGATTTGCCTCAACCTCTGCAATAGAGACGTTTAACAGACGCGCTGCTTCACCCACGTGTGGCGTAATAATAGAGTCTCTTAGCGTAACAAACTCGGTATCAAGCGCGGCTAAATTCAAGGCATCTGCATCTATCACTATTGGTTTTGACGTATGTTGACAGTGCAGCATTACCGCGTCAAAAGCTTGTTTACCCCATTCGTCTTGGCCCAAACCAGGACCAATGACGATACAGCTTGCCCATTTTAGCATCTCTTTGAGACCTGAACTTACCACCATAAGTTCAGGTCTGCCTGCACTAATTTGTACGATAGAATTTTGATGTGTAAATACTTTCACCAGACCCGCACCAGCACGAAGCGCCGCTTCGGATGTCATGCGAATAGCGCCTGACATTCCTTCGTTTCCACCTACACATAACAAGCGGCCGTGCGTGCCTTTATGACTGTTCACTGAGCGCGGCGCTAAACCCTTAAGATATTTCAAATCTAATGCGCTTGCATCGCTTTTAGCAATACTAGCAAACGCTTTTCCAATGCCTAAATCTTCAAATATAAGCTGACCGCAGGCCTCTATGCCAGTTGATGTGGTTAAGCCAAGTTTTATGCCCACAAAAGTGACCGTAGCGCTTGCTACAATGCACTTTCCCAATGCAGCGCCTGTGTTTGCATCTAAGCCGCTAGGCAAATCTATACTAACCACAGGCTTATTACTGTTATTGACAAGTGTAATGGCTTGCGCGAAGTCTGGTCTAACTGCGCCACTTATCCCGGTACCTAATAAACCATCAATAATGATATCTGCTTTATCTACAAAGGCTTTTGTCAGCCCCTCTACTTTACCGCCACACGCAAGCCAATCAACCTGCGCGCGCTTCACATCACCAGCAACTTCTTTATTTGTTTGCACGGCGCACAGGCGCACATTTTTACCCGCGTTATAAGCACTAAGCGCCGCCACATAGCCATCGCCTGCGTTATTGCCGCTGCCCACGACTACCAAATAATTATCTACATTAGGAAATAGAGTAACGCAGTGCTGATACACGCAGGCACCTGCGCGCTGCATTAAGCTAAACATATCTATACCGAGTGTTTTTGCCGCGGCTTGCTCATGCATTCTTACTTGATCAGTTCGATATAATTTTTGTGTTAAGCTATGGTTAAATTTCTCTTGCAGCATAAATGAATGTCCTTAATAAATTCAACTAACGGTAGCGCGCACGCAGACGTCAATGACAGCTCTTGCCTTGACTTACTTGCACTTGCTAACAATATCAAGGCTTGGGGCAAGGCGCTAGGCTTTCAGCAAGTGGGCGTGTGTGACATTGACGTAAGCCAGCAAAAACCCATGCTTGAAGCCTATTTGGAGAAGGGTTATCACGCCAGTATGGACTACCTCGCGCGCAACGTTGACAAGCGCTTAGCGCCCGAAAAACTTCACCCTAACACCTGTCGTATTATCAGCGTGCGCATGAACTACCTTCCGCCAGAAGCTCAGTTTGCAAACAACTTACAAAATGATAAACAAGCCTACATCAGCCGATACGCGCTTGGGCGTGACTATCATAAAGTGATGCGTTCTCGTCTAAAAAAACTAGGAGAACGTATAAAGCAGCATTGTGAAGCCTTAGATTACAGACCATTTGTAGATTCTGCGCCAGTGCTAGAGCACGCTATTGCGCAAAAAGCGGGTTTAGGCTGGACGGGCAAACACACACTTACCCTGAATGAAGAAGCTGGGTCGTGGTTCTTTTTGGGCGAGCTGTTTGTGAATATTCCTTTACCTCTTGATGAAAGTGCCCAAGAAAACTGCGGCACCTGCACTGCATGTATCAGCATTTGTCCCACTCAAGCGATAGTAGCGCCTTACCAATTAGATGCAAGACGCTGTATTTCATATCTCACCATTGAACATAAAGGTGTCATCCCATTGGTATACAGAAAAGCAATGGGAAATCGTATTTATGGCTGCGATGATTGCCAACTGGTATGCCCTTGGAATAGGTATGCGGAAGTAACGCAAGAGAAAGATTTTTTCGCTAAAGAATTTCTGCAAGGCGCTAGTCTTGTTAGCCTATTTGAATTAACAAAGCTTGAGTTTTTAGAAAAAACCCAAGGTTCGCCCATTCGCCGAATAGGGTATGAAAGTTGGCAAAGAAACCTATCCATTGCCATGGGCAATGCGGGTTTTGACGAACAGATACTTTCAAGTTTGCAGCGAGCGCTGTCTTGTGCTGTGTCAGATGTATTAAAAGAACATTTCGCGTGGGCTATTGCCGAGCAAAAAACACGTAAGGCAAATCCGGAAAAGGCAGTCAGCACTAGACAACACGAGCGCCTTATCCGTATTGTGCAAAAGGGCCTGCCGCGCGACGCATAATCAATTGGCCTACCTGTACATGTAACTCTTACAAAATTCTCTGCCAATTTTTCCCACTTTTGCTTACAAAAGGCCCTTCATTGCTTTATTTAATTTTACGTGCTCCTAGCCAAAGCTCGGTATCAAGGGCGCTCACCTGTACTGTGCGTCAATTGGCATCCTTAATGCTTGGTTATTTGAACGTGGGGATAAGTAATTATTCAAACCTTTGAGCTAAAACATTTTATCTAGCTTTCAGTTTTATACACCTTATTACTTATCGCTTAGTTTTAACCACACTGGAGGAATAATGACTAATAGTAATCAAAATAACCAAGCTAATACACAATTTACAGTACCTGGAATGGACGACAGTCATGCAGACAAAGCAGTTGCTATTTTAGATAATCGCATGGTCTCACTGCTCGATTTGTCCCTTACCCTAAAACATGTTCACTGGAACGTAGTAGGGCCAAACTTTATTGGTGTTCACGAAATGTTAGACCCACAGGTTGAATCTGTTCGTGAAATGGTTGACACCATTGCCGAAAGAATTGCCACTATGGGCGGCGTGCCCGTAGGAACGCCTAAGTCGATAGTAGATCGTCGGTCATGGCAAGACTATTCTTTGGGTAAAGCCTTAGTGCTTGAGCACCTGGGTGCGCTAGACATGGTTTATAATGGCGTAAATGGCGATCACCGAAAGGCGATCGGCAAAATGGTCGGCCTTGACCCAGTATCGGAAGATATGTTGATAGAGCAATTAACCGCACTTGAACAATTTCAGTGGTTTGTAAGAGCGCATCTAGAATCTGCCGATGGCAATTTGTCAACGGCCGGTGAGAGTACTGAATCTGGCGCAGCATCGGCAGCATCATAGTTTTGAGAACTATTGTGCAAAGCTGTTAATCAAAGCGCCAGAAAATAAAAAAGCGGTCTCCAGGACCGCTTTTTTGTTGCTAACTTTTTTTTCCTAACTTAATACTGTTTCACTTTTGGTTTTTTGACTTTTGGCTGCTTGAGCCTAGTTTCAGGCAATTTTTGTTTAGAAGACAAACCCTCAACATGTAGCACTGGAATGACTTGCTGTATTAAGTTTTGTATATCACTAAGCTGCTTAAAGTCTTCGGCCGTTACAAATGAGACGGCCTGCCCGACTGAACCTGCACGACCGGTTCGACCAATTCTATGCACATAATCTTCAGGTACGTTGGGTAGATCATAATTCACTACGTTAGGAAGCTGCTGAATATCTATGCCGCGCGCAGCTATGTCAGTGGCTACTAAAATACGTAACTCACCATTTTTGAACGATGCCAGTGCTTTAGTGCGTGCACCTTGGCTTTTATTACCGTGGATCGCTGCTGCTGAAATTTCGTGACTACATAGCTGCTTAGTTAATCTGTTCGCGCCATGTTTCGTGCGCGTAAATACCAAGGCCTGTTGCCAACCATTGCTTTCAATTAAATGAATTAAAAGCTTACTTTTATTGGCTTTTTCAAGATATACAATTGAATGCTCTACGCTTGGGGCAGCTGCGTTGTTTGGCGTCACGGAAATTTCAACGGGATTATTGACCAAGCGACTGGCTAAACCACGTATATCTTCAGAGAAGGTTGCTGAAAACAATAAATTTTGGCGCTTTTGAGGCAACAGTTTCAAAATACGTTTTATGTCGTGTATGAAGCCCATGTCAAGCATACGATCAGCTTCGTCTAGCACAAGCACTGACACGTCAGAGAATTTAACTGCATTTTGTTGAAACAAATCGAGTAAACGCCCTGGTGTTGCCACCAAAATGTCACAGCCGCGGCGTAAATGTTTCATTTGCGGGTTTATTGACACGCCGCCAAAAACCACCGTTGATCGAATAGGAGTATTCACTTTGTATTCGTCAATATTCGCTGCTACTTGAGCAGCCAATTCGCGAGTAGGTGTTAATACTAAGGCTTTAATATGATTTGGCCTTGGCTCTGAATAATTTGTGGCAAAGCGCTGAATTAAAGGCAGTGTAAACGCTGCGGTTTTACCTGTACCGGTTTGCGCGGCTGCCATTACATCTTTTCCTGACAATACTGCCGGAATTGCTTGCTCTTGAATAGGTGTTGGGGTGGTATAGCCTTTGTCAGTTACAGCACTGACCAGCTCTTTACTAAGCCCTAAAGCGGAAAAACTCATGTGTGTTTGCTTATGTTGTGAAATATTTAGGCGACAAAGTATAGCACAGACGGCGCCAAGCAAATATTAATGTTGACTTTATTTAGATTTAGAAATTGCGCAGTATGCTGTCATCATATTTTTCAACATCAATAGTTATCCCATATTTTGTGGCTAGACTGTCTAGCTCTGCTTGCTGTATAACTAATTCATCCATGATTATGGTGTTGTCGTCTAGTTGCCACAGTAGCTTAGAGCCTGCAAAACTATATTGAATGGCCAGCATTGCATCGGCATTACCGGCAAGGCTAGCTGGCCTTAGCTTCATCATTTTTCGATTTATTTTATTGAGCGCTTGTTTAAGGTCCCACACATAAACAACTTCTGTCATAAACGTATGTTTACGATACTTATTGAGCAGCAACCCGACACTCAACGTACAAATTATGACGCCGGTCAAGTTCCAATGAAAGTGGCTTCCGGTCTCATCAGGAAACAAAGCAATAAGCGTTTGTGAAATTGCTAAGCTCCCAATCGCCAGGGTCGCTATACAAGCAACAATTACTCGATTTAAGTGCCGACGGTAGCGCGTTTTATCTATATTTATTAATTGCATATAAGGTAGCTCTAAGGGTAAATGTAAAACAAAAAAATAAGCATATAATATTATTAACCAAGGCGGCGCGCCACTAGGGCTGGCTTTGTTTGAGGCTAATCACCAAAAACCGACCAGCCCGTTTCAGCCGCAAATAATTCAAGCGCATAAGTGCCTAATTTACTATTACCAATAGTGTCAAGACCAGGCGACCATACGGCAATGGAAGCTTTGCCAGGTGCAATAGCCAATATTCCGCCACCCACCCCACTTTTGCCTGGCAAGCCGACTCTAAAGGCAAACTCGCCAGAACCGTCGTAGTGTCCACATGTTAGCATGAGTGCATTAATACGCTTGGCGCGTTGAGATGACACAATAGGGAAACCTGTATTTGGATTTTTCCCATTATTCGCCAAAAATAGTCCAGCTTTTGCTAACTGTTCTGTGTTCATCGCAATTGAGCAATGGCTGAAATAAGTGTTTAACACATCCGGAACAGGGTTCTCAAACTGTCCAAATGAGGCCATAAAATAGGCTAATGAGATATTTCTAGCACCGCTGTGTGCTTCACAGCGCGCAACATTTTCATCAATCCCAATGCTCTGATCATCGGCTAAAAAACGCACGAAATGGAGTATTTCGGCTAACATTTTGCTAGATTTATGACCCTGCATAATTGCATCAGCTACCGCAATGGCGCCTGCATTAATGAATGGATTCCGAGGCTTACCATGTTCATGTTCAAGCTGCACTATGGAATTAAATGGGTCTCCCGAAGGTTCTCGACCTACGCGAGACCAAAGCGTTTCACCTAACTTGTCTAGGGCTAAAGTGAGCGTGAATACTTTTGAAATGCTTTGGATAGAAAACAAGGTTTTAAAGCATCCCGCATTAAAAATCTCACCGTTAGGCAAAGCCACACTTATTGCAAATTGATTTGCATCTATTTTCGCAAGCTCAGGAATATAGCTAGCGACATTGCCTTTATCCTGCAGTTGCATCATGTTCGAGGCTATTTCATCTATGATTATTTGCAAAATTATCCTATTTTATTATGGATGCTGTACGCTAACATTATAACTGAATTTAGGTTGTTTTGTGGATGTGATAAGGTAAGCTTTGCTTGCTAGTCTCCGCTAATATCAGCAAATTTGGCCTTAGTTAGGAAAGCTAAATCTTGTGAACTTAGCTCTATCTCCAAGCCCCTTTTTCCGGCACTGATAAAAATGGTAGGAAACGCAACACTAGACTTGTCAATTATAGTCCTTAGGGACTTCTTTTGCCCTAAAGGGCTAACGCCACCGATCACATACCCTGAAGAACGACTTACTTGTTCTTTGTCAGCCAATGCTACTTTTTTCCAAGCGAGTGCTTTTGCCATTTTCTTCATACTCAATTTGTGAGACACAGGCACTATCGCTACCGCCATTTGACCTTGGCTTCCTGCAATAACAAGCGTTTTATACACTTTCTCATAGGCAATACCTAGCTTTTTCGCAGCTTCTTCTCCATATGCACCTGCTTGCGTGTCGTGCGAATAACGATGAAGTTGAAATACTACTTTTTGCTCTATTAGGATATCAATCGCAGGGGTCATATCGTTGCTCGCTTGTACCTTTATGCATACATACATTGTGTCAATAGAGCCCACATTATGCTGCGCTAGTAAAAGTAAGTAAGTGTTGTAGCTCATTAAGTTAACTGATGGTACTCAACGTAATGTAGCACATAGAATCTGGTATTAAGAGCGGTTAAGGAAGAAAACGTTTTTTCGTAGGAACCAGTTGCACCTGTGATTAATACGTGCTTATTATCAAACAAGTATATGCTCCAAATATAGGGGGAAACAATCTCCTACCGAATTGTAGCTATATAAAAGCAATTTAAACGCTAAGTTCGCACTTATTCTCAGTAAAATTTAGAAATGATACTAGCTTTTTAGAAAGGAAGAATTTTTTTAGAGTAAGCAGCTGGGGAATTTTTCAGGAAAATATGAATGTTATTTGCTTGAGGAAAGCATCTTTGAAATGTGGTAGCTGGAGGTAAAACCTCCCGCTACCCAAATATGCATTATTACTTAGATAGCAACAACTTTATTTGCACATGGACCTTTTTGTCCTTGGCCAACTTCGAACTCTACCGCTTGGCCGTCGTTCAATGTAGCGTAACCGCCACCAGCTTGTATTTCTGAATGGTGAACAAACAAATCTTTGCTACCGTCTTCAGGAGTAATAAAGCCAAAACCTTTATCTGCATTGAACCACTTAACTGTACCTTTACTCATAACACTCTCTTTATATTTGGTGAAAAATATAATTCTGATTTGCTATCACCATCACATAATCAGAACTTTAATCTTGCTCACCCACAATAGCGGTAGAGCTTTGAATTGTTACGTCTTACTATAATACGAATTAACGTTAATTACCGCTATTTTTTCTTATATTGACGACTTTTTTCGCTATTCCTAGCAATTCAGATGAAATATCATCTGCTCCGTCTTTAATAAGCTTGCTTACATCGCCGGACGAAAATAAAGTGCCACGCTCAGATTTAATATCTAAGCCCCTAACGTAATCTTTTGTTTTACCTGTACTGCGAGTATCGATATACTTAAAGATGATTTGTTCGTTAACGCTTTGCGGTTCTTTATTCAAGATTTTTATTGTATCACTCAAAGATGCTATTTCCAACTCTAAGGTTTCAATTAACTCGCTTATATTTGCATAAGGTTTCATAATTGTCATTTCACTCTTACATGGTTGCTGGCTTTGCAAAAGACACACACGTAAAACAGCAGGTATTACGATTAACCATTCGCTCCTGCATATAATATACAGTTAACGTAAAAAAGTAAATAGTTCCTAGCTCAAAACGATTATCATAAGTCACCTCAAGTTCTTTTGCGGCGGGTTCTTTATCGGAAATTGTGCCCATTACTTTATGCAAAATATACTTAGGCGTACAATTTTATTTTACAAAGGCACAACTCACCGCCTATAAATGGAGTCTTTATTTATGATACTGCTTACTATACTTATGCACCGCGTCAACAAAATAACCGGCATTTTCAGGCGGGACATCTAAATGAATGCCGTGCCCTAAATTAAACACATGTCCTTCTCCCGCGCCAAAACCGGCCAGAATATCTTGCACTTCTTGTTCTATCCTCTCTTTACTTGCATACAGAACCGATGGGTCCATATTACCCTGCAGCGCAACTTTGTCACCTACTCGTGCTTTAGCATCAGCAATATCAATAGTCCAGTCTAGCCCAAGTGCATCGCAACCTGTTGCCGCAATAGACTCGAGCCACATGCCACCGTTTTTCGTAAATAATGTAACAGGCACTTTATTGCCTTCGTACTCGCGCGTAAGGCCAGCCACGATCTTTTCCATATATTGCAGTGAAAACAATTTATAGTCTCGAGGGCTCAACACCCCACCCCATGTATCAAATATCATGACCGACTGGGCACCAGCCGCTATTTGTGCATTTAAATATGTAATGACAGAATCAGCAACTTTGTCGAGTAATAAGTGCAATGTTTGCGGCTCAGCAAAGGCCATTTTCTTGATTTTGGTAAACGCTTTGCTTGAACCACCTTCAATCATATATGTAGCTAGCGTCCAAGGGCTGCCAGAAAACCCAATTAGCGGCACACTACCTTTGAGGTTCTTACGTATTGTGCGTACCGCGTCCATCACGTATTTGAGCTCTATTTCAGGATCAGGATTGGGCAGTTTTTTAACATCCGCCAGACTCTTTATTGGGTGCTTAAACTTCGGACCTTCGCCGGCTTCAAAGTACAAACCTAAACCCATTGCATCTGGTATAGTCAGAATATCAGAAAAAAGGATCGCGGCATCTAGCTTGAATCGGCGAAGTGGCTGTAATGTAACTTCACATGCCAATTCAGGATTAGTACACACTGCCATAAAATCACCGGCTTCTTTGCGAACAGCCTTATACTCTGGTAAGTATCTACCTGCTTGGCGCATCATCCATACGGGCGTGGCATCTACAGGTTGTTTGAGTAATGCGCGGATGTATCTATCGTTTTTCAATGTCGTCATAAGGTAGCTGCAATCTCTGTCTAACTAATATAAGGAATGTCTGACTATTAATTTTGCGCGAAAGTATACGCTATTTTTTTTGATTTTTCTTTATTCGTCGCAGCGTTTCTTCTATCAAGTGTCCTGCAATGGAAACTTTAGGTGGCGTGTTGGGCATATTGTCAATATCAAACCACTGTGCATCGTGAATTTCTTTACCGTCTACCTTTATATCACCGCCGTCATATTCAGCAATATACCCCACCATTAATGAGTGAGGAAATGGCCACGGCTGGCTGTCGAAGTATTCAATATTTTTTACGCGCACGCTTACCTCTTCCATAACCTCTCGGTGCACGGCCTGCTCTAACGATTCTGCACTTTCCACAAACCCGGCTAAGGTTGAATAATACCCCCCGCCTGATTGCCTTACGCCTTGCGCTAATAAAATTTGCGAACCATTATGAATAGCCACAATAATACACGGAGATACACGTGGATAGACCCTATGTTTGCACTTATCGCAGTGCATCGCCATTTCCCATGTAACCTTTCGTAGCTCTTCACCGCAGCGCCCACAATATCGGTGTGTACGTAAAAACAATGCATATTGCCATGCTTGCGCAATATATTGAAAATGTTCGCGTGATAAAAAACCCAACAACTCTCTTAATGTATGTAAACGATATTCCCCTTCTACAAATTCTATATGGTGAATGTCAACTAACCAATGCTCACCGTGTTCACTGCTCATTACTAGGGACTGCTGCTGTTCTTGATAATGAGCCAATGCCGCAGGTAAACCGACTAAATCGGCTAAAGATTGCTCATTGCTAATGCCACTATTAATCTTGGCCACTGAGCGCTTTAATAGGATCTTGTGATTGATAAATACAAAAAATAGGCGGGATTTACTTTTCAATGGACACTGACCTTGTGCATAAATAATTTAGATTTAACATTTTTTATTTTACAACTATAACACTTTACGTATATAACGACTTGTTCACAATCCCTTGAATGATATACTTAGGCTTATTAATAGGTGATCATGAAATAGGAATCCTGTAGACTTAAGATGCTATCATTCAAAGATCCTATTAACATACATTGAATTGAGACAAATTGCGCTAAGGTAATTTGGGCTATTGTAAACAAGAGGCGTGCCAAAAGTATGAAAAAATCGTGAGCGTAGCCCTTAATAAGAGTAAACAACTTTTGTTTATCAAGGCTCGAACTTTTTGTGAAGAAAAAGGCGCTCGCTTTACGCCACTTCGTGCTCGGATTTACGAAATACTGCTACAAGAAGATTCCTCGATAGGCGCATACGACCTGCTCGACAAACTAAAACTAATTGAAGATTCTGCTAAGCCACCTACCGTATACAGAGCGTTAGACTTCTTTTTGGAACTGGGCCTTGTGCATAAAGTTGAGTCGACTAACACCTTTAAGGCATGTCATCATTTCGGCTGTTCACACCCCGTGCAGTTTTTAATTTGTGACGCCTGCGGCGACGTTCAAGAAATCAGCTCTGAAGGGGTAGAAGAAACACTAGAGCTACAAGCCAGACAAAATAACTTTCAAATAATTAGTCAAACCATAGAAGCTCATGGCATTTGTCAAAAGTGCCAAGTTAACAACAGAGATAGCTAATCTTTCATTTATATTTTTAGCAAGTAAATAAAGGACAAGGCTAATTTCAGATGAAATTACTCATAGAAATCGTAAACCAGACGACGTAGCAATATAACAAGAATTAGAAAAATTATTTGCTACTTTGGTATATCAGCGCTTGTTTTATCAATAGACATCTATATTATGCACATCAAAGCGAGAGGTCCCAAAAATATTCGCACACTATTAGCAATTTTGGCAGCGCTTACTTAAAATTTTGTGTAGATACCTAGTATAAAACGTCGGCGCTATTAATACTTACTTACATTGCACCACAAATGCTGTGTACAAGAACAACTTCGAATACAGGAAAAGGAAATTTGATAATGAAAAAACTTACAATCTGTGTGGCTGCGGCCTTAGCTGCGGCATTGACTACTTCAGTTCAAGCACAAGAAGCCCCTCCCTATGAAAGCTGGGTAGGCGGATTCGCGCAGTATTATGGTGCTGACATTGAAAAGATCGAACCTGTTGGCGGACTTAATGACGGCAGAGGCTTTGGCCTTGAAGGTGGATTTCGTTTTGATCCTTCATGGGCAATAAGATTTGAATTAGGTCGTTTGTTAATCGACAACGACAAAAATGATCCATTAGCAAGAGACGAAGACGGCACTTTACTAGGCGTTGACGCCATGTATTTCTTAGAAAATGATGTTGCATATTTCTTCGGCGGTATGCGCGAGCAATCGCTTAACAGTGACAACTTCCGCATGGCCGCTGCCGGTGTTGGTAAGCATTGGGAATTAACTGATAATATTCGTTTAGTAACTGAGCTTGCTGCCTATCACGACTTCGGTGAAAGCTACAGAGAATATAGCGCAAAAGTAGGTTTAGCCTACGTTTTTGGTGTTAACACCAGCGTATACAGCCCTGATAGCGACGGCGACGGCGTGAGCGATGGCATAGACCGTTGCCCAGGAACGTTAGCAGGTACGCAGGTTGATGCGACAGGCTGTGCCATCGATATGGACAACGATGGCGTATTAAACGCACAAGATGAATGCCCTATGACACTTGCCGGCTCGGTAGTTAACGCACGCGGCTGTGTAGTTGGCGATGCAGACAACGACGGTATTCTTGACAACGTTGATAAGTGCTTAAACACACCTGCAAACGACAAAGTGGGCGCTGACGGCTGTAGCCTCATGGAAAAAAGAGAAGTATCAGTGGCGCTTAATATGTTGTTTGCTAATAACAGCAGCGTAGTGGCAAATCCTGATTCGGCTCGCATTCAAGAGTTCGCTGCTTTCATGGAGCAGCACCCCACTACCGAAGCGGTTATTGAAGGCCATAGCTCAGCGGTAGGTGAAACTGACTACAACCAGATGCTATCTGAAAAGCGCGCCAATGTAGTACGTACCCTTCTGATTGAAGAATACGGTGTAGATGGTACTCGTTTACAAACAGTTGGTTACGGCGAGACAAGACTTAAGAGCACCGCTAATACAGCTGAAGCAAGCCGTCTTAACCGTCGCATAGAAGTTAAAGTTAGCACCTTGGTCGATACTAACGTTAATCTCTAAGAAACAAAAAGGCTAGTAAAGCACTAGCCCCAAATAACAAAGCCCCAAAGATGCTAATTCTTCGGGGCTTTTTTTATGGTCATAGTTGTGTGCTACGTTCACTGACAAAATCGTAAGTTAGTCTTCACCGTAAGCTGCACCCGTATAATTATCAAAACGAGAAAACTGACCCTGAAACGTTAATCGTGTGGTACCAATAGGGCCGTTTCTTTGTTTACCAATAATAATTTCAGCAACTCCTTTAATGTCGCTATTTTCGTTATACACCTCATCTCTGTATATAAACATAATAAGATCGGCGTCCTGCTCAATTGCACCCGACTCTCGCAGGTCTGAGTTAATGGGTCGTTTGTCAGCCCTTTGCTCCAAGCCACGATTAAGCTGCGATAACGCAACAACGGGACACTTCAACTCTTTTGCCAAGGCTTTTAACGATCTTGATATTTCTGCAATTTCCAAGGTTCTATTTTCTGACAAAGTAGGCACACGCATTAACTGTAAATAATCAATCATTATCATAGAGATACCGCCTTTATCCCGCGCTAATTTACGCGCTCGCGTGCGCACTTCCATGGGCGTTAGTCCTGATGAGTCATCTATATAAAGATTATCTCTTTCTTTTAGCATCACCATACTTGATTGAATTTTACCCCAGTCGTCGTCGTTTAAGCGCGCTGTGCGTATTGAGGTTTGATCAACTCGGCTCAAAGAGGCAAGCATTCTCATCATAATTTGTTCAGACGGCATCTCAAGGCTGAACACCAGCACTGGCTTATCTTCCAGCAGTAAAGCATTTTCAACTAAGTTCATGGCAAACGTTGTTTTACCCATTGAGGGACGTGCAGCAACAATAATCAAATCAGAGGGCTGTAAGCCACTGGTTTTTTTATCAAGGTCAGTGTATCCGGTTGATACACCCGTCACCGCTTTCTTTAACTTAGCTAACTCTTCAATTCGCCCAACCGTTTTTTGCAAAGCGGTAGACACACTTATAGGACCTTCGTTAGCCGCTGTGCGCTTTTCTGCTATTTCGAACACTTTGGTTTCAGCTAAATCGAGCAGCTCTCTACTGTCACGGCCTTGTGGGTTGAAACTAACATCGGCAATGTCGTTAGCCGCGCCTATAAGTTCACGCACCACCGCGCGCTCTCGCACTATGTTTGCATAGGCGGTTATGTTTGAAGAACTAGGCGTGTTTCTGGCTAAATTAACTAGGTAACTAAAACCACCTACATCGTCAAGTTCATTGTGTAGTTCTAGCTCAGCTTTCAAGGTTATTGGGTCGGCTGCACTGCTCTTAGAAATTAGACGCGTAATGGCCGTAAAGATAACGCGATGAGAGCGATTATAAAAATCTTCTTGTATGAGTACTTCTGCGACTTTATCCCATGCGTCTATCGACTGAATAATACTGCCTAATACAGCCTGTTCTGCCTCTAAAGAGTGCGGGGGCGTATTGAGTCTTGCGATATCGTCGTCTTGCGATTTGTTCTTAGTCGCAGAAAAAGACGGTTGATTGGGTGCCTGGGCCACAAAAATCCTTAAAGTTTAAAAACAGTTGGTTATTATGCGCTAAGCGAAACGGTTTGTCTCGTCAGAATTGGATAAGATAGCATACCTTTGTATGGCAGTTTTACTTGAAATAGGCATTCGCACTGGCGAAATTACACGATATAAATTACGAGATAAAGCACTATGAAATGCCTATCGTATGTTGAATATTTGTTTGCAGGCGAGCCTACAGGATGGCTACTCAAACCTTGCTCTTCAATCCATGCCAGTAGTGTTTTGCCGTCTGCTTCATGCTCGTCCAAGGAGTGTTTTATACACCATCAATATACAAAGATAACAGCAAAAAAAATGCGCCCGCCAATACAAAGCTACCTAATAGTATACGCAGAAAAATTAGCCTTTTGATTTTAATGCGAGTATACAAATCACCACAACTCAACTCAAGTAATCATCGAAACTTTCAGCTGCTGCAAGACGGCCTATAAAGAATCCCTGTCCATGGTCAATTTTCAACGATTTACACATGTCCAAATGCGCTTAAGTTTCTATTCCTTGAGCAACTACCGGCATTTTTAATGCGCTTTAACATTTCCGCAAGATCTTCATTTGGACGCTTTAAATCGTGTATTAAAATCTCTTTTTCAGTCACATCACGAAACACCGACATGCGGTACTTGCTGCCGTCTACTCCTTCGAACATTTTTTTACTGGTTAGCAGTATTTTTTCGTCACCATTTGCCAAAGTAAGCTGTTCAATCGAAAATTAACCGCTATTAATTATTTATTTCGAACAAACCGGCCGCGCCCATACCGCCGCCAACACACATTGTGACAACAACATATTTTACACCACGACGTTTGCCTTCAATTAATGCGTGCCCTACTGTGCGTGCGCCTGTCATTCCATAAGGATGACCTATTGAAATAGCGCCACCGTTAACATTGTAAATTTCAGGGTCAATGCCTAATTTGTCACGGCAGTAAAGTGCTTGGCAGGCAAAAGCTTCGTTTAACTCCCACAAACCAATATCATTGATACTCAAGCCATGTACTTTTAACAGTTTAGGCACCGCATAAATAGGCCCAATACCCATTTCTTCGGGCTTATTACCAGCCACCATCATGCCTCGGTAAGTACCTAAAATATCTAGATTACGCTGCTCGGCTAATGCTCTATCCATCACGACGCATGCTGATGCACCGTCAGACAACTGACTAGCGTTTCCGCCGGTAATACAACCGCCTTCAATGACAGACTTTAAGCTTTGCAGACCCTCTAAAGTAGTGGACGGACGATTGCCTTCATCTGTACTTAAGGTTACTTCTTCAAAAGTAAGTTCTTTCGTTTCTTTGTTGAAAACACTCTTAGTGGTAGACATGGGCACAATTTCTTGGTCAAACCTTCCTGCCTCTTGCGCCGCAGCTGTGCGTAACTGCGACTGTAAACCATATTCATCTTGTGCATCACGTGAGATTTTATATTTCTTGGCCACGTGCTCAGCGGTAAGTAGCATAGGCATATACGCATTTGGTGCGTGCTTAAGCACATTTTCATCGGTGCATTTGCTGGCCCATTCAAAGTACTTTTGCTGTACTTCTGAAATATTCTCTTGGCCTCCTGCCACAATTACTTTCATGCCATCAACCATGATTTGTTTAGCTGCGGTGGCTATTGCCATAACACCCGATGAACACTGCCGGTCAATTGTTTGACCTGACGCACTGTAAGGTAAACCAGCCGCCAAACTTGCTAAACGCGCAATATTACCGCCTGCACTACCAGCGTTTAGCACAGAGCCTATAATTACATCATCAATTTGCGCAGCGTCAACGCCAGAGCGAGCGACAGCATGTTTAATAGCATGCGCGGTCATAGTAGGCGACTTGGTGTTATTAAAAGCACCTTTAAAAGCGCGACCAATCGGCGTGCGGGCAGTTGAAACAATTACGGCTTCTTTCATTGTAAGACCTTTTTAAAGTGATAGTTGTCGTACAGTTTTGTAAAACGCAAAACTGTACGTTTGATAAGCATCGCATAACGGTAGATAAGAATATACATGTGCTTATGGGTTCATGTGTCTATACTAATATAGTGACGCGAATTAGGTCATTTTTAATATTTATAATTAGTTATTAACAATTGATTGAGTCTATAAAATTTACCCATGCAGTATGCACCGTGTTCCATGTCTTTGTTATATTGCTAAGGTTATGGTCAAAACATTCGATAACTTGACGAAAATTTACGTAATGTTTGCGGATCTCGCAGCCGATATACTAGCGTATCATTGACGTTTATTTAACCCTGTTAGGGTCTGAGCAATAATCGTAAAAGAATATTGTAATAACACAGCAGATATTGAATTTATATCTTGAAATGAACTTCCTAGTAAAGTACTCTTCACAGCAAGTATATTTTTTTAAGGTGAATTTATGAAAAAGAGTTTGATTTGTTTTGCACTTGCAGCATCTATTGCTTCTGTTAGTTTACAGGCGCAAGAACGGACTGGGGAAGAAAGCGCATTTCGTTCGGCCGACGGTAGTTTAAAAGAAGAAGCTATTGCGGCAGCGGCAACAGCGCTTACCGTTGCAGCAGCCATAATTTCTAACGGTAATGCATCAGCGCCAGCGCGCATAGTTGACCCAACGACGCCACCTGCGCCAACCCCACCAACGTGTAACGGTGACGATGCTTTAGTTGACGGCGTATGTATTGGCAACACTGTAACGACTACCGTAACGGGAACAGGTACCGGCACTAACACCGGCACAGTAGCGGTAACAGTGCCAGTAACATTTACTTACGCACCAACAAATTAATTTGCCACATACCCTGAAAGCCGCTTTCTAGCGGCTTTTTTATTGGACGTAAACCCTGCGAGAGATCATGAACCCGCTCAAGGTATCTTTAATAGTTGTCATTTCAATTCTATTTGTCACCGCTTGCTCCACTACACAACAAGCGTATATTCGAAATGTCGAAATGTACTTTGAAAGCAACACTGCCGTTAATCTTTCCACTGAAGAAATAAGGCAATCTGCAGCCGATCTTATCTATGTAAAAAATGGCGATCGTTCTCAAGTGACAATGGCCTTAGCTTTTATAGAAAATGGGCAGTATAAATGGGTGTCTAGAGACGGTGTAATGTTCATCACTGAAAACGGCCGTTTAGTGCGTACGCTTAACCTAGACAAAAACCTTTTATATGTTAGTAACCTCTCACTCGACCCTTTAGCACTTCCCTCTTTCTACGACAAAGACTTGCAGTGGGACAGAGTCATTGACACGCAACATGGTGAGTATGGCGTAAACGTATCATCGAGTACTTCTGTTTTCATCAACCAGTTAGTTGACATAGAAGATGCGCAGTTAATGACCAAGAAATATCTTGAAACCGTTCACTATAATAGCCAGAAGCATGGCAAGCACACGTGGATAAATACCTTCTGGTTAGATCAATCCTCAGGGCAACTACTTAAGTCGTCGCAGAAAATGTCACCACACAGCAACGCAATAGAAATAACGTATATTAGTCGCGCATTACGACTACTGGAGAAATAGTATGGTGGTTCGTTTAAGCTTCATATTGGCATTAATCTATAGTCATTTCTCATTTTCAGCACATGCCAAGGTAGAAATAAGCGTAAACAACACCGCATATTCCTACAGCGCTAATCCACGTTTAGCTGAAATTTTAGCGCCAATGGCCCTAGCAGATGATTGGTACTGGCCGCAAAGCAAATTATTCAGAACAAATACAGGTAAATCTCAAGCACTGCGTAGCGAAATTATTGAAATACTGTTTCAACAAAAACAAAATGATGGAAAGCATGGCTTAGTTTACAATGACATGTCTGACCAAATAATAATGTGGGATATTGCCGATTTTGTGCCCTTAACGATTGATTTTGACTTAGCGCGCGTTTCCGCAGAACATAATCCTCTCGTAGAAAATGGCCAGTACCGAATATTTTTATCTAAACGTGCTTCTAGTGTATACGTGTTTGGTGCGCTCGAAAAAGACGTAAATTTACCCTACAAAAACGACACCTGCATTGAAGCATTTAGCGCTGAAGTCGCTTATTCTGACTTGGCGGATAAAAGCCATATTTATGTCATCTCTGCTCAAGGCCAAATCACAAAGAAGCCCATAGCCTATTGGAACACTCAGTGTACCTTACTCATGCCAGGCGCAATGATATATATTCCATTACGCGAAAGTCTGTTTTCGCCTCAGCACCGCATAATTAATAGCAAAATGGCAGAGTTAGCAGTCAATAGGATAACAATACAATGAAAGCTACTCGTATTTTTGTCTCGCTTGTGTTGGCATCAAGTCTACATACGACAAGTACATACGCGTCTCAAACATCTAGCCTTGGTGTAGACAGCAATGGAAAGCCCACACAAATGGTCAGAGGTGGCACAGGACTTTTACAAACACCCACTGCTCGAATGGCAAAAGAAGGCGACTTTAGTGTTAATTACAATGATATTGGTGAGTATCGTTTCTGGTCAGCCAGTCTGCAGCTTTTCCCATGGATGGAATCAACCGTACGCTATACGGATGTGCGTACACGACGTTACAGTCGGTTTGAAGGCTTCAGTGGTGATCAAACCTTAAAGGACAAGGGCATTGATGTAAAATTTAGACTTTTGCAAGAAAGCTACTACTTGCCCGATTTATCCATTGGCTTTACAGACATTGGAGGTACGGGTTTCTTTGCTAGCGAATTCGTTAATATCAGCAAACGATTTGGGCAGCTCGATTTTCATATTGGTATTGGCACCGGCTATCTTGGCGCCAGCGGCAACACTAGTAATCCTCTGTGTGAGCTAACAGAATCCTTTTGCGATCGCCCCTCTAGCTTTTCAGGTTCTGGCGGACAAGTAGAGTTTGGCGCATTTTTCAAAGGACCTACATCAATTTTTGGCGGCATTGAATATCAAACACCTATCAATGGTCTGCAGCTTACGCTCGAATACGATGGCAACGACTACATAAACGATAGAGCAGGCCAGCTCAAACAAGATAGCCAATGGAATGTAGGCGCCGTTTATCAGTATGAAAACTGGGATTTTAGCCTCAACTATCAGCGCGGCAATACCCTTGGTTTTGGGGTATCTTACAGCTTTAACATGCACACAATCACGCAAGCCAAGTTTGACAACCCACCGCGTTCTCTTGTCGACTTCACCCCAGCACAAAGTTTAGAAGATTTAAACAGAGAGCGCTTATACGCTGATTTAGTCAACCAAGGCAGTTTCTTAATCAATGCGACTCATCAGTACAACGACGAAATGACGTTTTACGGCGTGCAACTAGGCTATAGGGATCATGATGAGGCGACGCAGCGCGTTGGACGAATTTTGGCATCGGAACTTCCTGAATCTATCACTACCTATAACATTGTTGAAACCGCCGCGAGTACTCCCATTGTGGCGACTAAAATTAACGCTAAAGACTTTAAGATAGCCGCTTCTTACTCGCGCCTTGAAACAGCGATAGCAAAAACTTACGAGCGCATTGACCCGTCCAACAACATGGTAGAAAATTTTGACCCTAACAAACTTTCGGGATTTTTACTAAGTTCAGAAGCATTCTGGATCCAAACATTTGGTAACCCAGAAGACTTCTATTTGTATCAGGGCGGTGCTTATATCAATACTGGCTACCTTTTTGAAAGCAACTTCTCGGTTCGCACAGGCCTAAAGGTCACTTTGATTGAAAATTTTGACAAATTTAATTTCAAAGTTGATGGTCAAGAATCGCCGCTGCCAAGAGTGCGCACCTTTGTAAGGGAATATGTAACCCGAAGTAAAGTAAGCATGGAAAATGCCTATTTACACTGGTTTGACAGAATTGCACCTAATGTTTATGCCCAAGCCTACGGCGGTTATTTAGAAACCATGTTTGGCGGAGTCGGAGGTGAGCTTTTATACAGCCCAGTAAACGGCCAAGTGGCATTTGGTATAGATGTAAACTTCGTAAAACAGCGTGACTTTGACAGCGAGACCGCTTTTTTTGATTACCAGGCAATGACGGGCCATGTAACTATGTATTGGCAACCTAAGTTTTTACCCGACATTCAGCTTACGGTGAGCGCGGGACAGTTTTTAGCTAAAGACAAAGGTGTAAACATCGATTTTGCAAAACGCTTTGACAGCGGCATTATTGTAGGCGCCTATGCCGCATTCACAGACGTATCGGCCCAAGACTATGGGGAAGGTAGTTTTACCAAAGGGTTCTACCTGTCTATTCCCTTTGACCTGTTTTCGTTTGCACCCGCTAAGGGCCGTGGCAACATTCCTTGGATACCAATTGGTCGAGACGGTGGTCAAATGCTGCAGCGCCCTATCAAACTAAGAAACCTGACAGAAAGTCGTTCTCCCTTTTATGACTAGTAGCTAAAAATCGTGATACTTTTTTGTAGAAGTTAAAAAAAGCCCGATCAAAAAAGAAAGACTATTTTGTATGCCGTTATTTACAATCAACTGCACTATACATGTGCCAACAAGAGGACGTGTAAAGCTAAGAGTAGGCAAAGTGTTATTTACTAACACTGCTGTACTTGCAGTTGGCCCTTACCGTCGTTAACAAAAGTCTAAGTTCATAAAGGCCGTTAACACCGGCCTCGAATGTTGGTGCGCTATCGGTGGGTTCGCTGATGGATACGTTGCTTCCTACTGGGATGCCAAAAATTGACAAAAAAAACACGCTAGTTGTCGCCAACAAGCGTGTTTTAGTAAGTTCAAAATAATCTTACATTAAGCTTCTGCAATAATGACTAACTTTACATTAGCCATTACTTCAGAATGCACTTGAATGTCGATGTTAAACTCACCTAATTCACGTAAAGTACCTTCAGGTAACTTAACTTCTGCTTTAGCGACTTCAATGCCAGCGTCAGTAATTGCCTGAGCAATGTCGCGAGTACCAACAGAACCGAAAAGCTTACCTTCATCGCCAGCTGGAGCAGCAATTGTTAAGTTTTCCAATGCATTTAATTTGTCTGCGCGTGCTTGTGCTTTAGCTAATTTCTCTGCGTTTGCAGATTCTAGCTCAGCACGACGTGTTTCAAATTTCTCTACGTTAGCTGTAGTTGCTGGCACTGCTTTTCCCTGTGGGAATAAGAAGTTACGAGCATAACCTGACTTTACTGTGACTTTGTCACCTAAACCACCTAAGTTGGCGATTTTGTCTAGTAGAATGATATTCATTTGCTACCTCTTTAAATGGCCAATAATTACTTGTGTGAATCAGTGTAAGGAAGCAAAGATAAAAAGCGCGCACGCTTAATAGCTGTTGACAACTGACGCTGGTACTTCGCACTAGTTCCGGTAATACGGCTAGGTACAATCTTGCCGCTCTCAGTGATGTAGTTTTTCAACAAAGCAATATCTTTATAATCAATCTGGACTATGCCTTCTGCAGAAAAACGACAGAATTTACGACGTCTAAAAAATCTCGCCATTATTCCTCTCCCTTCTCATTAGTTGCGCCCGCTTCTGGAGCAGCTTCAGTTGATGCGGCTGGCTGAGCCGGTGCTTCGCTGCGAGCTGGTCTTTCTTTACGTTCGTCACGACGCTCTTCTTTCGCCATTGGTGACTGTTCAGAATCCGCACCTTTTGTGCGCATAACTAAGTTACGAAGAATGATGTCGTTGAAACGAAAAGCAGTTTCTAACTCTTCAACTGCTGCAGCCGTAGCCTCAACGTTGATAAGAACATAGTGTGCTTTGTGAAGCTTTTCAATTGGATATGCCAATTGACGGCGACCCCAGTCTTCTAAACGGTGGATAGTGCCGCCGTCAGTTTGTAGAATACCTTTGTATTTTTCGATCATACCAGGTACCTGTTCACTCTGATCTGGGTGAACCATAAATACTATTTCGTAATGACGCATTACTGCTCCCTACGGTTGTAGCCTCGGATAGTGCAGCTAGCTATCATAAAGACAAGGAGTTTGGTTGGTAGCTGCAAGGGCGCGTATATTATAGAAATAGCGCAGCATTGACAAGTAAAACTTACCTTATAAAAATACTAGTAGAGGCTGCTTTAAACTTGTTTTTGCTTGGGCTTAACCCACAGCACTCCAACATCAGTTTGCGATACTTCTACAAGACTGCCTTTGGACACATCTACTTCACTTTGAAGTCGCCAATGTACACCTGAAAATTGATATAAAGGCTTATCATTAATAGCTGCTATTGCCACTATATCTTCAGGTAACACAAAGGTGTATCCGATAAGGTCACTGCTGGCACGTGTTTTATCCACCGTCTTCTGCATTCTCACCATTGGCTTCCAAAGCGACAGTGCAAAGATAAAGGTAAAAACTGCTATTGACGCAATACCGTATAAAAATGTATCGGGTATAATGCCTACCCACATCAGAATAGAGCTTACTATTGCGGCTAAGCCTGCAAAGAATAAAAAGAAGGTGCTAAACCCTAGCACTGCTACCTCGAAAATAAGCAATACCACACCAATAATAAAAATCGCTTGGATAAAATTGTTGGCAAACCACTCCATTTTACATTCCTTTATTTTTGCTTAAGGCATGAATAATACTTGTGGCCTGAGCAACCATAGCGGCCGCTTCGGTGCCGCCGTCGGGCAACAACACCACAGATGATTCTTTTGCAATAGCTTGCTTTGCTGCTATCGCTTTAGTGGCAAGATCTAATTGGATCGCTTTTTGTCCTGACTCCGTGTTAGCTTCTACCCCTATTTTATTAATCGCTTCTGCCTGTGCGTTAGCCACCGCTATAATTGCTTCAGCTTCACCCTGCGCGCGCAATATTTGCTCTGCTTTATCTCCTTCTGCGGCTAACACAACAGATGCTTTTTGGCCCTCTGCACGGTTAATAGCGGCCTGTCTGTCGCCTTCCGACTCAAGTATTTGCGCACGCTTGACCCGCTCAGCTTTCATTTGCGCTTCCATTGCTTCCATAATTGACGGCGGTGGAATAATGTCTTTTATTTCGTAGCGCATCACTTGTATTCCCCAAGGCACAGCAGCAGCATTAATTGCACTTACGATATTGATATTTAAGATATCTCTTTCTTCAAATGTTTTATCAAGCTCCATTTTACCTAACTCTGAACGCATAGTGGTTTGCGCTAACTGAGTAACAGCAAATATATAATCTTCAACACCATAAGTCGCTTTGTAGGGGTCAAGTACTCTGAAATACAAGACACCGTCGACCATGAGCGATATATTGTCACGAGTAATCGCACTTTGTTCGGGTATATTAACTGCCTGCTCTTTTAAAGAGCGATTGGCCGACACTTTGTCGATAAACGGCAAAATAAAATTAAGACCAGCTTCTTTAGTTGACTGGAATTTACCAAAGCGTTCGATAATGAAAGCACGGTTTTGGGGGACAAACTTAATACTGTTTTTCAAAAAAACCAGCACTAAAATGATAATGGCAACTTCAACCGTTAGAATATAATCAAACAGTAGCTCCATAGGATACTTCCTTTTAAAAGAGTAGGTACAAATTGCTAAGTGAGGTATTACGGATAAGACCCCGGGGGCTTACGCTTAGACTACTGCATGAGTGACATTAGTACAACGAAATTAAGAATTAGCGAGAGAGTTTCGCTTTGCAAGAAGATTAAAGATTGGTACTAAAAATCAAAACAAATAAAAGTCGATTTACGCTTTTCTATTGCTTAGCTTTGTAAGGGTGTTACTTTCCCAATGGCCACATTAGTTCAGTTTTGTTTAAGCGATATTGTCTAATAAACTCTATATATTCGCCCTTGCCTAGCGCACTAGCAAGTGTTTTGATGTGATTTTTAGCTTTCGCTGCTTTGGTTTGCCACAGGTCGAGCCTTATTTCAGCTTGTTCGGAGAAGTCGATAGAAGTAATACTATTGGCCCTTTCTTTTGCAACAAAAAAACTAATTGCCCAGCTCAATAATTTATTATGCACAGTGAGCAATTGTTTAGTTGAAACAGGTGATTCAAGTTCAACCTGACTCACTATTTTAGCAAAATCGTATTCACTTATACCCAAGGTGCTGTCTATAATAGCTTGATTGGCCGCAGAGCAATGTTTAAGTAACTGCAGGTGGGCTTGTTCTATACTGTCTTTGTCTAACTCGTCGTTGAGTAAGCTTACTTCTTCAAGCTCTTGCTTAATGATATCGAAGGCGATTAATTGACGGACGAGAGTGGACATATTTAACTTTGATTGAATAAACAGTCAAACATAATAGACCTTGTTGACTAGAAACGAAATAGACAGTTGGAATAAAGTTGAATTGTTTTTTAATTTTTATGAGAACACAGTAAATAAACACTTTCAAAAACCTCTGACTTTTCTCTAAATCCGCCTTCAACACGACCCGTATATAACTCTTGTATGTGCATAGTATGCCGATAGTGTGAATTTATTTCTTCGTGGCTAACACTGTGAGGAGGTCCTTGTATTAAGCCATCTTTATACTGATAACATACTAACAACTGTTTGGCGCTTTGCGTCAGATTTAAGAGGTGGGCGCAATACTGTCTTCTCATTTGAGCAGGCAAGGCAACTAAGGCGCCGCGGTCATACACTGCATCTATATCGCCTAACACCTTAGCGTGAAAGGCAAAGAAATCACCTTGATAAATGTCGAGCGTAAGTCCATTTGAGAACGTGTTGTGAAAATACTGTAAACCAGTGTCTTTATTAAGGTTTGATGATGGTTTCGCAGCTAAATTGAGATCGCCAAACAGTTGTAACACCGCAGATTCGTTCAGTTCTATGCCCACCACGCTATAGCCCTTAGATAAAAGCCAAGCAATATCGCGGGTTTTGCCACATAAAGGCACAAACACGCGCGCACCATCTGCTAGTGTTAGTGCATCAATATGTGCTTTAAGTAAATGATTTCCGTCGGCCTCATGAAAGCCTATTTCATTTTGTTGCCATCTTCGGTGCCAGAAGTCTGCTTGCATTTTTTTGTCCCTGTTTGTTCATTAATTTTCTTTAGTAAAATAGGCTCTTGCGTTTATAAAAATCTCGAACCCTAGCAATGTTAGCATGAAGAACTAGCTAGACCGAATCGCTTAGCTAAGGTAGTGCTCAGGGACTATTAATCCACAGCCTTTCAGAATCAATTTAATCACCGTGTTTGTTGCATGTGTAAATTCTTGCTGTGACATGTGTGCCCCGTGCACATTTTCTATTTGATATGAAAAGTCAGCATAATATTGAGTACTTGCCCATATGTGATGCAATAAGTATTCAGGGTTAATATTGTCCATTTTACCCGCGGTCATCCAATCTTCTATAAGCGTAATGCGGTCTTGCACCCACAGCTTATGAGTGTGCTTAAAAGAGGTATCTAAATTTGGCCCACCGTTTATTATTTCAATCGCGAATACCTTTGAAGACAAGGGCATTGTGCGCGAGTTTTCCATTTTTTCAGCAATGTAATTAGCCAAAGCTTGGGCAGGGCAGTCGTTTACGGTAACCCTGTCAAAGCTCGAATCCCATATACTTAAAATAGAGCTCATTACCTCACTGTAAAGCAACTTTTTAGATCTAAAGTAATACAGCACATTAGTTTTTGATAAGTTTGCGCTATCTGCAATTTTTTGTATCGATGCGCCGCTATAGCCATGCTCCGCAAAAGCCTTTAATGCCGCAGAAATGATAAGCGTTCGCCGTTTAAGCCCTATCGATGTGGTGGGGTTTGACTTCTTTTTTGTTGTAATAGGAAACACTCCAAAACGTTTTAGCGATAGCTCGGCCCATAAGTGACTTATTGTTTACCCGAGAAGTGAGCACTACCCACGTCTTTTTAAATAGACTGCGATGCTATGGAGATTATAGAAAACTGACCAAACGGTCTACTTTTTATAAGATAATAGCGCTATACTAAAATTTGAGAATTCCTTGAGGCTCCTAAAGACAATGATACAGTTTCTCTTAAATGACCAAAAAGTAAGCATCGAAAATGAACGAGCAGATCTCACTTTACTTAACTATTTAAGAGAGAATCGCCGCCTAACAGGCACTAAAGAAGGTTGTGCTTCAGGTGACTGCGGGGCTTGTACCGTTGTCATTGCACAACCTACTTTAGTGCCTTTTGATGCCGCTGAAGCTCAAGGCATTGCCTGTTTGCAAGAAGCTGTTGGTTTCCAAAAAGCCTCTGGTTTGCAAGAAACGAATGTGGCTCGAACAACTGAATCCCAAATAGCTGAAGTCTCAGCAGACAAATCCGCAGCCTTGTCTTATAAGGCAATTAACAGCTGCGTTACTTTTTTATCTGCGCTTCATGGAAAGCAAGTAATTACCGTTGAACATTTAAGACAAAACAACACCTTGCATCCAGTACAGCAGGCAATGGTAACGGCAAATGCAACGCAGTGCGGCTTTTGTACACCCGGGTTTGTTATGTCGATATTCGCTTTGTATCAGCAACAAGAAGCCGTAAATAGAGCAGGCGTGATCACCGCACTGTCGGGGAATTTATGCCGCTGTACTGGCTACAAGCCTATTATCGAAGCCACACTTGCGGTATGTCGGGAACAAAAACCTAGCCAAGATACAGCGCAGAGTAAGCGTATAATAGCGCAGCTAAACGAGATTCGAGATAACGACGCAGGCTTTACTAGCGCCACAATGAACATGAGCAAAAATGGTCAACACATTAATAAAGAAAACGACCAGCAAAATAATAATAGCGACGCGCCCGCTAGCGACAATTTATACCTACCCAAAACACGTCAGCAGTTAGCCGCATGCATCCAGCATTTTCCAAAGGCGATGCTGGTAGCCGGCAGTACCGATTTAGCACTGCTGCATACCCAAGAATTACAGCCCTTAGAAAAATTAATCAGCCTGTCCTACATGAGCACTCTACAAGAGATTTCAGTCAACAATAATACACTGAGTATAGGCGCCGCCTGTACGCTTAGCGATATGGAACCTGCTCTTTTAAAACACTTTCCTAGCCTTCATGAAATTATTGAGCGCTTCGCTAGTATCCCCATCAGAAATCAAGCAACACTGGGGGGCAACATCGCCGGTGCTTCTCCAATAGGCGATATGGCTCCAGTGCTTATATCTTTGCATGCTTCGGTGGTGGTAGACAATGGCATTAACACCCGCACGCTTCCTCTAAGAGGTTTTTTTACCGGTTACCGCACTACTCAACTGGCCAAAAATGAATGGATCCACAGCATTAATATTCCTTTATTGTCGGCTAACCAGCACCTAGTGGCCTATAAGATATCCAAACGCTTTGAAGACGATATTTCAGCTGTATGCATGGCCTTAAATCTTACGGTAGAAAACGGTAAAGTAACGCAACTAAGCACAGGGTTTGGTGGCGTAGCAGCCACACCGGCATTTTGTGAAAAGCTAGAAACAAGCTTAGTGGGTACAAGCTGGCATCATAAAAGCTGCGTAGACATAGGCCAAAACATATTAGCCAGCGCCTTTACGCCCTTAAGCGACGTACGCGCCAGCGCGCAGTATCGCAATAAGATGATGGTGAACTTGTGGCATCGCTTCTGGCTTGAAACCAATGCCCAAGACAATGTAATAGCAACACGGGTTATTCAACATGCGTAAATTAAAAGAAAAAATCCATCCAGATACCGCTGATAAGCCTACAGCAAAGATCGCTAATTTGCGTTCCAGTCCGCATGAAAGTGCGGTGCGCCAAGTCAGCGGAAGCGCGCGATACGTTGACGATATCCCCGAGCCCGCCAATCTAAAACACGCAGCGGTTGGCATCAGCGCCGTTGCCAGCGGCATTATCAAACACATAAACCTGGATGCAGTGTGGGCCAGCCCCGGCGTTATAGACGTCATTACGTCAAAAGACGTACCCGGCCATATCGACATAGGCCCAGTATTCAAAGGCGACCCGGTGTTAGCCGACGGCGAAATTAAGTTTCATGGGCAACCCATTTTTGCGGTATTAGGGCATAACGTAGAAGTAGCTAAGATAGCCGCTACGCTAGCTATTATCGAGATTGAAGAAACGCCTGCTATTTTAAGCGTGGCAGTTGCTAAAGCCGCGCAGTCTTTTGTGCGCCCTTCTCAGAAAATGTCGCAGGGAGATGCAGCCCAAGGCCTTAAAAACGCGCAACATACTGCAAAAGGCACATTAAGCATTGGCGGCCAAGAACACTTATATATAGAAGGTCAGGTGTCTATGGCAATACCTGAAGAAGAAGACCGCATGTTTATTTACTCTTCCAGCCAGCATCCTAGTGAAGTACAAAAACTGGTGGCAGAAGTACTCAACATCAAACTCAATAAAGTCGTTGTGGATATGCGCCGGATGGGCGGAGGCTTTGGCGGAAAAGAAACCCAAGCAGCTCAATGGGCCTGCATAGCCGCGCTTTTTGCTGCCCGCAAAGACTGCGCAGTAAAGCTTCGCCTTCCCCGCCGCCAAGACATGATAGTGACCGGTAAGCGCCATCCCTTTGAAAACAGTTTTGAAGTTGGTTTTGACGATAGCGGAAAAATTAGCGCCGCTAAAATAGAAGTTAATGGGAACTGCGGCCATTCGCCCGATTTGTCAGACGCCATAGTAGACAGAGCGATGTTTCACGTTGATAACACCTATTTTTTAGAGCATTGCCACATTGACGGGCATCGCCTAAAAACACATCAAGTGTCGCATACCGCTTACCGGGGTTTTGGCGGCCCCCAAGGCATGATAATGGCCGAAGCCATGATTGATAAAGTAGCAAGGGCCATCGGCAAAGATCCACTGAGCGTGCGCAAGCTTAATTTATACGGTGAACATAACGGACTAACAACCCCCTACGGCATGCAGATAGAGCATGACTTCAGCGCCGCTATTATCGAAACCTTAGAAAAGTCGAGCGATTATTGGTCTCGCAGGGCTGCTATAACTACCTTTAACAAAAATAGCCCTATCATCAAAAAAGGCCTAGCGCTAACGCCCGTAAAATTTGGCATCTCTTTTACCGCAAAACATTTGAATCAGGCGGGCGCACTGGTTCATGTATACACCGACGGCAGTATACAGGCGAATCATGGCGGCACAGAAATGGGCCAAGGTTTACACACTAAAGTGGGCCAAATCGTGGCTAATGAATTTGGCGTTAGCCTAAATGAGGTTGAAATTACCTCAACGCGCACTGACAAAGTGCCTAACACCTCGCCAACTGCCGCATCAAGCGGCACAGATCTAAACGGTAAAGCAGTGCAAAATGCGTGTATTATTATTAAACAGCGCTTGGCTGAATTTTATGCACAATTAGTGGGTTTACGGGATCAACAAGTCACATTTTCTAACAGTGCGGTGCACTGCGGCGAACATCAGCTTAGCTGGGAAAGCCTAATTCATCAGGCCTATTATGCGCGCGTGTCTTTATCCGCCAGCGGGTTTTATAAAACACCCAAACTAGACTACAACCGCGAAACAGGCAAAGGTCGCCCTTTCTTCTATTTCGCCTATGGCGCAGCAGCAACCGAGGTAAGCGTAGACACGCTTACCGGAGAGCACAAAGTGGACCGCGTAGACATATTGCACGACGTTGGTAAAAGCCTAAACCGAGGCATCGATATTGGACAAATTGAAGGCGCGTTTATTCAAGGCATGGGCTGGTTAACCACCGAAGATTTAGTCTGGGATGAAGCAGGAAGGCTCATAAGCAATAACTTAGCCACCTATAAAATTCCTGCAATTGGTGATACGCCGGCCATTTTCAACGTTAATTTGTTTGACAGACCAAATGAAGAAGACAGTATTTACCACTCAAAAGCGGTGGGTGAGCCTCCGTTTATGCTGGCTATTTCAGTGTGGTGCGCAATGAAAGACGCACTGTCGAGCTTAACAAACTATACGCTTGACCCGCAGCTTGAAACGCCGGCAACCCCAGAGCGCGTAATGAATGCTATTGCTAGCCTTGAGGCACAGCAGTGATGCAGGCACCTGTTCACGTTAGAACATGGTATGAAGCCATTAATGTCTGCCAGCAGCAAGGGCTTGGCTATGTCATTATTACCGTTCTTTTAAGCGCCGGCTCTACCCCACGCGAAGCGGGTTGTAAAATGGTTGTAAGCGCCGGTGAACAGTTCGACACTATTGGCGGCGGCCATTTAGAGCACGAAGCGGTACAAACAGCCCGTGAATTACTGGCCAATAACAAGCAGGCTCAAAAAACAGTTTCTTATCCCTTGTCGAGTCGCTTAGGTCAATGCTGCGGCGGCGCGGTAAAAGTACTTTATGAGGTGCATGTAAATCATCATCAGCATATAGCCGTGTTTGGTGCAGGTCATGTCGCGCAATCTATAGTGCCTATGCTAGCGCAGTTGCCCATGCAAATAAGCTGGGTAGACAGTCGTGAAAACTTCTTTAATGGCGAATCAAGCACAGTAGCCCAGTCGACCTTAGCGTTAACGAACGTTAAAGCCATCACGAATGATGACCCCACTGAGGAGTTAGCGAAGTTGCCTGACAACACGTGGGTAATAA
>NZ_BAET01000017.1 GCF_000252165.1 Glaciecola punicea ACAM 611
CAGGCACAAAAAAGCCCGTTACAACCAAGCAACGGGCTTTTTGTGTCTTTCTCAAGACGAATAGGAGTCTGGCGATGTGCTACTCTCACATGGGGAAACCCCACACTACCATCGCCGCTAATACGTTTCACTGCTGAGTTCGAGATGGGATCAGGTGGGACCGTATCGCTATTGTCGCCAGACAAAAAGGGACAATTTGGAACAGCTGATATGCTTTCTATACTTAGGATGAATCCACTACTCAATCTGTTTACTTAGCGTGTTACTTGTCACACTTTATACCATCCTCTAAATTTCATGAGGTGTTGTATGGTTAAGCCTTACGGGCAATTAGTACAGGTTAGCTTAACGCCTTACAACGCTTCCACACCCTGCCTATCAACGTCGTAGTCTACGACAACCCTTCAAAGCGATTTAATCGCTAGGGATGACTCATCTTTGGGCTCGCTTCCCGCTTAGATGCTTTCAGCGGTTATCGATTCCGAACGTAGCTACCGGGCAATGCAATTGGCATCACAACCCGAACACCAGCGGTTCGTCCACTCCGGTCCTCTCGTACTAGGAGCAGCTCCCATCAATCATCCAACGCCCACACCAGATAGGGACCGAACTGTCTCACGACGTTCTAAACCCAGCTCGCGTACCACTTTAAATGGCGAACAGCCATACCCTTGGGACCGACTTCAGCCCCAGGATGTGATGAGCCGACATCGAGGTGCCAAACACCGCCGTCGATATGAACTCTTGGGCGGTATCAGCCTGTTATCCCCGGAGTACCTTTTATCCGTTGAGCGATGGCCCTTCCATTCAGAACCACCGGATCACTATGACCTACTTTCGTACCTGCTCGACGTGTCTGTCTCGCAGTTAAGCTGGCTTATGCCATTGCACTAACCTCCTGATGTCCGACCAGGATTAGCCAACCTTCGTGCTCCTCCGTTACACTTTGGGAGGAGACCGCCCCAGTCAAACTACCCACCAGACACTGTCCGCATCCCGGATTACGGGACAACGTTAGAACATCAAACGTACAAGGGTGGTATTTCAAGGTTGACTCCACGTCATCTAGCGACAACGTTTCATAGTCTCCCACCTATCCTACACATGTAGGGTCAATGTTCAGTGCCAAGCTGTAGTAAAGGTTCACGGGGTCTTTCCGTCTAGGTGCGGGTACACAGCATCTTCACTGCAATTTCAATTTCACTGAGTCTCGGGTGGAGACAGCGAGGCCATGGTTACACCATTCGTGCAGGTCGGAACTTACCCGACAAGGAATTTCGCTACCTTAGGACCGTTATAGTTACGGCCGCCGTTTACCGGGGCTTCGATCAAGAGCTTCGCTTACGCTAACCCCATCAATTAACCTTCCGGCACCGGGCAGGTGTCACACCGTATACGTCATCTCTCGATTTAGCACAGTGCTGTGTTTTTAATAAACAGTCCCAGCCTCCTGGTCACTGCGGCCCTCGCCCGCTTCTAGAGCAAGTCTAGTCACAGGTAAGGGCGTACCTTCTCCCGAAGTTACGGTACTATTTTGCCGAGTTCCTTCACCCGAGTTCTCTCAAGCGCCTTAGTATTCTCTACCTGACCACCTGTGTCGGTTTGGGGTACGGTTCATATAGCAATACGCTTAGAAGATTTTCCTGGAAGTATGGCATCAACAACTTCGACTCCGTAGAGTCTCGTCTCGTGTCTTAGTCTTCTCATTAAAGAGGATGGTCCGGATTTGCCTAAACCATCAACCTACGCACTTTCACATGGACTACCAACGCCATGCTTGCCTAGCCTTCTCCGTCTCTCCTTCACTCACTATATAAGTACAGAAATATTAATCTGTTTCCCATCGACTACGCATTTCTGCCTCGCCTTAGGGGCCGACTTACCCTGCCCTGATTAGCATGGGACAGGAAACCTTGGTCTTCCGGCGGGGGAGTTTTTCACTCCCCTTATCGTTACTCATGTCAGCATTCGCACTTGTGATATGTCCAGCATGCCTCCCGGCACACCTTCATCCACTTACACAACGCTCCCCTACCACTTGACTCGAAAGTCAAATCCGCAGCTTCGGTATATTGCTTAGCCCCGTTACATCTTCCGCGCAGGCCGACTCGACTAGTGAGCTATTACGCTTTCTTTAAAGGATGGCTGCTTCTAAGCCAACCTCCTAGCTGTCTTAGCCTTCCCACATCGTTTCCCACTTAGCAATATTTGGGGACCTTAGCTGGCGGTCTGGGTTGTTTCCCTCTTCACGACGGACGTTAGCACCCGCCGTGTGTCTCCCGGATAGCACTCATCGGTATTCGGAGTTTGCAAAGGGTTGGTAAGTCGGGATGACCCCCTAGCCTTAACAGTGCTCTACCCCCAATGGTGTTCGTCCGAGGCTCTACCTAAATAGATTTCGGGGAGAACCAGCTATCTCCCGGTTTGATTGGCCTTTCACCCCCAGCCACAAGTCATCTCCTGATTTTTCAACATCAGTGAGTTCGGTCCTCCAGTTGATGTTACTCAACCTTCAACCTGCCCATGGCTAGATCACCGGGTTTCGGGTCTATACCTAGCAACTAAACGCGCAGTTAACACTCGCTTTCGCTACGGCTCCCCTATTCGGTTAACCTTGCTACTAAATATAAGTCGCTGACCCATTATACAAAAGGTACGCAGTCACCCCACATTTCTCCTAAGAGAGTAAGGCTCCTACTGCTTGTACGTATACGGTTTCAGGTTCTATTTCACTCCCCTCACAGGGGTTCTTTTCGCCTTTCCCTCACGGTACTAGTTCACTATCGGTCAGTTAGGAGTATTTAGCCTTGGAGGATGGTCCCCCCATCTTCAATCAGGATAACACGTGTCCCGACCTACTTAATATGACCAACATGTCGCTTCGTGTACGGGGCTATCACCCGGTATCGCTGAGCTTCCCAACTCATTCCACTACGCCATGCTGATTCGGCTGTTCCCCGTTCGCTCGCCGCTACTAGGGGAATCTCGTTTGATTTCTCTTCCTAAGGGTACTTAGATGTTTCAGTTCCCCTCGTTTGCTTCATATAGCTATGTATTCACTAT
>NZ_BAET01000016.1 GCF_000252165.1 Glaciecola punicea ACAM 611
GAAATAATCATGTCTTTCAGCCTGTCACGAATATACAAAAATCCATCTTCATCAATATAGCCGGCATCTCCAGTATGCAGCCAATTATTTTTAAGCGCTTCTTCAGTTGCTAATGCATTCTGCCAATAGCGTGGCATATTCCAAGCGCACTTCACTAAAATTTCACCGACTTCAAATGGATTGACATTCTGACCTTGCGCATCAACTATTTTTATTTGCGTGCCAGGATAAGGAACTCCGCACGAACGTAACTTGCCTAACTTAGCATTGTGCAATCGATTTGGTAGTGCCGTTGCAACCGCTAAGTTTTCGGTCATGCCATACAAATGCATGAATTGGCAATCTTCACCGAACCGCTTCTGCGCGCTAGCTAGCACCGATTCAGCGATAGGTGCAGCGCCGTATGATACGCACTTAAGAGACGAGAAATCAGTGTTTGATGCTATTGAATGATTGACCACCATGTGAATAATAGTTGGTACAAGAAAAAGATGCGTAACCTTATGTTTTGGAAGAAGCGTCAGAATTTCTTGTGGATCGACCGTTTTGGTTAGCACGACCTTTCCACCCGCCGCAAGTGTCAGTCTGACTAAGTTAAAACCTGCAACGTGAAATAAAGGCAAACACACTAAATTAACCGTATCAGCGCGATAGTTTGCCCAGCTAGTATCGTGTTCAGTATCACTTGCAGCAATTGCCGATAACGCAACGGTTCTGTGCGTATGGCATACCCCTTTTGGATAACCGGTGGTGCCGCTAGTGTAAAGTTGTATCACATCATCATCGAAGTCAGCACATAGATCTGGTTTATCAAAAGTCATCGACATGTACCATTGTTCGAAGTTTATCCATTTAGTATGGCCGCCATCTAAGGCGATAATGGTAAGACCCTCGCTAAGGCTTGACTCAATCGACTCTATCAATCGATAATAATCCATTCCAACAAACAACATCACACTGTTGGAATCATTTAATATGTAGGCGATTTCAGGACCGGCGAGGCGCGTGTTTATGCTGACTTGTACAGCACCAGACTTTGCGATACCGAGCATTAGAAGTAAATAATTTACAGAATTCGCGTCTAAAATTGAGATTCTATCTTGCTTATTGACACCGTGATTAATGATAGCTTGAGCGACCTGATTACTTTTGAGTTCCAATGCGTGATAAGTCAGCTCAACACCTTCAAACCACAAGGCAATATCATCTGATTGGGCAGCAGCCCGTTGGGTGATAAGGTTAGAAAACATGAGGTGTGAAGTGCCTTGTTTCATTTATTCTCCTTTGAACTTCAGATTTTTATTCATTGCAGAAGATTTTATTCAGCACGCAAATTTAGAACCAACTGAGGCGTTGCTTCATCGCATCGTGAGCTTCTGCTACCATTCGGTCAATAAGGACCTGACAACTAGGTATATCATCGATTAATCCCATCACCATACCAACAGTCCAGATGCCGTCATCCACATCGCCACCCTCAATGCATCGCTCGCGACCTCTTACACCTGCAACGAGCGGCTGCAATTCGTTAAAATCTGTATTGCCAGCCTTTGCCTCTATTTCTACAACTGCCTTGGAGACAGTATTTTTAAATACACGTACTGTATTATTTAACGAGCGAAACATCAGTGTTGTTTGCCGCTCGTCTGCATCAACCATCGCTTGCTTCATATTGTGATGGACAGGTGCTTCTTTGGTTGCCACGAAACGAGAACCCATATTAATTCCCTCTGCCCCTAATAGCATTGCAGCTGCCATCTGGCTTCCAGTAGCGATGCCACCTGACGCAACAATGGGTATAGAAAGTTTGGCTGCTGCACATGGTATTAGCACCAAATTAGTCACATCGTCTTCACCAGGATGCCCTGCACATTCAAAGCCATCGACACTGACAGCATCACAGCCCACCTTTTCAGCCTTCACAGCATGACGAACAGAAGTGCACTTGTGAATCACTTTAACGTTGTTAGCTCGAAGGTATGGTATAAAACGTTCTGGATTACGGCCGGCGGTTTCAATTACCTTAACACCACATTCAACCGCCGCCTGCAAGTATTCATCGTACGGAATGGGTTTTATCGAAGGCAATATTGTGAGATTTACACCAAAAGGTTTGTCGGTCATTTCACTACAACGCCTAATTTCTTGGCGCAACAATTCAGGGGTTGCTTGCGTTAATGCCGTTAGTATGCCTAAACCACCTGCATTCGATACCGCTGCGGCCAATTCAGCTCGACCAACCCACATCATTCCTCCTTGAATAATTGGGTAACGAATGCCAAACATTTCTGTAATACGAGTTTTCATTCAACTACCTCATTTGAAGCTGCTTTACTATTTAGAAGATTAGATTAACTAGTGCGTTATCGAAATGGCGATACCACATATAATGATAGGAAAAAATGACACCTCTGTGGACTATTTCGGTTGCATTCGAATACCAGCGTCTATTCGAATACACTCACCATTGATGTATTCATTGTCAACAATATGTAATGCTAATTTTGCAATTTCATGCGTATGACCTAGTCTTTTAGGAAAAACTGTCATATTTTCCAAAGATTTGTAATAGTCCTCTTGGACTTCGTCAAATAAGGGAGTGTGAATGAGTCCGGGGGCAATAGTGACAACCCTAATTGCATAAGGCGCGAGTTCTCGTGCCATAGGCAAAGTCATTGCAACAATCGCACCCTTAGTTGCCGCATATGCAACTTGACCAATTTGACCTTCAAAGGCAGCAACTGAAGCGGTATTGATTATCACACCACGAGACTCCTCACCATCGGATAATTCATTAATAGCCATCTTTTCAGCGCCAAGTCGACATAAATTAAACGTGCCTATTTGATTTACCGCTACGGTTTTTTGATAAATATTTAGCGGGTGAGGGCCTTTCTTTCCGAAGGTTTTGCAAGCAGGCCCAATTCCAGCGTAGTTGTTTATAATATGCAATGCCCCGAACTTTAGGACCACCTCATCGACGGCTTTGCTTACTTGTGATTCGTCAGAAACGTCAACCGAAAAGTACGCAATATTATCGCCATGCTCTTCCTGCATTTTTTTACCGATTTCATCATTTAAGTCAAAAATCGCAACATTGGCACCTTTACTTAAATAAAGTTCTGCGGTCGCACGGCCTAACCCTGAAGCACCGCCAGTAACAATTGCTGTTTTTCCTATGATGTTCATATCTTTTACCTTTTGATCAAACTTTTTTCATGGTTAATTAACCAAACCAATGGCCATTTTCGCCAACGGTGCAACCATTTCGCCCATTTTATAGGCTTTATCATTAGAGGCATTACCATCTAATGCGCGTTTTTTTACGCCTTGCAAAATAGCCGCAAATCGAAATGCGCTGAAGGCGAGGTAAAAATTCCAGTCAGTAATGCCATTAATACCTACTCTTTTGCAATACTGTGAAACATAATCCTGTTCGCTTGGAATACCCAACGCTTCGCGGTCGATGCCATCTAAACCCTGTAGTGCTGAATTGCTAGCCATACGTAATTGCATACATTGATAGGCTAAATCGGCGAAAGGGTGGCCTAGAGTAGATAATTCCCAGTCAACTAGCGCTAGGACTTGACTTTTTTTAGGATGAAAAAGCATATTATCAAGGCGAAAATCGCCATGGACTAAGCTAACGCGACCATCTTCGGAGGGTGTGTTGTTAGGTAACCACTTAATCAACCAATTCATGTCTGCTATCTTTTCAGTTTCGCTAGCGCGATACTGCTGGATCCATCGGTTTATTTGGCGCTCGTAATAATTACCTGGCCGCCCATAATCGCTTAAACCTACTTCTGCGATGTTTATCTTATGCAGTGAGGCCATCACTCGGTTCATTTCGCTATAAATTTCGCAACGATGCGAAAAGTCGACATCAGGAAGTGCTGGATCCCACATAACTCTTCCGTCCACATATTCCATGATATAGAAAACACTTCCAATAATGGTTGCGTCTTCGCATAGCAATAGTGGTTTGGCAACCGGCACCTCTGAGTTTTCAAGTGCTGTTATGACCCGAAATTCACGGTCCACAGCATGAGCAGATTTGAGCAAGTCTCCAGCAGGTTTTCGTCTCAAAACATACCGTTTGTTGTGACTAGTCAGCAAATAGGTTGGATTTGACTGTCCTCCAACAAATTTTTTCGCCTCTATGGGTCCCTCTAATCCATCAAGATGTCGACCTAGATACTGTGATAAGGCAGTAACATTCAAATCTGAGTTAGACATTATCAGGCCTCCCCTTACTTGGCTGCATAGCGATCGATAATACTTTTGCCCAAAGCCATTTGATGCACTTCATCGGGCCCATCTGCTAATCGACACCATCGAGCATAATTAAACGCTTCAGCCATAAAATAATCTTCTGTAAGTCCTCCCGCACCATGCATTTGCATGCATCGGTCAATAATATTTTGGACAAGTAAGGGCACTGTTGTTTTAGTAGCAGCAATCATATCTACAGATGCAGACACACCTTCAGCGTCGATCTTATTAGATGTTTTCAATACCAGTAGGCGAGCCATTTCAACTTCAGAAAAACAACGCGAGATGTTTTCACGAATAGATTGGTGCTTACTAATAGGGCGACCGAAAGTCACGCGTGTACTAACGCGTTTGCAGGCTAATTCTAGGGCACGTTGGGCGCTGCCGATAAGCCGCATGCAGTGATGCATTCGACCGGGTCCTAAACGACCTTGTGCAATCTCAAAGCCACGTCCTTCACCCAGTAATACGTTTTCAAGTGGCACTCTAACATTGTCAAAAACAATTTCTGCATGCCCTATGGGCGCATCGTCATAACCAAGGGTAGTAAGTGGTCGGACTAACGTGATTCCTGGCGTGTTTTTGGGCACTAATACCTGAGTTTGTTGTTTGTGGCGATTAGTATTATCAGGGTCACTCTTTCCCATTACGATAAAAATCTTGGTGCGCTCATACATCGCACCTGTAATGAACCACTTGCGGCCATTTAAAACCCATTCTTGGCCATCGGTATTGATAGAGAGTTCTATATTGGTCGCATCACTCGATGCCACTTGAGGCTCTGTCATGGCGTATGATGAGCGAATATCACCCGATAGCATCGGTATTAGCCAGGTATCTTGCTGTTTACGAGTAGCATAGTTCATCAATACTTCCATGTTACCTGTGTCCGGTGCGTTGCAGTTGAATACTTCAGGTGACCAAATTACCCTCCCCATGACCTCAGCTAACGGCGCGTAATCAACAAAAGATAAGCCCCCATGTTCGCTGTATTGCGCGTGCTCTTCGGGTATAAATAAATTCCATAATCCGGCTTTTTTTGCTTTTACTTTTAGTTCATCCATCAACGGCAGTGGAGCAAAGCGCCTTGGGGCATTGTGCAGTGCTTGCGCGTATCTGATTTCGTTCGGGTAAATATGCTCAGACATAAATTGCGATAATTTGCTCAAAAGTTGTTGAGACTTTTCACTGTGTGAATACATATAATATTCCAATATCTATCGATGCTTACGAATTGTTGATTGAAAAGGTAATTTAACGGGTAATCTGACCTTGTCGCAATAACGAGTTATTAACCTTCATCAAGCTTCGAATTATTAAAACTGAGCGCTAGGTACGGATACAATTAAACCATCCAGCGCGTTACTCACTCGAATCTGACAACTTAACCGGCTAAATTGATTGGGTTCAACCGAACCTTCAAGAATTGCTAACTCAAGCTCACTTGGAGAGTCAAGCTTGTTGAGCCAATCCTTATCGACGTAACAATGGCAAGTACCGCAGCTCATTGTGCCTCCGCACTCACCTATAATATTTTCTATTCCCTCATTAACTGCAACCTCCATTACGGATTGCCCGAATTCGGCGTCAACCATCACTGTGTCGCCGTTTAACTGTATAAAAGTTACTTTTGCCATGCTTTACCCTCAAATAGTTTAGGGCTTTCTATTTCTAGAAAACCCTCACTATGGTGAATTATTCGAAATTGTAAGTGAACTCGATGCCAAATGTACGTGGTAAACCACGGGTCAGATAATCCTGTCCGAAGGCGTTCAAATTGAGTCCATAAGTATAATGAAATTCGTCCGCTATGTTTTTCGCCCATATCGCAACGGAATAGTTTTCAGTCGTGTAGGTGACTCGGCTGTTTAGCAGCCAGTAAGCTGGATTACCCTCTGCTAGTTCTCGCGATGCCAAGAAGCCTGAACCAGCGTCTGCTGAACCACCAGGGTAGTTGCCGCCATAGTTACCAAATGGGTCAAAATTATACTCTCCCATATATTGTGCATCTAATGTTAAGTCTACAAACCCACCACGAATTTCCATAATGTTCCAGTCAACTCCAAAGTTGAAGGTAACGTCAGGTGCATTTGGGAAACTATTACCACCAACTAACACACCGTTTGGCGTAAAGCGTTGACCTTCATCGTATTCACTGTCGATTAGGCCTAATGAGCTTCGAATTCTAATGCTATCAGTAGGAAGTGCTGTTAGTTCAATTTCTAGCCCACTAAGCTCTCCATCTGCGGCGCGAAGGAACGATGTTGTTCCAACAATTTCTGCGACTTGCTGATTGTTGTAGTCGTACATAAATGCCGCAGCATTAATTTGTAAACGGTTTTCTAACCAGCGTGATTTGTAACCGACTTCATATGCATCGATGGTTTCCGGTTCAATAAAAAAGACCTGATTAATATCCTGATACGCTAAACCATTAAATGTTCCTGCCCGATAACCGCGGCTATAGCTGAAGAAAGCCATTGAACTGTCACTTACATCGTAGGACGTTATGACACGGCCTGTAAACTCATCACTTTCCTCACTTTGTGAAATTCTTGCAAGTGATAAATCAGCTGGGAAGCTATACGGTATCGTAGTCGCCCTAATGTTTCCTGCTTCATCGAACAAAACGGTGCGCGCATCGTTAAATTCAACGTCGTCTCGGGTGTATCGCAGACCGACCGTTACATTAAATTCATTTGTTACATCGTAGGAGATTTCGCCGTAAATAGCCTGAGATGGTCGTTCAATCGTAAATTGTTGATTAGCTAATATAGATGTGAAAGGTGGTGCCCCTGCTGCCGCACATCCCGATGTTAAGCCGACAAATTCGAAAAACGTTCTAGCATCTAAAAAGCCATTAGCATTTAAATTAAGCGGACTGCAGTTTCCATCGGACGGGATAACTCCTAGTGCTGGATTGGAGGGGTCAATAACACCGACAACTGGGTTAAAGAGATCTGCGGGCAATTGCGCATCAAGCAGTCCAAAGAAATCCGGTTCATTTTCTGTAAATACTTCTTCTGTACCGAAATAAACACCAGCAACAACACTGAGTCTATCAGTAACATACGTTAGCCGAAGATCTTGATTAAAACTTTCACTTTCAGAGAAATAACGGATTGCACAAAGGTCTAGTACTGTCCCGTCACAATCGTAGGGGTTTAGGGTAAAGTCAGCTTTGTCAAAACCCGTGATTGAGGTTAATGTAAAATCGTCCCACGTGTAAGATGCAGTTAACGACATGCCGTCTGAGGAAGTGCCATAGCGGTTTGCTTCATTAGACTCTATTTCATCTTCGTTTAATCGCCGGCCATTTCCATCCGGTAAAAGGGAATTACGCGTTGGCGCGCCGAGAACATTGGCTTGACCCGGGAAATAGCCTACTCCATAAGCCAAATCGCCTAAGCCATCATTTTCAGCCGTATAAGCTTTAAAATCAATTTCCAAGTCTTCACTCGGAGCCCACTTAACAGAAAATCGCAATGCTTGTGAGTCAGTCTCACCATAATATTGATTATCAACTGGGTTAAATGTATAGCCATCCATCTTTTGTTTAGTTGCTGCAATACGAAAGCCCAGTTCACTAGGAATGAGCGTGTGTTCAAAAGCGCCTGTAAATGCCTGTGAGCCAAAATTACCTGCGCCCACAGTAATAAAACCTTTATTTCCATCGTCTAAACTCGGTTTCACCGTTGCTATGGTAATAGCACCACCTGTTGTGTTACGACCGAACAAAGTGCCTTGCGGGCCACGCAATACCTCTATTTGTGCCAGATCGAACAACTGTTGCCCATGCGCAGCGCGGAATGTTTGGAACACTTCATCTACATAAACGCCCACGGGAGAAGCCGTTGATGCGCTAAATTCATTGGCTACGCTTATTCCACGAATACTGAAGTTGGGTTGAGTTTTTGAATAAGCCGAGGTCACCTGTAAATTTGGCACACTGCCCATTAGATCGGATGTTTCGCTTATATTTCTTGCCTTCAATTCAGAGCCTGAAATTGCTGTTACGGTAATGGGAACATCTTGAAGATTTTGAGGCCGCTTTGTTGCGGTCACCTCTATAACTTCAATTACGGGAGCCGAAGAAGCTTCTACTTCTGCCGACTCATCCGCTTGCGCATAGACCATTTGAGTGCTTGCGCCAAGAATGGCTATTTGCACTGCCAAGGACAGATAATTTCTTTTTTTATTCATAAATACCTCAGTTCTTTATTTCAATCTTATTAAAAAGATGGCGCTATTGTTAACCAGGCAACAATATAGCCTTTAAGCATCGGCCTTCGTGTTGGTCGATGATTGCCGCATTAATTTCTGACATTGGGTAAAAAGAAACTAGTTTCTCGATAGGAAATTGACCATCAATAATGTATTGAACAAGTTCGGGTATAAATGTTTCAGGATCACTGTCCCCTTCTAATATTCCTTGCACACGATGCCCCTTGAGAATACTTCCTGTGAGGTTCAACTTTATGTCAACCTCGGGAGAAACCGAACCCAATAAACCAAGAAATCCATGTGCCGCAAGGTAAGTAATAGCTTCCTCAATCACTGCCGGTATACCCGTATTATCAAGAATATACTGCGCACCATCTGGTAATATTCTGCGAACTTGGTCAGCAGCAGGGCCCGCATGTGGGTCTATTACATGGGTGGCGCCCATTTCCAGTCCTAGTTTCCTGCGCACAGACATTGGTTCCACCAGAATAATGTTGCGGCAACGTGCAATTTTGGCAGCAATCACTGCGCTCATCCCAACTGAGCCCCCGCCGATAATAACGATATTAGAATCTGGCTCACAAGCCATTGAACGCAAAACACTGCCTGCGCCTGTTTGGAAACCGCAGCCTAGGGGGCCAAGGCATGCCAAAGGTGCGTTCTTATCAACTTTGATTACATTGCGTCGATTTGCAAGGGCGTGCGTGGCAAAAGATGATTGACCAAAATAATTACCGTAGATTTTTTCACCCTCATCTACGATAGTATGGCTACCATCACGGCGGGTGCCAGCAAAGTTAACTTCAGGAAACTGGTGGCAATAACTAGGTATGTTGTCTAGGCAGTTACCGCATGAGCCACAAGATAAAAAGCTTAGTACGACATGGTCACCTACTTGCAAGTCGTCAATTTTAGAACCCACTTCAATTATTCGCCCACTTCCTTCGTGGCCCAATACCATAGGAAGTGGAACGGGAATACTCTGGTCGCGAGAAATAATATCTGTATGGCACATACCGACACCTTCAATTTTCACCAGCACTTCATCGGCTTTCAATGTGTCTAATTTAAGCTCCTCCAACGAGAAGTCTTCGAAAGGTTTTCTAGCAACCGCTGCAATAATGTTCATATCTATGTCCCCGAACTTATATCCATTATGATTGATTTTGTCTCGGTGTAAGCGTCAAGTGCTTCCCAACCACACTCTCTGCCGATCCCTGACATTTTCGTCCCACCAAATGGAAAGGCTGGGTCTGCTTTTAACACACAGTTTACAAAGACTGTGCCAACATCAAGCGCATTTGCCACGCTATGTGCTTTGGCCAAATTTTGTGTCCAAACATAAGCAGCCAAACCAAACGGACTGTCGTTGGCCATGTGTAGAGCTTGCTCATCGTCATCAAACGGCGTTACTGAAACTGCAGGACCAAATACCTCTTGCTTCATAATTTCTGACTGCTCGTGCGCATTGCATATAAGCGTAGGTTTATAAAAGTAGCCGCTGTCTGGTATTTGGGTATCGCAATGAATAATGTCAGCGCCTGACACTTTCGCATTATTAATCATGTTAGAGACGGATTGATATTGTCGGGCGCTTATTAGCGGCCCCATTTCTGATGATCTGTCGTCACTCATACCAAATTTAATCCCGCTCGCACCGCTTTGAATACCTTCAACTACCTGGTCATAAAGCGAGCGATGAACATAAAGACGCGTTCCGGCGTAGCACACTTGTCCGCTATTGAAAAATGCACCAGCGATAGCATTTGGAATTGCTAAGTTTAAGTTTGCATCTGGCATAATGATGGAGGGTGATTTACCCCCTAATTCTAATGTAATGCGTTTTAAATCTGGAACTGATTGAGCAAGCAGATGCTGGCCTGTTTGAGTGGAGCCGGTGAACGCAATCTTCCTTACTAGGGGGTGCTGAATCAAAGCTTGACCAGTTGTCTCGCCATCGCCGGTTACCACGCTGATAACACCCTGTGGTATACCAGCCTGAATTGCTAACTCTTGCAGTCTTAAAAGGCTATGAGGAGCTTCTAATGGGGGTTTAACAACTATCGTACAACCCGCCGCTAATGCTGGTCCTATTTTAAACATGGCAAGAATAAGGGGAAAATTCCAGGGTACAATAGCAACGACTACGCCCACTGGCCTGCGTGTCGTGTACGCGAGAAATTCGGGCCCGCTACCAGCCAAACTTCCGCTCTTGCCATACATTTTAGTTGGCCAACCGGCATAGGTTCTTAGCCACATGGATGCTAATGGGATATCGACCGTTTCTGTAACACTTATTGGCCTTCCCGTATCTAGTGCCTCAAGCTTTGCTAAGTGTTCACTGTCTCTGTCAATTGCATCTGCCAGTGCATGCATGAGCTTCTCGCGGCCTAGTGGCGGTATATTTTGCCACTCTGAGCTTCTAAATCTGGCGTGGGCCTTTGAAACTATTTCATCAACTACAGCATGATTTGCTATTGGGATGTCAGCATAGGGTTTCTCTGTACATGGATCTATACAAGGTACTAATGAAGACTTGATGTCGCTTCTTGTGGCCCAGTCTTGCTTCGGTAAAACTAAATCTGTCCAACTCATACACTACTCCCAATATTTCTGCTCATTCAACATGTTTATAAAGGCTGCATCGAGATTGCTCATGCCTACCGTGTATAACTTTTGTTAACCTCATGTAAATATAATACTAAAAAAGACTCCTTGTCTACTTTTAAATGTATACATTGTTTAAAATTATAATTGTTGCTATTCCTTGACCACCATCAAGGCAAAGGGCAATTAATCCACGTTTTAAACTTCGCTTCTCTAATTCATCGAGAAGCGCACTGAAAAGCATTGCAGCTGCTGCACCCATTGGCTGCCCCAACGTAATAACATCAGTAAAAACGTTGGTAATCTCAAATGTATTATTGCGATTGATAAAGCCGTCTTTGACTGAAATTACAACAGTATTGCAATCTCCAACTTGTATAATAAATCTGGTAAGAATCTGTATTTCGGAAGTAATGACGTAATTGTAACTCTCGCAATAAGCTTGACCCAGTGATAGTGGCGTGACCTCATGAAGGGCTCCATCTTTTTTGCCTTTAGACCGGGGGGTCGAATTGCATTATGTCGATACGCGGTATTACTCATTGTAAGAAATCGTCCTTTGCAAATTTACATAAGGGATTGACAATCAAGTGATAATGCCATCATCATTTTTTGAGTTTAGAGCGTTGGCGGCCTACTATACAATGGCGATTGTCTACAAATAAATAGGCAATAAACTACAATATTGGTTATCAACATTTGAGCGATTGCAATGAAATACATCACTTTTTAAAGCTATTTTGCAGCAGAACTGCTTAAAAATATCGTTAATAAAACGTTAAATAACTGTAATTAATGAATAAAAATAATATACGCGCAAAAATTGTCGAAATCCGTAATACACGTTTGTCAGTGGAGTCCTTTATTAATTTACAGCAGGATATTACTAATTTAATGCAAGATGAAATTATTGGGCATTTTGAACAAGTCATGCATTTAGGCGCATTCTGAATCTGTTGCACAGCCTAATTCACAGTATAGCAGCCGGTTCAGCACCTAAAACTTGGACCGGCGTTGCACCGACCAGTTTACGAAAGACAGATTGACCACAATTAACCCGAGGTCGAAAATATGCAACGTAACTGCCGCACACTTTTACCTTTACGCGCGACTAATGCCTAGATCCATTCATTGCTTTAGGAACAAGTTTTCTTCCGACAGCAGCTTTTAACTCGGGCATTACTTACATAATAGGCAGGCTTTGCCGCTTACCGTTTTAACATATTCTTCAACAGATCTGATTTTTGCTTTCCCACCGGCTGACTACAGCAAAGGTGTCGATGAGGATACAAAAAAGTATATTTTCCTTTACTAAACGTTCACAGATCGGTGAACCTCAGATTTATTCATAAGTCAACTGTGCTGACTGCTTGGGATAAAATATAAGAAAATTCATTCTTAAAGTGGGTAAAGAATAATGGGTGTAATTATATTTTTCACAAAAAGACACTTTGTCCATTTTAAGTGTATACAGTGTTTGAAAAATAATGTAATACTTATAAAACCTGTTACAAGTTATTTACAATAATTTAAATGACATTGCGTAACGTTCCTATTTTTTTGACAATTTAACTGTTAAGGATTGCTAAAATGGCACAAACATTAGAGACCTTTGGTCCGATTTATCTCGCTGAGACTGATTATTTTAAAGAAGGATTTCCCCATGATCTATTTACTAAATTGAGAGCTGAAAATCCCGTAGTTTGGAGTGAAGAAAAAAATGATAGAGGTTTTTGGGTATTAACAAAATATAAGGACATAGAGTATGTCTCAAGAAATCCTCAGCTATTTTCTTCTGCAACAAAAAATGGTGGACACCGAATTTTTGATGAAGACAAAGTAGGTTTAGTTGCAGCAGGTGAGGACAACGCTACAATCGGTCGACCTATGATATCGCTGGATCCACCAGAGCATGTCGGGGTTCGTCAATCGGCTATGCGCGGTCTTACACCTGCAGCTATGAAGTCAATGGAGGGACGGATACGTGAGCGCATCAGTGCATTGTTAGATGCCGTCGTTCCTGGTCAACAGTTTGATGTCATCAGTTCATTAAGTGCGCCCATCCCCATACAAACGCTAGTTGAGATTTTGGGGTGCCCTCCAGAAATGGAAGCAGAACTCTACGCTTGGACAAATTGCTTAGTTGGTGAGGGTGACCCAGAATTTCGTCAATCGCCTGAGCATATGGGTAAAGTTATTGAGAATTTGGTCAAATTTGCGTTGCAGTTGCTAGATGCGGGTAAGGATGGCGATGGTACCGATATGATCAGCTTAATATCCAAAACATATGACGGCACAAAGTTAAGCCAAGCTGACTTCCTTGGTAATTTTATTCTGTTGGTTATTGGAGGAAATGAAACTACGCGAAATACTCTTTCCGGCGGACTGTTAGCATTCGCTGAATATCCTGACCAGCTTTCAAAGTTAATTGCTAACCCAGAGCTTATCCCAAGTGCCGTTAAAGAAATCTTACGATGGGTGTCTCCTGTGATGCATTTTCGACGAACTGCGACTGAGGACGTTGAGATACGCGGCGTAAAAATTGCTAAAGGTTCAAAAATAGTGATGTGGTATCCTTCAGCTAATCGCGATGAGGAGATATGGGAGCGTCCATTTGAATTTGATATAGAACGTAAAAATAATCGCCACTTCACGTTCGGCACGGGGCAGCACATGTGTATTGGAAATCGTCTGGGTGAGCTGCAGATTCGTGTCTTTTTAGAAGAATTTACCAAGCGCTTTAATCACGTTGAACTTGCTGGTAAGGCCAAACGGGTGCAGTCCAATTTTTTACAGGGTCTCAAAAAATTGCCCATGAAATTCAATAATGTGTAGTGGTTTGAACAATGAAACATTTTTCAAAAAAGGCTGAAAACTCGCCAGATAAAATTGCTGTGATTTTTGATGATAACGTAGCACTAAGTTATGCGCAGTTAAACAAGGCCAGTATCGCGTTTGGAAATTATATGCAGCACCTTGGAGTGGATTCGTCCAAACCCGTCGCTGTGTTAATGGAAAACCGATACGAATATATTGTTTGCGCATTAACTTTGCTCAGAATGGGGATGCAGTTAGTCCCGATCAATAGTCATTTAAAACAAGCAGAAATTACTTATATCGTCACCGACTCTGATGCTGCATTACTGATTACCTCTGACTTGTACAAAGATGTTTGTAAAAATTTATCGCTAACAATCTTAAACGTGGATGATGAAAAAGTCTGGGGAGCTATAAAACGTAAGTTCGAAAGTACATTTTCTGTTGAGTATGCGTTTAAACAATCTGAAGGACAGGTCTTATTTTATTCATCGGGGACGACTGGTAAGCCCAAAGGCATATTAAGACCGGTGAACGACCGACCATTTGGAACGCCAGCGCCTATTGAAGAGTTTTTATCCAATTACTATAAATTTGATTGTCAATCTGTATACCTTTGTCCGGCACCTCTTTATCATGCTGCACCATTAAATTGGACATTATCGGTGCTTCGTTATGGTGGTTGCGTGGTTGTTATGCCAAAGTTTGATGCTGAAAATGCCTTAAGGCTCATAGACACTTACAAGGTAGATGTCACTCAATTCGTACCAACTATGTTTGTACGCATGCTCAGCCTAAGCACTACGATAAAGCAAAGGTACTCCCAATCGTCACTGCGAATCGTGGCACATGCAGGCGCACCCTGTGCACCGGAGATAAAGCATAAAATGATCGATTGGTGGGGCATGATAATTCATGAATATTATGCCGGCAGTGAAACTAATGGCTTAACTGCTATTACCCCTGAGGAATGGTTGGAACATCCAGGGTCAGTTGGTAAGGCAGTGCTGGGTGAACTGCATATTTGCAACGAGCATGGTGTTCCTGAAGTAGCAGGTACGACAGGTCAAATATATTTTTCTGGTTTACCGCCTTTTTCATATAAGGGAGACGAGCGTAAAACACAAGAAGCTTATAACGAGAAGGGATGGAGCACTCTAGGCGATATTGGATATATAGACGCAGAAGGCTTTCTATATTTGAAAGATAGAAAGAACTTTATGATTATTTCCGGTGGTGTCAACATTTACCCACTTGAAGTTGAAAACACGCTTATGTCTTACGACCTAATACTTGATGTTGCAGTAGTAGGAGTGCCACATGAGGAGCTTGGCGAAGAAGTAGTCGCCGTGATTCAGTTACACGATTATTATAACAAAAGCCCCCAATTAGCAAACGAAATTATTGAATTTTGCCGTGAAAAGATAGCGCATTTTAAGTGTCCAAAGAGAGTTGTTTTTACAACTGAGTTACCTAGATTGCCGAATGGGAAGTTGTTAAAAAGGCATATAAAAGACAACTTACTTGAAGCTATCTCATCAAAAAAAGAAATAAAGAGGTGAAACATGAAAAATTTATTAAAAGATAGAGTGGCCCTGGTTACTGGTGGTTCGCGCGGCATTGGACGCGCCATTGCTGAGGCTTTTATAGCAGAGGGAGCTAAGGTTTTCATTAGTGGTAGAGATGAAAAGGTAGGCGAGCAGGTGGCTCAAGATTTAGGTAAGCAATGTCACTTTATTGCCTGCGATGTCACGGACGGCAAGAGCATTAATGCAATGGTCGATAGTGCTGTTAAGCAAGGAGGCAGACTTGACATCTTGGTCAATAACGCTGGAGGTGTGTGGGGATTCGCGCCCGCTTCTCAAATGGACGATGAAACATGGGATAATATCATTGCGCTGAACCTCACATCTGTTTTTAAAGCATCCCGCGCCGCGATGCGCGTAATGGAAAAACAAAATTACGGACGTATTATAAATATCTCTTCCGTTGAAGGAAAACAAGGGAAGGTCGGATTCTCACATTATTCGGCGACTAAACACGGTGTGATCGGCCTGACTAAGTGTATGTCGAAGGAAGGAGGTCCGTATGGAGTTACAGTAAACGCAGTCTGCCCCGGTTTAGTTATCACTGATCTAATCAGGGATAATGCTGGTTCTGCAGCTGAAGCTGCAGGCATGGATTACGATGAACTTATTGATGCGTATGCAAAGCAAGCCGCTATTGGAAGACCTATAAAACTAGAAGAAGTAGCAGCAATAACCGTAATGCTTGCATCGGAACTCGGTGGAGGAGTAAGTGGCGCACCAATTTCTGTTGATGGTGGCACAGCTTCTTATTGAACTAGCTGCCCCTCTGCGCATCAAGCAGGTGGGCATTTTATCAATTAGTTACCATTGAATATAGCGCTTACGGTTATGTGACCTAAGGCCTCGGCAAGAGAATCCAGATCTTTGCTCTCACACTTTGAAACGAAGTTAGTGAGGTAAAGCGTATTTATCCAAGTCAAAATTTTTGCCACCTCTGCCGTCGCCTGTTTTTTTGCCTTTCCTTGTTGGTGAACCGCATGAACAGCAAGTTCACTTTTATGACATAGCGTGGTCATCATCTCTTCGTATAAACGTCTTACATTATCATCATGAGGAGCCAGATCCTGAATTGCTGCCACGATAGCTTGATGCTTTTTAAATGCATACACAATGCCCTTTATTCCTTCATGCAAATCTTCTGGGTTTGCTTTTTCTGAGTTTTTAAACCACAAACCCGCGCCGTCAATGATATCCTTTGTGACCACGCCCATCAACCGAGCTACCAATTCACCTTTATCTTTGAAGTGAGTATAAAAAGTAGACCTAGCAATATCGGCGCGGCTAGCCAAATCATCGATTGTAATCTGCCCTAAACTGTTACCTTCTTCTAGCATCTTCTCCATTGCATCAAGCAGACGTTCCTCTATCAATGGTTTTCTTGTGTTTTTCTCCCTATTCCGACGAGTGGGCCTTTGTTCTAAATCTAACTGTCTCATTTTCATCCAGTGTTAAATATTATTTAATTTTACAACTACTGCACTTAATCAATACCAAATAATATTCGCAGTAAATAAATCGCCTAGATTATATTAATTGAAATTCAAATGCAGATATGAGTACTTCTAAACCTTAGCACATTGTAATAACGTGACCTGTTAGTTGGATCGTTCTAATATTAATCTCAAACAATAATAGCCTTTTCGGATAAAGCAATAAGGTGTTTATCAGGATTCTTTCTAGCTGTTAATAAATTCTTTGCAGTTATAAAGTCTGCAGGCGAATTTATGCAGTCAACGGCGAGCAGAATGTCCTCTTTAAAATACCACGCAGAGAATTTTTCCGACATTGTGTCACCGCGTAGCACTATATTATCATAACCGTGACTTAAACCAGCAATCTGAAGTTTCATATTAAATTGATCAGACCAAAACCAAGGTACGGCGTCATACGTTTTTAACTTACCGCATAAGGATGCTGCTGCACATTTTGCCTGTTCATTTGCATTTGGAACTGACTCTAGTCTTATGCGCGCTTCAGTAAAAGGGCTAGGAAATGATGCGCAGTCGCCAATAGCATATATATCGGGATCACTGGTTAACATTTGTGCGTTCACAACAATACCGTTATCTACTTCAATGCCCACTTTTTCAGCTAACATAACATTTGGTCTAACGCCTACACCAATAATGACTAAATCTGCAGGGAAGCGTTGACCATCGTTACATATCACCTCTTGTACCTGCTCCTCACCACTAAATGCCGATACCTGTGCATTGGTAACGATATTTACACCTCTAGTAGTATGAGCATTGGTATAAAATGCTGATATCTCTGGTTCGGTCACTCGCCTTAGTATACGCTCCATACTCTCTAAAATTGTAACTTCCATGCCAAAAGATCTCAGCGCGGCAGCGGCCTCTAGGCCAATATAACCACCACCTACAAGTACTGCTCGCTTCCCCTTTTTAACAAACTTACTGAGTCTATCTACATCACCAAAATCGCGCAAATAGCCTATTCCTTTAAGTGTTTCACCCGGCAAGTTAAGATAAACTGGGTTTGAGCCGATGCACAGTACTAATTTGCTATAGCTCAAAACTTTCTCGCTCGATAAGGTCACTGATTTATCGTTTTTATTAATATTCTCAACAGATTGGCCGAGGAGCATCTCTACATGATTTTTTTCATAAAATAGTTTCGATCTAAGTAGAATACTCTCTACGGATTTTCCGTCTGTTAACATAGTTTTTGAGAGTGGTGGCCGATGGTAAGGAAAATGTTTCTCGCGACCTACTATAGTGATCCCGTGTTGCCAACCCTGTTGCCTGAGGCTAGTAACTAATTGAACAGCAGCGTGGCTTGCGCCGACTATAACGATGGGTTTAGTCATTTCGAGTTTCTCCAACCACAGTGTACACTCTTAAGATATTCGTAGCTTTTAATTAGACACAAATAATAACATCAAATAGACGTATAGTCTCTTTTTTGAATGCGCGTTTCTAAATTTGCCACTATTGGCGGATTATCCGGCCAATACATAATGGTGTACTTACGAAACACTGGAATACTAAGCTCGCCGTCAGCCGCTGGTGAGCTTTGTATTTCATATTGGGAAAGTAGTAGTGTTTTTCTATCAAGGTTTTACGGATTTTATTAAATGAGGCAATACGACCGGTCAAGGTAATTGGTGGTGTGCCCTGAAGGCGGGCTTGTAGGATGGGAAACGCCATGCTGTAATTGTGATGAGGGCGGGCCCCTCGAACACGCCGATTAGGCGGTGTGTTCAAACCACCCTGAGCTGCATTTGTAAAGAGCGTTTGTGACCCGCTTTAGTGCGAGACCGAAATAAAAGACGTTTTTAGGGCTTAATCAGTATCACCATCCTTGGAGCTAGTCGTGTGATTTATGACTATAAAGCCAGTAATACCGCTGAAAAAAGATTAACACCAAATAAGTGGGTCTCCTGATCTATTCAACACGTGATGATTTTGCTGAGATGACAGCTGACAAACTGTCTTTTAGTACAGGTTTTTAGTTGAATGAAATTGTGTTTCGGTTTATGTATGTGAACGTTAACCTGAAAAGATAGGCCAAATTAGCTTCTTCACGCACATTAGCTTCCACTTATTTCTACAGAGAATATCCGGCGAATAGTATGACGGAGTCTAAGCACCTCAACAGTGCCTGCTAGCAAATTCTTTGTTTCTGTCGATGACTAGAGTTTTTATCAAGGTGCTCTAGAATCTTTTAAATAACGAATGTGCGTGTGATGGAAGCAATGTTGGGTACGTCAATGTCAGCTTATCTCAAAACCTGCCGTTGGTTTAATAATGAGAACGTAACGTTTCTATATGCGTTGTATACTAACCCATTTTCCTTGACTATCTTTCGTTCTTTTCTCACATTATGGCTTATATAAAAACCAATAGACCTCCTATGGGTTTATGTATAAATCAAGCCTTTGGAGTGAACATGCCAAAATCTGTGAATCGTTCCTATTCTAGATATACCGAAGAAGCCATTGCGCTCTTCTCTAGACTTATTCGTGCCGCCAGATTAGAGAGAAAATTAAGCGCTCCATTAACAAAAAGCTAGGCTCAAAAGGCAAAGACACTGATACGGCAGCGCTATGCTAGCTATGAAACATTATCCGAAATTATTCGCCATCGGTTTACAAAACCTAAAGATACTCTTAGAGAGCTATTCTCAAGGCTGGTGTTCAATATTTTGTGTGGCAATACCAACGACCATGCCCGCAATCACGCTGCATTTTGGGATGGAAAACATTTAAGTTTGACGCCAGCATATGATATCTGTCCGTAGGGGAGCACAGGCAATGAAGCTGGGCAAGCTATGCGTATTGTTGGTGATAACAATTTGAGTCAGTTTAAAACCTGTTTAATGGTTGCGCCCAAGTTCTTAATAAGCAAAAGCGAGGCATTTGGGATATTTGAGCACCAAATATCCGTTATTGGACAAAATTGGCAAGTCGTTTGCGATGAAGCAGAATTGAGTGAAATTGATCGTCAGTTATTTTGGCGCCGCCAGTTTTTAAACCCTTTTTCGGTTATTGAGTAACTAAAGTCTGCTCTTACCCTTAATGGCTTTGCGAAGTATATAAAGTCTCGAATTAGCACTGTTGTGACTGTCACAAATTAGTTTGGGTGTAAAGCGGCTAATCTTTGGTGAAGAATATGCGTTGTAAGTCGGTAAAACCGCACAATGTATAACCAAGCAATGTGAATACCACAAGCTCTCACTATAACGTAACACAATATTCAGCGATGTCGGCTAAACGCGCTGGCCCAATCCCATTTATTGCCTGTAATTGTAATATGTTGTTAATCGGTCGCAGGGCAATAATTGCTTTTGCGCGACCCACTCCAATGTGCGGGAGCGTTTGTAATTGTTGTAAAGTCGCCGTATTGAAATTGACAAGATGGGGCTTGCTGGCAAATTTATCTAAGTAGGCTGCGGGATGATTTGCTGCTTTTTGCTGAGGCTTATCGACCGATAGCGAGGTAAATTGCAAGCCAGCAAACTCTGCAAAAATCTGCACTAATTCGTCTTGAAATACAGTGCGCGCGCCCAACGCTAGAGCTAATTCGTCGACACTTAGTAGGGCTTCTGCTGTATCTTCAGGGCTTAGGATACCAGCTAACTGCTGTGTTAAGAGCGCCATCATAACACGTGGATCACCGGAGGCTTTATCTTCATAGCCGGCTCGTAACTGCTCTAGCTGTTGGGCGCTTGAATGTAAAATAGGCAAGGTGGTTTGCAACAAGAGCAGATTATCAGGCTGCTGCTGAAGATACTGGGCAATATGATGCGCTGCATCTTCAGCCCGCATACCTCGGCCCCAACCTGCTAAAATTAACAAGATTGCCGCCAGCAGTTCTGTTGATTGCCAATTACTGATACTAGGCTGCAATAACACCCTTGCTTTGATTAAACGGTGGGCAAATCGTGCGCCATTAACACGCTGTTTTAGGGCGTTAAATCCAGAGGGTATTGCCATCGTTAATGCAAACGCTTGGATAAGCGCCTGCCCTAAAAACTTTATGCTGTAGAACCCCGCTGAAAACAGCATATAGACCACTTGAATGCTCGCTGCATTCTTACCGCGTAACTGTATGCCGGCAATTTTGACGGAGGAACGATTGGGTTTCACCCAGTTAAAGGCGCCCAATGCATTACGCGATGATACTGTTGCCCCGGTTTTAGAGATATTTAAACGTGCAGGACCGCTGCCATAATGGCCTTGAAGAACAAAACGGCCATTTTGCATGGCAATGCGTGTATTTTTTGCGATACGTTTTGAAACACGCACACCTTGCATGGTATTGGCAGTAACCGAAACACCCGCAATTTTCGCCTGTTTACGCAGCGATACACCACCGGTGCGACTGAGACGCGCATATTTACCGCGGTGCTCAATCCGCTTTTGCTTACCGTCACTGTCTTTTTCGAAAATATTCAAAAAGCCCATATTAGTCTCCTGTTGCGATGTTTGCAGGGTATTTTACATGATGAGGCTCTGGGGAGATGGTGCGATCCGGATGTTAAAACATCAAAACAGCTGCAATTGGCTACGGATTATTGCGACGCCACATTAACAACATATCCTTTGTGCTTTGTCTTATAGCAAAATTCCTCTTTCTAAAGTATATCAGGGTGCTGAAATTCAGGGAGCATCTTGCAATGACTTCTGAGGCGGCTGTTTGAGCCAGCGGTCCATCCAGGCTTCTAGGCGACGGTACATATCGACCCGGTTAGCAGGGTCGCGAAATCGGTGCGGCTCGCCGGCATAGCTATGTGCTTCGAGCACCTTGCCGTGACGTTTAAGTTCAGCCACCGCTTGCTGATACTGCTCAAACGGTGCGATCGTGTCGCTTTCACCATGCATTAAAAGAACAGGTGTTTTTACAGCATTAAGGCGGCTGATGGTATTGCTGATCGCATAAATTTCTGGGCGCTCCTGTGGCGAACCACCATGGCCCTGAGTGGCCCACAGCTGGATCAGCCGTTCGGCATTTTCATGGGACGAAGCAAAGTCGTAGATCCCGGCCATGGGTACGGCTGCATCAAAAGCGTCCGGTGCCCGAGCGATGGCAGCCAGGCTGATGATACCGCCATAGCTATAGCCGTAAATACCAACCTTACCGCTCGACCACGGCTGGGCACGAATGTAGTCGGCGGCGGCCGCTGCATCAAGTGCCTGACCGTTGGCCCAGTCGTTTTTTGATAGGTCCTGAAAACGGCGACCAAAGCCCGAGCCTCCACGATAGTTCACTGCAAACACTACATAGCCCTGCTGGGCAAGACGCTGCTCCACTAGATTGAGCCCGTTGTAATAGGAGTGAGTTCCGCCGCCGTGGACTTGCACTACGACAGGATATGTCTTGTCTACATCGAAGCCTGGTGGCCGGAAGATAAATGCCTGAATATACAAGCCATCCCAGCTTCGATAACTGATTTCTTCAGGCACAACCAAACCCGACCAGTTGCTGGCAAATTGGGTCAGTTGGGTCAAGCTACCGCCACGCGTCGCCAGCAAGTCGATTTCTTTGCCCCGAGTCGGCGTAGAGCGCACTAGGGCGAATTCGTCGCCTTGGGGACTTTGGTCCCAATCGTGGATCAAACCTCCGGCTTGGCTCATCCGGGTTGCGACACCGCCGGCGGCCGGCAACCGCCACAATGTAACTTCGCCACGGCTATGATTGGAAAAGAACAGCTCGCTACCGTCTCCTGACCAGGCTGGCGCGCCAGGCTCACGCGCCGTGATCTGCATAGAAAGCGCCTCGGCAGTGCCATTTTTAGTATCGATAATGAACAGATCCGACATTTCGGTGTACCAATGTGCCGATTTGGCCGCACCGAACGCAGCAATGCGCAATCCATCATGCGACCAAGATGGGTCGCCTAGTCCCATAAAGGACTTGGTCAGCTGCTTTTCCTCCTGATCCTCGACATCAACTAACCACAGATCGTTTGACCAGGTATCGGTACGGTTTGAGTAGTAGGCAACTGTCGACCCATCGGGAGACCAGCTGTGAGCGAAGCGCGTTTCATCCTGTGGCATCGCGCCTTTCGTCAACTGCTGTGGCGGCGCACTGCCGTCGACCGGCACCAGCCAGAGATCTTGATGTCCTGAACGGCCACTGGCGAAAACAACCTTATCACCGTTAGGGGATGGGCGCGGGGCACGCACATCAGCTTCATCATTGGTTAGACGCTTGGCGCTGTTTGCGCCCACCTCAATTGACCACAGGTCGTTGTCATGCACGAACACGATGCCACTGCCGTTGGCAAGCCATGCGGCTGAATGGCCTTGAGTCCAGAAGCGAGTCTCATCGTCTCGGTCGACCAGATACAGGCCGCTCTTGTCGCTTCTTCGTACGTCCACGGCTAATTGCCGACCGTCCGGCGAGAAGCGCGCCGCAAACACGCCGTCATGACCGGTGCCGCGACACACCGAGACAGCGCAAAGCGCCTCCCATGAAACAGCAGTCGACGCGTCCTGGGCATGTGCATGGACATGAAAAAACAAGCCGGCGAAGCAAAACAACAAAGCAGATAAAGACGTGGACAAAAGCATGGAAGAACGTTGCATAAGATCGGGACCTCAAAACTGGAATTAGAATAGAAAAATAAAGTATGAAAAGAATAAACCACTACCCTGTTGTATGCAACAAGGGCTGATTTTGCTTTAATTTAAAGGTATCCAACGGCCTGTTAGTGCAGGTTTATGTTTAGCATCTGGGCTAAACCTGAGAACAATACAGCGATAGCTTTCAGTTAGCCTTGACTTGTACCTTATCTTGTACAACCTTGTGGTTTTAATATATACTTGTCTTCTATATTGTACATGAGGAAGCTTTATGAGAATTGTATCTTTTACAGATGCTCGAAACGGTTTAAAGGCTGTTTTGGACACAGTCGTTAATGACGCAGATACTACGATTATTACACGAAGAGATTCGGAGGATGCTGTTGTAATGTCACTTGATTATTATAACAGTTTGATGGAAACCGTTTACTTACTCAAATCACCCCAAAATGCGGCTCACTTAGCTAAATCTATCGCACAATATAAAGCAGGTGAGAACATTCAAAGGGAGTTGATTGATGAGTAAAAGGTTATTGCCATGGACTGATGAATCCTGGAAAGATTATTTGTATTGGCAAACCCAAGATAAGAAAACGCTCAAGCGTATTAATAAACTTATACTAGACGCTAGGCGTTCACCCTTTGATGGCATTGGTAAACCAGAGCCTTTAAAAGAAAATTTTACTGGTTTTTGGTCGCGTCGAATCGATGATACAAATCGTTTAGTTTATGCCGTTAAAGACAGTTCAATCATCATCATTTCTTGTCGTTACCATTATTAGAATGGAGCCCAAGAAAGCTAACAAAAACATGAATACGGACATTTTGGAAGAGCACCAAAACGCCGCAATGAAGTTCTTTAAAAAGTTATTGAAGGGCCAGCAGGCAAGGCCATTAAAGATAGTCATCGACAAATTGCGCAGTTATTGGGCTGCGAGAAGGGAAATTATGCCCAGCGTTGCTTATTCAACCCAACAATACGAAAACAATCGCTGTGAATTGTCTCATCAGCCTAGTAGACAACAAGAACGGCAAATGCGGCGGTTTACATCCCAAGGCCAAGCACAACGATTTTTAGCGTGTCATGGCATTGTAAATAATCTGTTTAGGCTTGGCCGCCATAAAATGCAAGCCGATAATGGCTGATGGTGTGGACGAGCTCGACCATATCGTTGTGACATGGTGCTTTGATGCGAGTGAAGGTGGTGCCACCCCATGAATTTTCGTTAATAGCACCTTCTAAGAACAGCATGTGGAAGTGGATATTTAGATTCAACGCGCTACCAAAGCGTTAAATAAGTGTAACAGCACCTGTCTTGGCTTGTTTAGTTGTAAAGCCTGCTCGATTGACAATGTGCGTAGATATGGCGCGGTGAATGATACCCATGACTTTACTCAATTCACTTGGATATCGAGCCAACAGCAATCCCAAAGGGATAGGAAGGCTTAAAACCCACTGACGAATCGGATAGGCCCTTCAGGAACTGTGAAGAACATCGTCTACAATAGTGTAGCACTTTCCGTCATTCTTCTAGCGCCGCAACTAGGTCGGCATATTTTATCGACTACCTTCGCCACTGTGGGCGGGCTTATCCCCTTGTTATTGTTTAGTGAAGGTACACTTTGGCCACCACTTGCAGTAGTACTTGCCGGTGGCGTTGGCTTTTCCATCATACTGACGTTGGTATTTACGCCAGTGCTTGTGGCAAGGCTTTGTAGAGTGCGCACTAAAAGCCAATCAAACGTTAAAAGCAAAGTTAGTTTGCAAGCCTCATGAGAAAATTTGTCAAATAGTGGAATACGGATTATGCTTTTTTAAGCGTTCACTTTGTATTATGGTATTGGCAATTATTATGATGTTGTTACATTTTTATTTCTTGCTGATGTATTTTCTATGCGTAAGTTTCAAGAAAGATTCAACTGTTAAACTTTATCATGTTGTCATGTTGTCATGTTGTCATGTTGTCATGTTGTCATGTTGTCAGGTAGGCAACTCGCTTGATTAAGCTACCGATACATTATGGATTTTTACAACACTATAAGGTGCTATATGAAAAATATAAAGCGGAAGTTTAATGTAGTTCACATTAGCCCATAAAGTTGAGTTTATAAAATTAAAGGAAAAATATGTCTACAAGAAATATGAGAGTCATTGGTTTATGTTTATTACTTAATGGTTGTGCAATTAACGTTACTCCAGAAAAAATCATTTATCAAGATAAGCAAGTAGTCTCACTTGATGTTGAAAAAATGCAATCAAGTTTTGATACAGATTTATCGATGGCAAAATTAAGTAAAGTATCGATAAATACTGCTGATGGCGTAATACTTAATGGGATATCGTTTATTCATCCACAAGCAAAGGTTAGTATTGTTTTATTTGGTGGTAGTGGGATGAAAATCAGTTCCTCTGTAAAAATCCTTGAACGCTTTGCGTTAATTCCTGCCAATGTTACTTGGTTTGACTATAGAGGCGTAGGAGCTAGTACTAAGAAAGAAAGTTTATCAATTGATGACTTTAAAAAAGATGCGTTAAATGTTTTTGATTTTGCTAATAAATTAAACAAACAGGATTTACCTATTATTATTCATGGTATTTCAATGGGTTCAATAATAGTGAGCGAACTTATCAATGAACGTAATATTGATGGTGTAGTACTTGATGGTGCTATAGGTTCAGTGACCGACCTCATTACTCAAACAACCCCATTATGGACAAAACTTTTTTCTACGGTGACAGTATCCCCAGAGCTTGCGTCGCTGAATAACATCGATAAGATAAGAGAGTATCAAAAACCCCTCTTGTTATTAGTCGGCGAAAATGATGAAACAACGCCAGTTAAGTTTTCACAAGCACTTTATGATGTCAGCTCAAGTAAGGTTAAAATATTAACCATAATTCCGGATATTGATCATGGCAGAACGATGAAAAAAGAAGAAGCCATATTGGCATATCAAGAATTTATAAAACAGATACCTTAACTTTTATCATTTATTTATTATTGTCTTCTTAATTCGTTGTACTTCGCAACCATATTTCCATACTTTCTCAATATTATATATTGTTGTTATGTCTAGCAATGGATTGCCTGAGACCATCAAAAGGTCGGCGTGATAGCCAACCTTTACCATGCCTTTCTTTGTTTATCCATAATACCTAAGTTATTGAATATATCTCGTAAAATGAAAGGCTGCTTTTTCGCCACGATACCACTAAGTTAGTGCAGAGCGACTTCAAATTCGAATTTCCCCCTCATATTTAATTTATAAAATTTATCTATCGGGACGGGGGATTTATTTTTAAGACACAGTGATAATTGTAGACTTATCAATAGTCACATATGGGGGATCAACAAACTCAGATATATTTTTATTTTTTGCTGATTTATTTTCTATGCGTAAGTTTCAAGAAAGATTCAACTGTTAATCTTTACCATGTTGTCTGATTGGCAACTCGATTGATTAAGCTACAGATACTTTATGGAACTGATTTTACAACATTAAAAGGTACTAATATGAAAATTATAAACTCGCTCATTACCGTTGGTTTTTTAATAGGCGCACAACAAGCATATGCAGCTGATAAATATGCTGAACCTGAATTAAGTTGGGGTGTTGGCCTAGGTATTATCATTGAAGATGAAGGTTACACTGAGCTGGATAGTGATAGCATGGCTGTACCTATATTTATCATTAATTACGGTAAGTTTTATCTAATGGGTCCTAAATTTGGCTATGAGTTATATGGCAATGATAATTATACATTCGGTTTGACTGGGAATTATCGACTGGACGGCTATGAAGCAACGGATAGTCGATATTTGACGGGCATGGATGACCGAGATGGCACTCTAGACTTAGGTGTTGAATACAGTTATGACACCGGCTTTGGAAAAATTGGCATAGGAGTCGTCGCAGATACACTAGGCAAACATGAAGGATATCAGGCGGACATTTCCTTTAGTTATCCCATTAACTTTGACAATGGCCAGCTCTCACCTTATATCGGTGCAGAATATCTTAGCGATGACTTAGTTAACTATTATTATGGTGTAAAAAGTACTGAAGCGACTCAAACACGTCAATTTTATCAGGCTGATTCTGCCGTTAACCTTGTGATGGGGATCAGAAGTACCTGGTTTTCGGGACCTCATCACAGATTTGTCGCGATGTTGGACTTTACAGTTTTTGATGACTCAATAAAAGATAGCCCGATTATTGATGTTGATCATGCAGCTAGCATGATCCTTGGTTATGCATATGTATTTTAAACCAGCTTTAGCCACAACCAAAGTGACGCCGGCACATACTTTTTATATTCGCTTTGCAAGCAAAATTGAAGGTCAGCATTTCCACAGGCTTTCTGTTGCGGCTCTAAGCCGGACGTTCTTGTAAAAAAATCACAATAGGTATAGATATGAAACATTTGAAACTGGCCACAACCGCTGCCGTTGTGATTGCTGCTGGCTTCTGGCTAATGCAGCCTGAAGACCCTGAACGTACAAACCCGTTTGACGGGGAAGCACAGCCGCTTTCCACTGGTATCCTTTCACCGCAAAAAGGTTTGACCCTTGCGCTTGAACGGATCACGCCAGACGGAGCTCCCCATGTATTGCTGGTTACCGAACTGCAAGGGGACCAGATTTCGGCAGTTGATCTGACCGCCGCAGGGCTAACCACAAAGACCGACTTCTTCGATGTTCTGACGGACGTTGGAATCGAAACACTTGTCAATATTGCGCAGGCCGATGCCAATGACCAGTTCCCGGTTGTGCAGCGCAGTTTTGGTGATCTCTTGCCTGCCGCTGGTACGGCTGCGCGACACGTGGCAAGTGGCACCAATTTCCCTGAGCATCAGGAGGAGACAGGCTCGGAGTCTGTCTTCAACTTTCCGAAATTCGGGGTCGCCACGCCACCTGTAACAACGGTTTCAACGGATGCAGACGAACTGCTCGATTACGAGGTCGAGATCTGCACAAGATTTGATCGCGACATTGAGCGTATCGAGGATTTTGATGCTGCGCAAAAAGGTTTCTTCTTGTGTGGAGATTTCAGCAACAGGAGTGTGCTGACGCGACTGATTGATCCCGACAATTTCGATTCGGGCACAGGTTTCAGCGATGCCAAAAGCGGACCGGAGCGCTTCCCCTCGGGCGGGCTGTTCGTGGTTCCACTTGACTGGGAGAGCTTTGTAAAAAACGAGCGTCTTGTCACGCAGGTCAATGACGAGATACGCCAAGACGCCCGTGCAGGCGAAATGATTCTGTCTTTCCGATCGCTGGTAGAAAAAGCGCTGGCCGATACGGAGTCCACCCGATTTCTGTACGACGACAAACAATTTCAGCTTGTAGAGAACGGCATGATCGCACGCGATCAAGTTCTGATGTCGGGCACCGCCGAAGGCGTCATTTTTATGCCGCCTAACATGAAGCAAATCGTCAGAGGCGCTATGCTTTACATAGTGAAAGGCACGTTTCTGACGGGGCAGGCTCCGTATGACGCAGTGCTCGAAAATTTTCTGGACGAAGAGCGCGCATCACTCCGGTTTCTCCAACCCGGACATCTTGTGACCCACAACTCTTCAAACATGGGGACTATTTCTGTCGTAGTGCAACGGGCTGAAAACTAACTGGTTAAGAACATTAGAGTGATGCATTAGGATCACCCTCAAATAGAAAAATGGCGGTAAACGCATCCACGCATTGGTCGTTCATCTCACGGGAGAGTTTGTGCGGGGGGGCTATGAAAAATGGCTGGATGGCAATGATAGGTGGACGCTTATTTTCAACCTTACTCATTCTAGTTGTGCTAAGTTAATATGTATCGGTAAGTTTAAGAAAAGGTTTCAAGAATGAGAATACTCATTGTCGAAGACAATCCAAAAGTAGCCAAGCTATTAAAAATAGCATGTGAAAAATTCCCTGCAAGTTGCGATATGTCAACCAGTGGAAAAATCGCAATTTCCTTATGTGAGATCACTAACTATGATGCTGTTATTCTCGACCTCGGATTACCTGATTTTGATGGTTTAGAGGTACTTAAAATCCTCAGAAAGAGAGATTATCATTTTCCCGTACTGGTATTAACCGCTAGAGGAAATATACAAGATAGAATTACCGGGCTTGATTTGGGAGCCGATGATTACCTGGTAAAACCATTTTCTATAGAAGAATTACTTGCAAGATTACGGGCATTATTACGTCGTCCAGGTACGCTAGCAGGCAGCATGCTGATCCACGGTAATATCAAACTAGATCTGTGTTCTAAGCACCTAGATATTCAGGGAGAACCTTTATTTTTAGGAAAAACTGAAATTGCTATTCTGAGTTATTTAATCAGTAATGCTGGGATCACAGTATCTAAAGATGCGATGAAAGACAGACTATATGGTTTTGATGATGATGTTAGCGAAAATGCAATTCAGGTCGCCATTCACAGACTACGTAAAAAGCTGGTTTGCGCAGGGGCGACCTTCGAATTAAAAACACTCAGGGGTATTGGATATATTTTGCATGTTGAAAAGGTTACCGCATGAAGTTATTTCGTTATTTATGGACGTTTCGTTATTCCCTTACAGCGACCTTGCTATTTGCCTATTGTATTGCTGGTATATTGTTATTCAGCTCTTTAATGGTGGCAATGCTTACGTTCAATACCGGTAATTTTGCAGATCTTGCCGCGCAAGAGCCTTCCGAAGAACTGGCTTACGATATTATGGAAGTTTTAAGTATTAACGATCAAGGAGAAATTCTGGTTAATAACCCGGACATTCTTAGTTGGGCATATGATAACTTATACGGTAATCTTGGTTTTCGGATAGTGGATAAAAATACCAATAAAATCATTAAAAGCTCAGCATCAGATGCTGTTGCAATCCAAACTTTACTACATTATTTACCTGTAGACTTATCTCCTGGTGCGATTAGATTAGACTCGAAATTAGGGCCGATCACCGGATTTCGTCTTCAGGTGAAGCTACAAGATATTGCGCTTTATATCGATGTTGCAAGAAGTGATCGCCTGGGTGAGTTTGCAAAAGAGGCAGTAATGCCAGCTATTCAAGCCAGTTTTAAAGTGATGATTTTTGCCTCTGTATTACTCTTTATTCTTGTGAGCCTAGTTTCCCTCAAATTAACAACAAGAAAAATAAAGCGCGTTTCTCTGGATGCCAATAAAATCTCACCAAACCAATTAGATCAACGTCTCAGTATCGATAAAATTCCCAATGAAATTGTGCCGTTAGCCAATGCGATTAATCGTGCTTTAGCAAGGGTTGAAGCTGGATTTGAAGAGCAAAAACGTTTTGTTGCTAACGCTGCACATGAACTTCGCACTCCTTTGACTATCATTCGTACACGCATTGAGCTGAGTGAACTACCAGACGGTTTAATCACAGATTTATTACAAGACGTAACTTATATGAGCCGCAGTGTTGAACAACTTCTTGATTTGTCCCGGGCGCAAAACTCGAGTACCTATTTACATAAGCCGATACCTATCGTCAAACCCGTGACCGATGCCTGCCAGCTTTTAGGTCCGCTGGTTCTGCGTGAAGATAAAGATCTCGAACTGATAGTAACAGGTAATAATGATTCGGTTATTTATGGTGACCACGGTGCACTGACGGTTGCCTGTAAAAATATCATTGAAAATGCAATTAAGCATGGCGACGTAAATGGATTGATCCGTGTTGAAGTCGGCGATAATTGGATAAGCTTTTCAGATAATGGTCCGGGCATAGATAAAAAAAACCAGACTCTCGCTTTACAAGCATTTTGGCGAAATAATCAATCAAGTAACGATGGCTCAGGTCTGGGTTTAGCCATCGTTAATGAAATTTGTAAAGCGCACAATGCAAAGTTAACAATTGGTCGTAGCATCAGCTTAAAAGGTGCTGAGATCACTATCCAGTTCTAAAATAAAGCAAAAGAGTATGAGTGGAATTAAGGCTATATGCTACCTTTCGTTACACCATAGACACTACTAGTTACAAAATACTGTTAGTAACTCATGTAATATTTTGTTCTTATTAATGACACAAAATATAGAGAATCATATATGAAAGAAGATATTGATGAACTGAAAAATGAATTTCGAGCAAAACTTCTATTTTGGAATAATATAAAAAGTAAAAAATTTAAATTCTTATTAATATTATTATGTTTCGGCTTGATTGGATTAAAAGTTTTTACCACTATTTTCACTTTCGACTGGCTTGCCGGGTTGTTATGACCATCAGTTTCCGCTCTCTTAACAAACATGATATTAACTATTCGAAAGTTATTGACCTTTTTTTCGAAGCTTTTCCAAAAATTCAATTGCTACCACAATGGGTTGTCAAATATAGAATGAGAAATGGTAAGGATGGTTTTGAAGTTCTTTACGAACATAATTATTGGGTCGGGTTTATCTACGCTAAAGAGTATAAAAATATTGTATTTGTAAAATTTTTTGCAATATCAGAATCGCTCCGTTCAAGTGGTTACGGAAGCAAAGTAATGGATTCAATGGGGAAAAAGTATTCAGATAAAAGGATTGTACTAAATATTGAAGAGCTGGATGAGAAAGAAGAAAATTACCAACAGAGAGTTAAGCGTAAAGCTTTTTATGAAAGTAATAAATTCAATTCTACAGGTTTTATTATAAAGGAGTTTGCTGAGCGACAAGAAATGCTTATACATGGTGGGGCTATATCTAAAAAAGAGATAGAAGCAATGTACAGACATTTTTTAGGGAACCTGTTGTTTTCTTTACTTAAACCCGAGGTACTACAAATTTAATGAATCATTCTGTAGTGGAGTATAACCTGTGGGGTCAGGTTCAATGTTATCCCTTTTTTTTTGATTATTTTTACAATATCTAACAGAATAATTTGATGATATTTTCTGGGTTTAAGTCTCTAATATAATCACTGATTATTTATCTTATAACTGGGTAAAATTAAAGTGACTACCGATGTTCGAGTCGTATTCAATCATCAAGCCGGAATAATAATGAGGTCAATCAAATTGACCATGCTAGTACTTTTTCAACGTGAGTTGTTATCATTTGTACGTTAGGAT
>NZ_BAET01000015.1 GCF_000252165.1 Glaciecola punicea ACAM 611
ATCCTGACGTCAAAGGTCAAGATTTACGCCATGCATTTGAGCGTGATGAATATCGCGTGATGATTGTCGCTAACAAGTACCAAACAGGCTTTAACCAGCCTAAACTTGTTGCGATGTACCTTGATAAGAAAATAAGCAATGTAGACGCCGTACAGACGCTCTCGCGCTTGAACAGAACATATCCGGGTAAAGACCAAACGTTCGTTATTGATTTTGTTAATGAGCCTGAAACCATATACTCAGCCTTTAAAACATACGATAGTGGTGCCGAACTTGAAGACATGCAGGATGTTAACGTTGTTTATGACATCAAAGACATATTAGATGAAGCTAACATCTATAATCAAAATGACCTTGAAGACTTCAAAAAGCTATCGCATAAACTCGTTTTGGGTGCTGGTAGGTCAAACCCAGACGACCCTATTCATAAGAAGCTCTTTGCCTCGACTCAACGCTCAACAGATATCTTTAACTCAAAGCTAAAAACACTCAACGATATTGTGAAGCAATGGGAAGAGGCCTATGATAAAGCTCATATCGCAGGCGATGATAAATCCAAAAAAATAGCAGAATCAAAACGAAGTGAATTCACAATCATGCGTGAAGGTCTTATGCGCTTTAAAACTGATTTAAGTAGATTCGTGCGAATTTACAATTACGTTTCGCAGTTACTTGAATTAGCTGATGCTGAATTAGAAAACTTTGCAGCGTTTGCAAAGTTATTATCAAAACGTTTAAAAGGTGTCAGCCCTGAACAAATAGACCTATCAGGACTTGTGCTGAAGGGATACGCCATTAAAATGCGTAATCAAGATGCACAAGGTGAAGCTGAGACGCTCAAACCTATCACGGCAAATACAGCAGATGCTAGCGATAGAGAAAAGCAATTCTTGGATGAATTACTAGAGCGTATTAATGAAGAGTTTGGCGGTGCAAACCCAGCTAACTCACCCGTATATTTTGTATCTCAAGTCATGAGCCATGTGCAAACTAACGCTAATGTCATTGAACAAGTAGAGAAAAACCCAAGGGCTACCGCGCTAAGTGGCGACATTGGTGACGTAGTAAGAGACTCGGTAGTAAAAACAATGTCGGCAAATGTTGATAATGCTCAAGCTACTTTATCTGACAATCAAAAGATGAACGCTTTAATAGGTGTTATTGTTGACTTGATACAGAGTAAGAACACTAACGCATTGGTTGATGAATTGAGAAAATAATTTATCCGCAAAATCGATTTAGAGCGATTTGAACCACGCTGTTCTGAACAAGCTGTTCTGAATTAGTCAGGACTCAACCTTACATTTTGTAGATATATCTTAACTAAACCCGACAGAAGGCTAAGTGCCAACAACGGTCAGTGGGGCTTACTTCAATTAAACTTTTTTTTACTGCTAAATTGCCACTCTGGCTCTCAGCCAAAAGGGCAAAAAACGACCTATTGCGGTCATTAGATATATTAAAAAGCGCACATTACAAAATCACATTCGTCGACTAACGCAGCTTTATGAGCAAAAAACGCATCGACCTGACTGGCAAATGCTTCTTGAAGATTATCGGCAACATTTAGCAGGCGTTCGTCATTTTGACTAATTACTAGTCGAGCTATTGGAAGAGAAATACATAACTATAGTAAAATTACGGGACAACTTTATATTTCTTAAGTACTTCCACGAGTTTGTCATGAGGGATAGCATAAGATGTATTACCGTTATTACCGGTCATGGTCTCAGCAGCTACCATAGCATTTATAATCGACTCCTCGACAGATTGAACAGTGGCTTCAAATAACGGTGTTATTAAGTCATTAGGGAATGTTTCAACGCTTGTGTTTTCGCCACGATTAAAAGCATTTTCGTTAGCAGTAGAGAATGCAAGGAAGATATCACCAGAACCGTTGCTACCGCGACCACCAGTAATACCTATACCCAATGGAATTCGTTGTGCTATTCGTTTCAATTGATGAGGTAAAAGCGGTGCGTCAGTTGCTAAAATGACGATAATTGATCCATCGCCTTCTTGTCGTCTAGAATTTGGCGGTGCGTTGTAAATCTCACTTTTTGTATCTTTTAATTCGCGACCAACGGCAACGCCAGCGATCGTTAAGTTTCGTTTGCTGCCAAAGTTAGCTTGGACAAGCACACCAATGGTATATGTTTCATCTTTAATTTTTACTATTCTGGATGATGTTCCTGTTCCACATTTAAAGCCAAGACACATCATTCCCGTGCCCCCACCAACATTACCTTCTGCAATTGCACCAATCTTAGTATTATTTATAGCTTCAAGAACGTGTTTTTCTTTTACGTGAAAGCCATAAATGTCATTCAAGAAACCATCATAGGTCTCACCAACGACCGGATAGGTATACCACCAATCCTCGCCTTGGTACCAATTAGTATCTACATACCATTTGAGAATGGTATCTCGAACAACACCAACACTATTGGTATTTGTGATCATAATTGGTGTTTCTAAGAAACCAGACTCAGTTACCCAAGTAGTTCCGGTCATCTCGCCATTTCCGTTGAGACTATACCAATTCGCATAAACGGGGCTGAATTTTTTTCCTCTTGGAAATATTGCTGTTACACCTGTGCGTATTTGCCCTTTACTAATTTTATTATCATCGGTTTCTGAAATGATGGTGCTGTAGCCAACCTCAACCCCTTTAACATCTGTTATTGAATTGTAGTAACCAGTTTCACCTACGAATGGAATACCCAAATCTCTGGCTCTTGGTTTTTCAGCTTCAACTGAAAAACTAATAAATAAGACGGAACATAAGATTAATATTGCTTTCATTTCAAGTCTCTTACCAAGTTATATTGTTTCAAGACTAGCTTATAAATTTTTAAAAAGCGATACAAATATAAATAAGCGTTTAAAGGCACAGCTTTTCTAATTATTGCACTTTTACTTTAAATTGGCAGTTTCAAAGAGCGCTTTTTTTACCATTAGGTAATTAGTGAAACCGCAATATGTGCGGGTGAGCGGAGCGTTACTTGCTGCTTATTTCGCAAGGGTTAGCGACCATAAAAGATAAACTGCTAAGGTCCGGTTTGTCAGATCACCCGCCATTAGCATATCAACCGATAACACCAACAAATCTAAAAACATACGGATTACTTGAACGGCCGGTCCTCGCTCTTTGCCGTCTTTCGGCCTGTTACAGGCAAATATAATTACCAGAGAGACACTCGACTTGGATCATACTTTTGTGCTTGCATATAAAGGCAAACTAAAAGCTCATTTCATTGGTTATTGGTGAGAGGAGCATTTTTTTCTTTTGTAATCAAAATATTTTGTTTCCCAAAAAAGTGGGCCAGTGTAGCGGGCTGTAACTTTTAGGGCACAGGTCTTATTGTTAGAACTTAGGTTCTAACAATAGGGTAGATTTGTCCAATAAGACATGCAAAATAGAAACAGATAAAACTATCCATTTTGAATCTATAAATTCAGCCAACTTTTATCCATTTAATTCTAAAACTATCCACTTACCATCTAGCACAACATATAATTATGAGATAGGTCTCTTAGTATGCTCAAAAAGTGTGAGATACAAGTACAAAATAAATTATGAGCTAAGGATCTATATTGCTCCAATCATCAAGCCATATTAAGGCTCAAAGTGTAAAAGTAATTAAGGTTGACTCACTGATTAATTTAAGTTAAATAAGTTAAATAAGTTAAATAAGTTAAATAAGTTAAATAACTAAATTGACTTATTTAGCTTAATTGGAGTTCGCCGTGGGAAGAAAGAAAGAGTTCAGCAACGAAAAAATTATAGAAAGTGGATTAGCTATAGAAAAAAACGGAGAGTCAGTCAT
>NZ_BAET01000014.1 GCF_000252165.1 Glaciecola punicea ACAM 611
CGGTTTTCGAACTCAGCAGTGAAACGTATATACTAAGGATTTAGAATGACATCAAAACGTTTATACTGCGCTCACTGCGATTATCCAAGTTCAACGTGCGTATGCAGCGCTATAGGCAGTATTCAACTCCCTATAAGCGTAATTATTCTCCAGCACAAAAAAGAAGTATTCCACGCGAAAAACACAATAAGACTAGCGTGCTTAGTTTCGCCATCGATACGTGTAATTAGCACAGCTTTGTGTGAACAAGTAAACAACACACTTACATCTTTAGATGCTAATAATACAGCGGTAATTTATCCCTCAAATGAGAGCAAAGCAATTGAGAATAACCAACATCTTTATAAAAACATAAAAACACTGATTTTTTTAGACGGTAGCTGGAAGCAAGCTTACTCAATATGGCGAGACTTTCCACTGTTGCAGAGGTTCATGCAAATGCATTTTAAATCAGCGCCGCCTAAACAATACAGCATAAGGAAATCTAAGAAGGAGCATCAGTTATCTAGTATAGAGGCGCTAAGTTATTCAATATCTATCGTGACAAAGATCGATACAAGTGAATACTTGAGTGCGCTTGCTAAAATGCAAAAATATTGGCCTAACATTGATTCAAAACCTTAACGCTTCCAGAGCCTAATTAGTAGCAAGAATTTGGCGTTGAGTCTGGGTTGACATCACCGCCAACTTCATCAGGATCAATATTGTGGTCTAATAGGATTTCTCTGACATAACTTATGTGGTCCAACACATGCTGGTAATTATCACCATATTCAAATTTATTAACTTCTATAGATTTTGGCATATAAGTAAAGGCTATTTTTAATGCATGCAGTTCTTCTGCTTTCATGACGTTCTCACTGTTTTGTTGTTTTAAAAGCTTAATCTAAAAATATATTTAACACCAGTTTCGTGTTGACAAATATGAGCCTAAGAATCTCTATTTATGTCGATATCACTTATATCATTGGCTATTTTACTCCTATTTAAAATTAAGCAGATTATTTTTCAAGCTGATTAAGCGTTAATAAGCGTTATAGAGATAAATGCTTTTACTATAATATTGGGTAAGATCATGCATAAAGGCAGTAAGTCATTATTGCACCGAGCTTTATAATTGGCATAGGTGAGACTGCCTGTAAGATTAATCGCTTTTACCACACCTGCATTATCAATATAACTGACTAAAATCCAGTCGGTGGTGCCTCCTTTAAATAGCCTTAGTTTTTTACTATAATCTTCTGAAATTTGGTGACGAGCTCGCTTAATGCGCACATTATTACTTAGTGCTAGTACAGTACCTTTTCCTATTAGATGTTCAAAATAAAAAGTTATTACAGAGTTTAGTTGTTTATAAGGGAACATAACAAGAACCCGCCACATAGACAGATATCCTCATGTCTAGTGGCGTATTCAGAAATAGGGTTGCCAAAATACTTGGAAATTCCATCCATACGAGCAACACTTGCAGTGTCCTAGGTCGTGTTAGCCAATCAAACGTGCGAATTAGGTTTTTATAACAACAGATTGTCTGCATTTATCAAACCAGTAACTAGGCCAACAAGAATGCCAACTACTACAAGGGCAATATCGCAAGAACTTTGATATTGAAAGAGAATAATTGGTGTGCAATTGAAAAAGTTCAACCAACGCTAGCGAACGAGGGAGAGTATCCGAATTCGTTTAGTAAATTGACACTATGGTATGTCAAACGTATATTCTATTTACAACAAAACATTAATTTTCATACTATTTGAATGACACAAACCTGTTTTTCTTCATCGTGATCAAGTATTATTCTGCTTCGAAAATATTTAGGATTTTGAGGTTGTATTCATGAGTGATGACACCGAGTTTAAAGAAGTATTTAACTGGTGGTATTTTTTCGCTATCGTGGTCACATTGTTGGCTTTCCCTTTGCTTCATATAGTAGCTTGGGCAGTTAAAATGTTTCTTAATTAGGTAGTTTACAAGCTATGAAAAATAACATCATTTTAAATAGCATTACTGCAAGAAACACATAAAAGGAAAGAGTGTGTCCCAAAAATTGATCAAAGACGCCGTTACCACCATTATCGATTATCCTAAGCCAGGGATCTTGTTTCGCGATGTAACCAGCGTGCTGCAAAACTACGAAGCCTTTCAAGCGTGTATCGACTTACTAAAAAACCAGTATAGTCGCTTAAAATTTGATAAAGTAGTGGGAACTGAGGCACGTGGATTCTTATTTGGGGCGCCGCTAGCGTTAGCGCTTGGCGTTGGTTTTGTACCAGTTCGTAAGCCTAAAAAATTGCCTCGAGAAGTCATTTCTGAATCATATGAGCTTGAATATGGCACTGATGTTTTAGAAATACATAAAGACGCTATAAGCCCAGGCGACAGGGTACTTATGATTGACGATTTGCTTGCTACTGGCGGTACTATGATTGCCACAGCAACACTTATCCGTCGCTTAGGCGGCGTGGTTGAACACGCTGGCTTTATTATTTCTTTGCCCGACATTGGCGGAAAAGCAAAACTTAAAGCGGCTAACATTACACCATATTGTATATGTGAATTCGACGGAGACTAATTAGCCGATGAGCTATCAAGTTCTGGCAAGAAAATGGCGCCCTCAAACCTTTTCTGAATTGGTAGGGCAACAGCATGTTGTTGATGCAATATCAAACGCTCTTAAAAACGATAAGCTTCATCATGCCTATCTGTTCACGGGAACGCGAGGCGTCGGTAAAACGACGATAGCACGAATTTTTTCAAAAAGTTTGAACTGTGAGCAAGGTCAAAGCGCTAACCCCTGCGGCGTGTGTGACACCTGCATGGATATAAGTGATGGTCGCTATGTCGATTTACTTGAAATTGATGCCGCCTCGCGCACTAAAGTCGAGGATACACGTGAATTACTTGATAACGTTCAATACCGTCCAACACGCGGGAAATACAAAGTTTATCTAATAGATGAAGTGCACATGCTGTCAAAACATAGTTTTAATGCACTCTTAAAAACCCTTGAAGAGCCGCCTGAGCACGTGAAGTTTTTACTTGCGACAACCGATCCACAGAAGCTGCCAGTAACCGTACTCTCACGGTGTTTACAGTTTAGTTTAAAGGCTCTCACGACAGAGCAAATCCAAGATCATTTAGCGTATATTCTGGGCCAAGAACAAATTCAGTACGAGCTATCTGCGCTGGCACAAATAGCGCGAGCGGCGCAAGGCAGTATTCGCGATTCATTAAGTTTGACCGATCAGGCAATTGCACAAGGGAACAATCAAGTTAGCTTGGTAGTGGTGGCCACTATGCTTGGTTTGTTAAATAAAAACCATATTGTGAAGTTGGTTAAGCATATATGTGAGCGTGACAGTGTAAATGCTATAGCCCAGCTTGAAGATATATGCGCACAGTCACCTGATTATTTTCAAGTCTTGTCTCAACTTTTAGGCTTGCTGCATCAAATAGCGTTGACACAAGTTGTGCCCCAGGTATGCAAACTAGACACTGATTCTGCCAAAGGTATTTATACCCTGGCAAAAAGTTTATCTAAGGAACATATTCAAATTTTGTATCAAATTGGCGTGAATGGTAAGCGTGATTTACCCCATGCGCCTGATGCGCGCACTGGCCTGCAAATGACAATATTAAGAATGCTCGCATTTTCGCCTGTGCAAAAGATTGATTTAGACATTGCTAGCTTGATTATCACCAGTAATACTGTGCCTGCGTTTGAATCTTTACCTGAGCCAATAGCGCCGACAATGCAAACACATGATTTACAAGATAGTGATGCTACACAAAAGTCGAATGAGCCTTCTTTAGACGCCGGACTTCAACAGTTAAGTGGTGAAATCACAGGGCAGTCATTATCTCAGCAGACATCGACTAGTGCTAACCCTACAGCCCTAAGCGGTGAACTTGAGCCATCATCACCGCAAAATAAATCACAAGATAGCGATGTACCGTTCAAACAGGGGCCATCAATTAACGCATCTCAAGCGCCTTTTTTTGATGATGAACAGCCCCCATTGCCAGATGAAGAGCCGCCTATATCTACGGATATGTTTGGCGATGAATTTGCATCAAATAACAATGAAAACCAATTTACTGAGCCACAGCAAAGTGAATCACGTTCGCTCAATCTAGCTTCTATTCAAACGCCAGATCATCGTAAGCAAGCTAGTGCAAACACAAGCGCAACTGCTAATACCTATGATTTACTAAAGGTGAGCCAGCAGCTGAAGCAGTATACCAAAGACAAAGAAGAGGATTCAAACGCAAAAAAGTCTGAACCTGAGACCCCAGCCACTCAAGTGGTTGAGGACGGCTTTGCGTATAAAATGGGTCATAAATTTGCACCTTTTTCTGGGGTGCTGTCGGCGTTTTTAAGCAACGGTGAGAAACTTACAAACGCATCGCAGATTGATCAATGGAGCGCGTTTGTCAATGCCACCGATATTCAAGCGCTTACCAGACAGTTATTAATAAACACTACGTGCTCAACTTTATCTAACCCACTGATGTTGACACTTGCTAATGAAAATCATCAGATTAACGAAGGATCTTTAGTTGAAAAAATACAGGTAACAGTGTCGGAGTTATTAGGAGAACAGATTGAAGTTGATATTGTCCTTGGCGATGTTCAAAACACTCCTTTTCAGATACAAAGTAGTATAAATGACATGCGTATGCGTTACGCACTTGAACTAATAAACACCACCGAGTCTATTCAAGAGCTTATGAAAGCGTTTGATGCAAAAGTAGTCGACGGCAGCGTAACAGCAAGATAAGCAAATAATTAACACATAACGAAAGAGAGGACAGTATGTTTAAAGGCGGCATGGGTAATATGATGAAACAGGCCCAACAAATGCAAGAAAAAATGCAAAAAGCGCAAGCAGATTTAGCCACAATTGAAGTCGTGGGCGAGTCAGGCGCTGGTATGGTTAAAATTACCATGGCCTGTAATCATAACGTACGCCGCGTACAGGTTGACGACGCTTTAGTTGGCGACGACAAAGAAATGCTCGAAGATTTAGTCGCAGCAGCCATGAACGACGCCGTTCGCCGCGTACAAGAAACCACCAAAGAAAAGATGGGCGATGTGACCGGTACAATGGGACTTCCAGACGGGTTTAAAATGCCGTTTTAAAAACGCTAAATAGTTGCGACAGTGTCGCAACTATTATTTATGTCATGTGGTCAGTGAGAAATTCAGAGAAGCTCATATATTTTGCAAAATATTTAAAGGTACAATAAAATAAGCATGTCACACAGCCCCTTAATAGACGAACTCATTACCGCTTTTAAATGCCTTCCGGGCGTTGGTGCTAAAAGCGCCCAGCGAATGACATTCAATCTGCTAGAACGTAACCGTGGGGGCGCTCTAAAGCTCAGCCAAGCATTACACAACGCAATGGAGCACATCAACAACTGCGAGCAATGTAGAACGTTTACTGAGGCGCAGTTGTGTAATTTATGCAACAACCCAAGTCGCGCAGAGTCGCAGCAAATTTGTATTGTTGAGTCGCCCCAAGACGTATTGGCAATAGAGCAAACAAGCCAGTTCAAAGGTACGTACTTTGTGCTAATGGGACATTTGTCGCCTATAGACGGGATTGGGCCGAATGAAATTGGTTTAGACATATTGGCGCAGCGTTTACAGCAAGATAAAATTGAAGAAGTTATTCTAGCCACCAACCCCACTGTGGAAGGTGAAGCCACTGCGCATTATATCTCCCAAATGTGCAAAAAGCATAGTATAAGAACTACCCGAATAGCGCATGGTGTGCCGGTAGGCGGCGAATTAGAATATATAGACGGCAATACACTCACCCACGCCTTTAGTGGCCGCAGAGAGTTTTAGTTTTTCTTAAAATATATTCACTAAAACTGTTGAATTTACTCAAATCACCCTCAAATCTACTCCACAACAAAATCACTCACTTTTAGATTTACAGGAGACCCTTTATCATGACTGAAAAAGTCCAACACGAAACGCATGGTTTTCAAGCCGAAGTTAAGCAACTGCTGCAACTAATGATCCATTCTTTGTATTCAAACAAAGAAATTTTCTTGCGCGAACTTGTATCAAACGCTGCCGATGCGGCTGACAAGCTGCGCTTTAAAGCACTTTCTAATGCCGACCTTTACGAAGGCGACGGCGAACTTAACGTAAGGCTTAGCGTGAATAAAGACGCCGGTACGTTAACGGTGTCTGACAACGGCATAGGCATGAGTAAAGAAGAAGTTATTAAAAACTTAGGTACTATCGCAAAATCAGGTACAGCTGAGTTTTTCGGCAAGCTCTCAGGCGACGAAGCCAAAGACTCATCTCTTATTGGTCAATTTGGTGTAGGCTTTTATTCTGCATTCATAGTGGCCGATAAAGTAACTGTTAATACGCGTGCTGCTGGTGCAAAAGCTAGCGAAGGCGTGCAATGGATTTCTGCTGGTGAGGGTGAATTCGCGGTTGCCGATATTGAAAAGCAAGGCCGTGGCACAGAAATTATTCTGCATATAAAAGAAGAAGAAAAAGAATTTTTAGATGACTGGCGCTTACGTTCAATCATTACTAAATATTCTGATCACATTAGTATTCCGGTAGAGCTTTATAAAGAAGAAGTGCCTGAGAGCGAAGGTCCTGATGGTCCCGATGGTGAAAAAATCCCAGCCCAGTCAGGCGTTTGGGAAACGGTAAATAAAGCTACTGCGATGTGGACACGTGAAAAGTCTGACATATCAGACGAAGAGTACACCGAATTTTATAAGCATGTATCACGTGACTACGCCGACCCTTTATCTTGGTCACACAATAAAGTAGAAGGTAAAACAGAGTATACAAGTTTACTTTATATACCATCTAAAGCTCCGTTTGACCTGTGGAACCGCGAGCAGACTAGCGGTCTTAAACTGTATGTTCAGCGCGTTTTCATAATGGACGATGCAGAGCAATTCATGCCTACTTATTTACGCTTTGTAAAAGGCTTGCTTGACTCAAACGATTTACCGCTGAATGTGTCTCGTGAAATATTACAAGACAATAAAATTACCCAAGCTATTCGCCAAGGCTGTACTAAGCGCATTTTGAGTATGCTAGAAAAAATGGCTAAGAACGACGCCCAAAAGTATCAAGCTTTCTACAATGAATTTGGTAACGTATTAAAAGAAGGCCCGGCTGAAGATTTTGCCAATAAAGAAAAAATTGCTGGTTTGTTACGATTCGCTACGACGCATAATGACGGTAACGAGCAAACAGTATCGCTTGCGCAGTATATTGAGCGTATGCCAGAGGGCCAAGAGACTATTTATTATGTGACAGCCGATTCATACCAAGCAGCTCGCACTAGCCCTCATTTGGAAGTGTTCCGTAAGAAAGGGCGAGAAGTGCTATTGTTGGGCGAGCGTATTGACGAATGGTTAATGTCACACCTAAATGAATTTGATGGTAAGACCCTAAAGTCTGCGGCTAGCGCTAGCGTAGATTTGAGCGACTTAGACGATGACGAAACTAAGAAAGCTAAAGAAGATGCAGAAAAAGCGGTTGAAGGCTTGCTTGTCCGTATGAAAGCAGCATTAGGCGAAAAAGTGTCTGACGTTAAGTTTACCCATAGGCTAACTGACTCACCCGCTTGTATAGTCGCTACCGACGACGGTATGACAACGCAAATGGCAAAACTAATGCAGTCTGCTGGCCAAGCAGTACCAGAGCCTAAGTATATTTTTGAGCTAAACCCAGAGCATGACTTAGTTAAGATTGTGTCTGACGTGCAAGACGAGGAACAGTTCTCACAGTGGACACAAGTGCTATATGACCAAGCCGCTTTATCAGAGCAAGGCAGCTTGAAAGAGCCTGCTAGTTTTGTCAAAAACTTAAACGCTTTACTGGCGAATTTAGTAAGATAAAACAGCGGTAAAGCGTTAACAATAAAAGCCAATATGACATCGTCATCATGTTGGCTTTTTTATGCGTTAAAGCGATACAAATGAAGTGTTTGCATGCGGGAAATAGATTACGCCTAAAGTATGATGAATTTTACTGAATAGCGCTTGTCTATGCCCCACCTAAGAGGTAGAGTTTATTTAATATAAAATTTACATTTCTCAATACTAATCAAATAATAAGGTGGAAGATCTTAATGCGCATTATTCTTCTTGGTGCCCCTGGCGCCGGCAAAGGAACGCAGGCTCAGTTTTTAATGAATAAGTTTGGTATACCGCAAATTTCTACGGGCGACATGCTTCGTTCAGCCATTAAGGCAGGCACCGAAATGGGTTTAGCGGCTAAAAAAGTAATGGACACTGGTAATTTGGTATCAGATGACATAATAATAGGCTTGGTAAAAGAGCGCATAGCCCAAGCTGACTGCGAAAATGGTTTCTTACTCGACGGCTTCCCACGTACTATTGTGCAGGCCGACGCCATGAAAGAGGCTCAGGTTAAAATAGATAACGTAATAGAGTTTGATGTACCAGACGACGTAATAGTTGAACGTATGAGTGGTCGAAGAGTGCATCCTGCTTCAGGTCGTGTGTATCATATAAGCTATAATCCACCTAAAGTTGAAGGTAAAGACAACGAAACTGGCGATGACCTAATCGTGCGTGAAGATGATAAAGAAAGCACCGTGAGAGATCGTCTGGCCGTGTATCATACGCAAACAGAGCCCTTAATTGAATATTACTCAAGCGCCGCCGATGAAGGCGTGTGTGTGTATAATAAGCTCGACGGAACACAGTCTGTCGATGTGGTCAGCTCACAGCTATCAACCTTATTATATTAACAAATAATTGTGAATAAAAAGGTCCTGCTAATCGGTAGATTATTAGGATCTTTCTTTATGTAATGTAAGCAAGGATAGCGTAGGCTAACATGGGGTTTCTCTTGCGTTAAACGCCTTTATCATATCTGCCGCTTTTTCAGCAATCATTATCGTAGGCGCGTTAGTGTTACCTCCGATAATTGTGGGCATTATAGAGGCATCGACCACTCTCAACTTAGTCAATCCTTTAACCTGAAGCGCTGAATTTACCACACTGCTTGGGTCGTCTTCTCTGCCCATTTTACAGGTGCCTACCGGATGATAAATAGATTCCGCGTTACCCCTAATATAGTCAATTATTTGTTCATCTGTTTGTAAGGTTGCATTAGGCATATAGGCGCTAGCATCTTTGCCTAATGGCCCGGTTGTTGCCACTTTATGCGCCCATTTATAGCCAGCCAGCATAGGCGCAATATCAGCTTCATTTTGCAAATAATTAGGTTCGATGCAAACGACTACTTTACCCTTTTTAAGGCTTAAGGAGACACTGCCGCGACTTTTGGGGTATAAGTTGCAAAAATGAAAGGTAAAGCCGTGGCCGAATGGCTTGGTGCGCCCATGATCAAGCAGTAGTCCAGGTAAAAAATGTATTTGTATATCAGGAACGGTCTTTTCGCTGGATGATTTAATAAAGGCACCGCCTTCAGCAATGTTAGACGTAAGCAAGCCCTTTTTATGACGCCAATACTGATAAGGTGCAGTAGCGTTTTTTATTATACTGCTAAATGATAGACCATAGCCCTTGGTCTGTTTTTGTTTAAATAAAATAGTGCCGTCTAAATGATCCTGTAGGTTTTTGCCTACGCCAGGCAAGTCGAGCACAAGCTTTATACCTACACGCTCAAGCTCTTCTTTAGGGCCTATACCTGATTGTAATAATAACTGCGGAGAATTGATTGCGCCTGCACATAGTAGCACTTCTTTATTTGCGCTAAGAATGCTAAGTTTGTTTTTTATTAATACGTTCACGCCTGTTGCAGCGCCGTTTTCAATAACGATTGAAGATACATCGCTCTGCGTAAAAATAGTCAGGTTAGGCCTATCTTTTACACTGTCGCTTAAATAGCCTTTGGCAGTGGAGCAGCGAGAACCGTTGGACTGCGTTACCTGATAAAGACCAACTCCTTCTTGACTTAAGCCATTAAAGTCAGGGTTTTGAGCAGTACCGGCAAGCTTGCCTGACTCTATGTAGTCTAATGTGACTGGGTTAACGTGCTTCAGATCACTAACCGATAAGGGCCCCGCGCCGCCGTGATAAGTCGAAATACCTCGGGAGTTATGTTCACTTTTTCGAAAGTAAGGCATTACACAAGACCAGTCCCAGCCTTGCGCACCCTGTTTTGCCCAGTCGTTATAGTTTTCAGGGTGTCCACGAATGTAACACATTGCGTTTATTGAGCTTGAACCGCCTAGCGTTTTGCCGCGAGGCCAATACATTGCCCGATTATTCATATGGGGCACTGGCGCCGATTCGTAATTCCAATTAAGAAAGGGTAGCTGGCTCATTAATGCGATGCCAAAAGGAATATGAATGGCTGGGTGCGTGTCTTTTTTGCCAGCTTCAAGTAAGCAAACAGTTATATTTGGATCTTGTGAAAGTCGACTGGCTAGTACACATCCCGCTGAACCGGCTCCCACTATTATGTAATCGTAAGCAGACAAATTAAACATTCCTTTTGCATCAAGTAGTCGCACTATGTTACACAATATAATAAGTACTTAGGAAGTTAAATTTACGACCAGTCTAGTTCCATCATTAGTTTTTGTTCAGGGTCTTGATTGCCACACATCTCATCGTATGGTGTGTTTTGCTTAAGCCATACTTGTTCAAATTCTTGGTCCGATAGCTGTTCCTTTATATCCCGTATAGACTGAAAACTTCTACTATTGCGATACTTGTCTTTTAATTGTTTTTCTCCAGAATTTCTACCAATACTGGCGATAAACGTACCGCCTTCAATTGATTCAATATATAAATTCATGTTTCATTAGCCAATAATGGTGTGCGTGTTTATTTAAACTCGTTTGCTAAGCGATTAGATCAGCTGATCCACCATTTGTTTCGGCAAATAATAAGGCCTGCACTTTGCAGCGCATCCTTTAGCTTTTTACGATCGTCCAAATTTAAGAACTCGCCCACTTCTTGCTTATGCTTATGGGTGCATAATGCTATGCGCGGAAGCTCCCAGTTATTTTCTGATTCTGAATAAAATACATTAAGCTGTGCTCTGGACATTTCAGCTAAGCTTTGTTTTTTGCGATAGCCGACCTCAACATTAACCACCGTAGGATCTATATAAATTGTCTGTTGGGTATGCGTGAATATCGATACTCGGTACATTAAGTAGGCAAACAGACCCACTTCAATCCCAGCAAAAGGAAGCACTATCCATGCGCCTACAAACGACCATGCTATTGCAATTGTCATTACAACAAAAACCATTACGGCAATGCCCCACTTTGTTTGCTGCCACGTTGCGGAGCGGTTAGGGGATAAAGTAATGATAGTGCTGCGATTATTGTACGTAGTTACTACCATACTAAACAGCCGTGGATACGTTAAGAATACTTGGCATAATAACCACCTTGGGTATAATCGCTAGGTTAATAGAAACAAAGTAATCTTTTTACGTCGGCTTTTAGTTTGCAGACCATTATCATACTTTTACTTATAAATCGGCTAAGAAGCGCGAACGCAGACATTGACACGGTGCCAATGTCTATTATGTTCACCGTAAAGTCTAACTTGCTTTTTTTTAGATGCAGGCTTTACCGTTTCTGGCGCCGGCGTTGATTTTTCTTCTTGGTCTGGGGTCTGCTTTTTAGTCGCGGCGGTTAACAGTCTCGCCAACTAAGTGCTGTAAGGTATCGCGCATAGCCCCGTGTTCTGGGCGCCGGGCGTCAGCGACGATCCATAAAAGGCGATAGTAAAGCCCGCCTAAGCAATATAGTATAAATGACAGCCATAAAAAAAGGCGCTGTTAAGCGCCTTTTAGGTGTCTAGGGAAACACATCAATCATGTAATAGAGCTTACTGATTTTCTATCACTGTGCTGCCAATATCAATTCTTCGAGGCTTCTGTGCTTCAGGAACCACGCGCTCTAAGTCTATATGAAGCATACCGTGTTGTAAGTCAGCGGCTAACACTTTTACGTTGTCACCTAATTGGAACTTGCGTTCGAAATTACGTTCGGAAATGCCTTTGTGTAGATACTTTCGCTGCTGCGTTTCTTCGCTGCCGGGTTCTTTGCTCGCGTTTTCAGTTTCTGACTCTTTGTTGCCTGTTACTTTTAAGGTGTTTTCTTGCACTTCAATGATCACGTCATCTTTTGCAAAGCCTGCAACAGCCATGGTAATACGGTACTTATCTTCGCCCAACAATTCTATATTGTATGGCGGATAGCTAGTTTGTTTTTCTTGGCGATTGGCGGTGTCAATCATAGACGCTAAGTGATCAGAGCCAATAAATGAACGGTATAATGGTGATAAATCGATGGTTCTCATGGTCATATCCTTCCTATTAAGCAATATGTAAGGTTGTTATTTACCTTATCCCGACTATTCGGCGATAAGCAGTTGATAAGCTAAAGGTTAATACCCTATTGGCTTTATCAGTGAACCCTTTCGGCGTCCACAATACATATATAGGATTGACTTATGATTTTTCAATTACTATTGACACATTATTTCTTATTTTTTTATAAGCTTATGATTTTAAACCTATTTATTATGACGTTCTTTTAATACTTTTATCGCGTCTGACAAACATAGGTCGCTAGCCTGCAGCAATACTATTAAGTGATAAATTAAATCTGCCGACTCGTTTTTAAGCTCTTCTAGGTCGCGAACCGTTGCCGCTAGCGCGGTTTCCACGCCTTCTTCGCCTACTTTTTGAGCAATGCGTTTAATGCCGCTGGCGTATAAAGATGCTGTGTAGCTAGAATCAGCAGGCGCATTTTTGCGCGATGCTATGACCGACTCTAACTGTGCTAAAAAACCTACATCACAAATGTTTGATTCATTCCAACATGAAGTTGTGCCTTTGTGACAGGTGGGACCATTCGCGTTTGCTAGCACCAGTAAACTGTCACTGTCACAGTCGGCGCTAATATCCACTAGCTCTAAGGTGTTGTTAGAGGTTTCACCTTTGGTCCATAAGCGCTGTTTGCTACGGCTAAAAAAAGTGACTAAACCCTTGCTTATAGTCGCATTAACCGCGTCTTTATTCATATACCCTAGCATAAGAACTTGTCCACTGGTGGCATCTTGAACGACACATGGTAGCAAACCTTTCATTTTGTCCCAGGCAAGCTCTTGTAAATTTTCTGATGTCACTTTCATGTGTGTTCCTATGTGTTTTTAACGCGAACATGGTGTTGTGGTGTTGTGGTGTTGACTGAATCTTCTTTTACTGTCTAATTTCAATACCCTGAGCGGCTAAATACGCCTTGAGTTCATCCATGGCAATAATGTTCTTATGAAATACCGAGGCAGCCAGTGCTCCGTCTACACCCGCTTGCTTAAATACCTCAGTAAAATGCGTCATGGTGCCGGCGCCGCCTGAGGCAATTAAGGGGACTTTGCATTTTTCACGTACTTTTGCTAACTGTTCAATATCGTAGCCGTTGCGCACACCGTCTTGGTTCATGCAGTTAAGCACTATTTCACCGGCGCCTGCGCTTTGTACTTCTTGTATCCAGTCGAGTGTTTGCCATTTTGTTTTTTGAGTGCGTGTTTCATCACCCGTGAACTGGTAAACCTCGTAGGCTTGGGTGTCGGGGTTAAAAAAACTATCGATGCCCACTACTACACACTGTTGCCCGAAGGTGTTGTATAAATCGGTTATTAACTGGACATTGCTAAGGGCAGGGCTGTTGACCGAAATCTTGTCTGCGCCCATAGCCAAAATATGACCGGCATCTTCAACGGTTTTTATGCCGCCGGCTACGCAAAATGGAATATCAATAACCTGTGCTATTTGGCTAACCCAGCTTTTGTCTACTACGCGTTCGTCGCTTGACGCAGTAATATCATAAAACACCAGTTCGTCAGCGCCAATTTGCGCATATCGCTGCGCAAGCGGCACTATGTCGCCAATAATTTCATGATTTCTGAATTTCACGCCTTTTACCACCACGCCATCGCGCACGTCTAAGCAAGGAATTATACGTTTTGCCAGCATGCGATTGCCTCCTCTAAGGTGAATTTACCTTCTAGCAAGGCTCTGCCGAGTATTACCCCTTGAACATGAGTGGGCTTAAGTGCGGTTATGTCGCTTAAACTGCCGATACCGCCCGATGCCTGCCATACAATATCTGGATATTGCGCTACAAGCTCTTTATACAAACCGTTATTGGCACCTTTTAAAGTGCCGTCTTTGCTTATGTCGGTGCATAATACGTGGATTAATCCTACTGATGAATAATGCGCGATGAGTGAATCGATACTCACCCCTGAGTTTTGCTGCCAGCCATGGGTAGCCACAAATTTATTGTTGTTTTTATCTATATTTACGTCAAGGGCAAGGACGATTTTTTCAGCCCCAAATTCTTCAAACCAGCCGGCCACTAAAGCTTGTTCGCTAACCGCTAAGGAGCCTATAACCACTCGGTCTACACCCGCCGCTAGGAGATCAATCACGTCTTGTTTACTGCGCACGCCGCCGCCTGCTTGAAACGCCATGAGGCCGGTTGCCACCATCGATTTAATCAACGGAATTTGGCGTAAACTAGGATCCTTAGCGCCGGTCAAATCCACTATATGCAGTATTTTAGCCCCTTGACTCGCGTAATCTTTCACCACTTCAACAGGGTCTAATTGATACTCAGTGGTTTGTGCGTAGTCGCCTTGGTATAAGCGCACCACTTTGCCTTGAATAAGATCGATAGCGGGTATAATCATGAAGCTTAAATCCTTGAAAAGTTTTTAAGTAACTGCGCGCCTGCGTCACTTGAGCGTTCGGGGTGAAACTGTACGCCAAAAAAGTTATCTTTATAAATTGCCGCTGAAAAATCGCTGTCATAATGACAGGTTGCTAAGGTATGTTCGTATTTTGCGAGACTATAGCCATGCACAAAATAAAAGTGTGCGCCCTCATCAATATCATCAAATAAAGGGTTATCGCTAAGGCTGTAAACTCTATTCCAACCCATGTGGGGCAATGTTAAATCACCTGCTTTCATTTTCTCAACATGGCCAGGTAACAGGCCTAAACAAGGCGTGTCTCGATGGTTGCCTAAATGATTTTCTTGTGAGCTTTGCACCATTAGCTGCATGCCTAAACAGACGCCTAACACAGGCTGTTGTAATGACTGGATACAAGCCGTAAGCTGCTTTCGCTCAATACTTGCCATTGCCGCTGGAGCGCTTCCTACACCGGGTAATATAACGCGCTGAGCTTGGTTTATTTCATTAACGTCGTCCGACACAAAGGCCTGAATACCTAAACGTTCTACCGCAAATTTGACCGACGCAATGTTAGCGCAGCCAGTATTAATAATAACTAGTGACGCCAGCGCCATTTACAGCGCACCTTTTGTACTTGGCATTACATCGCCTTGTTTGCTAATCGCTTGGCGAAGTGCACGGCCAAATACTTTAAACAAGCTTTCAACCTGATGATGTGCGTTACCCTCGGTGGTAGACAAGTGCAAAGACAAGCCCATGGACTGTGCAATAGAATAAAAGAAGTGAGGGACCATTTCAGTTGCCATTTCACCTACGCTATCGCGACTAAACTGCGCGTCAAACTGAAGGTGGGGGCGGTTTGAAATATCCATTAAACACTCCGCTCTACACTCATCCATAGGCAGCGCAAAACCAAAGCGGGCGATGCCACGCTTGTCGCCCAAGGCTTTTTTAAGCGCCTCGCCTAGCGCTAGTGCGGTATCTTCAACGCTGTGATGGTCGTCTATGTGCAGGTCACCGTCTACGTGTACCTGAAGATAAAAACCTGCATGGGTGGCCACTTGGTCAAGCATATGATCGAAAAAACCCATGCCGGTATGAATGTCAGACTTTTCTTGACTGTCGAGGTTAACCGCGACTTTTATCTTGGTTTCGGATGTGTTGCGTTCTACCACCGCGGTTCTGGCTTTGACGGTGATTTGTTTAACAATGCTATCCCAGTTGTTGACGGTGGAGTCGTACTTAATACCTACAATGCCCATGTTATTGGCTAATGCTATGTCAGTATCGCGATCGCCAATGACAAAAGAGCGGGTAAAGTCTACTTTGCCTTGCTGTAAATAGTCTTTTACCAAGCCCAGTTTAGGCTTGCGGCAGCTGCAGTCGTGACTATCAAAGTGTGGGCAAATGAGTACATCGTCAAATACCACGCCTTGGCTGCTAAATATTTGCATCATAACCTGATGCGGTGCATCGAAGGTTTCTTGTGGAAAGCTTTTAGTGCCTAAACCGTCTTGGTTTGACACCATTACTAGTCTAAAGCCTGCTTTTTGCAGTGCTAACAAACTAGGAATAACGTTGTTTTCAAATACCAATTTTTCTAGGCTGTCTAGCTGCTTATCAACAGGCGGCTCTTCCACTAGCGTACCGTCTCGGTCTATAAATAATATGGCTTGTTGACTCATCGTGCTACCTCTTGATTGGTCGAATGGCTGCCTTTTTGTTGTGAAAAAAAGGTCTCAATTAATGTCATTAGCTGGGCGTTTTGCTGTTTTGTACCAATGCTAATGCGTAAGCAGTTATCGAGCATGACTTGCTTTGACTGATCGCGAATAAGTACATTCTTTTCTACCAAGTAGTGCATAAGTGCTTTGCTGTGAGCGCTGTTAAATAATATAAAATTACCGCACTGATCGCCCATAAGGGTAATGCCTGCTACTTGCCTGAGCTGCTCGCTTAACAATGTGCGCTGAGCGCTTAAGCACTTTACGTTTGCCCGCATAAGCTCTATGCCAACTGTGCTTAATGCTTGCATCGCAATTTGGGCAACAGGATCGGGCACAGGGTAGGGGGCAATTACCTTTAATAATATGCTTTTTATGTGCACCGAACTTAGCACGAACCCACAGCGAATTCCGGCTAATGCAAAGCCTTTGGAAAGTGTGCGAAGAATCACTAAGTGCGGATATTTAGCCAACAGCGCAGTTTTTGCACAGCCTGCGCTAAATTCTATGTAGGCTTCATCAAGTACCACTATGGCATTATTACTGTAGGCGGTGAGTATGCACTCAAGATCTTCTTGCGCCATAATGGTGCCGGTAGGATTATTGGGTGAACATAAAAAAATTAATTTAACCTTGCCTACAAAGCTATTTATCGCGCTCACGTTTACACTGAAATCTTGGTTTAATAGCACTTTTTCTACGCCAACGTTAAACGTATTGGCACTTATGGCATACATGCCATAAGTAGGCGGGCAAATAAGCACGCTATCACGTCCGGGTTGGCAAAAAGCTCTAATTAATAGCTCAATACCTTCATCTGCACCTCGCGTAGTGACTATTTGCTCAGGCATAAGGCCTGTGTATTGTGCGTATTGGGCTAGCAGCTTAGGTGGCTGACAGTCTGGATAACGGTTTAGCAAGCTGCTTTGCAGGGTATATTCGTTCGCCTGTGGTGATTCATTAGCGTTAAGCCATACGCGCTGATTGCCCTCACTTGCGCCAAATAAGCGCCGAGCAGACTCATAAGGCGTAAGATCTCGCACATGCTGTGTGGTTAACTGTTCAAGCCAATCAGTCACTGACATTTCCCTTCGATATATTTAAGCGTAAGGCGACCGCATTTGCATGGGCATCTAGTCCTTCAGCGTTGGCTAAGTCGATAATTGCTTTGCCAATAATATTCAGACCGCTTCGGCTGATGGTTTGCACCGTAAATCGGCGCATAAAATCAAGCAGGCCTAAAGACGAGTAATTGCGCGCATAGCCATAGGTAGGCAACACGTGATTTGTGCCACTGGCATAGTCGCCTGCCGATTCTGGGGAAAACTCACCCACAAAGATTGAACCTGCATGCTTTACTTTCACTGCCACTTCGCTGGCATTCTGGGTTTGAATAATTAAATGCTCGGCGGCGTATTGATTAGTCACTTCAATAGACTGAGCCAGTGAATCAGTCACAATGAAGCGGCTATTGGCAATAGATTTTTCAGCAATGCTGTGGCGGCTCAGTTTGGGCAATTGCAGCAATACTTGCTGCTGCACTTGCTTGATAAAGTCGGCGTCATCGGCAATCACGACTGCTTGTGAGTCGGGTCCGTGCTCAGCCTGTGACAGCAAATCTGAGGCCACAAAACTTGGGTTTGCATACTTGTCGGCTAACACTAACACTTCTGATGGGCCTGCTGGCATGTCGATAGCGGCGCCTGCTACGTCTTTACTGACCTGCTGCTTAGCCTCTGTAACAAAGCTGTTGCCAGGGCCAAATATTTTATCGGCTTTAGGAATAGTGCTTGTTCCGTAGGCCATTGCGCCAATGGCTTGAGCGCCGCCGCACAAGTAAATATGTTCAATACCGCATTTGTGCGCTGCATATAATATCTCTGGCGCTATTTTACCCTGAGGCGAAGGCGGCGTGCATAATATGGGTAACTCACAGCCAGCAACTTGTGCGCTAACGCCTAACATTAGCACCGTTGACGGTAAGGGAGCACTGCCACCAGGTATATATAAACCCACTGTTTCTAACGCAACATGTCTTTGCTCACAAAGAACGCCAGGTTGGGTTTCAATGCTTATGTCGCGTGGTATTTGTGCTTCATGAAAGGTTTTTATGTTCTGGTAGGCCAAGTCAATGGCGCTTATTACATCAATGCTTAAGGCAGCTTTAGCCTGCGCTATTAGGGCTACAGGTAAGCGTAAGCCATCTTTTAATTCAGCTCGGTCAAACTCGCGGGTGTAGTCAAGCACCGCTTGATCGCCCGTGGTTTGTACACGCAGTAAAATTTTACTCACTGTGTCTTTTAGTAGAGCCGAGTTGGCTAAAGCGGGCCTAGCAAGTACTGCTGTTTGCATCGGCTTACTTAAGTCATTCCATATAATTGCTTGAGGCATTGTCATCGCATTAACCCATCATTTTCTCAATTGGCAGCACCAGAATGGAGCTACAACCTAAGGCTTTTAGTTTTTCCATAGTTTCCCAAAACAGCGTTTCAGAACTCACCACGTGAATGGCGACCCTATCGTTGATACCTGCAAGGGGCAGTACAGTAGGATCTTCAGCGCCTGGCAGCAATGATTTGACTTGTTCTAGGTAATTTTTAGGCGCATGTAGCATTATATATTTGCTTTCTTTTGCTTGCAGTACGCCGTCTATGCGCGGCAGTAGGCGCGTTATTAATGCTTGCTTGTCGGGAGAAAGGTCTTCCGATTTTTGAATTAAGACCGCCTTGGAAACAAACACTTCATCTTCTTCTCTTAAGCCGTTTGCCTCAAGAGTTGCACCGGTAGAGACTAAATCACATATGGCATCGGCCACGCCTGCACGGGGCGCAACTTCAACGGAGCCTGTGAGCATGACGGCTTTAGCGCTAATCCCTTTTTCAGCAAAAAAGCGCTCTAATAAATAAGGATAAGTAGTGGCAACTTTTTTACCGTTTAATGAGGCAACTGAATCATACTTAAATTCAGTAGGCACTGCTATGGATAGTCTACATCCGCCGAAATCTAAACGCCTTAGGGTTTTAAATTCATGGGCTTTTTTGGAGGCTCGGCGTTCAAGCATTTTTTCTTCTAATTCATTTTCGCCAATAAAGCCTAAGTCGACCACGCCATCCATAATTAAGCCGGGGATATCGTCATCGCGCACGCGCAGCAAATCGATTGGCTGATTGGTAGAGTGTGCTATTAATAAGCGGTCGCGAATTTGGAGCTTGATGCCAATGGCTTTCAAAAGTGCAATGCTTTCGCTACTCAAGCGGCCCGACTTCTGAATAGCTATACGTAGTCTATTGCTTTGGCTCATGTTGTTTCCTTTTTGATCTTATATTTAAGTATTACTAAATTGCTTTACGACTGTAGCCTTCGCAAACAGTACAGCCTTAACAGTAAAAAGCCCCCGGAAGTTTTCTTCCGAGGGCTTTACAATACGTTTATCGCCGGTGGAAGGAAACCATAGCCTTCCAGGCACATACCTGAAAGCTTAGGTGCTTACGTGATGATGATGCGATAAGTTTATAATGCGGGTCATATTTGTGCTCTGGTTGTCTTAATTTGGAATATAGTACACTTTGCTGAGGCAAATTATGCGCAGCAACAATTTCAGGCTTTTAATGTTATCCAAACATACTCCATTAATCAACACCCAATCACCTAATACTGGGTAACTAAACGCTGTTTCTTAGTCAATTTATGAATAGCATAGTCCATTGCGCCGAAAATCAAGGTAAATAGCCAAATCCAATGAGCGTAATGAGGTCTTAATTACGATGAATTTGTGTACAATAAATATTTTTTTAAAGCTCTATCTTATTCATAAAAGACGCGTAAACTCCGCTCAATTAGGCCCTTTATATATGAACGAACGTGGCTACTGGTTTTCACGAGAAAAAAGAAAAAAGCTTACTCAGGCTGTCTTTATTTATGGCAACAGTATTTGTATTTGTTGCCTTTGGCTTTGCTCTAATTACACAGTCGGGCGCCATTTTATTTGACGGTGTTTACTCCCTGATTCCATTCTTTATGGCCTTGTTAACACTAAAAGTAGCCAACCTTGTGCAATTGCCAGACGATGACAGATTTCACTTCGGCTATACAGCGATAGAACCCACTCTCAATTTATTCAAATCGCTCATTATTATTGCTACCTGTTTGTATGCAGTAATTGACGCTGTTAATAGCCTGTTTACAGGCGGTAATGGGGCTAAGTATGGTTTCGCCATGGCATATGGCCTGTTTGCCACTGTTGGGTGCTTTGGTGTAGCCGCCTTTATGAAGTTTCACAGTAAAAGCCTGCGATCTGACTTAGTTAAAGTTGATGCGCACACTTGGCTAGTAGACGGTATATTGAGCGCCTCGATTTTGCTTGGTTTCGCCATTGCTTATTTTCTGGAGAAGTCGGTCTACGTAATTTACGCGCCTTACGTTGATCCTATTTTACTGATAGCGCTGGGACTATGCATACTGCCCATTCCCGGCAAAATAATGCTAGACAGTTTAAAAGAAGTCATAAACAAAGCGCCGCCCGAGGCAGTGTCTTTAGTGATTGAGAAAAAACTTAAGCAGTCGCTTTCAGCAGTGCCATTTGAGCATGTAGAAGTGCGTATTAGTAAAAGTGGCAGAGATATATATTTGCTGGTGCACATTATTGTGGATGAATCGTTTGGGTTGACGACGATTACCGAGCTAGATGATATTCGAAAGCGATCTGAAGCAATAATGAGGCAGTGGAATCCATCAATCCTGATGGATATATTATTTATTTGCGATCCTGATTTAGCGGATTGACCGTGAACATTCCGGTTGGCTATAAAGGTCAATATGGGCAATTAGCTTCTGCGAAAATACTTCGATGCTGATAAATTATTGGCGATTAAAATAACTGGGTACGTTTATTCGGCTCACTAAGGTTCTAAATACCTTAAGGATATTTACTCTCCAATAGAAGGTATAGAATATGATAGTGTGTTAGCTTGTCAAGGCGATATTCTAATATAGAGGAAATGGATATGAGTGAAGCGATTCGAGCATCTGATACGCCATATGGCGTTGAAGTTGAGGCGGGCAAAAACTATTTTTGGTGCTCTTGCGGGAAAAGTGTAAAACAACCCATGTGCGATGGTTCTCATGGCGGAACTGACTTTAGGCCTGTAAAATTTTTAGCTACAGAGTCTAAAAAGGTATTTTTTTGCGGATGTAAAGCCACAGCGTCACAACCTATGTGCGATGGTAGTCATAAGTAAATATAAGCTGCGAATGGCGCAGCGCCAATTGCCATATAATACTCCTTTGTGAATACGCTCCGAGTCGATCACGTCGTTAGGTAGCTTCGCATCGAGCATCTATTCTAGTATGCCTTTTGGGTCAATATTGACTATATGCAAAAATAGCAGGTTAAATTACCGATTCAAAAACTAAGCCTTCCTTCTAGTATTAACTCTATACCAGCCGAAAGGCCTACTTAGGTGTAAATTGGTTAATTGTCGCTGCACAAAAAATTCATCAATAAAAAAGCCGCTTCACCTCACATAGGCAATGCGGCTTTATAATCTGTCTTTATTTATTTTGGGGTTTGTCATTATTGCGCACGAAGCGCCTTCGCTGCAGCGACTAAGTTAGTCAACGCAGGCCTTACTTCTGCCCAGTCTCGCGTTTTTAAACCACAGTCAGGATTTATCCATAGGCGCTGGGCTGGGATTTTACTTGCCGCTTGTGTAATTAAATTAGTGATGGATTCAACTTCAGGCACGTTTGGGCTATGAATATCGTATACACCAGGGCCAATATCGTTTTGGTAGTTAAATGCATTAAAGGCATCTAGTAATTTCATATTGGAGCGCGATGTTTCAATCGTTATAACATCGGCGTCCATGCGCTGAATATCCGGTAAAATGTCGTTAAACTGTGAATAGCACATGTGTGTATGAATTTGCGTATCGCGCCTAACCCCACTAGAACACAGTTTAAAAGCGTCAACCGCCCACCGTAAATATTCAGGCCATTGAGACTGCTTGAGCGGTAAGCCTTCGCGCAGAGCCGCCTCGTCAATTTGAATAATGCCGGTGCCAGCTGCTTCTAGCGCTTGTACTTCGCCTCTTACTGCCAAAGCAATCTGCTGAGTTGTGAGAGACCTAGGCTGATCATCTCGTACAAAAGACCAATTCAAAATGGTTACCGGACCGGTAAGCATGCCTTTGACTGGCTTTTGCGTTAGTGATTGAGCATATTGCGTCCAAGCAACGGTAATGTCATTGCTACGACTTACATCGCCATAAATAATAGGCGGCTTAACGCAGCGCGAACCATAGCTTTGCACCCAACCGTACGCAGTGGTAAGCATGCCATTGAGGTGCCCCGCAAAGTACTCAACCATATCGTTGCGCTCAGCCTCGCCATGCACTAGTACGTCAAGACCCACTTGCTCTTGTTGTTCAATGCAGTAAGCAATATTTTCTTTAAGAGCATCTTCGTACTGCTGCTGCGTAATTTCTTTGCGAATAAACGCTTGGCGAGTTTTACGTATTTGTGACGTTTGCGGGAACGATCCTATCGTCGTGGTTGGGTACAATGGCAGTTTCAAGCTTTTTTGCTGCTGAGCAATACGGGTGGCATAGTCGTCACTGCGGTGTAGCCATTCGTTTTTAATATTCGTTAGCGCACGTTGCACAAGCTTGTTTGTTGACAAGCTAGACTGCTTACGTTGGTCAATAGCGCGCTTGTTTTGAGCTAGTGCTGCTTGTACGGAGTCTTGATCCGTTTGTGAACTGGTATGTAAGGCTTTACTTAAAATCTCAAGCTCAATTAGCTTTTGCTCTGCAAAGGCAAGCCAAGGCAGAATTTCAGGATGAATATTTTGCTCAGCATTTAAATCAACCGGGCAGTGCAGCAGTGAACACGACGGTGCCAGCCAAAGTTTGTCTTGTTTAAGCTGGGCAATAGGGTTTAGTAGCGTTAAGGCTTCAGTAAAGTCGGTTCTCCAAATGTTGCGTCCGTCAATAATACCGACTGATAGCACTTGAGAGTCATTTAGTGCCTTGGCTAATATTGCTACTTCATGCTTGGCGCGAGTCGCATCAATATGAACGCCATCAACAGGCAGTTTTGTTACTACTTTGAGATTATCGGCTAGGCTACCAAAGTAGCTTGCGAGTAATATTTTTACACCGCTGTTTTGCAGCGTATCGTAGGCATGTTGATAGGCACTCAGCCAGTCTGCATTGAGTTCAGTTACCAAGGCTGGCTCGTCTAACTGCACCCACTTTACACCGTTTTCAGCTAAGGTGTGAAGCAAGTTCTTATATGCCACCAGCAGGCTGTCAATTAGATCTAGCTTGTTTGTATCATCTAATGACTTGCCCAAATAAAGGTAAGTTAAGGGACCAATAACAACCGGTTTTACATCTAGACCGCGTGCTTGTAATTGCTTAACCTCGGATAATAATGTGTCGGCATACAGTTTAAACGTGGTCGTTTTAGAGAATTCTGGCACGATGTAGTGGTAGTTAGTGTCAAACCACTTCGTCATTTCACCTGCATGTGTGGGGCAACAATCGCGCTTGCTGGAGCGACCGCGCGCAATTCTAAAATAGCTGTCTAGGTATGATTCATTGTTATTTTCTCGCTTAGCACGTGCGGGTGCATTGCCAAATAAAAAGCTGGTGTCTAGTACATGATCATACAGCGAGAAGTCACCGGCTTGGGCAAAATCAAGATGCGTGAATGTTTGGTAGTGCTGCTCACGAAGTGTTTGAACCTGTTCATTCAGAGTCTGTTCAGCAATGTCATTGTTCCAGTATGCTTCTAAGCTGCGCTTTAGGTCTCGGTTTTTGCCAATGCGAGGATACCCAAGGTTGTGTGTTTTAGCCATTTATACGTCCATTTGATTAGTGTAGGGCTATACTATAGTGACTAAATACGTAATAATAATGGTATATTTTCATTAAAGCATGAATATTATTCATGTATGTAAGGCCTACAATGTTAGACAGACAGCACCTACATATTTTAAGCGCGGTTGCCTCTACCGGCACTGTGACCGAAGCCGCAAATAAGCTGCATGTCACACAATCTGCTTTGAGCCATGCAATCAAAAAGCTTGAACAAGCATATGGCGTAAAGGTATGGCATAAAGAGGGAAGGCGGGTGCGCATGACCAACGCGGGTCAGTTGCTACTCAAGTTTGGCAACCGAGTCATTCCACAGTTTGAGCATGCCGAGCTGCAGCTTCAACAAATTGCCAAAGGAGAACGCGGTACGCTACGCATTGGTATGGAGTGTCATCCATGTTATCAATGGTTGCTAACCGTGGTGAAGCCCTTTATTAGGGAATTCCCCGATATTGATGTTGATGTAAAACAGCAGTTTCAGTTCGGTGCGCTAGGGGCGCTGTTAGAGTATGAAATTGACATGCTTATAACGCCCGATCCTCTTTTGCATAAGCATATCAATTATCAAGCGGTGTTTGACTATGAACATGTGCTTGTAGTGCCTGCTGATTCTACTCTTGCTTCGTTGGGGTTTATAAGGCCGACCGATTTGGCAGATGAAACCCTTATAACGTATCCAGTGGAGGCGAGTCGACTCGACATATTTACGCGTTTTTTAACGCCGGCGGGTGTAAGTCCAAAACGACATAAAATTATTGAGACAACCGAAATTATGCTGCAAATGGTCGAAGCGAGTCGCGGCGTTGCTGCGCTGCCTCGGTGGCTGGTTGAGTCATTTCAAGATAAACTTGATATAAAATGGGTATCTCTAGGCAGTGCCAAAATTATGAAATCGATTTATTTAGGCACGCGCAATAAAGAACAAGCCCCTGACTATATGGGGCATTTCAAAGCCTTAGCAAAACGCGCGAGGGTAGTTTAGCTATTTAATACAGGTGAGAACAAAGCAAGCTAATTTGCTGTTAAAGCGCGTTTATTGCAAAAAAGTAATGTGAGCGGATGTATCACAAGTAGATTAAATTGAGCAGGCTCAGCACAATTACGCCAAACGTAATGGAAATAGGCACGCCTATTTTAGCAAAGTCAGAAAACTTATAGTCAGACGCGCCAAATACAATAAGGTTAGTTTGATAGCCATAGGGTGATATAAAACTGGCGCTGGCAGCAAAGGCAACTGCTAGAGCAAAAGGCATAATGGGCAATTGCATAGCACTAACCAAACCGTATGCGAAGGGAAACATAAGCGCGGCAGCCGCGTTGTTGGTGACAAACTCTGTCAGCAATACCGTCATCAGGTAAACCGCAATAAGAGCATAGAATGGATTCATGTCCCCTATTAGTGGCGTTAAGTGATTAGTGGCGAATAGAATTAGCCCAGAGTTTTCAAGCGCTGTGGCCAAGCTTAGCGCCCCCACAATGACCAGTATAAGGTTAATGGGCAAATTACGCTTATACTCTTGAACCGCCGACACTTTAACAATCACCAAGCTTGCCGCATAAAAAAGCAGGCCGGTGGCAAGGGGTATAACAGAGCTCGCCGCTAGCGCGATAACGCCTAAGAAGCCCAGTAAGGTGAAGTTTTCCTGCCACCTTGTTAACTTACGCGTAATTTTTTGTTCAGACACCACAAAGAAGTTTTTGGATATGTTGTCTCTGCTGTGAAAATCACTGCCGGTGGCAAGTAATAAAAAATCCCCTGCTTGAATTTTTAAATCGCCCAATTTGCCTGAAATAGCTTCGCCGTCGCGTCGAATAGCCACTACGCCAGCGTCAAAAAGTGCTCTAAAGCCAACTTGCTTAAGGGTTTTATTGCGTATGGTAGAGCGGTTTGACACAACCACTTCGGTTAAGCTATCGTTTAACAAACCATTTGCTTCGGCAAACATAGTAAGGCCTTTAATGTGGCCAATGCTGTCTATTTTAGCGATGTTGCCTGTGAATATAAGTTTATCGTTTTCCTCAATTATCATATCCGGTGTAACTGGTGTGATCACTTTTTTGCGCCTGACTATTTCAATTAAAAATAACTCAGGTAAGTTACGTAAGTGATTATCTTCAACAGTATTACCAATGAGTTCTGAACTGGCTTCTACGTCGGCTTCAAGCAGGTAGCTTTGATACTGACTCTTATTCGCATTGAAAGTGGGTAATAAACCAGACAGCATAAACAATAAAATACCGCAGGCGATCCCCGCGCTAAGGCCAAACAGGGTGAAGTCGAAAAAGGCAAAGCCTGCATGACCGTTTTCAATTAAGAAACTGTCGACTATTAAGTTGGTAGAGGTACCAATAAGCGTCACGGTGCCGCCTAAGATAGCGGCGTACGACAAAGGAATTAATAATTTTGAGGGTGGATGTAAGGTATTGTGCTTTATTGGGCCAATTAGGCTTGCCACTACGGCGGTATTATTCAAAAGGGCAGAGGCGCTAAACGTGAGCGCAAACATGCGCCAGAAACTTTTTGCATAGCTGCCCTTAATAATTTTACGACCTAGCCGCACCACCAGCGTTGTTTTGTCAATGGAGTGACTCACCAGCAGCAGCAATACAAGGGCGACCAGTCCCATGTTGGTAACGTTTTGTAAAATATGAGAAAAATCTAGCTGTTGCAGCAGCACTAAAACTAAGGTGCACGCGGCAAAGATACTTGAAGGTTTTTTGTTTGTGAATATTAAGGCCACAATAGTGGCAAAAAACACAAGCAGTACCATTATTTGGTCAATATTCATATATTCACAAAAGTTACACTAGGCTGTAAGAATAATTAATTAACAGCTAGACTGTCTAGGGATTAATTAATTGCGTAAAGTAGAGCTACTAAAGCTTAGCAAATACCTATCGTTATAGCTAAAGATCAGCTAGATGACTGCCAAGCAATACACAAGCTACCGCCACATTAAGTGTTGCTTATGTCGCTAGTGCCCCAGTGCGGGAAATGCTTCCTTACAAGGGCGTTCATTTCCAGCTCAAACTCTGAGTACTGCGTTGAGCCTTTACTCTCTTTATTAGCGCTAATGATCATACCGGCACCCACTGTGCCATTTGTCATGCGGTCAATAATGATAAAAGCACCCGTGGCGCGATTTTTAGCATAAGGATCGCAGGCAATATTTTGCGTTAATCTAATATTAATCACCCCAATTTCATTGAGATTTAAATGCAAAGCTTCACTTTCATTAAGCGTATTCACATCAATTTTATGGTGTAGGTTAGACACTGTGCCGGTAACGGTCTTCGTGGCAAATTTAAAACTAAATTGTTTATTGGGAATGAGCTCTTCTTCTGCCATCCAGACCAAGTAAGTGCTAAAACTACTGGCTATTAGGGGCTTATTGTCGTTTTTAACAATCATGTCGCCGCGTGAAATATCAATTTCATCTTTCAGCGTTAGCGTAATCGCCTGCTGCGCGTTTGCATGCTCAATATCACCGTTGAAGGTATAAATAGATTTTACGATAGAGGTTTTACCTGATGGCAACACAGTAACTGCATCGCCTTTGGCTATTTGGCCTGAAACGATGGTACCGGCAAAACCTCTGAAATTCAGATTCGGTCTGTTAACGTACTGTACTGGAAATCTAAAATCGTCTTTACTCTGATCGGTAATTACGATTGTTTCAAGAGTCTCCATCAGGGTGGGGCCGCTATACCAAGGCGTATGCTCACTTCTGTTGACGACGTTGTCGCCTTCAAGCGCCGACATAGGAATAAAGCGAATATCGGGGATGTTAAGCTGCTTTGAAAATGAAATAAATTCTTGTTTAATATCGTTAAACACACTTTCACTAAATTCCATTAAATCCATTTTATTGACCGCTACAATAGCGTGCTTAATGCCCAACAGTGAGGCTAAAAATGAATGACGTTTCGTTTGTGTTTTAATGCCTGCGCGTGCATCAACCATCAAAATGGCAAGGTCGCAGTTAGATGCGCCTGTGACCATGTTGCGGGTATATTGCTCGTGCCCGGGTGTATCGGCAATAATAAACTTGCGCTTGTCGGTACTGAAGTAGCGGTATGCCACGTCTATAGTAATGCCTTGCTCGCGCTCAGACTGCAGGCCATCCACTAATAGCGCAAGGTCGACCTTTTCGCCTGTGGTACCTACTTTCTTGCTGTCTTTAGTGATAGCCGCTAGCTGATCTTCGTAAATCATTTTGGAATCGTGCAGTAGGCGGCCTATCAGCGTACTTTTGCCGTCGTCTACGCTACCGCAGGTTAAAAAGCGCATTAAATCTTTGCGCTCGTGAACCGCTAAGTATTCATTTATGTCAGAGCGTAATAATTCATTTTCGTTAAACATCTTAGCAACTTACCATGAAAAAAGGGTTCAAAACTGATTCTTTTTGATTGTAGCGCAGCGGGTGTGCGTCTGCGTCAAAAGGATTATTAGTGTCTAGCACAGTGACTTTTGCGCCTGCGGCTAATGCGATGGCGTGCGCTGCCGCTGTGTCCCACTCACTTGTTAGGCCGACACGAGGATATAAATGCGCTTCACCGGCTGCAACTAGGCATAACTTTAATGAACTGCCCATAGCAATTAAGTCTTTTTCGCCGTCAAGAGCATCCATAACTTTATTAATTTCAGGGCTTTGATGCGAGCGACTGCCCACTACTCTCCATGCTTGACCCTGTGTATGTGGGCGTGCTTTAATCGCTATTTTTTGCCCCTCTTGTAGCACATAAGCGCCCCGCTTTTTTGCGCCCACGTAGGTCTTTTTAAGCACCGGTGCGTGCACAATACCGAAGGTCGGTTCACCGTATTCAATTAGGGCAATGTTGACTGTAAACTCACCGTTTTTCTTAATAAACTCTTTGGTACCGTCAAGCGGATCTACTAGCCAGTAGCGTGTCCATTTTTTGCGTTCTTGCCAAGGGATTTCGCTCGACTCTTCCGATAAAATGGGTAAATCAGCAAGTGCTCCTAGCGCGTCTACAATATGGTGATGAGCAGCTAAATCGGCCTCGGTTAATGGGCTTGAGTCAGATTTGTCGTATATGGCGATGTCTGATGAGTAAATGTCTAATATTTTGTCGCCTGCGTCTTGTGCAATCTGGGTAAGCGCTTGAATACTTTTTTCGTTTATCTGGAACTTGCTCACTTAACATATCCTTTTTCTTGCAGTGCTAGATATAAACGTTGTGTAGTTTGCTGGGCTGTTTCGTCCTTATAATGTAAATGTATTTCTGGCGACTGCGGGGCTTCGTAGGCAGAATCTATACCGGTAAAATGCTTAATTTCGCCGCTTCTCGCTTTTTGGTAAAGGCCTTTGGGATCGCGCTTTTCACACACTTCAATTGGAGTGTCTACAAACACCTCTACAAACTCACCGTTTGCAAGTAATGATCTACAGTAGTTACGGTCTGCCTTAAACGGCGAGATAAACGCGGTTAGAGCAATTAAGCCCGCGTCGACAAATAGCTTACTGACTTCGCTGATACGTCTTATATTTTCAACGCGCGCCTTGTCGTTGAACCCTAAGTCGCCGCATAGGCCGTGGCGTACGTTGTCGCCATCAAGTAAATAGGTCGCATGATCAGCCTCATAAAGGCGTTTTTCTAAAAGATTTGCAATAGTAGATTTACCCGATCCAGACAAACCCGTTAGCCAAATTACGCTGGGTTTTTGCCCAAGTTTGGCACTTCTATGCTGCTTGTCTACCGTACTTTTGTGCCATAAAATATTACTAGGTGCCATTAAAAGTAACCCTCCATTTTCTTCTTTTCCATAGAGCCAGAAGAATCGTTATCGATGACTCGCCCTTGGCGCTCTGATGTTTTGGTTAACAACATTTCTTGTATAACTTGGGGCAAAGTGTCAGCAACTGACTCAACCGCACCGGTAAGCGGGTAACAGCCAAGGGTTCTGAAACGAACCGACTTCATTTGCGGAGTCTCCCCTTCATGTAAGGGCATACGGTCATCGTCAACCATGATTAATACACCATCGCGATAGACCACCGGACGTGGTTTAGCAAGATACAAAGAAGGGATCTCTATGCCTTCTGCATAAATATACTGCCAGATGTCAAGTTCTGTCCAGTTAGACATGGGAAATACCCGGATGCTTTCGCCTTTATTAATTTGTGAATTATAGATGTTCCATAACTCTGGGCGCTGGTTTTTAGGATCCCAGCGGTGGTTTTCATCTCTAAACGAATATACGCGTTCTTTCGCACGAGACTTTTCTTCGTCGCGGCGAGCGCCGCCAAAAGCCGCATCAAATTTATAATGATTTAAAGCTTGTTTAAGCGCGCCTGTTTTCATAATGTCGGTATGTTTTGCGCTGCCAACTGAAAAAGGATTAACACCTTGCTCAACGCCTTCCTGATTGGTGTGCACCAGCAAATTTAAATTGTGTTTAGCGGCAATTTTATCTCTAAACGTAATCATTTCTTTAAATTTCCAGGTCGTATCCACATGTAAAAGGGGGAAAGGAATAGTGCCAGGTGCAAATGCTTTTCGGGCAAGGTGCAATAACACCGATGAATCTTTACCCACTGAGTACAGCATTACTGGATTGTCAAATTCGGCGGCTACTTCTCTAAAAATATGAATGCTCTCAGCCTCGAGCTCTTTGAGGTGGGTCATGCGCGGCAATTTATCAGTCATAGTTAACTCTATTTGTATTGTCTAAGAGGCAAGCAATATGTTTAACCAACATGCCCCTAGCATTAGGGGCTACGTTAAAGGCGCATATACTAATTATTTATAAGCATATAATGTTAGCATAATTGGATAAGTTGGCTATTACAATTTGGTATTGTTAATAACCGTTTTATAATTTAATAGATACATTTGTTATAAGGATGCTAATAAGCAATAGTGAGAGCTCTGCAGCGCTTCAAGCTCGATAAATAAGGAGATCGAGACGCTTTTCGGCCCAAAATGCAGAATCTGCATAGGCGATAATGACATCGTCGTATTCAATTTTCATACGTGTGCAGGCTTTATTAAGCCTTTCCCATTCACCTTGTTCAATTACTTTGCAGACTAAAATAATGCCCGCAAGTCAAGCTTTGTCTTTTACTAAGGCTTCTTTGATTGTGTCGGTAAGTGGCATACTGCCTATAAGTACTTCTATGCTACTTTCTAACATTGCATCAATAAGTGACGGTAAGCTAACCAAGAAGGCAGAAGACTAGGGTAGGACTTTAGAATCGAAGCTTCAGTAAAGTTAATAAACGTATACTTTGCTGAGCTTATTTTATCTAGACCTAGATTGAACTGCAGGCCTTCAATCATTTTTGCTGTGCCTTTGTCTTGCTGCAAAGTAAGCCATATGTCTCTATATAGTGATGTTACGAATCTGTTTTATAACGATGCGTAAATTCATTAAATAGGGCAGATATTTCTGACGCTTCTGAATCTTTGCTCGGCCGGGTAATACTCATTATTACTATAACAGCAGCAGAAACGATAAACCCTGGAATTATTTCATAAATATACGAAGATAAAGCAGCGCCACTTTCATCAATGGGCACAAAAATCCAAATTAGTACGGTAATAGTGCCCGCTAACATACCTGCAATTGCGCTTTCCTTAGTCATTTTGTCCCATAATAAAGAAATGATGACCAGCGGGCCAAAGGCTGCGCCAAATCCTGCCCAAGCATTGCTGACAAGCGATAAAATTGTTTTATTTTCGCCTAACGCCATTCCTATAGCGGCAACGGCAACCACAATTACGCAAATACGACCGACCATAACTTGTTTACTGTCTGAGGCTTCTTTGTTAATAAAACAGGTGTACACGTCGCGGGTTAACGAGCTTGAGGTAACTAAAAGTTGAGAAGAGATGGTGCTCATAATAGCGGCCAATATTGCGGCTAATAAAAACCCACTAATAAGAGGGTTGAAGAGTAGCTGTGATAACACAATGAAAATTGTTTCTGGATCGTCAAGCGGTATACCTTGAGAGGTCATATAAGCCAGCCCAAAAATGCCGGTCATTGCTGCGCCAATAAGCGCCACGATCATCCAAGTCATGCCAATTCTTCTGGCTGCCGGTATCTGCTTTACGCTGCTTATGGCCATGAAACGTACAATAATATGCGGTTGGCCAAAGTAACCTAAGCCCCACGACAATAAAGAAATTATTGCCACAAACCCTAAGGTTTCGCCGGTAGATGCATCAATCATTAATGACAGTAGATCAGGATTAATAGTCGCTACGCTGTCGAGGGTTTGATTAATACCGCCTAGCTCAAATACAACGACACTGGGCACCAGCACTAGCGCGACAAACATAATGCAGCCTTGCACAAAGTCGGTAATAGATACGGCGGTAAAGCCGCCAAAAAAAGTATAGGTTACCACCACGCCAGCGGTAATAAATACTCCTAATTCAAAGCTTAAGCCAAATGACGATTCAAATAATTTGCCGCCTGCTACCACCCCAGACGATGTATATAAAGTGAAAAAGAGAATGATAACGATGGAAGCGATTACGCGCAGCATTCTTGTCTTATCTAAGAAACGATTTTCAAAATAATCTGGCAGAGTAATAGAGTCGTTAGCGACTTCGGTAAACACACGCAGGCGAGGTGCCACCACTAAATAATTAATCCATGCACCCAGCGTTAAACCAAATGCAATCCAAAGCGAAGAGGCGCCTGTTACATACATGGCGTCGGGTACACCCATTAACATCCAACCACTCATGTCAGAAGCACCTGCTGACAGCGCGGTGACTGGCGCGCTTAGTTTACGCCCGCCTAACATATATCCAGAAGCACTGTCTTCGTTGGTTTTAAAGGCGTAAAGACCTATGCCCAGCATTATCAAGAAATAAATTGCCAATGATATATACGTGCCAAATTCCATTAAGACGCCCTTTTTTTATTATTTTACTTAGCATTATGCTACGCATAGTCTAACAGGATGCACGGAAAAAAAAAGCTTATGTATACCAGAGCTATTTAGCGTAAAGCACTGAGCGCGCCGTTTCCTCATTATCTAAGGTAGCAAGTTTCCTGAATTGTGTTAAACGCTCAATAAAATTACGGTTGTCAATTGGTTCGGGGTGAGTTGAAAAACTGTTTGCTAACAGTTGGTTGTAGGTCTCAAGTGCACCAGAGCGCGGGTGCATTGCTAAACTGGCGCTAATTGAATAAAACTGCGTGGGGTATAGGGCCTGCAGCCAGCTTTCAAGTGCATCTGAAATACCATGTGTATGGCCTTGCTCTAAACTTTGTTTAAGGCGCGTAAAAGCCTCTTGCTCTGGCAAAACAGATGGCGCAATATTTGTTTGGGCTGTTTTGGGGCTATGTCGCTTAGTCTTTGCCATTAGCCAAAAAATGTACAAAGCAATGAGGGTAAACACGTTAGTCGCTATTAATAAATAGTGCAGCCAGTTCATTGTGCTTGACTGCGGTGGAAGCGTAGGTAGAGCAGGCGACATATTTGGTGAAGTGGTTTGCTGCTGGCCTTTGAGCGGCGCAATTTGCGCGGTTGCTGCGCCATTGTTGGGCTTGGAAACAACCTCAATTGAGCTAGCGGGCAGTGTCGCAAATTCGGTTGTGCCAGTATTTACATTAAACCAAGGGATGCGAACTTCGGGCAATATGAAATTTCCCGCTTCTTCTGGAATAATGGCGCTGTTAAATGTACCTTGCGCTATTAATTTGTCATTACGTTCAACCGAAGCAAGGCTAGGCTGTTCAGGGTAAACTTTAAAACTTGGGTGATAAGGCAAGTCGATGCCGGGCAACTGCTCTTTAGTTAGCCCAAGTGCGGTCAGGGTAATAGTGCGCGTGACGGGCTCACCTACCACAAAGGGTTGCGTTTCGCCTTGCCACTGCTGCGTAATTTCTACCAGTTCGCTGGGCAACCATGTTTCGCTGTAGTTGTCTGGGATAGGCTGCACGTTTATGTTGATGTCGGGTGCGCGCCGAGAGATGGTTTTTGTACGTCCAAAATTAGCAAAACTGCGGCGAGAATTGGTCGGAACTTCGGCCTCAAATATGGGCCCATCAATAACATAGTTACCGCTTGCTTGAGGAATAATAGCGTATTTTCTTTCGATTATGCGATAGCGCACACCTTCAATAATTTCTTGATAGTCGGTATCTTCGCCAATCTGTTCTATAATAGCGCCAGCTAAATTAGGCTGGGTAAGCTGGCCTCGCTGAATATCACGAACAAGGTGTATTTTGACCGTATATAAAATTTGCTGTTGTAAATATACTGACTGCGTGTCGATGCTAGAGGTCACGAAGAACTCTCTTGGCTGGCTGCTGCTAGCGCTGTCAACTGGCAGCACGTTTACTGTAAATTCGATGCTAGATTCATTGTCGACGGTAAAGCGTGGCACAGTGAAAGAACCAATTTGCTTGGGGTATAAATTGATTGTCCAAGTCACCGTGCGCGACATTGAGCCGTTGATTATTTGTGTAGACTGGCTAAACGAGGGCTGACTTACGTTAAAGTCTACTTGTAAGGGCCTGAAGTTGACCGCATCTCGATCTGCTGAGCCCTGCGCTGTTAGGGTCAATTGTATAGATTCATCGACCAAAATGGTGTTTCTATCCACGTTGGTAGTAAGCTGTGTAACCTTCGCGTATGCGGTGCTTACGTGCATGATTGCACCCAGTAATATACATACACTTAATAGCACGCTTACACGCAACACTGTTGACAAGGATGGTTTAACTATAGGCTGTATGCTCACTACCAGTTTTCCTGTATCGGAGGTGAAGGGTCATTTCTGCGTTTATAGGCTTCAAGCTGCATTTTTCGCATCAGCAAATACGCAGGGTCGTCGGGAATTTTATTTAAGATCATCTGCATTCTTTGTAACTCTTCTTTTTGCTCAGGCGTTAAATCATCGGTATTCACCTGATTAGAAATAGCCTCGGTTTGCGCTTGCTCGTTTCGCTGCGGCGCTTCATTGCTTTGCTGTTCAGCAGAAGCCTCATTTTCTTTTGACTGCTGCTCGGCTTGTGACTGCTGAGCATTTTGTTGCTCTTGCGTTTTTTGCTTTTGCGCTTCTTGCTTGAGCGACTCATCCGAGGGTTGCTGTTCTTCTTGCTGACCTTCGCGGTTTTCTTGCGCGCTGTTTCCATCAGACTGTTCGCTTGATGGGCTTTGTTGCTGCTGCGAACCGTCGGGCTGACTATCGGACGGCTGACTATCTTGAGACTGACTTTGCTGGTCTTGTGCATCTTGACCCTGCTGTTCATCACTATTTTTTTGCGATGAATCCTGATTCTGGTCTTGCTCGCCGTCTTGTTCGTCTTGTTCTTCCTGAGAGTCCTGTTGCTGTTGTTCTTGTTGCTGCTGCTCTAACAGTTCTTCTACAAGTTGCTTATTAGCCTTTGCATGTTGATGCTCTGGATTGCTCTTTAACACTTCATTATAAGCATTAAGGGCGTCTTCAAGCTTACCTTGCCTGGCTAAGGCATTGCCTTTATTGTAAACATTGTCCATTAATGCGCTTTGTGTCACTGAACCGCGTTGGATAAGTTGCTTATACAATGCTTCAGCGCGTTCGAAATCACCACTTTTATAAGCACTGGCCGCTAGCCAGGCGCTGTCTTCAAAAAGATTTTGCGCTTTGGCATAATCGTTTTCATCAAACGCTATTTTCCCTCTTTGGTCTGCATTTTTGAAGACCCTATCAAGTAAGTTTTCATTTGTGCGCGGCGAATTTTGGTTGATCTCTTGGTCGGCTATTACGTTTACTGTGTTGGGCAAAGGCTGAGACTGTACCGCGAAAACGCGCGGACTGCTGGTGCCTAAACCCAGCAAAAGACTACCTAAAATAGCGACGCTCAATACGCCTTTTCTGAAACTATAAGCCGCCACGGGCAACAATAGTAAAAGTAAATAAGGACCCATATCTTTGAAAGTGTCACCAGTAGCATTATCTACTTCTTTCGCTCGCTGCTGCTGGTCAAAAGCAACGTTGCGTTTAATTGCTTGAATATCGCTATCGTCGTTGGCAAACAAATGATATTTTCCCTTTGTACCTGCCATGGCCTGATTCATGTAACGTGAATTAATGCTGGGTACTACAATTTTGCCTGTGAAGTCTTTTAACAATTGTCCGTCTTCCATTGGAATAGGCGCGCCTGCTTCGGTGCCTACTAGCAAGGCCGATACTTCAAACGGCGAGTCTATGATAAAATCTCTTATATCTCTAATTTCATCATAGCGGATGCCGTCGGTTATCCAATAAATTTGTCCCTGCTGATAGCCTGCGTCTTGCAGAAGCGAGGCTGAACGTAGCAAACCGGTTAGTGCTGAACTGCCTTTGATAGGCATTATTTCGGGCGTCAGCACCGGTATTAAGGTGGTAAGGTTATTGATATCATCGGTAAGTGGGCTCACCACAAAAGCGTCTCCGGCATAGGCTACTAAGCCGGTTTCCCCTTCTTTTACTTCATTGACTAAATCGATAGCTTTGAATCTGGCCCTGGTGAGCCTGTTTGGGGATAAATCGCTTGCGCGCATAGACATTGACATGTCCATTAAAATTACTTTACCGGCTTGTGTTTGGTAAACCATTTGGGGGAGCTTTTCCCATGTGGGGCCGGCTATAGCAATGACCGCTATTAATAAAGACGCCATGCTTAGGTGCACAAACTTATTTGATGCAACTGCGCTTTTGCGTACTATCATTTGCTGATAAAGGTGAGCTGGAATAAGCTGCTGCCACACGTTTTGGTCCTTGCCAAACCTAAGTTTTAAGGCGTAAATAATTAAAATCGCCAATAAAGCCCACAGCCATTCAGGACGAATAAATTGAAAGTTTTGAACGATATCATTCATCTGCAGCGGCCCTTGTTGAAGTGTTGCGGGGGCTTGAAGAAGTGTTTCTCACATTTCTAAACAGCATCAACAGCAGCGGCGTCAATGCAATAAAAGCTGCGATGCCAACAGCCGCCGCCAGTGGATAATAAAACAGCTCTTCTCGTGGGCGCAGTGTTTGATCATTTCCTTTAACCGGCTCAAGTAAATCTAATATCGCGTATATTTGCGCAAGCTCTTGGGTACTTTTTGCTCGAAAATAATCACCGCCTGTTTCTTTTGCTATCTTTAATAGAGCGCGCTCGTCTAAGTCTGATGAAGGGTTTATGAGTCGCTGTCCAAACAGGCTATTTTGCACCTGTTGCTCCGAGCCCACGCCAATGGGATACACTGTGACTTGATTAGCCACGGCCAGCGCTAATGCTTGGTCAATACTAATATTGCCGGCGGTGTTGCGTCCGTCGGTGAGTAAAATCAATACCCGGTTAGATCGCTCTTTTTCGATAAAGCGTTTAACGGCTAAGCCAATGGCGTCGCCAATTGCGGTGCTGTCGCCCACTAAACCGATCACGCTTTCATCTAAAAATTGTTTTATTATGTTACGATCAAACGTTAGCGGTGCCTGCAAGTAGGCGGTGTCACCAAATAGTATTAACCCAATGCGGTCACCTACTCGGCGTTCAATAAAATCATCCATTACCGACTTCACCATTTCTAGTCGGTCAACGCCTTGGCCATTTACCAGCATGTCTTTTTGACGCATGCTGGTAGACAAATCGACTGCTAACATTAAGTCCCGGCCTTCACTAGGTATAGCAATGGGATCGCCAAACCAAATAGGGCGAGCCGAGGCAAACACCAGTGCAATCCACGCAATGCTTAGTATTAATGCCCTCCCTATAGAGCTTCTGATTTTTTTATTTTGGCTTTGAGCAAGCTCTGTCACATGTGGAAAGTATAACGCGACCTGCGCATTTTTTTTCTTGGCAGGCAGCAAGTAGCGCAGCAGCAAGGGCAAAGGTAAAAGCGCCAATAGGGGCCACCAAACAAACTCAAACATGGCTGACCTCTTTTGCTGGCGATGGCGGTGAGGTTTTGGCGACGGCTGTATGTTTATTACTGGGCACTTTGCAAGGAAAGCTAGTGTCTACGAAGTCACGCATTGCCGTCAATATTACATCGTTTTGAGCCCTTACCACATTCTGCAGATCGTCTGCAGTCGCTTCTTTACTTGGCAACGCGGCTTCAAGGCTGGCAGGTGGCTTGGCATACATACGCGCTTGCAGCATTGAAATTGACCGTACTACCTCACTTGGATGATTGCCTTTATAAACCGACAGCAGTAAAGATTGCCACTCACTGCCATGCATTGTTTTGCTCGCTACGTGCGGCATATAATGCGCAAACAGTGTTTTTATTAGCACGTGTACCTTATGCGCAAAGTAAGGATCTAGCGTTTCTAAGCTATTTAATGCAGCCATGGTCCCACGTTTTTGTTTACGCGTGTTTTTGAAGCGTACAACGCTGATTATCGCAATCGCAAGTAGCAAGATTGCAAGCGCCAAGACTAGCCAATAACCCCATGCTAAAGGCCAAATCGATACGTTTTGTGGTGTGGTAATGTCGGCAAGTTGATCAAGTGGGTTCATCTAAACTCCCCCAGTATTAGTCCAGACTTACTCGCGCTAAGCTGTTGTTCAATAGGCTGCGCTGCGCTAATTTGTCGAAGCGGCAGGCCTAAGCTGTTTAAATTGGCTTTCAGTGCGTCAAACACGTCGCCGCGTATGCGCTTGTACTGTTCATTAATGCTGCTGTCTCCCAGCAGTATATGCTGCTCTTGTAGACCATTTGAGAGAAGCACGTCTTGCATGCTATTCACCGCAGGCAGAGCTTCTTCAATGGGGTCGAATATACGTAGTGGCCTTACTTCGCAGTGGCGCTTTATCTTGCCTAACACCGAAAAAGCACTGTTTGAAACGTTGATGAAATCAGAAATAACATATACCAATGTACCGGGCCTGGCCAACATGGCTAGTTGATTCATATGCGTTGTACTTTGATCGGCTGTCTCGCGAGGTGACGCTGTCTTTTGTAGGGCAGGTTGTTTAGCGTTCGTATAGGTTTCAATGATTGCGTTGTTTTGTAGTTCAATTAGTTGATTAAGCATCGACAAAGCCTGCTTAGCCGTAGACTTTGGTTTACGTTCTATATCAATGTTATTTGATACTGCCATACAGCCAATTTTGTCTCCTCGCGATAGGGCACTAAAAATGACTAGCGCGGCGGCATGCAATGCCTGCACTGATTTATACAAAAGCGAGGTGCCAAACTGCATTGACGACGACAAATCAATAAAAATGAGCACCGGACGTTCTCGCTCTTCGCGGTACAGTTTTGTATGTGTTTTGCCAGTGCGCGCAGTAACGCGCCAGTCTATGCTGCGAATATCATCGCCGGGTTGGTAATGACGGGCCTCGTCAAACTCCATTCCTCGGCCTTTAAAGCGTGAGGTGATTGTACCGGCCATACTGCTTTTTATGCTGCCGTTAGGCACTAAGTTGAGCTTGCGCGCAAGCGCACGGTAGCGAACAAGCTCTGCTAGCTCGCATGATACACCGTTTGATAAAAGCGATGCCAGGAGATCTTGCGTATTTACCATGTTAGTTAATTACTCGCTCAATAATTTTCAAGGTACAGGCACCATAGCCAAAATTTTCTCTATAACGTGGTTAGCGGTAATCCCTTGTGCTTGGGCATGATAACTATAAATAAGCCGGTGCCTAAGGACGTTAGGTAGTACGGTTTGAATGTCTTCAGGGCTCACAAAATCGCGTTGATGTAGCCATGCGTGCGCACGTGCGCAACGCTCAAGGGCAATAGTAGCGCGTGGACTTGCACCAATTTCTATCCACTGGGCTAAATCGGCATCGTATTTTTCAGGTTCGCGTGTTGCCATAATCAATTGCACCAAATAGGCTTCGGCAGCTTCTGACACATGTAATTTTAATATTTCAGTGCGCGCTTCGGCAATATTTTCTCGTGTAAGTTTGGCGTGATTGTCTAATGGACTGCGCTTTTCTAATGAATTAATCGCTTCACTACGCGTTAGGGCTAGAATTTTATGTTCGGTAGCCGCGTCGGGGTAGTCAATTTCAACATGCATTAAGAAACGGTCAAGCTGCGCTTCAGGCAATGGATAAGTGCCTTCTTGTTCTAAAGGATTTTGGGTTGCCATAACTAAAAATAAAGAAGGTAGCTTATAGGTGGTGCTGCCTACCGTAATTTGGCGCTCTGCCATAGCCTCTAGCAGCGCCGACTGCACTTTAGCGGGTGCGCGATTAATTTCATCAGCCAGCACTAAATTATGAAATAGCGGGCCTTTTTGAAACACAAACTCCCCCGTTTCTGGCCGATAAATATCGGTGCCGGTTAAATCGGCAGGCAATAAATCAGGGGTAAACTGAACGCGATGAAAGTTTGCGTCTATACCGTCAGAAAGCGCGTTAACTGCTCTGGTTTTTGCCAAGCCCGGTGGGCCCTCAACGAGCAAGTGGCCGTCGGCTAGCAAGGCAATCAAAATACTTTGCGTTAAGTGCCTTTGCCCCAAAACCTGTGAATCTAAATGCTCAAGTAAGGCAGTAAATTGATTATGCATGTTTATTTCCCAAAAAGAAGAATTTGCTGTTGCTATCAGATATCGGTCTTAGTGGCAACAATTCAAGTGGTTCTTTCATAGCGTTTTTCAAATAATTGCTATTTACCAAGATGTAAGTGGCTGAATTCTAATGAACCGCTATGAAAGTGGTGAAGGCAGGCCACGCTTGTCAAACACACCCTTTGTGACCTGACTGCACAACAAAAGTTTCATCAGCATGTGCTTAATTTAGACCGTAAGCATTGGTTTGCTATTTTGTGTGAATTTTGGAATAATAGCATCTGACGTAGTGGTCAGACCAGATTTATGGCAAAAGTTTCGTGCCTATTAATTTAAGTGCTATGCTCTTAGAAAGTATTCATCGACACGATTTTCTTAACCAAGGAAGCAATATGCCCAAAACACAAATGCTGAAAACCAGCGGCGGCGATCGCATCGCCATCGTTACTGGTTTACGTACCCCCTTTGCCAAAATGGCGAGTGATTTTAATGGGGTGCCTGCAGTTGATCTCGCCAAAATAGTCGTCAACGAAATGATTATCCGGAATGACATAGACCCCGCTTTAATAGAGCAAGTCGTATATGGGCAAGTGGTGCAAATGCCGGCAGCGCCTAATATTGCGCGTGAAATTGTGTTGGGTACAGGTATGCGTGTGCAAACCGACGCTTACAGCGTATCAAGAGCATGTGCAACGAGCTTTCAGTCTACGGTGAATATTGCTGAATCTATGCTGGCAGGTAACATTGAAGTAGGTATCGCGGGGGGCGCCGATTCAACTTCTGTATCGCCAATTGGGGTGTCAAGAAATTTAGCGCAAGCTTTAGTTGATTTGCAAAAAGCCAAGACCATGGGCCAAAAGTTTTCAATATTTAAAAAGTTAGGGCTTAAAGATTTGATGCCGGTAGCCCCCGCCGTGGCTGAATATTCGACTGGTTTGTCGATGGGGCAAACCGCAGAGCAAATGGCAAAAACGCACAATATTGCGCGTGCCGATCAAGACGCACTTGCGCACCGCTCTCATACGCTTGCGGCTAAAAACTGGGAAAATGGCAATTTAAGCAATGAAGTCATGACTGCTTATGCCCAGCCCTACAAAAAGGCCTTTATATGCGACAACAATATTCGTTTTGACAGCGCATTAGATAGCTACGCTAAATTGCGTCCAGTATTTGATAAGAAGCACGGCAGCGTGACCGCCGCCACAGCAACACCGCTTACCGACGGTGCATCAGCCGTTGTTATGATGACTGAAAGCAAAGCAAAAGCACTCGGTTATAAGCCTATTGGGTATTTGAAAAGCTATGCTTTTGCTGCCATTGACGTATGGGAAGATATGCTAATGGGACCTTCTTATGCAACGCCTATTGCACTTGAACGTGCCGGCATGAATCTAAACGATTTAACGCTAATAGAAATGCATGAAGCTTTTGCAGCACAAACCTTAGCCAACATTAAAATGTTTGCCAGTGACAAGTTTGCTAAAGAAAAGCTGGGTCGTGAAAAAGCCACAGGTGAAATTGACATGGAAAAATTCAATGTAATGGGCAGTTCGCTTGCCTATGGTCATCCGTTCGCAGCAACCGGGACGCGTATGATTACTCAAATGCTAAATGAATTAAATCGCCGCGGCGGAGGTACAGGCTTACTAACAGCTTGTGCAGCCGGTGGACTAGGTGCAGCTATGATAGTGGAGACAGAATGATGAGTGCTTTTACTTTAGAAAAACGTGAAGACGGTATTGCCATTTTAACCATGGATGTGCCAGGCGAAAGCATGAATACCTTGAAAGGTGATTTTGGCGATGAAATAAGCGTCATTTTAGACCAAATAGAAAGCGATGCAGACATAAAAGGCGTGGTCATCACCAGCGGTAAAAAAGATTCTTTTGTGGCGGGCGCCGACATCAGCATGTTGTCCGCATGCGATACGGTCCAAGACGCGGAAACCTTATCTAGGCAAGGCCAGTTGATATTCGACCGCATTGAAAAAATCAGAAAAACATTTGTTGCTGCCATTCATGGTCCAGCCTTAGGCGGCGGCTTAGAGCTAGCACTTGCATGTGACTATCGTGTATGTACCGACAGTGATAAAACACAGCTTGGCCTGCCTGAAGTGCAATTAGGCTTATTGCCAGGCAGCGGCGGCACACAGCGTTTACCCGCGCTTATTGGCTTGCAGCAGGCAATGAAAATGATGCTAACGGGCAATTCTGTGCGCGCTTCCCAAGCCAAAAAGTACGGCATTGTGGATGATTGTGTGCCGGAGTCTATATTAATGGATGTGGCTGTAGGGCTTGCTGGCCAAGCGGTCAAAACGCGCACTGTGGCAAAATCCATGGTCAGCAAAGTTATTGAGAGCACTTCGTTTGGGCGTGGCATAATGTTCTCCAAAGCGCGTGAACAAACCATGGCGCAAACAAAAGGCAACTATCCAGCGCCTATGTACATAATTGATTGCATTGAGCTTGGCCTAAAAAACCGCGAAAAAGGCTATGCTACTGAAGCGAGCTTGTTTGGTAAGCTGGTGATGACACCTGAGTCGAAACAGCTTCGTGGCGTATTTTTTGCGACCACCGAAATGAAGAAAGAAAGCGGTGCGGACGGTCTTAAACCCAAGGTTATAAAAAAAATTGGTGTGTTAGGCGGCGGTCTTATGGGCGGCGGGATTGCATTTGTCAGTGCCACTAAAGCAAGCGTGCCCGTGCGTATAAAAGACATTAATGAACACGGTATTGCCAGTGCGATGAAGTATAGCTATGACATTTTAAATAAGAAAGTTAAAAAGCGCTTCATGCTGTTGTCACAAATGCAAAGACAAATGGCCAACATTACTGGGTGCTTAGATTACTCCGGCTATAAGTCAGTTGATATGGCAATAGAAGCGGTATTTGAGGATGTAAACTTGAAGCAGACGATGGTGGCAGAAATAGAAGAGCACTGCCACGAAAACACTATTTTTGCTTCAAACACCTCCTCAATTCCCATCGCCGATATTGCAGCAAAAGCCAAGCGACCTGAAAATGTGGTTGGCTTGCACTATTTTTCGCCGGTAGACAAAATGCCACTGGTAGAAGTAATAGGGCATGAAGGCACTTCGCCGCAAACCATAGCTACCACGGTAGGGTTTGCTAAACGTCAGGGCAAAACTCCCATTGTGGTAAAAGATGGTGCAGGCTTTTATGTAAATAGAATACTCGCCCCTTATATGAGTGAAGCCGGATTTTTGGCAATGGAAGGTCAGCCCATTAACGCTATAGACCAAGCGCTAGTTAAGTTTGGCTTTCCGGTAGGGCCCTTTAAACTGTTAGATGAGGTGGGTATTGATGTAGGTACCAAAATTATTCCTATACTGATGAATCAATTTGGTGAACGTTTTGCATCACCTGATGCATTTGAAAAGCTGCTTGAAAATGACAGAAAGGGCAAGAAAAACGGCTCTGGTTTTTACAAGTATTCAGGCAAAGCAAACAGCAAAGACAGCGGTAAGAAAGTGGATGAATCTGTCTACACACTCCTTGGCATAACGCCTGTCAGCAAATACACTGATTCAAGCGTGGCAGAGCGATGTCTATTATTAATGCTTAACGAGGCGGCTATGTGCCTAGAGGAAGGCGTCATTAGAAGTGCCCGCGACGGCGACATAGGCGCTATATTTGGTATTGGTTTCCCGCCGTTTAGAGGCGGTCCATTTAGGTATATGGATGAACTAGGCATAGATCACGTGGTGTCTAGATTAGAGCACTATGCAACAAGTTATAGTGAGAAATATACTCCTGCGGCGATACTGCTTGAAATGCGCGATGAGAAGCGTAATTTTTACTAATACCGTTATGCTTTGTCTTTATTGATTAAACGTTTTTAATACTTATATTGTGCGCTATTTTATAGATAGCGCATTTTTTTTACCGAAACATATTTATCTGCGATTTGCTTAAACTTATGGGGGGGGTAATCATTGCTAAACGCACGCCGTTTTTAAGCGTGTGACAAGCATTAAAAACAGTAGTGAAGTGGTGTTTTGCAATTGTAAACCCCTAAATGTGTAGTTATGATAGCAAGCATCGTTGCTAGCTTATATTCACGAAACAAGTCATATTGCCGTTAACATATAGTTTGTTAATAAATAATGCGGCTTATAAAAAGGCCGCAGACATAAGTGAAACGAGCAAAAATAGCAGCGGCACGTTTGCTCTATTACCCTATAAATTTATTTATCATGCAGCGACTGTGGTTTACTTAGTTCGGTAACAACTATACAAAATTATACAGCAGGTTAATTGACACGATATAAGCAAGATTACGAATAAACATTATATCGTCACCTCTATTTATAGGAGTGAATCAATTCACACTATGGGATAAGCCAAAGTAAACCCGCAAAGTTTATAAGCACTTTATCCGCGAGCAACAAATAACAATGAACTCATTTAAATGGTGATAAAGCGATATGCTATTAATTATAATGCGGCACGGTGAGGCGGTTGAATATGCAAAGCCAGATCGTGCTCGCAGCCTCACAAACGTTGGTGTGCAGCAAAGTGAAAATGTAGGCAGATGGTTAAATCAACATTTAGCCGGTATAAGCACATATAGTGAAATTACCGATGTAATGAAGGCTGGAAATACTAATGTTAAGTCAAGCATAGATTTAGCCTTAGTTAGTCCATATTTTCGAACGCAGCAGACATTTCGGGGTGTGGCCAAACACATCAAAGTGTTAAATGAAAAAACCACTGATGCACTCACACCAATTGCAAGTGCGCAGCAAAGCGCTGATGTAATACATGATTATGCAACCAGCACAGATGCGCCAAAGAGCATGTTAATTGTGACTCACATGCCGCTAGTGAGTCTTTTGTCGAGGCTGCTTTGTGTAAACATAAATGATCAGTATTTTGAACCAGCTGACACCTTGCTTATCGACTACAAAGGCAGCACCGCGATAGGCAAAAAGTTAGCGATGTTTCAGGGTGTATAGCCAGCGAAGGTCAGCATTATGCAAAAATTAACGTGGCCATTAGCGCTCGCATGCTGATACAGTGCTTAGCTATTGCGCTGACCGCTAACATCATCTATGGGTGCCTTGTAAAACTCAGGAATAATTCGCACCGTCTTAATCATATTGTCAGACAGTTCAATGATTTCAACCGGGTAGCCCGCTAGGCGCAAACCTACCTGTGCTTCAGGCATCTCTTGTAAAAACTCTAGAATTAGACCATTGAGCGTTTTAGGGCCGTTTATTGGAAATGCCCAATTGAGCTCTTTGTTGAGTTCACGAATGTTGGCACTACCGTCAACAAAAAAGCTACCGTCGCTTTGTTCAAGCGCTTCTTTACTATGGTCGGGTGCCACTGAGGTAGTAAAATCACCAATAATTTCTTCTAAAATATCTTCCAAGGTCATCAGACCTTGAATGTCTCCGTACTCATCCACCACCAAACCTATGCGTTCACGCTGGGCCTGCATTTTATACATAAGTGTATGCAGGGGAGTGGAGTCGGGTGTGAAAAATATTTTGCGTGCTGCCCTTAGCATTGTGGCTTTCGTAAACTGGTCTTTTGCTAATAAACGTAACGCATCGCGCACGTGCATAAAGCCTACCGCGTCATCTACGCTATCGCGATAAAGCAATACGCGGGTGTGCTGAGAATGCGTTAATTGTTTTTGAATAACTCTCCAATCATCGTTTATATCTATGGCGTAAATATCGCTACGCGGCACCATAATATCTTCCGCGGTAACTTTTTCTAAATCAAGAATACTAACTAACATTTCTTGGTGTTTCTGGGGTATTAAAGAGCCTGCTTCATATACTACGGTGCGCAGCTCCTCTTGACTTAAAGCTGTATCTGAACGACTTACCGGATTGATACGCAAAAGCATTAACACGCCGTTAGTAATCAAGTTAATTAATTTTACTAAAGGGGTAAACAAAAACATAAGAGGAATAAGAATGAAGGAGCTAGGAAAAGCTATTTTTTCTGGATACAGGGCGGCGTAAGTCTTCGGTGTTACCTCAGCAAATACAAGTATCACGATGGTTAACACACCGGTCGCTATTAAGGGTCCAAAATCGGGGCCATACAGGCGAATACACACAATTGTGGCAATAGTAGTTGCCGCAATATTAACTAAATTGTTGCCTATTAAGATTAAGCCGATTAAGCGGTCGGGACGATTAAGTAGTTTCTGCACGCGCAGGGCGCCTGCTTTGCCTTCATTAGCTAAATGCTTCAAGCGGTAGCGATTCAGGCTCATCAGACCCGTCTCTGAACTAGAGAAATAAGCTGACATAAAAATGAGTACACCCAGCACAATTAGCAGGGTAGAAGTGTCTATAGAGCTCAATTAAGCATTCCTAAGATAATGTGTGAAATAAGATGAGCATAAACGTTATGCTTGAGCGATCATGTTAAGTCAACAAGAAATCTTTTACTAGTCGGCTGCCAAAATAGCCTAGCGTGAGCAAAAATAAGCCTAAAAAGTTAAAAATAATGGTACTGCGAGCTTTTAAGCCAATAAAGTGGTGAAGGCCAATACACAGTGTGTAGCAGCACAATGCAATGCTGGACAGGATAGTTTTATGCGCATAGCCTTCTGTAAGCATATTAGGGATAAATATAAATCCGCTAACCAGTGCTAAAAACAACAACACTGTGCCTAAGCTCATAAGCTGCAATAAAATGCGTTCTACCGACTGCAGAGGCGGCAGATGTCCGCCTATCATAGTGCGACTCTTTTGCTTTAACTGATGTTTAATATAGGCTAGTTGACAAGCGTATAGCATACTTATGCTAAGCAAACCAAAGGCTACCAGCGATAGTAGTATATGGGCAATCATGCCAACCGACATCGTGACAGTAATGCCGGTGGTAGCCGGGAAAAATAGATCGATTAAGATAATGAAGGCAGATACAAAGCATACAACGGGCAAAAACAACAAGTTTCTAATAAATTTGTGAGTAATAAACATAGTGAGTGTGACTAACCAAGCCAGCATGGTGGCGACAAAAGATAGGCTCAGTTGTTCACCGCTGTGCTGCTGCGTGCTTAAAAAAAGAATACCAAGATGACCAATTAGTGCCAGCATCAGTGAAGGTTGTGCGTACTTTATAAGAGTGGAGGATTGCTTGAAAAACTGTTGTACATAAAGCGAACCAGCGCAAATATAACAGACAAGCGAAAATGCAAACGCTAAATAGGAGAGTAAAGTGCTCATGAGCGATGGACCTTTGAGGTGGGTTTCACGCGTTAATTCCTTGTGCAGCGCTGCTGCGAATTGCCGAGAATATAGTAATTATCAATAAATCTAACGCAACCGTTACGATCACGCTAGGCTTATTGTATACTGATTACCAAATTAGAAAATACTAAATTGATGATTTATGTTCCAGAATCTTACTGACCGCTTAGGTCAAACCCTAAAAAACATTAGTGGCAAAGGTCGTTTGACCGACGACAACATTAAAGACACGCTGCGCGAAGTACGCATGGCCTTGCTTGAAGCAGACGTAGCCTTGAGCGTAGTGAAAGACTTTATTGAAAAAGTTAAAACCCGTGCGCTGGGGATTGAGGTCTCAAAAAGTCTGAAGCCAGGGCAAATGTTTATTAAAGTGGTTCAAGACGAGCTCGAAAATGTTTTAGGTGACGGTTCGCAAGGCTTAAATTTAGCCGCCACGCCGCCTGCGGTTATAATGCTAGCAGGTTTACAAGGCGCGGGTAAGACCACTAGCGTCGGTAAACTTTCGAAGTATTTAACAGAGCGTGAAAAGAAAAAAGTCTTAGTAGTTAGCGCCGATGTGTATCGCCCCGCGGCTATAAAGCAGTTGCAAACCTTGTCTGAAGAAGTCGGCGTAGAATGTTTCCCATCCAACATGATGCAAAAACCGGTGGATATAGTTAAAGCTGCTATTAAGCATGCGAAAATGCAGTTTTTTGATGTGCTTATTGTCGACACCGCGGGTCGTTTGGCGGTTGACGAAAAAATGATGGACGAAATTAAGCAGCTTCACGCGGCGGTTAACCCTGTTGAGACGCTGTTTGTTGTAGACGCCATGACCGGTCAAGATGCGGCGAACACTGCAAAAGCGTTTAATGAAACTCTGCCTCTAACCGGCGTTATTTTAACTAAAGCCGACGGCGATGCGCGCGGCGGAGCAGCTTTATCGGTTAAGCAAATTACCGGTAAACCGATTAAGTTTTTAGGCATGGGCGAAAAGCTTGATGCCTTAGAGCCTTTCCACCCCCAGCGTATTGCCTCGCGTATATTAGGCATGGGCGATGTGCTTAGCCTAATTGAAGATGTAGAGCGCAAGGTAGACAAAGACGCCGCTGCGCGCGTAGCCAAAAAGATCCAAACCGGTAAAGGCTTTAATTTACAAGATTTTAAAGAACAGCTTGCACAAATGCGTAGCATGGGCGGGATGGCGTCGCTTATGGACAAAATGCCCGGCATGGGAGGCATGAGCGCGAAAGTTAAAGATCAGGCTAACGACAAGCAGTTCATTCAAATGGAAGCAATTATTAACTCCATGACCCCGGGTGAGCGCGATCGCCCTGACGTAATCAAAGGCTCTCGTAAGCGCCGTATTGCCGCAGGCTCAGGCACTCAAATTCAAGACGTTAATCGTTTATTGAAGCAGTTTATGCAAATGCAAAAAATGATGAAGAAAATGGGCGGCGGTAAAATGAAGAATATGATGCGCGGCATGGGCGGTATGATGGGCGGTGGTGGTATGCCAGGCGCAGGTGGAATGTCCGGTGGCGGCATGCCCTCAGGCATGAAATTACCACCGGGCATGGGCAATTTTGGCCGTAAGAAATAAGCAATCAGCGACGTTTTTTGGTGCTAAGCGCTTTTTACAGAGCTTAGCACTAAGTTCTTCCTTACTAGCAGCAAGCCTTCTTTATAGCGTTAATCAATCGTACGCTAGCAAACACTTTGTCTAAACTCGTTATACTGCTTGCATTCACAGGCTAAATAAGTATACTTCGCGCTCTCTTTTTCCCATCTTGAGAAGAAGGGTTTGTTAACGGTAACGTTACAACGAGTTTGAGGCATATATGGTTACTATTCGTTTACAGCGTGGTGGTGCGAAAAAGCGCCCATTTTATCAAGTGGTTGTTGCTGACAGCCGTCGTTCACGTAATGGCAAATTTATTGAAAACATTGGTTTTTTCAATCCAACTGCACAAGGTCAATCTGAGAAACTTCGTTTAGATCTTGAGCGTGTTGAATATTGGACTGGTCAAGGTGCAAGTTTGTCTGAGCGTGTTGCGCGTTTGGTAAAAGATGCAAAAGTTGCGGCTTAACGGTCCAGCTATTGTTGGTTTGGAGTAAAAATGAGTCTAGCGTCTGACATTTTGATTATTGGTTCAATTGGTGCACCTTACGGTGTGAAAGGTTGGGTCAAGGTCAACAGTTTTACTCAAAACAAAGACAGTATTTTTGATTATGCACCTTGGCACATTAGTGTGTCTCAAGGCGGTAATCAAGTGTTAAAAGTTGATCAATGGCGGTATCACGCTAAGAGTTTGGTTGCCAAGCTTGAAGGTGTTGAAGACCGCAATGCAGCTGAGTTGATTAAAAATGCGCAAATTAGCATTGAGGCATCGCAGCTGCCTGAATTAGACAATGACTTCTATTGGAAAGACTTAGTAGGCATGCAGGTAATAACCGATAAAGGTTATGAAATGGGTGTAGTTAAAGACATGTTTGAAACAGGCGCGAATGATGTAATGTTAGTGAAAGCTAAAATTAACGATGCATTTGGTCAAAAAGAACGTTTGTTGCCATTCTTACACGACAGTGTTGTGTTAAGTGTCGACAAAGATGGCAAGACCATTACAGTAGATTGGGACCCAGCCTTCTAATGAGCAGTGGTGTTGAGGCGAAGCCAGAGTATAAGCAGCGTTTTAGCATTGTTACATTGTTTCCCGAAATGTTTACTAGCTTCTTTTCACAAGGCGTTATTGGCAGAGCGGTTAAAAAAGGCTTAATAGAAGTGGCAGTGTATAATCCTCGCGATTATACCACTGACAAACATCGCACGGTTGATGATAAACCTTACGGTGGTGGTCCTGGCATGCTAATGATGGTGCAGCCATTAACAGACGCGATTGCTAGTGCCAAAGCGGCATCTAGCGAAAAATCAAAGGTGATTTACTTATCACCCCAAGGGCGAACGCTAGATTTTGACGGTGTACAAACATTGAGTCAACAAACTGACTTAGTGCTAGTAGCAGGCCGATACGAAGGCATTGACGAGCGCATAATCCAAACGCTCATAGACGAAGAATGGTCTATTGGCGATTATGTGTTAAGTGGCGGCGAACTACCCGCGATGGTGTTGATGGACGCAGTATCAAGGTTAATTCCTGATGTGTTAGGGCATAATCAGTCAGCGGTAGAAGATTCTTTTACCAGCGGATTGCTAGAATGCCCACAGTACACAAGGCCGCATACCTATGCAGGTAAAAGTGTCCCCGAGGTGTTGTTAAGTGGTAACCATGAAAAAATTAGGCAGTGGCGCCTGCAAGAGTCGTTAAAACGTACTCTTATGAAACGCCCTGATTTATTAAATAACCTAGCTCTGACTGAGGAGCAACAGGCAATATTGAAGAAATTTATATAAGCCTGCTGCAGCAAATGACAGTTACTACTAGGACGTGAGGATTCGATGGCTAAAGTCAATCAAAACATAATAAAGAAAATTGAGGATGCACAACTCAAAACTGATGTTCCAGTGTTCGGCCCTGGTGATACAGTAATTGTGCGCGTTAAAGTAAAGGAAGGCGAAAAAGAGCGTGTGCAGGCATATGAGGGCGTATGTATTGCTAAGCGTAATCGCGGTTTACACTCTGCTTTTACAGTTCGTAAAATTTCAAGTGGAGAGGGTGTAGAGCGTGTGTTTCAAACTCATAGCCCTGCTATAGATTCAATTGAAGTGAAGCGTCGCGGTGCCGTGCGCAGAGCTAAATTGTATTATCTACGAGATCGTTCAGGTAAATCTGCACGTATCAAAGAAAAACTTAACTAAATCTAATTTACGTTACCGTTAACACAAAAATGTAATATCAAGATGGAAAAAACTCGCTTATTAGCGAGTTTTTTTGTGCCTATATAAAATAGATATAGCTAAAATAGAAGGTATTAAAATATGCTATCAACGGACTTGAGATTATTTGTCAACGCTAACGGTTACGTTGCGGTCATTGCGTCTAGCTTGTTACCTGCAAGGCCACTTCTTACAAGTTACTAGCGGTAAAAGGCAGCAGTAAACTGTAAGCTGAATAAATGCGGGTTCCAATCAATACGATTAATTACGTTTGCTGGTAACCATTTTGCCATTGTTATGTCCTATTGATGCGTAGATGAATTAGGTGAGCATAGTCGTGATTAAGTTCATTGATTTTTACGTTGCAATGAATGTTCTAAGGCATACTTCAAGGGGCGACCAATGCCTTTGTGGCGTCGCTTCAGTAATATACTCTGTGTCATCTGCTGCAAGACAATAGGCCTGTGCTTATTAACTTATTAGGATTAGCTGTTACTATGTGACCTGTGTATTTATCTAAATAGGCAGCTGTCAACCTTGGTATTAGCCGAGTATTGTTGTAGTGTTCGCATACGATTATAATAGGGAAGGGTTGCTGTTAGTATATGATGCGCAAGGTCAAAATTATCAGTTTTATTTTTGTTTTACTGGCAATTCTATTTGCCTGCAGCGACGCGACCAAACCAAGTGCCAGCGATAAACGGGAAACATCTTCTTTAACAATCGCGGTTGCTAGTAACTTTCATTTTCCCTTATCAATCTTAATTGCAGAGTCGCCGTTTTGGTCATCGCAGCCTATCGATCTGGTAGTGGGCTCTAGCGGTACTTTGTTCGCTCAATTGTCAAACGGAGCGCCTTTTGATTTGTTCTTTTCAGCGGATACTCAGCGGCCTATTGCCTTAGAAGAAAATGAATTAGCCAGCGCTCGGCAAAGCTATGCTCGCGGCAAGTTAGTGTTGTTTCCTGCGCCGCAATGGTTAGTTGAAGGCTTAAATAGCACCAATACGCTTGATATATCAGGCAAGCTTGCCATTGCAAACCCGCAGCTTGCACCTTTTGGCAGCGCCGCAAAAAACTACATTGATAGCTTGAATAATTCAGCGTTTGTGTTTACACAATTAGTGCTAGGGGCAAATGTGATCCAAGCTTTTCAATTTGTAGATTCTGGCAATGCCCAAGTAGGCCTGCTGGCTGAATCTGTTCTGATCAATGCATTAATTAATCTTAAAGATCCTAAGTATAGTGACTACTTTGTGCTGCCTAGCGAGCGATACCCACCTATTATTCAAGACGTCGTTATTGCTAATTCATCGAGTCGCAAAGAGCATGCACAATTATTTATAGATTTCGTAAGGTCACAAGACTCACAGCGAAAACTTGCTAGCCTTGGCTATTTGCCTATAAATGAGGCGAGCCAGTGAGTGCGCTTTTAGAAAGCTGGCCTGCAATATGGCTAACCTTAAAGCTAGCCACGATTACGGTGGTTATTTTATTACTCATTGGCTTACCGTTTGCTTGGTGGCTGGCGCATTATAAAGGCAAGTTAAAGCCTTTTTTTGAGGCCCTTGTGGCGCTCCCCTTGGTGCTGCCGCCCACCGTTTTGGGTTTTTATTTGTTAACTGCGTTTTCGCCTAACTCATATCTAGGAAGTCTGTGGATTACGATCACGGGCGAGCAGTTTATTTTTAGCTTTAATGGCATATTGTTTGGTTCAATTATTTATTCATTGCCCTTTGTCATACAGCCTCTGTTAACGGCTTTTAGCCAACTGGGCACTCACGTAAAATTAACCATTAGCACCCTAGGTATTTCGCCTATACGAGGATTTTTATTTATTATTCTGCCTATCATTCGCCCCAGTATAATCAGTGCAGCAACATTAGGTTTTGCGCACACGCTAGGGGAGTTTGGGTTGATTTTGATGATAGGCGGCAATATCCCCGGCAAAACCCAAGTGGTGTCTATTGCATTGTTTAACCAAGTAGAATCGCTGCAGTATGAGCAGGCGCATGCACTTTCTATGTTTTTGCTGGTGATTAGTTTGGTTAGCTTAACGCTGTTATATAAATTTAATCGTCAAGCGCGTTTATTTTCCGCTCAACAGCGCCACGGTGCATTACTGTGAATATAAAGCTGTGAATATAAAGCTGTGGCATAAAATTAAACTATCGAAACATCAAGAGCAGGTGTTTGAAATGGAGGTCACCATTGATGATAAGCATAAAATTGTCGGTATGTTCGGAGAGTCTGGCGCAGGTAAAACAACCATGCTTAAAGTCATGGCTGGCCTCGTTAACGCAGCACAGTGCACCATGCATCTACCCATGCACTGTATAAATACAAAAGGGCGCTACAATCCATGTGTCTATATAGGCGCCGACAGTGCTTTATTTGACCATTTGAATGTGGCAGAAAACCTCACGCTAGTTATTCGACACAGTGAAAGTCGTCAGTCCAATTCTTTAGACTTAGATGAGGTGCTTGGTTTATGCGGCATTTCGTCGCTTATGTCAAAAATGCCTTGGCAACTATCAGGCGGCGAAAAACAAAGGGTATGTTTTGCGCGTGGTTTGTTAACAGGTAAAAAATTGCTTTTACTCGATGAAGCCTTCTCAGCACTTGACTGGAAACTGCGGCAAGTCATGCATCAGGTGCTGCGAACACTCGCAAGCAAAAACGGTTTTCGCGCAATTATGGTGAGTCATTCTTTAAAAGAATTGAGCCTGTGTGCCAGTGAAGTCATAGTCATAGAGCAGGGCGCGGTGCTTAATCAAATGTCGATCAAAAGCGCTGTTGATTATCAAATAGGCAGTACTCAAAATGTTGAGGTTAATAAAGCTGATTACTTTTGCGCCGTGAATGGAATATTTAGCCATATAGACGATCAAGACAGCTCATTGCAGGTGTGGTTATTAAGCAAATCTGAAGCGGTCAGCGAAAGCCAAAACAACGGCCAAAACAAAAGCAAAGACAAAAGTAGAGTCCAGACGGATGCGTGCAGGCTTTACGTAAAAGTGCCGAGCGTGAACAGTGCCGAAATGAATAATAACCAATTTGTCAGCGCACTGCTGCTTCCACAAAAAGGTGAGCCACGTAGTTTTGCGTTAAACGCCAATCAGTTAAGCGTATCGCGCCACGACAACAATCAAACGAGTATGGTCAACTGCTTCCCCGTGTGCATTAGCAATATCATTGAGAACACCACGGGGGTAGTGGTAAGCGGCAGATGGCATGGGCAGGTATTTCATTCCTTAATTACCATAAAGTCGTTTCAAACGCTTAATATAAAAGTAGATGAAAAACTTTATTTTGTGTGCAAAGCTTTGTAAGTTTCCTACTTAGCGCCATCAATAAAATTACTATTGAACTGCAAAAAATACTTAGCCAATCCTTTTTAAACATTGTTAATTTTTATTACACTGCTATATTTAGGCCCCTAAAAGCAATAAAACCTTAAGCATTCCAACAATAACAACAACATGGAGCCAGTGGCTATGCAGCAAGCAAAATCCACTTGGGCAACTAGAGCCCTTGATAAAGTAGAAGTAGTCGGCAACAAACTACCCGATCCCGCCATTATATTTTTCTTATGTTTACTCGTAGTATGGTTTTTGTCCGCCATAATGTCGCAGTTTGCGTTTGACGCACTCGACCCTCGCACTGGCCAAGCGGTGGTCATTAATAATCTGCTCACGGGTGAATCTTTAGCTGACTTCTTGTCGCGCATGGTGACTATATTTACTGGGTTTGCGCCTCTTGGCGTGGTGCTTGTGGCAATGTTAGGCGTAGGTGTTGCAGAGCACTCTGGTTTTATCAGTGCGGGTTTAAAGCGCATGCTCGACTCAACGCCTCGGACTTTTTTAACGCCTATGGTAGTGCTGGTGGCAATTGTCAGCCATACCGCCACCGATGCAGGCTATGTATTAGTTATTCCACTGGCCGGCGTCATCTTTTACGCCATGGGACGCCATCCCCTTGCTGGTATAGCCGCTGCCTTTGCGGGCGTCAGCGGTGGGTTTTGTGCAAACTTCATTCCTTCAGCTATCGACCCTTTACTGCAAAGTTTTACCCAAGAAGCCGCGCGTATTTTAGATCCTAATATTCAAATTAACCCGCTTAACAACTGGATATTTAACTCTGCATCGTCATTTTTAGTAGTGGGTATCGCCTGGTATTTAACCGATAAAGTGATTGAGCCGCGGCTTAAAAATGTTGAAGTTGATGGCGACTCTAACGAAATTCCCAAGTTTGAAGAGTTAGATCAAAAGCAGAAAAAAGCTTTAAGAGCGGCATCACTTGCCATGCTTGCAGGTATTGTGGTGCTGGTGCTAGTACTTGTTCCTGAAACCTCGCCTATGCGAGACAGCGAAGGCGCGCTAACGTCCTTCCAAGCGCCTATTATGCAGTCGATAGTGCCAATTATATTCCTACTTTTTTTATTGCCCGGCGTGGTTTACGGCTACATGGCTGGTGTGTATAAAAGCACCAAAGACATGATAGACAGCATGACCAAAGCAATGAATGGTATGAGCTACTACATTGTAATGGCGTTTTTCTGTGCGCTTTTTATAGACGCGTTTGGTAAGTCTAATTTGGGCGTGCTCCTAGCAATTGAGGGTGCAGGGATGTTACAGGCGCTGCAGCTACCTTCTATGGTGACTATTGTAGGTATCATTTTTCTGACCGCTTTCGTCAACTTATTCGTGGGATCTTCTTCCGCTAAGTGGGCGCTGTTAGGGCCTATATTTGTGCCTATGCTGATGGAACTTGGTATTTCACCAGACCTTACTCAAATAGCTTATAGAATAGGCGACTCGTCGAGTAACATTATTACACCGCTTATGCCGTATTTTCCCTTAGTAGTATTGTACTGTCAGCGCTATGTGAAAGGCACCGGTATTGGTACATTGCTATCGTTAATGCTGCCCTATAGTATTTGCTTGCTGCTAGCGTGGACCGTGTTTTTACTCATTTACTGGTCTTTAGGCATCCCCTTAGGTATTCAGTCAAGCTACATATATCCTGCTGCTTAACACGCGCTAGTTGAATAAACGGTAAAATCATGAACTTGTGAAAAGTAGGCGCTTAACGACATAATACTCGTTAAGCGCCTTTTTCTTTGGGTTTCGACGCTTTTTACTTGCTCATTACAAGCAAGTTTGTTAAAACAAATGAAACGTTATGCTTAATCTTCATAGGTCTTTCTCAAAGTCTTATTTAGTAGTGCAAGTCAGCTAGCCAGCTTAAGCGCTTATTGATGCGTATAATAATAGCAATAGCCCTTGTGTAACCAAGTTCAATAGCAAGCTAGTCCATGCTGCTACCTTTATTTAACACATAATTTAAGAAAACACACATGCAAAAAGACACCGTCAATAATCGTCACATTTCATCAGAACAAGTTCTAATCACGCCACAGCAGCTTGCACAAGAAATGCCCGCTACCGAAAAAGCACTTGCTTATGTGCGCTCAGCAAGGGGCATCATTTCCGATATTATTCATCGTCGTGATCATCGTTTATTAGTGGTGTGCGGACCCTGTTCAATTCATGATATTAAAGCAGCAAAAGAGTACGCTTTGCGCTTAAAAGAGCTGCATGAATTGAATAAAGACACCTTGTTTATTGTGATGCGCGTGTATTTTGAAAAACCACGGACGACGACCGGCTGGAAAGGCTTAATTAATGACCCGCATATTGATGACACCTTCGATATTGAAACAGGGCTTCGCAAAGGACGCGATTTACTCAACTTTTTAGCAGAATTAGAACTGCCCGTTGCCACCGAGGCTCTTGATCCTATTAGCCCGCAGTACCTAGGCGAGTTTTTCAGCTGGGCAGCTATCGGCGCACGCACTGCTGAGTCACAAACCCACCGAGAAATGGCCAGCGGCTTGTCTATGCCGGTGGGCTTTAAAAACGGCACCGACGGCAGTTTGAGTATTGCCATTAACGCGCTCAAGTCGGCCGCATCGGGTCATAGCTTTATGGGTATTAACCGTGAAGGGCAGGTTAGTATTATAAAAACCGAAGGTAATCCCGATGGCCATATTATTTTGCGTGGCGGTAAGCAGCCAAACTATGACTCAGTCTGCGTTGCTGACTGTGAATCTTCATTGCAATCCCAAGGCGTAAAATCGTCGTTAGTCGTTGACTGCAGCCACGCTAACTCGTCAAAAGACTACAGGCGTCAAACCTTGGTAGCGCAAAATGTGGTGAATCAAATTTTAGAGGGAAATCAGTCTATTATTGGTATCATGTTAGAAAGCCATTTGCACGCGGGCAATCAAAGTTCAAACGGTAAGAAAGTTGCGCAGCTTGAATACGGCGTTTCAATTACCGACGGTTGCATAAGCTGGGAAGATACCTATTCACTCATTCATGGGGCCCGTGACAAGCTCATCACCGTATTGCCCATGCGCCAACAAAAACACGACCGTGCTTGAAACGGTCTGTTTAATAAATATTTGCATAAAAAGGCCACGCAGCTAAATGAGTCAAGATCGCTTTGAAGACAATCGCAATAACGAAAAGCTTAGCGCTTTACTCACCGGGTTTAGAGATGAGATTGATGCCTTAGACACCCAGTTAGTCGAGCTTCTCGCGGCGCGCCAAAAGCTCACTCAATCAATTGGGGTTGTAAAACGCGCCAACAGTATGCCTATTTACGTACCCCAACGCGAAGCCAGTTTAATTGCCAAGCGCAGAGAACAGGCAGAGCATATGGGTGTGTCGGGCGATTTGATAGAAGACGTGCTGCGCCGCGCGATGCGAGATTCGTATTATTCGCAGCATGCAAACTATGCCAAAACCAACCCTGACATTCATAAAGTGGTGATTGTAGGCGGCAAAGGCGCTTTGGGTAAAGTGCTGGTGACACTGTTTCAAAGCAGTGAGTACGAGGTTACTATTATTGAAAAAGATAATTGGGATAAGCGCGCCGAACTGCTCAACGGCGCAAACTTAGTCATACTTTCTGTGCCTATTAATCAAACTATTCGTCTTATTGAAGCGCTACCGCCGCTGCCTCAAGACTGTATTTTGGCCGATGTTACCAGCGTAAAACAAGCGCCTCTTGCAAGTATGCTGGAGCAACACAGCGGGCCGGTAGTAGGCCTGCATCCTATGTTTGGACCAGACGCACCAGGCATGATTAAACAAGTGGTGGTGGTATGCAACGGGCGTTTGCCGTCGGCTTACGCATGGTTCATCGCGCAAATGGAAGTATGGGGCGCACAAATTCATCAAACACAGGCTAAAGTGCACGACAAAGCGATGGCTTTTATTCAGGTAATGCGCCATTTCAACAGCTTTGTGTATGGTCAACACTTGCAGCAAGAAAATCCTGATTTAAGTGAGCTTATTGCGTTTAGCTCGCCAATTTATCGACTTGAATTAGCCATGGTCGGCAGGCTGTTTGCGCAAGCACCGTCTTTATACGCCGACATTATTTTTAACGACAGCGATAACATTGCCCTGCTAGAGCGATTTCACGAACGCTTTGGCGATGCCATAAAGCTTTTAAAAAGCCAAGATAAAGAAGCATTCATCGCGCGCTTCAAAGACGTCGAAAACTGGTTTGGTGAATATGCTTCGCAGTGTTTAAAAGACAGTAAGCAAATGCTTTTAAAAGCAGACGATGGTCGCCTGCTGCGCAAAAACGTTTAGCTTAATGCCTTGCTCGCTGCTATTCGGGTAGGCGAGACTTTTTCAACTGGGTAGCAGCCTAAGACCTTGAAATAACGCGTCATACCGCGCAGTTTATCAAAGGCTGTTTGCATAGGGCCGTCTTCAGTATTGCCTTCTACGTCAACATAAAACATCTCTTCCCATGGATTGCCGTTGATAGGCCTTGATTCAAGCTTGGTTAGATTAATATTATTTTCTTTCAACACCAGTAGTACGTCACAAAGCGCCCCTGGCGATTGCACTGTAGACATTATTACCGTGGTTTTCGCCGGCACTTGTAAAGGCACTTTTATGGATTGACTCGCCACCACTATAAAGCGGCTGTGGTTTTCTTTTTGATTGGCTAAATTAGACTTTATCGATTTAAGGGCGTAAAAACCGCCGCTTTCTTCAGAGCCTATTGCTGCGGCATGAGGTGAGGCTAATTCACTTACTTTTATCATAGCGTCGGAAGTAGAGTCGCAGGTTTTCACCTCTACATTGCCAAACTCGGCTAAAAAATGGCTACATTGTGCAAATACTTGAGGGTGTGCATATATCGTTTTAATATCTATGTTTTGCGCCCCATCATGTACTAGTAGCGCGTGCTTTATAGGATGAGTCAGTTCACCTACAATATTCAAGCGGGTGTGCTGCAACTGGTCATACACTTCATTAATACTGCCTGAGCTGGTGTTTTCTATAGGTAACACGGCATAGTCAGCTTCATGCGTTTCTACTTTTTCAATAATTTGAGCGAAGCTTTTACAGCCAATTTCAACCAATTCGCCGGGCCTGCGCGAAAAATATTTTTGCGTAGCCAAATAACTATAGGAGCCTTTTTTACCCAAAAAGGCAACACGGTTTAAGGGCAAGCGAGAATCGGGATTAGCCCATTCGTGCAGCATCGCCTGCTGCTGTAGCACCGAGTCCTCAATAATGACTTGGAACAGGTTGGTAATAAAATGAGGGTCAAGACCAAACTCTCTGCCTTGCTTGATTAAACGCACAAGCAGTTGTTCTTCTCGCGTTTTGTCGCGCACCGATATTTGATGCTTCACTTTAGTTTCTGCTACCTGCGCGGTGAGTTTTTGGCGCTGTGCGATGAGCGCGAGAAGTTCACTGTCGGTTTTGGTTATTTGCTCTCGGATTGAAGCTAAGACATCTATTGACACGTGTTTTTTCCTGAAGTAGTAGTAGTGCTCAATTGCTCAAATAACAAACAATCTTGCGTGCCTCCCATGGCAATATTTCGCCTAAAAGGAGATCCCCATATGCGCCTCGCGGCAAGTAAAGTATACGTTGACACTGCAATGTAAAAAACGAGGGCATCACTGTCAATGAATTATTCGATTTATCTTATGCCTGTTCTAGCAATCTAGACAGAATTGCGCGTACTTCGTCCGAATCAAAGGGCTTGTTACATAAGGCATTTACGCCTGCTTGCTGGAGATTAGTCATGTTTATACTGCCGCTCGCCTCCGAGGTAACCATAAGGATGTGTGTGGTGCAGGGATTAAGGAAGGCCTGCCGCGCTGTTCTGTTCTTTTAAATACTTTAGAATATCAAGGCCGCTGCCGTCAACTAAATACATAGAGCTGTCCACGACGTCGACATCGTTTTGGTCGATCACTGCTTTTGCCTATTGACTAACCGCCTGCCAGTTTTACCTTAAACCCTCTGTTTTCCAAGATGCTTTTTAATTTTTCGCGTACGTCTCCCTGTATTTCTATGATAAAGCCTTTCACACTGCCGCCGCAGCCACACTGCTTTTTAAATTCGCTGCAAAGGGCTTTGAGTTCGCTTGGCGTCATCTCAAGACCTTCAATTGTGCTGACCCCTTTGCCTTTTCTGCCTTTAGTGACGCGCTTGAGCCGCACAATGCCATCGCCCTTCGGTGCTTGGCCCTTGGCTTGACTGTCGTTTGTCTTAATTCTCCCTAGGTCGGTCGAATATACTAATCGTGAATCGTTCATAATGACGGTGTGTCCTTAAGTGTAAAATGCCGTACAAAATAGATGCCAAAGTGCAAAGTCACAATCTATCTTCGACAATTACTAAATAAAAGTAAACCATTCGCTATTTTATTTCGTTCTCGTTATACTCGCTTAATCTTAGTGAGAACTATTATCATTTAATAGCAAAGGAGCTCTTTATTAACACTTCAACTATCAATTCAGTATCGCTTAAACTGTTCAGCATCAAACCATTAGTCTGTATAGCGATTTTGCTGTGCGGTTCGCTGCAAGTTTTCGCACAAGAGGTGAACGTGTATTCGGGTCGCCAAGAAGCATTAATAAAGCCCTTGCTTGATAAATTTACGCAGCAAAGTGGCATAGCGGTTAATTTAGTCACCGGTAAGGGCGACGCCCTATTGAGCCGTATAAAGGCCGAAGGACAGTTTACCGAAGCCGACGTTTTGTTAGTAGCCGATGTGGGACGCTTAGTGCGCGCCAAAGATATGGGCTTAACCCAAGCCATTGAGTCTGCAGACGTGACAGACGTTGCCAAAAAGTATTGGGTAGAAGAAACTAAGCAGTGGGTTGCTCTAACTAAACGTGCACGACCTATAATGGTCAGAAAGGGTACGTTTGACGATGCGCCTATTACCGGCCTAGAGCAGTTGGTCGGCACTGAGTTTATTAACAGTATTTGTATTCGCTCGTCTAGCAATATTTATAATCAGTCGATGGTGTCGGCGCTGATTGAAATTTGGGGCGATGAGAAAACCTTAGCGTGGGCCAAAGGCATGGTGGCTAATTTTGCACGCTCCCCTAAAGGCGGCGATCGTGACCAAATAAAAGCGCTCGCAGCGGGTGAATGCGACGTGGCTATTGCTAATACCTACTATTTAGGCGGTATGTTAACCAGTAAAGATGAAGACACGCGCCAAGTCGCGCAGCAGATAGAGGTGGTGTGGTATGATCAGGGTGAAAATGAGATGGGGGTGCATGTCAACGTGTCAGGTGCCGCTATTACAAAATATGCTAAAAACAAAGAAAACGCTGAAAAACTGTTGGCGTATATGCTCACCGAAACAGCACAAAAATGGTACGCAGAAGTCAATCATGAATACCCCGTGATTGAGGGCGTTGCCGTAAGTCAAGAACTAGCTAGCTTTGGTGAGTTTAAGGGTCAGACAGTACCGCTTACCAAAATAGGCGAAAATAATGCCAAAGCCTTAATGCTGATGGACCGAGCCGGCTGGAAATAAACATTAAGCTGTGCGTTTTCGCTATTTTTCTGCTTCAAATACGGTAGAATATAGATACCTTATTACGTCATCTTTGATTTTACATGTACGCCAAAATAAGCCTACTTAAAATAAGCACATGGACAATAACGGGACTCTTTGCAGTCCCGTTATTAGTTGTGTTTGCCAGCATGGCCAATTTTGACACGCAGGTATGGTCGCATTTGCTTAGCACCGTAATGGGTAGCTACGTATTTAATAGCTTGGTGTTGGCAATAGGGGTCGGCCTAGGCACCGCGGTGATAGGCACCTATTTGGCGTGGTTTATGGTCAACTATGTTTTTTACGGCAAATCCTTACTCAACTGGTTAATTTTGCTGCCATTAGCCATGCCTGCTTATATTATTGCCTACACCTACACCGGCATGCTTGATTTTTCAGGACCTCTACAGCAATTTTTGCGCACACTATTTGAGGCGCCGTTTAATCAACAAATGCTGCCCGATATCCGCAGTCTTGAAGGCGCGGTGTTGGTCATGATTTTAGTACTTTACCCATATGTATACTTACTTGCCAGAACGGCGTTTAGCGAGCAATCGGCGCAGTTTACTTTGGTATCAAAACTAGCCGGCCTGTCGCGTTTTCAACATATGAAGCAAGTCGCGTTACCTTTGGCAAGACCGTCCATAATTACAGGCGCGGCGCTAGCCATGATGGAAGCAATGGCTGATTATGGGACCGTGGCCTATTTTGGTATAAACACCTTTACCACCGGTATATACCGTACCTGGTTTGGCATGGGTAATGCGACGGCCGCGAGTCAATTAGCTACTATGCTATGCTTAGTGGTATTTGTTTTACTATGGATAGAAAAAAGCAGCCGCAAGCACCACAGTCGCTACCAATCTAGGCACGCCGGCAGCATAAAGGCAAAAACAACGACACCATTGAAGTCTGCAGGCTTGTTTGTTTTGTGCGTAATACCGGCTGTGTTTGGCTTTATTATTCCCTTCATTCAGCTTATGTGGTGGTCTGCACAGTATTTTGACAAAGGCGTCTTTATCGATTATTTGCCTTTACTGGGCACGTCTTTGAAGTTAGCTTTTATAAGCGCAGCGCTTATTGTGTCGCTGGCCTTAGTGATCAGCTATTGCAAACGCCGTTTCGCGAGTCGAAAAATAGCCTTGGCGAGTCAATTTGTAGGTTTAGGCTATGCTTTGCCCGGTGTGGTCATTGCGGTTGGAGTAGTGCAGGTTTCAGGCGCGGTAGACATTAATATTAATCGTTTTACACTCGCTTTTTTTGACTGGCAACCCGGGCTAATAATGTCTGGCAGTATCGCCATCCTCATTTTTGCCTATGCGGTAAGATACTTAAGTGTTGCCATGCACAATACCGACACCGGGCTTGAGCGTATTAAACCAAATGTAGATGAAGTATCTGCAAGTTTGGGCGTAAATACCGCTCAAACCTTGCAAAGAGTGCATATCCCCTTATTGCGAGCGAGTTTAGTCAGTGCGTTTATTTTAGTCTTTGTCGATGTACTAAAAGAGCTGCCCGCAACATTAATTTTGCGCCCGTTTAATGTGAACACGCTGGCCGTTAAAACATTCGAGTTGGCGTCTGACGAACGTTTGATAGACGCTGCGCTTCCGGCCGTAAGCATCGTCATTGCGGGTTTATTGCCTGTTATCTTTTTAACCATGAGCCTTGAGAAACGCAGAAAGTGAATACTAACCAAGTCAATTTACCTGTTTTGTCTATACAGGACTTAAGCATATCGTATGGCGCTGAGCCGGTCTTGAGCAATATTAATTTAGCCATTCAAAAGGCCGATATTGCCTGTGTTTTGGGGCCATCAGGCAGCGGTAAGACAAGCTTGCTGCGCGCTATTGCTGGCTTTATTGAAGTGGCAAACGGCAGCATTGATATTAATGGGCAACGCATGAGCGACTCAAACAGTATTAAACCGCCTAACAAACGCTCAGTTGGTGTGGTCTTTCAAGACTTTGCGCTGTTTCCGCATTTAACCGTGCAACAGAATATCGAATTTGGTTTAGGCAAGTTAAGTCGCGATGATAAGCAAGCCACCGCCATGAAGTACATGCACATAATGGGTATTGCAGCTCTTGCGCATAAATACCCAGCAGATCTGTCAGGTGGACAGCAGCAGCGAGTAGCGATTGCGCGAGCGGTAGCCCCACAGCCAGATATTTTATTAATGGATGAAGCCTTTTCAAGCCTCGATCCTACCTTACGTGAGCAAGTTGCACGCGATGTACGCGAGATCATACAACAGCTTGGTTTGACCGCTATTTTAGTTACTCACGACCAGCAAGAAGCCTTTGCTTTTGCCGACAAAATAGCGGTGGTGGCGAATGGTTTCTTACAGCAGTTTTCATCGGCCTATAACCTATATCACGAACCGACAAGCTACTTTGTGGCTAAGTTTATAGGTGAGGGTGCCTTTATAGAGGGCCAAACAGTAGAGCGTGCAAAAGGGTGGTTTGCAAAAACAGCACTAGGTGAAATGCGCTTAAGCGGCGATGATTATTCGCACACTCCCACGGTCAAAATATTGCTGCGGCCAGACGATGTGATACACGATGATGCTAGCCCCACCAAAGCGATTATAAAAGAGAAGCATTTTAGAGGCGCTTTTATTCGCTACGAATTAAGTCTTTCGCCATCAAATGAAAAAGTGTTGTGTTTTGCGCCTAGTCATCACGATCATAGCATTGGTTCAAGCTTTGGCATACGCGCAGAAGTTGAGCATGTGATCAGTTTTTAAAAGTGATTTTTGAAAAGCTCCTAAGTGAGCTATATCACGCAAAATCAGTTTTGTACTGTAGATTGCGTAAATTTGCTTACGCATGGGTATCAAGGTTAATTAATTCTTTTGATTCGTTTAGTCTGTTTCATCTTTAGTTTATAATACTTTAGCTAACGAATCGTTTACAGTTAGGGCTCAAGTAGAGCTTACCAATTAACATCTACTGAGTTTCACATCAATATTTATAGGGAAAGGTTGTATTAATGCGCACTAATTATTGCGGAAAAATAGACACAAAATATCTTGATCAAACAGTTACCTTGTTCGGTTGGGTAAATAAACGTCGCGATTTAGGCGGCGTAGTATTTATCGATTTACGCGACCGTGAAGGTATTGTACAAGTGGTGGTTGACCCAGATACCGCCAGCGCATTTGAGACTGCCTCAAGCGTGCGCAGCGAATTTTGTTTGTCTGTTGCAGGCATCGTGCGAGCCCGTCCTAGTGCACAAGTAAATAAAGATATGAGCACCGGCGCTATTGAAATACTGGCCAAAGAAGTCACGATAATTAATAAGGCGCCGGCCTTACCGCTTGATTGGAACCAAGAAAATAGTGAAGAGCAGCGCTTAAAATATCGCTATCTTGATTTGCGCCGCCCGCTAATGACTAATCGTTTAATATTTCGTTCAAAAGTTACCTCTATTGTCCGTCGTTTTTTAGAAGACAACGATTTTTTAGATATAGAAACGCCTATTCTAACCAAAGCAACGCCCGAGGGTGCGCGTGATTATTTAGTTCCAAGCCGCACGCATAAAGGCGAGTTTTTTGCGCTGCCGCAATCCCCTCAGCTATTTAAGCAACTGCTTATGATGAGCGGCATGGATAAGTACTACCAAATAGTTAAGTGTTTTCGTGACGAAGACCTACGCGCCGATCGGCAGCCAGAGTTTACTCAAATAGATATAGAAACGTCGTTTTTAGATGCTGGCGGTGTAATGGAAATTACCGAGCGCTTAGTCAAAGAATTATTTCAAAAATTACTCAAGGTAGACTTAGGTAACTTCCCGCATATGAGCTTTGCAGAGGCTATGCGCCGCTTCGGCAGTGACAAACCTGATCTTCGCAATCCACTAGAACTTACCGATGTGGCCAGTGCATTAACGCACATAGAATTTAAAGTATTTAGTGGGCCAGCTAACGACGCAAACGGCCGCGTGGCGGCTATATGCGTGCCCGGCGGCGCCTCACTTTCGCGCAAACAAATTGATCAATACGGCAGTTTTGTGGGCGTTTATGGCGCAAAAGGTCTGGCGTGGATTAAAGTAAACGAATTAGCAAAAGGCCTAGAAGGCTTACAAAGCCCCATTCTTAAATTCTTAGATGCCGTCGCAATTGACGCCATTTTGAGTGCCACAAAAGCCGAAGACGGCGATATTTTGCTCTTTGGCGCGGGGGATTATACCACCGTGACCGAGGCATTAGGGGCGCTTCGAATTAAGTTAGGCGAAGATTTATCGCTGTTGCAAGGCCAGTGGAAACCGCTTTGGGTTGTAGATTTCCCCATGTTTGAAGAGGCCGACGGTCGCCTACATGCGCTGCATCATCCTTTTACTGCCCCGAGTGACAGCAGCATAGAGAAACTAAGTAATAATCCTAAAGAAGCGCTGTCAAATGCTTACGATATGGTACTCAATGGGGTTGAATTAGGCGGCGGTTCAGTGCGTATTCATACTATGGAAATGCAGGCTAAGGTATTTGAACTACTGGGAATTGAGAGTGAAGAAGCACAAGAAAAATTTGGTTTTTTACTGGAAGCCTTAAAGTACGGCACTCCCCCGCATGCTGGCTTAGCCTTTGGTTTAGATCGTTTAGTAATGCTAATGGTTGGCGCGGACTCTATTCGAGACGTTATGGCGTTTCCTAAAACAAATACCGCGGCCTGTCCGTTAACGGGTGCACCGGGTAGAGCTAACCCTCAGCAGTTAAAAGAGCTGTCTATTGCAACCTTAATCGACCCTAGCAAAGACGCTGGGAGTGAATAGTGATTGTTTGCACCAATATAAACAATAGCAATAACCACGACCAAAGGTAGTAATGATACTAAAGCGACCCGAATCGGTGCTAATAGTGCTGTATAACGAGTATAACAAAGTGCTAGTGCTGCAGCGCATAGACGACGCCAACTTTTGGCAGTCGGTTACCGGTACCATGGAAGTGGGCGAGGTGCCCATTCAAACTGCAGCGCGAGAAGTGTTAGAAGAAACCGGTATAAATTTGAGCTTTGCGCACACAAACGAAGCGGGGTTTTTACATCACTTAATGGACTGCAGGCTGGTAAATCAATATCTTATTCGAGAAGACTGGCTGTACCGATACCCGAAAGGCGTGACCAAAAACTTCGAATATGTGTTCTGCGCCCAGGTGCCTGCAAATTCGACAATTATCTTAACTGAGCATACGGCTTACGAGTGGTTAAACAAACAAGACGCCATGGCAAAAGTGTGGTCAAGCACGAATAAGTGGGCTATAAGTCAGTTTGTACCAAAAACGATTGATGCTTAATCTACAGCTGGCTCCAATAATACTCTTGACGTTGTTTCAATACATAAGGCTAGGGCATTGCATATGCATATAATACTTGGGATAGATCCAGGATCGCGTATCACCGGCTACGGTATTATTGGCATAAGAGGCAACAAAGCTGAGTACTTAGGCAGCGGCTGTATAAAAGTAATGGATGAAAGCCTGCCCAAACGTCTTAAAAATGTATATGACGGGGTCAGTGAAATAATAAAACAGTTCAAGCCTACCGAGTTTGCCATCGAGCAAGTGTTTATGGCTAAAAACCCCGATTCGGCGCTCAAGCTTGGCCAAGCCAGAGGCGCTGCTATTGTTGCAGCGACCTGTGTTGACTTGCCTGTATTTGAATATTCAGCCAGACAAATAAAACAATCGGTGGTAGGCAAAGGCAGCGCCGATAAAATCCAAGTTCAGCATATGGTTACCCATTTGCTCAAGCTAGGTAAAACGCCTCAAGCTGATGCTGCCGATGCGCTTGCGGTTGCTTTATGTCACTTACACACCCAACAAAGTATGATTAAAATGGCGGGTAGTGCTACTAAAACAGTTCGGCGACGTTTACAATAATCATCACATTCAAAAGCTTTACTATAAGAAGATAAAAGCCACATTATGATAGCGCAACTCACCGGCATTATTGTTGAAAAAATACCCCCTGAAATCGTATTAGACGTGGGCGGGGTAGGTTACGAAATTCAGTTGCCCATGACCAGCTTCTATCAGCTTCCAGACATTGCTATGCAAGTTACCTTGTATACTCACTTTGTGGTACGTGAAGACGCTCAGCTATTATTTGGTTTTGTCGATCGCGTAGAACGAACTTTGTTTAGAGTGTTGATAAAAGCAAACGGCGTGGGGCCTAAACTTGCCTGTACAATACTGTCGGGCATGTCGGCCAATCAATTTGTAAGCGCAGTAATGCATGAAGATATTACTGCTCTGGTTAAAATGCCGGGCGTGGGTAAAAAAACAGCTGAGCGTTTGGTGGTTGAACTAAAAGACAAGCTTAACGATTTAGAAACCTTGCCTAACTTGAGCATTCATAAGCCAATGGCAACGGGCGGGTCGGAGTCGCAGTTGCTGGTTGCAAAAGTAAGTGCGATAGATGAAGCGGTGAGTGCTCTTATAGCCTTAGGTTATAAGCGAAACCAAGCTGAAACCGCCGTTAGAAAGATTGCAAGCGAAGATGCGAGCAGCGAAAAGCTTATTCGCGATTCACTTAAATCGATGGTGTAAGTGATAAAAAATCACACAATTGATTTACCCATATACGATCAAGGCCACATGAGAACAAACATATGATTGAAGCCGACAGTATTTTACGACCCCAAGAACAATCAGACGATGTTGCTATTGACCGGGCCATACGGCCTAAAATGCTGATTGATTACGTGGGCCAAAAACCGGTCTGCGACCAAATGGAAATATTTATCGAAGCGGCCCGAGCGCGCAAAGACGCACTCGATCATGTTCTAATTTTTGGGCCACCGGGACTAGGTAAAACAACGCTTGCGTATATTGTTGCCAATGAAATGAACGTGAATATTAAGACCACATCGGGTCCGGTATTAGAAAAAGCTGGCGATTTAGCCGCGCTGTTGACTAATTTAGAAGAAAACGATGTGTTGTTTATTGATGAAATCCACCGCTTGAGTCCCGTGGTAGAAGAAATTTTGTATCCGGCGATGGAAGATTATCAGCTTGATATAATGATAGGAGAGGGACCCTCGGCGCGTTCAATCAAATTAGAGTTGCCACCCTTTACTCTAATAGGCGCGACCACCCGAGCAGGCTCGCTTACGTCGCCGCTGCGCGATCGTTTCGGCATTACACAGCGCTTAGAGTTCTATAAAATAGTCGACTTAACCAGTATCATCACGCGCAGTGCCAAACATTTAAACATGGACATGACCCAAGAAGGCGCGCTTGAAATTGCTAAACGCTCCCGCGGTACGCCGCGTATTGCAAATCGTCTACTGCGGCGAGTGCGTGACTACGCGCAAGTGAAAAGCAATGGCACCGTAACCGACGAAGTTGCTGCCTTAGCGTTGAATATGCTAGATGTAGACAAGTTAGGCTTTGATCTTATGGATAGAAAGTTGTTACTGGCTATTATTGATAAATTCAACGGTGGGCCTGTGGGTTTAGACAATGTAGCAGCGGCAATAGGCGAAGAAAAAGAAACAATAGAAGATGTGATTGAACCTTTTTTGATTCAACAAGGTTACCTGCAGCGTACTCCTCGAGGTAGAATTGCTACCGACAGCGCTTATTTGCATTTAGGTTTTGATATAAAAGAATAAAAAAAGCCCGCACATATTTTCATAGTGCAGGCAAAAGTACTATTTACTGGAAGGAAGTGCATAAAAAAATAAAAGCTTAAATAATCGCTAGAATTTATTATGTGGTTATTATAAATAAATTTACACTCCAGACAAGATAATAAAATTTACATTTTGGATTAGATTAATTCATGGTTGTATTTATTTGTAAAATCATAAGTTATTATAAAGCATAAGTTTTATCACTCTGTTAACATGATAAGTCCATCGATATTAAGTGCATACATGAATAAGTTTGATATACAATCACGAGTTTATTATGAAGATACCGACGCAGGCGGTATTGTGTATCATGCTAACTATTTGAAATATATGGAGAGAGCCCGAACCGAGTGGCTTAGGTCGCTTGATATTTCGCAACAGAATTTATTGGAACAATCTTTAGGTTTTGTCGTCATAGATATGAAAATTGCGTTTATCCAAAGCGCAAAGCTTGATGACGTACTTAGCGTAAGCTGCCAAGTGGTGCAAAAAAAAGGGGCGAGCTTGAGCTTTGTTCAAGAAATAAGAAAAAATGATGTCCTGTTGGTTAGTGCACAGGTAAAAGTAGCTTGTGTCAACACACAGCGCTCACGGCCAACAGCCATACCTAAAGAACTATATAACGCAATTAATTAGGGAAGTACGCAGTGAATTCTGAAATGTCAGTATTATATCTATTTTTAGAAGCCAGTTTTGTTGTTAAATTTATTATGCTGCTGTTAATTGCTGCCTCAATCGTTAGCTGGACCTACATATTTCAAAGAGGCGCGGCATTACGAAAAGCAACTAACGAAGTGAAGGAGTTTGAAGAGTTGTTTTGGTCGGGCGCCGATTTAAACAAGCTGTATGCCGATTTAACACAAAAAGACGATTTGAGTGGTTGTGCATTAATATTCTGCTCGGGATTTAAAGAGTATGTACGAATGCGCAAGACTGCGTCTAGCTCACCCGAATCAATTAATGAAGGCACATACAGAGCAATGCGAGTTGCCATGTCTAGACAAGTAGATGATTTAGAACAGCGTCTGCCGTTTTTAGCCACGGTTGGGTCAATTTCACCTTATATCGGTTTGCTAGGCACTGTGTGGGGCATTATGACGGCGTTTATTGCACTTGGCCAAGTCAGACAGGCCACCTTACAAATGGTTGCGCCGGGCATTGCCGAAGCACTCATTGCCACCGCCATTGGGCTGTTTGCGGCTATCCCTGCAGTCATTGCTTATAATCGCTTTAGCAGCAAAGTGGAAAAGATTGAAAACACCTATGGTAACTTTATGGAAGAATTTTCGGCCATATTGCATCGCCAGAGTTTGGCCAGCAAAAGCGAAGTAGCGGAGAAGTAAATGTACGTTCGTAAACGCCGCAAACCTGTTTCTGAAATAAACGTTGTACCCTACATAGATGTTATGCTGGTGCTGCTGGTTATTTTTATGGCTACCGCAACCGCAGTGACTCAAGGCGTACAGGTCGATTTACCTAAAGCAGAAGCACAAACGATCCAGACCGAAGACGAACCGATGATGATCGTATCGGTAGATGCCGACGGGTTGTATTACTTAAACGTGGGAGATGAGCCCGCTAACGCTATGAGCGGTGCGGCGGTAGCAGAGCTAGTGAGAACTCGGCTGCTAGTCGCGCCAACCACACCTGTAGTGGTGAACGGCGATGGCAATGTTCGATATGAAAAAGTCATCGATCTGATGGTAATGCTGCAGCGCGCCGGCGTGCCCTCCGTTGGGCTAATGACCGATCCGGATGAGTCTTAACGCTATGACGAAAGACGCTAAGGTTGATAATACCGAAGCAGGTAGCATGCTTTCTAGATATAGCAGTGTTAAAAAAGTGCTGCGATCGCCCGTGTTTAAGTCGGTGGCGCTGCACGGTGCAATACTGATTAGTTTATTAGTCAGTTTTAATTTTTCGGCAAAACCATTAAAGTTTGTAGCACCCCAGGCGAGTGCATCTGCATTGCAGCCAGATATTGTAAAAGCCACGTTTATCGACAGTAATGTGATTGAACAACAAAAACGTGAAATCGCGCAAGCCGAAGCATCGGCGCAAAAGCGTCAACAAGATATGCAGCGCCAAGAAGCACAAAGAAAAGAAGTGTTACGTAAGAAGCAGGTTGATGAGACGCGCAAAAAGCAAGAGCTACAAAAAATAGAACAACAAGATAAATTAAAAAGAGAACAAGAAAAAGAACGCGCCATCGCACAACAGCTTATAAAGCAAGAACAAGAAAAAGCCGCCTTAGAAGCGCAGCAAAAAAAGCGACAAGAAGCGTTGGATAAGGCGCTTGCTAAGCAGTTACAAGAAGAGCAGGCGAGTATGTCGCAAGCAAATCAGCGAAGAGTATTAAGCGAAGTCGAAAAGTATAAAGCCTTGGTGCATTCTAAAGTGCAGCAATTTTTAGAAACCGACGGCGGCTTTATTGGCGAGACCTGTTTGGTTAATGTCCGCCTCGCTCCCGACGGCCTAGTGTTAAGAGCAGAGGCTGTATCGGGCAAGCCAGCGCTTTGCCGCATTGCCAAAGCTGCTATATTACGCGCAGGGACTTTACCTATGTCGAAAGATCCAGACGTAATGGCCCAATTTAGACAATTTGATATTGAAGTTTCACCGGAGAGATAATGAGTACAATGAAGCGGCTAGTGCGCGTGGTGCCCACAAAATTAATGCTACTGATGCTATGTGCCATAGGCCTAGCTGCGCATAGCCAATGGGCTAAAGCACAGTCTAATTTACGCATAGTGATAACTGAGGGCATGAACAACGCTCGCCCTATTGCGGTGGTGCCGTTTAAGTGGGACGGTGCAAGCATACTGCCAGAGAGTCTAGCCGATGTAATTGGCAATAACTTACAGCGAAGCGGCAAATTTAGTCCTGTGAGTTTGTCGAACATGCCGCAATTTCCATCATCAGATACCGAGATGGATTATTCTGCATGGGCGCAAAAAGGTATAGATACTGTATTAACAGGCAGTATAAGCGCTGTGCAAAATGGCCAGTATTTGGTTAAGTTTGAGTTAATAGACGTTCTGCGCGCCCAGCTGACCGGCGGCGAATCAAAAACCCTTATAGACGGTAATTTGGTGATGGCTAAAGACCACATTATTGTAAGTCGTGAAAAAATCATACTAGCGGAAGACTTCAGGCAATACGCGCATATTATTAGCGATATTGCCTATGAAGCGCTCACGGGTGAAAAAGGCGCGTTTTTAACCCGTATTGCCTACATTGTGGTGCGCGATCGTGACACTGACCCACTGCCTTATCAACTAGTTATTGCCGATTATGACGGCGCCAATGAAACGCGTTTGCTGTCGTCTCCAGAGCCGCTTATGTCACCATCATGGTCCCCAGACGGCAATAAATTGGCCTATGTTAGCTTTGAGGGCAAACGGCCACAAATATTCATCCAAGATATTTATACTAGTCAGCGTACGCGTATTACAAATTTTCCCGGCATTAACAGCTCGCCCGCGTTTTCACCTGACGGCACCAAGTTAGTCATGGTGCTATCGAAAGACGGAAACCCCGAAATTTACGTAATGGATTTAGCCACGAAAGAATTAGAGCGCATTACACAAAACAGAGCAATAGACACCGAACCTGAATGGACGCCCGATGGTAAAAGTATTGTATACACGTCGGAAAGAGGCGGCAGGCCACAAATTTATGAAGTGAACCTAGCCACAAAGCGTTCAAAAAGAATCACGTTCGATGGTGAGATGAATTTAGGTGCGGCGATTACCCCAGACAACAAACATTTAATTGTCGTAAACCGCACTCAGGGCGACTATCATATCGCTAGACAAGACCGAGAAACTGGCGACATGCTGGTACTCACGAAAACCTTTTTGGACGAATCACCAAGTATTGCACCTAATGGGAGTATGATCATATATAGTACTCTTCATGAAGGACAACAAGTGCTATCTTTGGTATCTCTAGATGGGCGCTTCAAAGCGTTATTACCGGCAACCGACGGGCAAGTTAAATCGCCTAGTTGGTCGCCATTTTTACTGTGATGAAAAGACATATACAATACGCGTCTTTATTCAGCAGTTTTATACTTTAGTTTTTTTACATTAAGGATTTAGTATGCTTACCAATAATAAATTTAGAATAGCTTTAGTTGCGCTAGCAGCCACCAGTTTAATGGCATGTAGTTCTGGACCAAGTGAAGAAGAAATACTTGCAGAGGCAAACCGCCAAGCAGCGGTAGAGCAGGCCGAAGCAGAAAAGTCTCGCATGGAACGAGAAACGGCAACTGTTGCTCGCGCTGAAGCTGCTCGCGCCGACGAAATGACACGCCTCAGGGCTGCTGCAGAAGATCAAAAAGCCACGCTGGTAAATCAGAATATTATCTATTTTGACTTTGACGTGTCTTCTATAAAGCCAGAGTTTATTAGTGTACTTAAAAAGCACGCTGATTTCCTAGTTGCTAACCCCAGCCAAACCATCGTTATTGAAGGTCATGGTGACCAACGCGGTACACCAGAATACAACATAGCGCTAGGTGAACGCCGTGGCCAATCAATAGAAACATACTTTAGTAATGAAGGCGTAAGTATGTCACAAATCACTGTCGTCTCTTACGGTGAAGAAAAGCCTGCGGTTATGGGGACCTCTGAGTATGCAATGGCACAGAACCGCCGTGGTGTAGTAGTATACGAGTAAATGAGTAAACACAATGAATACTAAATTAGTTATTAGTCTCAGTTGTTTTCTAGCAACAGGAGCTTGCCTCGCGCAAGCGCCTGTTGTGGAAGCGCAAAACACTGTTTCAGCGCAAACGTCTTCTTTAAGGACGCCCGCACAAACCTCTAACGCCGAAATTGGTGGTATGTCGGTAGTGCTTGAACAGCGTTTAGCGTCCCTAGAACGTATTGTGGGCTCAAGAACAGAGTCTCAGCAGCGTCTTCAAGCCCAAGTTAATCAGCTACAACGCGACATAGACGAAATGCGTGGCTCCATCGAGCTGCATACTCATCAACTTGAAAAGCTGCTAGAGCGACAGCGCGATCTGTTTCTTGAAATAGACAAAGGTTTTAATAGTACACAGCAGTCTACTTCTGAGCTAGGCGATAACATTGCTAGAAGCACACAGCCATCAGCGTCTGTTGCTTCACGCGCAACTTCACCGCTAGATGCTGTTAACAGTGCTGGTGAGCAAGAAAGTTACCAAAATGCGGTTAATTTAATACTCAAAGATAGAGACTATGTAAAAGCGGTACCTGCTTTTCAAGCTTTTTTAGCGCAGTTTCCTAATAGTGACTCAACTCCAAATGCACATTATTGGCTGGGACAACTACTGTACAATCAACAAAATTACAGCGAAGCTAAAGTGCAGTTTACGCAAGTAGCCAATCGCTTCACTAACTCGCCTAAACGCAGTGATTCATTATTGAAATTAGGCTTAATTGAAAAATCGACTGGTAATGTTCAAGAAGCGAATAGTTTCTTTCAACAAGTGATTAATGAGTACCCTGACAGTACACCTGCAAGACTTGCATCACAGCAACTGGCTAATTAATAGCCAGTTGCCATGGTGATTGCTTACTTTACATTCAATTATACAAAAAAAAGAAAAAAGACATTTTTAGGTTGCACCCTGTGCTCAGTTAAGTATTATATGCGCCCGTTGCAGAGGTAACTTAGCTGCAACGAGATACAGTCTAAATTGTTTGTTTGATTTTGTGGGTCGTTAGCTCAGCTGGTAGAGCAGTTGACTTTTAATCAATTGGTCGCTGGTTCGAATCCAGCACGACCCACCATTATTAAAACAACAAGCACTCTTGAAGGGTCGTTAGCTCAGCTGGTAGAGCAGTTGACTTTTAATCAATTGGTCGCTGGTTCGAATCCAGCACGACCCACCATCTTCAAGAGATAAGCCTACCGCCATGGTATAAATAGCCCGCTTATATAACTTATCCCCATTTACATTAAACATCCTTTATTTTGTGGTCATTGAAGTGATTTTTTCAGGACTAAGGGGTATAATGTTCGAATGTTTTGACTACTCCATTATTGTTATGACTCTTGCTAAAAGAATAGCGCCAGTAGACTATCCCTTTCCAAAGTTGCCAGCGAAGCTCAAAGATGATGAGGAAAGCTTATTAATTGCTGACATTAAACAGTTGCTAATCGCCAATAACGCGGTATTAGTAGCGCATTATTATACTAGTCCCGTTATTCAAGCTTTAGCCGACAGCACCGGTGGATGTGTATCTGACTCATTAGAAATGGCGCGTTTTGGCCGCGATCATAAAGCGCAAAACCTTGTGGTTGCCGGCGTTAAGTTTATGGGTGAAACCGCAAAAATATTGAGCCCAGAAAAATCGGTAGTAATGCCCACGCTAGACGCGACCTGTTCGCTTGATTTGGGCTGCCCAATAGACGAGTTCAGTGCCTTTTGCGATCAGCATCCTGACCGCACGGTTGTGGTATATGCTAACACTTCTGCCGCCGTAAAAGCGCGCGCTGACTGGGTGGTTACTTCAAGTATCGCGCTTGAAATAGTAGAACACCTCGATAGCCAAGGCAAAAAGATACTGTGGGCACCCGATCGCCACTTAGGCGCTTATATTCAAAAACAAACCGGCGCTGATATGCTTATGTGGAACGGGGAGTGCATAGTGCACGACGAGTTTTCAGCTAAAGCACTGTTAAAAGCTAAATACCTTTACCCTGACGCCGGCATACTGGTTCACCCAGAGTCACCCGCTAGCGTGATAGACCTAGCAGACGCAGTTGGTTCAACCTCACAGTTGATAAAAGCCGCGTCTGATATGCCAAACCAAACCTTTATAGTGGCAACTGACAAAGGCATTTTTTACAAAATGCAGCAAATGGCGCCGGGTAAGACCTTTATTGAGGCTCCAACCGCTGGAGCGGGCGCAACGTGCAAAAGCTGTGCAAACTGCCCATGGATGGCAATGAACGGCTTGCAGGCCTTAAAAGAGTCCTTAATAAGCCGAGTTGGCAAGGAAGTCTTCGTAGATCCTACTTTAGCTGAGCGTGCTATGTTGCCTTTAAATAGAATGTTAGATTTTGCGGCGAAGTTGAAAATGCAGGTTAAGGGTAATGCTTAGTAGCAGGTGACGATTTTTTGATTTAAAACAGGTGAAAAGATTGTTTTATGGATGATTTACAATCTTTACTTGCAACCAACATTGGTTTTACCTAACATATGCGCCGCGGGCTTATAAAGGCCGTGCTTAAAAATTTGGAGAGGTGGCTGAGTGGCTGAAGGCGCACGCCTGGAAAGTGTGTTTAGGGTTAAACCTAACGAGGGTTCGAATCCCTCTCTCTCCGCCATATAATTACATCAAGCATATGATTTGTTTTTATTTTTTGTTAAATTAAAAATTTTCACCCGCCATTTCACCCACCATATGAATTTAATAAATACTTCTAAAGCCTTATAATTTCGTTGAATGCTTACCGTCAGTCATCAGCCAAGGATTACGAATTATGAAACTAATTAGGTTAGCCAATAAATAACAACCTGAGTCCCTGCTTTACTTATTGCTTCATAATGAAAGATCAACGAATACTGAGGACGGCACATCACCGTTACTGAAGTGTGCGTTGTGACTGCATACTCCAAGAAAAAAGCTTCCCGCTGGTAGTAAAAGGTTTGAATGGGAATGTTGTGTTTGCGACAGAGGTAAAAGGTAAATAGGGGCGACGCTGCTTTGGCATCCATTATGGCTTGCCATTCATCTTTTGTACGTGTTGTCATTTAAGGTCTCGTTGTTATCAAAACCCTAGTGTCTGAATCATAGACGGGTTACGTTAGGCGTAATTGCTCGGACGGTTACGTTTGAAAAGCTACAAATTGGAAGTTAAAAAACGTCTACAAAAGCGGGGGAAGTCCAGATCTGTTGCAAGCAGCTGTTCTAAATCAGCGATAACAACGTGGGCAACTTGTTTGAAGTTTTTTGTAACAACGGGGATATGATTGCGCGATTTATACCGAGCATCAAAAAATAATTCAAAAGCTGTGTCCTTAGCCTCTACAAGTGAATCTTTGCCTGTTGTAAAGTGAAGCCAACGACCTTCGACTTTAAACCTAACCTGCCATAAGGAACTATGAGGTCGCTTGAATAACGTAACTCGTCCATCAAGTATAAAAGTTGTTTCTGGTAAGGGCTTCACTCAACTTATTTTAGTTTCTGAGTTTACGATGGGCAACCTTAGAATCTTTTAACTCTTAAAAGAGTCGTTTAAAACGACTTTTAAGTCTACACAATTTTGCAAATAGTACTGAGTGAGATGTATAGAATAAATCACCTACAAATTAGGCAATAAAATAGCGCATCATTTGAATGGCGTAATAGAAACTTAGTCATTAAAAAATGGAGAGATTTCTATTACTTGGTGTCGGACTAAAACAGCAACTCCCATATTTTTCATTCAGGGAGCCACTTTAGATTATGAAAAATACCTTAATGGTCCCGCAGGCACAGTGCTGTCATGGTTTTCTTTCCATTACCCAAATCATTGAAAAGGACTACACCTTTGTAATTCTTTCCAGTGGTATCAGCCTGAAAAGAGGCAGTCCATGTCCCCTCGCTAACATTTTTTATTCTAAATCCGTCTACCTGTTGGTCATTATTATCATTTTTCATACCACCCCATAAAAGATGTTTGTCAGACCCATCATACGCTGCGACAAGGTATTCCTTATTTCTAGAGCGGAAAGTGATGTTCATATCGTTATCGCCTTGAATCGCTCCATTAGCGCCAACGTAAACTTTAAGATCTGACTTTTGAACACTAACAGCTGTGCCCGTCTCCGTAAAGCGATCGTTGCTTTCGCAATTTAGATTGTATCCGTTTACAGGGTTAGCTGCTGCGATTTTGTCTTCAACTGGAGCATAGCAACCGCATTTCAGATCTTCAGCCGCTAATGTTGGTAAAGCAATCGCAGTGAATACGGCAAATGCTGTCGATGAAATTAGTGTCTTGTTCATATTTAAAATTCCTACCAAAAAGTGTTAAAAACTAATTTTTATTATTACAATAGCATATCATTTGCAACAACGATTTATTTTTAAGCAGTTGATAATCTATCCGATTTCGTATCAAGAGATTTGTACGGCGAGATAGTCTCTGTTAGCAGATCAACAAGTAATGGTTGCAATAAGAACATTATTCAGAGTAAGTAATCACAAACTTAAGACTCTATTTTTTTGTTGCAAACATAGTGATTTACTCTAGTTATCGGAATCACTGGAATCGCTGGAACTGGTGGATACTGACCCAGCCGTCAGACTCAATGATTCTGAAGCGCCATTATCAGATTTGATACTGTTACCATCCAGTGACTTAGCGTTTATTTGAACGATTGCATCAAGTGTTATTTTGTAAAGATCAATCATTTGTGCTGACGTAAGATTGGCTTTTTCCATTAATAAACATGATTCAAAAAGAATTTCGCGAGAAATCAATACGTTTGGATTGCGTCCACCTAAGCCTACTCTTTGATGAGCATCAGCCAAAGCGTCAGACGAGCTAGAGTTCACAGTGCTATTATCGAATAATGTGAGCGCAAGCCCTCCCATGCTGCCGCTCATAGAGTCTGTAAAAGCTGCGTCAGGAGGTGGCCCAAAACAAAAGCTGCCATCTTTATTTTTAACAATATACCGAGAGGATGAACCTGTTAAAGTGATGCCTTCGTTTTTTGGATCTGCTCTTATGCTGGAAACTTCATGACCAATTTGAGGAGTAGTGATACAGCCCGAGATGATGAAAAGTAAACCACATAAAACTACGCTATTTCTTAGTTTGATAATCATTTTAACTTTCCTTAAGATTGATTGAATACTTTATTTAATTAACTACTCTGCAAAATCGGAGTGGTCATATGGTCCACGCTGCAAATACATATATGTTTACCTTGCTTACTACAGGCGCTAATACCAATTCTGAATAATTCTTTTACGCATCATTACGTTAATCAAAGCAAGCAGCTCGTACCAGAATTTCTAACCACAGCCAAACTTAATTGTGTTAAATCATTAGAGCCAGTTGTCAATCCATCAAATATAGTAAGAATAGCTCAGCAGTCAATGCGTTAGATGGAATCCACACATATGATGGTTCGGTTTGCATATGGACTTTTGATCCCTAGATGCGTTTCCCTGCCTTGTCGTGTTGCAATCCAAGGGTGCTTTTTGCATTAAACACTTTACATATATCGTCGTTTAGTTATTTTCAAATAATGCCTCAGCATATCAAAAAAATATGCAACAAATGAAATTTTTTAGTTCTTTTAAAATGCGGATTATTTTTATGATGCGTTCGACATACATAATTAGGATAATATTGGTAATCTTGGCTTCGTGAGTTTCGCAAAGTACGCTGTTGAGGATTCAAGCCAACAAAGCAACACTCTTTTCAATCATGTGTGATGGTGTTTTAAATTTCAATGTTTTTCTTGGGCGCTCATTTAATTGAGTTGCGACCTCACTCAGTCGTGCTTGGCTATGTAGTGATAAATCTGTCTTTTTGGGGAAGTACTGTCGAATAAGGCTATTTGTTCTGGTTGAATTAGCAGGACACATCAATAAAGGATAAACTCCAACTTATTGAGGTGTAAAAATGACTAAACGTACAAATTGCGTATTTCGGTGAAAACAATCGTGACATAGAGGGGAAATGGGTGATCGATTTCAGCCGAAACGTGCACAAATAAGAATTACCCGTGCGATTTTAACACTACTTTGTGTGCACACCTACTAAGTGACAGTCAATTTGAATGACTGTTCAAGTTGACTGCCGCGCTATGACTCTCTATTGATAGGCTGTTTAACTTGAATGAAAAGTGTCATGCACTAAATAATAAAGCGCAGTTGTTAAAGTTAGCATCCTTTGTCACACCTCAAATCTTCTTATTTTAAAATTATTTATGCTGCGATTGCAAAAAATAAGCGTGTATAGTACATATTTAACAATGTAAATCTACAAAGAGACTTTAAGTGGAAACAGTTCTAAACCCTAGCGTAGTTGAAATAATCCAGCTGGCCTTAGCGCCTATTTTCCTAATTGTTGGTATTGGCAATTTGGTCAACGTTGCTACTGGCCGCGTGTCGAGGATAATAGATAGAGCAAGATGGTTTGGCAATTTGGCAAGAGAGCAGCCAGAGCGGATAAATGAGAAAGCAATACTTGAAATCCGATCGTTAAACAAGCGCATGACGTTTGCCAATTGGTCAATAAATTTTTTGATTGGGTCAGCAGTAATCACCTGTTTAAGCGTTATGCTTATAATGGTTAACGGATTGATTAGCGTTAATCTAGATCTTCTAGTTATTATCACCTTTATGACCTGTCTGTTATTCCTAACAGGGGGCTTGATTGCCTTTTTTCTTGAAGTTAGCTTGGCAACAGCAACGTTGAAAATAAGAGCCGTGGATTTAAGCCAGTTTAAAAACGATAAGCTTTAGGCGAGTGGTTTACTATTGATGTACGATGCAAGAGATCTTATCCGAACAGGGTAAACAATTACGTAAATTTGTAGAGTGCTAGTTTTGACGCTTTATCCACACACATTTTGAAAAGAGCTGGATTTTCACATGCTCTTTTTAAAAGGTGATGGCACAGAATAAACGTAAACAGATTTATCTAATCAACATGTAAAGCCGATCAGTGTAAACACCGGTCTAAAAGCGCTATTTTCCTCTACCTATTGTCGCTTAATAGTTTGTTATCTAATGCGTTTTGTTTACCAAAAACCCCTACAATATCTAAATGTTTTAAACGTGCAGTTGCAATGTATATCATTTGCAAGCATAATTACCCATTAGTAATATCTAATGGGTAATTATTTAAATGGACCTAAAAAAGCTAGAAAATAGCTCAAAAGAGGCTGAGTCACTTCTAAAGACATTAGCAAACTCTAATAGGTTGATGATTTTGTGCTACTTGATAAAAGGGCCTATGACCGTCTCAGGCTTAAGCGAATCTTTAGCCTTGTCACAGTCGGCTGTGTCGCAGCACCTGCTGAGACTAAAACAAAGTAATATCGTGTTGGTGGAGTCTAAGGGTAAACACGCTTGGTATCGTATCGACAGCGCAGAGGTAACGGCCCTAATGGCAGTTATCCAATTAATTTACTGTAGAAATGAAGAGGATTTACTATGAGCGTTCGTGAAATTTCAGCGAAGCAAGCTAAAGAGATTATTGAACAAGAAAAAGCGCAGCTTATCGATGTTAGAGAGCCGGCTGAACATGCTAATTTGCATATACCTAACGCCAAACTTTATCCAGGCGGGCGTATCAGTGCCAAAGGCATTGAAGATCCTGAACAAGCGCTGATTATTTACTGCCAAAAAGGCGGCCGTGGTAAAAGTGCGTGTGAAAAGCTGCTAAGTGAAAATCCTAGCCTTAAAGTTTATAACATCACGGGCGGTATTGAACATTGGCAGGAGTCTGGCTTTGACACACAAAAAGGCACCAGCAATGTGCTGCCGCTTGACCGACAGGTTCAGCTAAGTATTGGCACTATGCTGCTGATGTTTAGTATTCTAACGCTAGCAGTCGCGCCGGCTTTTGTATGGGCAGTTACCTTTATCGGCATGGGCTTATTTATCGCAGGCAGTACTGGGTTTTGTGGATTAGCTAGAGTGGTTGCAATGATGCCTTGGAATCAAAGAGTTTAACACGTCAATTATTTTTTTATTAGCGCCAAAAGTGGTCGCAGCCGCGCACCGTTTTGCTTGGACTTAAATTGGTATTACTATCGGTGCTGCGCTAAACGCTAAATTTAATTGGACCCACAAAACCAAGAAACTTAATCGCAAGCATTGCCTATTCACTCTGCTTAAGAATATTTCTTTGCTCGCTTTATTCTAGTTCGTTATTTATATGTTCTTTGGATTAGTCATCGCAAAGCTAGTATAAAAACAATGAATTTAATGCCTGTTGCATATGGCAAGCTTATAGTTTATTTTCTGTATATCCTACATCTATTATCCAACAGGCTGGCGCATGACCTTGAATTTTGTTCGCGTATTTTCATTACTATTACTCTTTTTGGCCTTGGCGGGATGCCAGCCAGCAGATAATCAATCCACAGATGCTTTAGATGAGGGCCTGCAGTCTTCAGCGAATCAAATTGCCGACCTCGTTCTAACGGGCGGTACTGTGCTCACTGTTGATACCAATCAGCCTGAAGCCGAAGCGATTGCCGTTAAAGATGGCCGTATTCTTGCCGTCGGCAGCATTGATGAGATCGCAAACTTCATTGGTAAGTCTACCGATGTATTTGATCTGGATGGCCGCGTGGCCATGCCGGGATTTATTGAAGGGCACGGACATTTCCTGGGCTTGGGCCAAGCGCTAATGATACTAGACCTAATGCCAACCCGCAGTTTTGAAGAGATTGTCACCATTGTGGCAGACGCTGCCGCTAATGCTGAGCCTGGCGAATGGATTGTTGGGCGCGGCTGGCATCAAGAGCGTTGGGGCAAGACAGATGAACCACTATATGACGGTGTTCCTCATCATCGAAGCTTAAGTGGGGTCAGTCCAGACAACCCGGTGATTTTATTTCATGCCAGTGGTCACGCTGCCTATGCTAACGCAATGGCCTTAGCGTTGGGCGCAATTGAAGACGACACGCCCAACATAGAGGGCGGTACTATTGTGCGAGACAATAACTTAGATGCCACAGGCTTTTTGCGTCAAGCCGCGCAGATGCCTATTCGTGCGCTGCTAACCCAAGCACAAGCAAGCCTAAGTGAGGACGAGCTCCAAGCGCAGTTTGAGAGTCAAGTTGAATTGGCGGGTCAAGAATCACTGCGTCACGGTGTCACCAGCTTTCACGATATGGGAACGAACTTTGCCGACATCCAACGATTGAAATTGATGGCTGAAGCTGGGCAACTGCCGGTTCGTTTGCATGTTGCCGTGCGTCATGAAACCAACGATGCGTTACGCGCGCGCGTTGCCGACGTGCGTATGATTGGTCATGCCAACGGTTTTCTAACGGTGCGGGCGCTCAAGCGCAATATCGATGGCGCGCTTGGCACCCACGGGGCATGGTTGTTAGAGCCTTATGCCGACAAGCCTGAAACCTCCGGACTACCACAAACATCTTTAGCTAACTTGCGCGAAACTGCAGAAATAGCGCTGGAAAACGGCTTTCAGCTTAATACTCATGCAATAGGTGATCGCGGCAACCGCGAAGTAATGGATTTATACGAAGCCTTATTAAGCACGCGCCCAAACGAAGACCTGCGCTGGCGAGTTGAACATGCCCAAACTCTGCACCCTGACGAAGCGCCGCGCTTTGCTAAGCTTGGTGTTATTGCCTCCATGCAAGGCGTGCATGCAACTTCAGACGGTCCGTGGGTTGAACAACGACTAGGTGAAGAGCGCGCCCAAAACAGAGCCTATATCTGGCGTTCGCTGCTTGACGCTGGAGCAACCATTTGCAACGGTACTGATGTGCCGGTTGAAGCAATCTCGCCAATAGCCTCCTACATTTCGTCCGTTACTCGGCGCATGTCCAATGGCGAGCAATTTTTCCCAGAGCAATCCATGGGTCGAATGGAAGCACTGTATTCATACACTATGGGTTGTGCAAAAGCTGTCTTTGATGATGATGAACTTGGCAGCCTCACGCCAGGCAAACGCGCCGATATTGTCGTGCTTAACGCCAATCCACTGACGGTGAGTGAAGAACAACTGTCTGCACTTGAAGTTGAAATGACGTTAGTGGGTGGTGAAGTGCGCTACTTGGCCAGTGACGAGGCGCTATAAAATACCCAAGCATTTTACATTTTTAGAAGCCAAAGGCACAATTTTTGCCGGCTATTTTTGTCGATATTGCCATGCTGACACATGCCTGTCGCCAGGGTTTATATTCATCCTACATTTACGAGTGCGTGCTATGCTAAAGTTAACAGTAATAAAGGTTTAGTTTTAATAAATTTGTGAACATTATTTAAGAGCAAAATACAAAGCATAAATAGTGACTGCATTTTTGAAAGTTCGTCATCATCTAAATTTCTCAAGAGAAAATGTGCAAATCACTGCAGCATCTAAAAATATCGACACCCGTGGTTAACGCTATACCTATTGTAAAGGAAATAGTTATATGACAAATAAGTTGGCGCATCGCGTTGCACAAATTGCCCCCTTTCAGGTAATGGAAATACTGGCGAGGGCAAAGGAGCTTGATGCATCTGGTGAAGATGTGATTCATTTAGAAGTCGGTGAGCCTGACTTTACCGCAGTAAATTCTGTAGCCAATGCAGGCATGGATGCGATCCAATCACGCCAAACAGGGTACACGTCCGCGACTGGCTTGGCAGAACTAAAGCAAGCCATAGCCACTCATTATCTTAAAAAATACCAAGTAGCGCTTAACCCCCAGCGTATTATTGTAACGCCAGGCGCTTCGGGTGCACTTTCACTATTGGCCTCTTTAATGGTGAATGCGGGAGAGCAGGTAATGATGCCCGACCCATGTTATCCGTGTAATCGTCACTTTTTAATTCAAGTTGGGGCAAAAGCGCAGCTCATCACTACTAAGGTTGAAGATGCCTTTGCAATTGATTTACAGACCTTAGCCAATCACTGGCAAGGCTCAACGACGGGTTTGTGGCTAGCGTCGCCAGCTAACCCAAGTGGCTGTGTTTTATCGAAAGACTACATTGCCAAAGCTTACCAAAAGGTAAGTGCGCTTGGCGGTCATTTAATGGTAGATGAAATTTATCAGGGCTTAGTGTTTGAAGGGGAAGATTTCAGTGCGCTGTCCATAGCAGATGACATTTTTGTGATCAATAGTTTCTCCAAATTTTTCGCCATGACCGGTTGGCGCTTAGGATGGATAGTGGTGCCTGAATGGGCAATTGAAGCAGCGACAAAACTGGCTCAAAACTTCTTTATTTCCGCGCCTACCGTTTCTCAATACGCCGCGCTTCAGGCCTTTAGCGATGACGCCATGGCGCAATATGAACACAGGCGCTGTGAGCTTAATGAGCGCCGAAAGGCCCTGCTTGAAGGCCTAGCTAATATTGGACTTCCCGCCGCGGTGCCTGCTCAAGGTGCGTTTTATGTTTATGTCGATGTGTCGCATATTACCAGCGACGCCAAGGTGTGGTGTTTAGCATTATTAGAGGCTGAAAAAGTAGCATTAACGCCCGGTGCAGACTTTGGTTATCATGAATCTGAAAAATATGTTCGCTTCGCTTATACCGCGAGTGTTGATAGATTGCACGAGGCGATTAAGCGTATTAGCCGGTTTTTAGCATCGCCTGTGTAAGTGAACTGATCACTTTTTTGAAAAGCGTAGAATGACTAATGATCTAAATAGTTGTTTATAAAAATCAGCGTTACTGATGGCATGGTATGCGTAACTTGTTTAATCTAAGGTTAACTTTATTCGAAAAAACGGCGCCGCAATGATGAATGACGAATAATGAATTTTTAGACTATTGTAAAAGTGAGCTAACAAACAGTTTACACAATACGAAATTACGAAAGCCAGACGACAAACAAAAATACCGTACTGAAGGGCTTTTACATGCCGCTAGACTGATGGGACTTATGTCAGTTCAACAAGTAAGCCATATGATTGCAACCGAACATCAAGCTTTTTTGGGGAAAGTGTGGAGCAACGACAAGCGCGTAAGGCTACATTAGCGAAATTGAAAGATATGTCATTGGATAATTATTTCGATATTCCTGCAATAGAGCGCAATCAGTAGTTTTTTAGAGGCAACTGTATACCGATAAAAGGACCTTCATACCGTCAAATTCATAGTAGTAGCCAAGTTAAAGGCCTTATTTCAAAACAAAAACTTACCTGGGTCTGAAAATATCTCTTACTTGAATTCCAAGCTCTAGGGCCTTTATTGCATCAAAAGATTCAAACGCAACGGCGCAATTATTGTTAATCATTGTGCGCCAAATATAACGCATATTGTCAGGATTTTCGCCTAACCAAAATTGCTCGCTTAGTTTCAAGTAATTTAAAACGGGTTCGGTATAGCCATCCCTTAAAATATGTCTGATAAAATAAATGTCTGGGCCAAAAGAACTTAGTGTGGCCGAGTCTGCTCCGTCAATCGATGCTAACATTTCTGAAAACGCAGTTTTTGTGTCGCCTTGTCGGTATGCAATCCATGCTCGTGCGATAGCAATGGCGTGGTCTTCGTCGCTAAATCCATCAAATATAGACACAGCAACTTTTTGGTCAACGCGCAACTCGTCACCATGAGCTAACAAACGCTCTATATTAGTTTGCACTACATCGACAGGATCAAGTTGTGCACTATATTTTAAATGCCTTGATAAATCGCTAATAGCTCGAAAGGGGTTTGTATTATTTTCAAAACTACTTTTGTATTGTGTTAATGTTTGTGAATATAGGCGTGAACTGCTGGAAGTGAAATGAGCAAAGCGGCTAGCCATATATTGGTCGTAGTCTGGGTCGTCGCAGCCAAGTTTATAATCTGCACTAAGTTGCGGAGCTAATAAAATCACAACAAGGAATATTAGGGATCTTGATCTTAAATTCATTTTCTATTGAAGTTATGTCTAAAATATTTATATCTTGCTCGAGTTCATTTAGATCGTTTTGATCATAACATTGGTGATGATCGTCTTTGATTTAGTCACCGAATAGGTGGCTTTTGGGATGCTGGAAATTCGTCCGATCCGAAAGAAACCGAGTTCGTCGCCATTAAGGGCAGCTCAGGCTCAGGAAAACCGACCTTAATGAATGTGCTTGGCTGCTTAGACACGCCTAACAGTGGCGCTTACAAACTCGACAGTAAAGACGTGGCCAGCACGTCTGACAATGAGTTATAGAAAACACCATAGGCCCTAAGAAATGTTGGGCACGTAGCAATTACAAATTCAATGGATGGAATAAGAGGGGTAACATAGCAGAGCAGGGCAACTCGGTGGTGCTGTTTGGTGGCGCGGCTTTGCAGGCCCAGCTTATTGCCAATGAAGAGAACCTTGATCGCTTACTGCTTGAATATGAAGAACTAAAAGTTTAGCAAGACCAAAACGTTATTGACCTCACTGGCTCGGGGTTTGTGTTGCCTTAAAAATCTTGCGCCGCTGCAAGGCTTGTTTATTTATTTCCAAGCGCTTGTCATTACTTGCGTCTCTCCACGCGAGTATACCTTGGATAGAGCGAAAACAGCCTTCGCAGACATCCTGCGGATCTAGCTTGCAGTGTCCAATACAAGGGGATGTAACTACAGTTTTTTCATTCATGGCGCCACGACAATTATGTGCGCCATACTCTAAACAGACGCAAAAAAATAATAAGAGGAAGGCTTTGTGCTCAGCACTACTGCTCATAAAGTATTCCACAGCTTTGTTTAACAGACCTTTGGTCTAGTTTTCCTATAACTTACTGTCCAATATTAGCATCTATGTCGTCTATGCCACCTATGTTTGTGGCAAAAAGCACGCCTGTATACGACGGTGCATCAAATTCGTCATTTGCCTCTGCAAATTGGTATACCACTCTTTCGTTGTTTATCCATGTAATGGTCGTTAACTCGTCTTCGCTGTCGGGATAATCACCGTGTTTAACGAGGTCGATTAAGGGAATTTGTGAGGGCAGTGCTGCGGCTAAAACGATACTGCTAGATAAAAAACTGGTTGCGACAAAGAAAAATAAAAACGTAATAGCCCTGATCATTAATAGTAATCCGTTTAATTAAAGTGGCGTTAATGCGCTAATTGACTAACTTTGTCGCTTATCGATAGTGAATATAGCAAAACATTTTGTAATATTCGAATGCTTAGGCTATTTTTATGGTTCACAAATTAATACCTTAGTGTAGTTTAGCTCGGTTAACACTTAGAGTTTTTGATCTTTGTAGTAAAATGCCACTGGGTGGAAATTTAGTTATTAAGTGACTCCATTACTTTATTGATCAATATCAAGAGTGTGAAGAAGAATTTTACATATACTTCATCATAGTAAAATGTGTTGGTGAAGCCGGGGGCTGTGAACGTGACGTAAGTCAAATTAACAAGCCTTGATAAAAGCTTCTATTAAATATATCGTAAATGAATAAGGTGGTGAATATGAGCGCAGAAACGCAAGTGAGTGATTCTTTCAACTGGTGGTATATGTTAGGTATTGTTGGCACGCTGGTGATAGTGTGTTTGTCGCCCTACTTAATTTTTATAGCAAAACTTATTTTCACAGCAAATAGTTAAGTTTATTTTCACAGCAAATAGTTAAGTTTATTATCAAAAAGAATAGTCAAGATTTGTGTATTCACCACACGTGCGCTTTTATAACAAGTGCGCTTATGCGAACTAAATTAGTGTAAGAGCAGACTAGAGCGTTCAGCTATTTCATTTAAAAAAACACACTTGATGACGGTGTATACGGCCCCAATTTTAACGAACCCGTATACGGTATCACACTTATGCAGCATTTCATTAAGTCGTCAGACTCTTGCACTCTTTGTCGCAAATAATACGCAGGTTACCACTATCAAATCTACTGCGTTGTATAAAGTATTTGACGCGTCGTATTCCTTTAGCATAACCTTTGAGGTAAGCTCATTTTCGTAGTTAATAATTATGCTTATGCTTATTACCGATACATGAATTAATATATTTTTAATATAGAGAGTAGTCAACATGAGCAATATTTTAGTGTTTTTAGGAATTTTTATAGCCGGTGGCGCAATTGGCTTTGCCATTTATCACATAAGCTTTGGTAAAAAAAAGGCCAGTAAGCAGCAGCAAGAATTAGCGCAAAGTAAAGCCGAATTAGAGCAATATAAGGCCAAAGTAAACGATCATTTCATGAATAGTGCTAACCTCATGCAGGGGGTTGCTAGCAGTTATCAAGCGCTTCACAACCATATGGCGACCCAATCACAGTCGCTGCTTAATGACAACGACACGGTGCGCTTTCCACGTTTAAACGAAATTCCGCAGGAAAGCCAAGAAAAAACGGTCCTGACTAATAGTGACGATGATACCGAACAGTCAGTGCCGGTGGTGAAAGAAAACACTCCTCAGGATGCCGATACTAGCGTTGAAGCATCCCCTAGCGATGCGTCCGCATCGGATGTTAACAACGAAGCAGCAAACAGCCAAGAAAAACACCTAGATACCCGCGAAAAAGCAGCACATGCCAATGAAGATACAGTAGATGGCATCGATAACACACTCGATACAAGTGATAAAAAAGGGGGCGCTAGCGCTCCCCCCGAAGAAAAGAAATAGTTTGCCTGTGTAATCCCTTTTCTAGAGTAAAGCGTAAACGACATACAGCAAATAATAAAATTTTGCATTTTTATCTAAAAAACTAGAATAAAAATCAATTTATTACGATTCTATGCGTGAACGTAAAACACATACCAAAAAGGACTTACATGAGACCCACATATCAGCACTTGTTTAAACCAAGCTTAATCAGTGTAGCCCTTGCAGCGGTTCTTTGTGCTCCCCTTGCGGCGCAGCAAGCACAAAGTCAGATGCAAGAAGATGAAGCTGTTGAAAAAATTATGGTTACCGCCACCAAGCGCAGCCTTGCAATTGAAGACGTACCATTCTCTATTAATGCCCGAACGCAAAAAGACATAGAGCGTTCAGGTGCAAACAGCTTAGAGGATATCTCGCGAAACATAGCGAGCATATCTATTCAAAACCTCGGTCCTGGTCAAAGCCAAGTATCTATGCGCGGCGTTTCAGCAGGACAAATTGTGCGTGACCAGCCTGGCGTAAAAGAGCAGGTAGGCGTTTTTTAGATGAAAGTGTTATTTCACTTTCTTTATTCACTCCTGATTTAGACTTTTTTGACCTTAGCCGAGTGGAAACTCTGCGCGGGCCGCAGGGCACACTTTTTGGATCAGGCTCCATTGGCGGTACTTTACGTTATATTACCAATCAGCCCGAAATAAACAGCTTCGATGCTAAAGTGGAAGTCAACGTTAACACCAAAACCGACGGCGGTAATGGTAACCATGTAAAAGCGATGGTGAACGTGCCCCTAGTTGACGACACCTTGGCCATGCGCGCAGTGGTGTATCGTACGGGCTACGCTGGCTTTATTGATGCACTGGGTGAAAATGGGGTGCTAGAAGAAGATGTTAACGACGGCTTCAGACTAGGCGGTCGTGTTGCGTTTAAGTACACGCCAACTGAAAATATCACCATTACCCCCAGAATCATCTTACAAGACATCAGTGTTAATGGCTCAAATCGTCAAGAGGTGTTTAACTTATTTGCCAACCCGAACACCACCACTAGACCAGCCATAAGCTTGGGTGAAAGACAGCAGTATTTGCTGCTTCAAGAAGACTTTAAAGACGAAACGCTCATTGCTGATTTAACCGCTGAGTACGCCAGTAACTTTGCCAATTTCACCTTTGTTTACAGCTACACAGACCGCGATATTTTAATGAGCCGAGATGCTAGCTCACTTTCTGGCAGTGTTAGTATCGATTTAGGTTTCCCTGACGAAGCGGTTCTTTTACCCTCAAATCTGCGCGATCAAACTCAAGTTACCCAAGACACCTTTGAGCTGCGGGCCGCATCTAACGATGAAAGTGACTTAACGTGGGTGGCGGGTATATTTACGTCTGATACCGAACGCAATTACCAGCAAACTTTGCCCACACCGGGATATGATGCCTTCACCGATGCCACATTAGGCGCCGGAACAACAGCGTCCGTCGCGAATGGTTTTGAAGCTAACTCACCCTATAATGCGTCTTTACCCTATGATTTATCGCAAACCGCTGTATTTGGTGAGTTGAATTATGCATTTACTGACAAACTAATAGTTACCTTAGGCAGTCGCTGGTACGATTTTGAAGAAACGCGTCGTTTCACTACCGGGGGCTTGTTCTCAAATAGCGATGACCAAACTGATTCAACTACATCCGACGGCTTTACTTCACGTGTTATTGCACAATATGAGCTTAACGATACCGTAAACTTGAATGCACAAGTGTCACAAGGTTTTCGTTTAGGCGGCGTGAACGACCCTCTAAACAGAAGCTTATGTAACACTCAAGACTTAGACGTGTTTGGTGGCTTCCAAGAGTATAAGGATGAGACACTCACCAACTACGAGATAGGAATGAAGTCATCAGGGCGCGGTTGGGGCGCGAACGTGTCGGCTTTTTATGCTGACATTGAAGATCTTCAGGTTACGCTAGACGCAGGTTCTTGCTCTTCGCGCATATCCTTTAACGTGCCAAAATCGACTAGCCAAGGTATTGAATTTGAATTGACCCGTCAGGCGACTAAGAACTTATTTGTGTCGTTTGCCGGTAGCTTTATACAGGCAGAATTTGGCAGCACCGTATTTGACAGTAACGGCGATGTGCTAGGCGGCGTCGCCGACGGTAACCGCTTAGCGTCAGTACCAGAAACGTCATTTGCTATTTCAAGCACGTATGAGTTTGATGAGCCTTTGTTTGGCTCTAGTGCTACCTACATTCAGGGTTCGTACCAGTTTGTGGGTGATCGTATTACGCAGCCAAGTGACCAAATAGCAGGCGCGGGCAACTTCCAATCGGGTCTTGCTTTTGGCGGTGCTACAGGTAATGAAACCACTGAAGTTGATTTGATGTTAGACCAATACGATACGCTTAATTTAAGTACGGGCTTGGTGTATGACGAATTCGAACTACTGTTTTATGTTAACAACGTATTTGATGAAAACGCGCTGTTATCCTTTGACCGTGAACGTGGCGGCAGAGCTCGTTTGGGTTACCGTATTGGTGAGCCGCGTACTATTGGTGCGACCTTTAGAATGTTCTTTCAGTAGGAAACTGATTACTAGACTAAACGTAAATACCGTTATATGAAATATAAAAAGGAGCGTTTAATCACGCTCCTTTTTTCGTATAAGTGAGGTTTTATGACGCAACTACATGGGCATAAGTACATGTCTTATCGCATGCGCATCACGGACTTATTTAGCCAAAGGAAGCTACATTTGTATGAATTACTTGGCATGTCTGCCAATGTCCCCACCGATATTTGTTTTAGCTTTGCTGGGCTTTTAGAGCGCGGTGGCCGAACGTGCCCGCAACTGGACCTATGCGCATAATGGTCAGTTAAGTGATTACAGGGCCTTTATTTTTTGATCCTTAAGTATCTGCACTTGTGGGGGTAACAACATCTCGGCAAGACTCATCAACAAATTCTAGTTCAATTGTGGTGTGCACGTAGAATAAAATAGTGTTAATCACCGGAAATGGAAAATACCACATTGTGCTGCGCGAAGCAGCAAGATGCTTCTCTTTACAATACCCACGAATAGTCTAGGATAATATTTATAAACACGCAATAAAACAGTCACATGAATTATAAAAGCAAACTTCAAACGCAACGCTTTAGCAGCTCATCAGTAGCAGGGCGCGACTTTAACGAAGAAATGGAAAGCGACAGAGGCCGCGCCATTCATTCGCCAGCACTGCGTCGCCTGCAGCAAAAAACGCAAGTGTTTCCCCTTGAAACTAACGCCGCGGTCAGAAGCAGGCTGACCCATTCTATGGAAGTGCAGCAGGTGGGCCGCTATATTGCCAAGCAAGTGCTTAAGGTTATTGACAAGCAAAATTTGGCCGAACAATACGGACTTAAAGGTAAGTTTGATGGTTTCATTAGTGCCGTAGAAATTGCCTGTTTGCTGCATGACGTAGGCAATCCTCCTTTTGGTCACTTAGGTGAAGAGGCGATTAATAAGTGGGCTATATCCTCTGTTGTGCCAATTTTCGTGCAAAACTTTGGCGACGCCTGTATTGACAACGCATATGTACGCGACATTAAAACCTTTGAAGGTAATGCGCAAGGCTTGCGGGTACTGCACAGCCTGCAAAGTCTTAACCTTACCTATACTCAATTAGCCTGCTTGTTAAAATATACAGGCCCGGCGTGCGACACAAAGCCAGAACAAGGCAGTAAATTCGCCTATCGTCAAAAAAAGCCAGGGTATTACTTGTCTGAGAAAGAAATAGTAGACAGTATAAATGAGGCTTTGGATATAGCGCCGGGGTGTCGTTTCCCACTCACATATATTATGGAAGCTGCAGACGATATAGCCTATTGCATTGCAGATTTAGACGATGCGCTTGACAAAGGTCTTATAAGCGTACCAGAGCTGCATGGCTTAATTAAACACAAGTGGGAAAAGCATTGCGAAGCGCACTTTAATGATAACAGTGCGCGCAGTAACGCTTATTTGCTCGATATTTCGCAAAGCGCGCTTGAGAAATACCATAAGGCTGAATTCAATAAGAGCCACCAGTATATTCTTTCATTGCGAACCCGCTTAATCAACGACTTGTCTGAATATGCCACAGCGCGCTATATCGATAATCATGCGGCAATCTTTGACGGGCGTTTTGACGAGCCTTTACTCAAAGGAAATAATGAGTTTGCATGGGCCACTAAAACTCTCAAGAATATTGCGGTAGAACGTGTTTTTTCAACCAAAGAAGTGCAGCGCTTAGAAGTAAAAGGCTTCAACATCATTGTTGGCCTGTTGAACATTTATACGCCACTGCTTAACCTAAGCGGCGCTGACTTTCGCACGCTAATCGCCAATAAATCGATAAAGGGCGCGCCATTAGAAAGCCGCTTATTTCAAGATCTGCCGGGCACCAATATTCGCCGTTACCATTTGTGTATGGATCAGCTAACGCAGCGCAGCGAGCTTAATGACAACTTGGAACTATTAGAGTTGTACTATCGTGCCCGCATCGTTATTGATTATGTCAGCGGCATGACCGATCATTTTGCGCTAAGTGAGTATCGTGAGCTTACGGCTATTAGTTGAGTATACTTATACTTTAAATTCGAAATCAGCATCTATGGCTTCGGTTTCAGCCGCGGTGGCGATAATTTTGGCTTCGTCCAATGTTAATATTTCACGAGATTTCATTTGATATTTCATTTTACATAACTCTTTGCTTAATTGTTAAAACATGGTGGACGGCTTCGCGGCCAAACCCTTAGGCTTTAACGCTTGGGGGTGACGCCTCCTATACTGTCCGTAATTTTGGCGGCGGCTTGTTTTACCCGGTGGCCAATTTCAGCAATAGAATTGTTGAGAAAACTAACTGTTGGCCCAGATACAGAAACACCGGCAATGGCTTCTGAAAAAGAATTGTAGATAGGCGCTGCTATACACTGCATGCCCAAAAAGCGTTCCTCATCATCAAGTGCCCAGCCACGCTGTTTGATTATCTCAAGCTCGGCAAAAAGTGCGCTTGGTGTAGTAATCGTTTTCGCTGTAAATTCGGGACATCCTTTCTTTTGCAAAATTTTCTCAACTTCAGCTCTGGAGAAATTGGCCAAAAGTGCCTTGCCAATCCCTGAGGCATGCATAAAGCCGCGTGTTCCGGGCAGAAAGAAGGCTCTGATAGGTTTGTGAGACTCGATCTGGCTGATAAATACGACATCCCCATTATCGGCAATCGCTAGGTTAGTGGTTTCGCCGCTTTGCTGGGCAAGATCACGCATAACGGCGCGTGCAGAATCGACTAAATTCGTGCGCTCAAGGTAGGAGCTTCCCACTCGAAATGCTTCAAGACCGACCGCCCATTGCTGCGAAGCAGCGTCAAGCTCTACAAACCCATGTTTTTGGAGAGTGCTCAACATACGGTGCGCGGTGGAAGGGGGCATACCGACACTTAATGCAAGATCGGTAAGGCTGAGTTCGCCTTCCTTTGACAGCGTGACTAATAGACTAATGCCGCGATCAAGTGCCTGGATAGTGCCACCAGACAGGTCGCTGAATTGAGACTTTGGTCTTCCGCGTGGTTTTTTGCTTGCTGGTTGTTCGGCCATGGGGTTACAATTTTATTTTTTGTTGGTTTAAAAGATGTTTCCATTTATTGATTTAGTTGTCAATAAAAACATATTTACCTCCACAGAACATGAGTAAAAATATTTAATCATTAAAACGAAAATAGTTTCCAATAAAAGTTGCTTTAATATCTCGTTCGATTATAGTTTTGTTAAATCAATAAATCTTGGAACACATTATGCGCGATTTAAATCCGGTCTTTATTCCCGGCCCCACTAATATGCCAGATCGCTTACGTGCTGCGATGAACATACAAACAATCGATCATCGCTCACCAGATTTCGCTGAATCCTTGCAGCCTATGCTTGAAGACCTTAAGAAAGTGTTTAAAACTCAACACGGACAGGTGTTTATTTTTCCGGGTAGCGGAACCGGCGGGTGGGAAGCCTCAATTACCAATACCCTGTCGCCGGGTGACAAAGTATTAGTGGCTTGCTATGGCATGTTCTCTCATCGTTGGATTGACATGTGCCAGCGTCACGGATTAGATGTTGAGGTTATTGAATGTGAGTGGGGTACAGGCGCGCCGGCCGATCTTTTTGCTCAGCGTTTAGCCACAGATGCCCAACACAGTATTAAAGCCGTACTAGTGACCCACAACGAAACCGCCACAGGCGTGCTTAGTGATATTGCCGCGGTCCGTTTGGCGATGGATAAAAGCGCACACCCGGCAATGCTGTATGTGGATTGCGTGAGTTCTTTAGGCAGTATGGATTTTCAGATGGATGCCTGGGGTGTCGATCTCGCCGTTTCTGGATCGCAAAAGGGCTTTATGTTGGCCACCGGTTTGGCCATTGTAGCGGCTAGCCCCAAAGCGCTCGCCGCTTTAGAAGGTGCACGTTGTACACGCTGTTACTTCGATTTTCGCGACATGGGTAATACAAATAAAAATGGCGCTTATCCATACACACCACCCATTCAATTAATAAACGGGCTTAAAGCCAGTCTTGAAATGTTGTTTAAAGAAGGCCTTGATAATGTCTTTGACCGGCATTTTCGCTTAGCCGAAGGTGTTCGCAAAGCGGTGGCTGCTTGGGGTTTGCGGCTATGTGCCCAAACACCAGAGCTTTACTCACATTCAGTTAGCGCAATCTACGTGCCTGAAGGATTCAACAGTAATGAACTTACCGACCATGCATATCATAAATACGGTGTTTCGTTCGGCGTTGGTCTAGGTGAAATGGCGGGCAAGGCCTTCCGTATCGGTCACTTAGGTGCGCTGACAGATGTGCTCGTGCTGTCGGGTATTGCCACCATAGAGATGGCTATGAAAGATCTTGATTATCCTATAGAACTGGGTGTTGGTGTGGCTGCTGCACAAGAATACTTGCGCTCAACTAGCACTGCTAAGGCATAAACGATTAAAGGAAGCTGACTATTATGGCTAACAATTAAGGTTTTTATATCCCTACGTTTGACAATTTTCTGGCCGTTCAAAAGCGTATTGCCCCTTACATTCATTGTACGCCAATATTAACCTCAAGCTTTCTAAATGCGTTCACCGGTGCGCCGTTATTTTTTAAATGTGAAAACTTTCAAAAAGCGGGCGCCTTCAAGAAGGCTTGGTTATCGTCTCTTAAAAAGTGTGCCAAGAAGTCATTGGTAGAGCGTCTGCTTTCAGCGCGGTTGAAAAAGTCTTTGCGGCTATGGCGAATGGCGATGCTTATAACTTCCCTTTTATTCGCGAAGCGATTGGACATGCTGATACCCTATATGGTTTTAAGTCTGGTTTTGACCGCACCGGTATGGCCTTGTGAGTTCGTCACAGGTGCATTGCTTGAGAAAGCATCCACGCCTAAGTGCTTAATAAAATAGTCCTTCTTGTCACTTAGCATCTGCTTTCTAATTAAATCAAAATCATCAGGTTTAAAGCTATCCCACAGCACTGGGTCAAACGCTATTTTATTCAAATATTTCGTATGATACATAAAACATTTACGCTCAAACTTCTCAAACTTCTCAAACGGATTTTGAAGGATGCTACGAGTAATAGCCGCTTCACCTGACAAGTAATCAACACTGGTTGAATACCCTAAGTACATAGTTTACTCTTATGCGGTGCTGTTTATGCCTCACTTATCAACGGAAATATTAATGACCAATCGCTGTGTTCGCCTGCTGCTAGATTTTGACGCCTGCGCTCAAAGAGACAGTGGCCAAGATTCAGTATTTTTACATAGGCGTGACCGCAAGTTTGCGCTTACCTGTGAAGAGCAAGGCGAAAAGCCAACGTCAAAACGCTGGATGGCTTATATCAATAGGTTTAACGATGCTGAAGCTGAGTCTCGTCAGGCTTTGCAAACGTTGCGTAGTTGGCGACGTATCAACAGTAGCTTTGTTGCGTTTGGTACGTTGTTTGGGATTTTAAGCATGCTGGGACTGTTGTTTTACGATGGTGGCCAGCGAATCAATATTACGGTTATTATAGCTTTTGTGGCGTTTCAACTTTTACTGGCGCTATTTACTACTGTGCAGTCACTAGCGGGCTGGCAACCTTGGCGGCTAGTGCTTCGCCGTTTTCAAAAAAATGCACCCAATGACATTAAAACAAAGCTTCAGCCGGTATTAATGGCGAAAGCAGCGCAACTTGGCGGCCTGTGCTTTGCCTTTGCCGGGCTGCTAACACTATTAACCATGGTGCTGCTGCAAGACCTAGCCTTTGGTTGGAGCACTACCCTTGAAACTGATGCGCAAGCCTATCATAGATTTATTGGTATAGTTGCAGCGCCTTGGGCTTGGTTATGGCCTCTGGCCGCGCCCGATCTTGCGCTAGTAGAAGCCACACGGTTTTTTCGAGCAAGCTCACCAGACACTAATATAAACCCAGCCTTATGGGGTCAATGGTGGCCCTTTATTGCCATGTTATGGACAACGTGGACGCTGCTGCCGCGTGCAATTTTATACTTTACAGCAGGCCTTATTGTTGAGCGTAAAGCCCGCCGCTTATTGGCTACGCACCCGGCTGCAGCCGCACTTCAATATCGTATGCAAACGCCCACGCTGGAAACGGGCAATGAGCATAACGATTCTGTAGATTTACCTGATATTAGCCAGCAGTTTGCGCTGTCGCCGCTGCCAAACGCGCGCGTTCTATTAACATGGGCAGGTGCCCATGATACTGCACTTCCTCAAACGCTTAACGCTGATAAAATGGTGGTGGCGAAGGTAGGCGGAAGTATGACACTTGTTGATGATCGCAATACCGTGGCTAAAGTCGCGAGTGCCTTGAGCAAAAAATCCTCATCCATAAGCGATACAAAGTCCAAAACAAAAGCGCAAAAGCCATATGAGTACACAGTAAAAACGCCTAAGTCAGAGGATAAAAAAGCCCAAGCAAGTGGTCAAGAAGCCCAAGAGTCAGCAGCTTACAAGCCTTCAGCAACAACTTCCACTATCTTAAAAACATCACTTAAAGCAGATGATCATAACGTTTTGTTAGTAACTCACAGTTGGGAGCCACCCACGGGTGAGCTAGAAGACTTCATTGCCAATGCATACAAAAACTGGCCAAAAACTGCGCATATAGTGATAGTGCCTGTGGCTACCAACCTGCAGCGCGAACCCCAACCGCATCATGTGCAGCAGTGGTTAAGGTTTGCCAATCGTACTTTGCCAGATTTTGTGTCGGTAAGTCTGCTACCCACAGATGAAGTAAGCTCTGTTTTACAGGACATACAGCATGAATAGCGCGCCCAATTTTGCCGTTGTAGGCCATCCCAATAAAGGTAAATCGAGCATTGTGGCCACCTTATCGCAAAACGATGCTATTGCCATTGCACTAGAGCCTGGCACCACGCGCTCAAGCCAGTCTTATCCCTTAAGCGTAGACGGTAAAATACTCTATACATTGGTAGACACCCCGGGCTTTCAACGTCCTAGAAAAGTGCTGGAATGGCTCGAAGCGCATAGTGTATCGGCTTCTGACCACAGCGATACGCTTAAAGCCTTTGTAGGGCAGCATAAAGATGACGAGCGTTTTACCGATGAATGCGAATTACTCCAGCCCTTAATTGAAGGTGCCGGGATCATTTATGTGGTAGACGGCTCGGTGCCTTACAGCGCGCAGCACGAGGCTGAGATGACCATATTACGCTGGACGGGTCGACCTAGCCTAGCCTTAATCAATACCATAGGCCTTGAAGACTACAGCGATACGTGGCAGGCAGCATTAGGCCAATTCTTTCAAGTTGTGCGTAAATTTAACGCAGTGCGAGCACCTTTTGAACAGCACTTAAGCCTGCTGCGAGCCTTCGGCCAGCTTGAGCCACAGTGGGAAAAAACCTTAAACCAAGCCACGCAATACTTGTCAAAGCAGCGTCAGCAAAGACGCAGTCAGTCAGCCAGTATTGTTGCCAAAGCCTTAAGTGACATGATGTCGTATCAAGAAAAACGCACTTTCGCGCAACATGAAAACGTGAGCAGCGATTCCGACCAAGGTGAATTGGCAGGCAAGCTCAGTAAATGCTGGTATGAACATCAGCGTGAACGCGAACAAAGCTTGCGTAAAAGTATTGAGCATTTATACCAACATCAGCGCATTCGCCGCCAAGAAACCGAACTTAATTGGCACAGTGCCCAAGACTTATTTTCCCAAGACAGCCGACAGCAATGGGCCGTAAGCCGGCGTTATTTAGTTACCGCTGGTTTTGGTGCAGGTGCTATAGGCGGTGTTTCAATAGATGCACTTACCTTTGGTGCATCCCTTGGCACCGGCGCACTTTTAGGTGGCTTTATGGGGGCTGCTGGAAGCTATTACTATGGCGCTAAATTGTTGTCACCGGCGCTAAAAATAGCCTCGTTTGGCAAGGGTCTTACAACCGCCATGTTTGGTCCCGTGCAAGACAGTCAGTTTGCTTACATTGTGCTTGGCAGAGCCGTTGATCACTGGTGGCATATAAGCCATCGTAATCACGCTGGACGAGACTTGCTTGACCTCGTGCAGGGCGATAATCACTGGATTGAGGGCCTTGATAAAGACAGCCGCAGATCTATCCAAAGAACTTTAGATAAAATCCGCAAGCAGCAACCCACAGACGAAAGCCTGCAGCAGCGATTCACAGAAGCCGTTCAAGAATGTCTTGCGGTCTATGAAAAGTGGCGAGCTGATAAGGCCTAAAAATACCGCAGACATATAAATAATGTCTCTAATAAAATATTTCACAAGGCGTGCATGCATAGCGCTTGTAAAGATATTTATTACGCGGATATGCCAAGAATGTTAAGCAATTTAGCGAATGCTTTGTCGCTATGTGGTAACAAATGCGATTACGGTAATCCACAAGTCATTTATTTTTTCATCCGTAGGCTCGTATTTTCAGGAAATTATCTCAACATATGTTCACAAAAGTTGTATTAGAATCATCATTTCACAGTAAAGAATGGCTTAAAGGGCAGCGAGTCTTCGAGCAAAATAGCGTCTTAAACGGCCTTGTTGATGGCAGTGTTTTACGAGGTTCAGTTAAGAGCGAATCGCATAAAAGCGAGTAAGCCATTAAAGATAAAACGCGCGATGAAAACTTCAACGCAAGACAGCAAAAAGCCAAACCGATAGTTGATGATTTTATCAATGGCTGATTAAGTATAAAGATAAAGTACCACCGAAAATAGCGCTTGGTAAAGCCATCAATTACTCGATAAATCAGTTTAAAAAAATACCGCCGTTACCTAGATGATGGCAGGCTCAAAATAGATAACAACTACGCAGAGCGAGCTATAAAGCCATTTGCGATTAGCGTAAATCCTGTATTACAAAGATATTTGCATGTTACCGCTTCGGTATAGTTTGATCTGACTCCCGATAATTAATTTGTGGAGAAGGACTATGAGTGTTTCAGCATTCTTTAAGTGTAAAAAACAATAACGCGGATGTGTACCGGCCCTTTGGGCTTCTATATGGTGGCTTATGCGGACCTATTAGTTGCTGAAGGTCACCTTGCTGCGATTTTAAAAAAGTGGCTTCCGGCTAAGGCTATAGGTCATTGATAATATTTTTTGATAAACTTTTACTTGTCGTTATAGCCCCAAGGTGTTGCAGGTAATGCTACTGGCTTGGTTAAGTCAAATTCTACTCTGAACTCCCTGCCTTGGCGAATTAAGCGGTAGCTAAAGGTGTTGTCATACACAAATATTTGCCACGTGTTTCCAACAGATTGCGCAATGCCTTGGTCTACAAATAATTGCTTTGAATAAGCATCAGCAGGAAAGGACTGCACGTTGTTATAGCCTGCATCAACCGTGTGACCGCCATACATACTGAGTTCGTCATCAAGTCCGTCTTGTTTCCTATGGTCGTGCTTTAAGCTCAAACCACTGCCTGTCTTGGTAATAATCCAAGTGCGCGAGGCGTCATCTCCCACATGAAAAGGAACTTGTAGTTGGGTGCTTGTGCAAGTACGCACGTGCATTACTAACGTATTGTTAAAGGCCGGACTTGGATCGTTATCAATCACAACTTTGCCCTCAAATGCTTTACCGCAGTGTTTGGCAATAGCCTCAAAAAATGCGTCATGGGTATCTATTGACACCACAAGAGCAGGGCGTGCTAGCACGAAGTGGTTGATACCGAGTAAACTCACCAGCCCAATAATTGCCGCTAATCTTCTTTTCATCATGGTATTCCTTTTTGTAATGCGCCTTGTAGCCATTATAGGCTTTGTAGCTATTGTTGCCGTTGTGAATAAATGTACCTATCGTGTTTAGTACCGCCGCGGTGCCAGAAAGCGTAGCTTCCGTATCTGGTTTACTGGCGCGCCGGTCACCGGTCGTACCATCTCTGTATGGCGTCCTCAATTCATATAGCACTTTTCCATGTTGCGTCATACTTAAACGCTGCTCACTAATTGCTCAGCGGCTGATTTAACAGGCAGGTAGGCGTTCAAAATTTAGGCTTAATTGATTCAACTGAAACGCCATTCTTTGCTTGGCTAAATTTAAGTTTATTACCAAAAAATTCATATTTTTATTCCCTTAGCTTCTGCTAAATTGAAAAGTAAGTAACGTTTTTATACAAGTTATACCAAGAGCACTGCACATCGAAGGAGTTCAGTCTGCACAGCTCAGATTAGCTTCGTGAGCTTGATTAAACGTAAACGATATTTCACTTAGACTTACGGTAAATGCTTCCTTTGACCCCAGTTGGAAGGGCACTACCATATTTTCAAACGTGACACCTTTTTGAACAAAGCATTGCACGTCAACAGTAAAAACACTCCATTCATTTTTAGGCAAAGCCAACAATGCTTCAGCAATATTCAGGTCTGCTGCGCAACTACCGGCTGTGTCACTGACAGTTTCGCAATTCATAGACAGTAATACTTCATTTGGAATAGCCGATTCGGGCTTTAGCATGAATGACAACACGGCGTTACTTTGTGCTTGGGCCGACATGTCTTCCCTAAAATAGTTTTTACTCGCTATTTGTACGCCACTATTGTTGTTACTAGCAGTAATTGCTAATCTGAATGCATCTTCTTGTACCACTCTATCAACGGTTCTGTAATATACATTATCGACAGTGGCAGTACTTGCCGTAATATCTTGTAAATTATGACCCGAGAAAACTCGCAATTCCCACGGCTTCTGCATAGTGCCGGTGAATAATGTCGCACCGCTTGTTTGCGTAATACTCTTTTCATATGTTTCAGATAAGTTGTCGGGCAATACGTTTTCATCACCGTAGGACAGGCCAAAACCATAGGGAAGTAAGGGATTATACTCAAAATCGTAGACGTTAACTGTTGCTTGATTAGGATCCGCAGGCCATGAGAATGACAAACGTCCGGAAAAATTATATTGCATGCTACCCAGCGCGTCGGTAAATAACACATCGGCAACAGCGCTTCCTTGCGAACCAGGTAACCAAGCCGCAACAAAAGCATCACTTGCGTTAATTTCAGCATTCATCCATAAGGGTCTACCGCTAATAAATATAGATACAACGGAGATCCCGTCTGCTTTTAGCCTATGTAATAAGGCTAAATCAGATTTTAGGCCGCGTTGATAATCTAAGTGCTCCACATCGCCATGACCCTCAGCATAAGGCTCTTCACCAAAGACCACTATGGCCACGTCGGGCTTGGTTTTATATTGACCCGTTTCACTTAATTCTACCGTGCCATTTGCAGCCTCTATGCGCTGCTTTATGCCGTCATAAATCGAGCTTCCACCGGGGAAATCTTCATTAGTATTGTTGGTACCTTGCCACGTAATAGTCCAACCACCCGACTGCTTACCGATGTTGTGAGCTGCATCGCCGGCCACCAGTACACTCACGTTAGGACTCAGCGGTAAGATGTTATTTTTATTCTTTAGTAATACGAGTGATTCACGCACAGCCTGTTTTGCTATGTCTCGATGGCTTTGTTGACCAATAAGCTGCGTTTTGCCCGACAAAATACGATTAGCGGGACTGGGCTTTTCAAACAAACCTGCACGTATTTTCACACGCAGTATGCGTGTCACCGCATCGTCAATTCTACTCAAGGCAATAGTGCCGTCTTTGACTTGTTGCAGCAAATTCTCATACAAAGGCTTCCAAGCCGCTGTTGGCACCATGTAAATATCTAAACCTGCGTTTGCAGCTTGCGGACAGTTGTCATTAGTACAACCGGCTATTTGGCCATGACCATTCCAATCGCCTACTACAAAGCCGTCAAAACCCATTTTATCTTTCAATACGTCGGTTAGTAGATATTTGTGGCCATGTAGTTTTTTGCCATGCCAACTGTTAAATGAAGCCATTACTGATTGTGCTCCAGACGTTAAACCTCCCACGTAACCCTGCGCATGAAGTCTAAATAAATCGCTTTCGCTGGCAATATTATTGCCTTGGTCGTCACCCCCAACGGTGCCGCCATCACCAATAAAGTGCTTAACAGTGCTTATAACTTGGCTGTCGCCTAAAAAATTTTTACCAGGTTTACCTTGTAAACCTCGTACTATCGCTTTTGAGTATTCATATACAATAGCTGGGTCTTCGGAATAGCTTTCGTATGTTCGGCCCCAGCGGTCATCCCTTACAGTGGCAACTGTTGGAGCGAATACCCAATCAATACCTGTTACCATTACCTCGGTAGCGGTTGCTGTGGCTATGTTTTCAATTAATTCTGGGTTGTTAGTAGCACCTAAGCCAATATTATGTGGAAATAAAGTAGCCCCAATTACATTGTTATGACCGTGTACTGCATCGGTTCCCCACATAGTTGGGATAGTTGAACCATCTAGGCTTGCATCAACAGACGCTTGATACATGTTCTCGGCTAGCTGTATCCAGTCTTGCGGTGTGGCGTGTTTATTATCATTTGGAAAAGCTCCACCACCATTTAAGTATGAACCAAAGCCATATTTACGCATATCCTCAACGCTAATATCTCTAATTTCAGGCTGGATCATTTGCGCAATTTTTTGCTCTAATGTCATGCCTGTCAAAACAGCAGCAACTCTCGCTTCTACGTCATCAGATTTTTTAACAGCAATATCTAGTTGCGGCCAAATTTCAATGTCAGGTAAAGTCTTACTGTTTCGTTCTTGTACTTCCTTTACGCTAATTTGAGTACATGCAACACTAGCAAAGGTGAAGACAATCGCGGCTATAAGTGATTTTGTTCTTTTCAAAATTATACCTCTAACTGAGAGCTTTAGTTGGTTTTGAACCTATCAAACCGTAATAAGCAATAAAAATGTAGCACAGCATAGGCAGTACAAATGAGATTTGCAGACCAACGCTATCGGCAAGCATACCTTGAATAAGGGGTAATAATGCGCCGCCAACAATAGCTAAACACAGTAAGCCTGAACCTTGTGCGGCGCTTGTGCCAAGGCCGTTCAGTGCTAAGCTGAAAATAGTGGGGAACATGATGGAATTGAATAGACCTACTGCCAGCAGTGACCACATTGCTAGAGAACCATCAAATAAAACAGCACTACTGATAAGTATAATGACCATAGCTGAATTGAACGCTAATACTTTGCCTGGCGCTATTTTTTGCATAACAAAGGCACCAATAAAGCGGCCTACCATAGCGCCGCCCCAATAATATGCAATAAACTTTGACGCTTGAGCTTCGTTTAAACCAGCTATGTCGGGCTGACTTAGAAAATTGACTAGAAAGCTTCCAATTGCTACTTCAGCGCCTACATATAAAAAGATCCCCACCACGCCTAAACGAAGGTGACGATGTTGCCAAGCCGACCCCTCTATAACGGTTGCTGTTTGTTTACGGCCTAAATCAGGTAGTTTGAGATAGCTGAAAATAGCGGCCAAACCAAGTAAAGCCGCCGCAAGGATTAGATAGGGTAATTGCACTAAACTAGAAGAGTCGCCGCTTATATGTGTGTCAACACCATTGCCGCCACCAAAAATTAGATATGCGCCAAAAAATGGGGCAACCGTGGTGCCTAAAGCATTAAATGCTTGAGTCATTGTTAAGCGAGATGAAGCGGTGTGTGGGCTGCCTAGCGCGGTAACAAAAGGATTGGCTGCTACTTGTAGAATGGTTATGCCGGAGGCTAAAACAAATAAGGCAAACAAGAAAATAGCATAAACGTGCAGTGCTGATGCTGGATAAAAAAGCACGCAGCCTAGGCTAGCGATTAATAAGCCGGCCACTATGCCTTTTTTATAGCCAATTTTACCCACTAACCAACCTGCTGGAATAGCTACAACAAAATAGGCTCCAAAGAAACAAAATTGTACCAGCATGGCTTGGGTATAACTTAAATCAAATGCATTTTTCAAGTACGGAATTAAAATATCATTTAAGCAGGTGATAAACCCCCACATAAAAAATAATGACGTTAGCGAAACTAATGAAAACAAATGATTTTGTGGTTCACTAGCACTGTTCGATGGTATAACCGAGGGGTCTGCTATTGGGATATTGGACGCCATGTTTGCATCACTCCATTATGTAAATATTGTTATATTTATGTTTAATTTTTTTAGATTTTCATAGTGTCGCATGGCATAAAGCTTAGCAACGCAAATGCGATATAATGAAAAACGGCTGCGACACAATAGGTCAATTGAGCGAGTGCGCGTTAAAACGACACTTTCATCCGCTAAGCGGGTGAGGTTGTTATCAGGCGCATGATTAGACAGTAAGAAGCCGCAAAAAATAGCGGCTTTTTACGCATACGCTAAATACTATAAACTGACTCTTACGCCAACAGAGTAACGTGGGCCATATTGACCAGCAAATAGAAATTGCTCTTCAAATCGACCGTAGTGTTGCTCTGTGGCGTTATTTAAGTTGATGCCTTCAACAAAAACAGTCAGGTTTTCATTAATGTCATAATTAACACTCATGTCCCACTGTCCATATTCTTTGGCGAATTGTGGCGGGTTGTCAGATGTACCTTGTCCTTGACCCTGCCCAATTAAATAACTATCGCGCCATGCGTAGGTCAATCTTACTGATAATTTATCATCTTCATAAAACGCTTGAAAGTTAGCAGAGTCTGATAGTCCAGACAGCGCCTTTTGTGACGCTAACACGTAGGGATTATAATCAACATCACCATCAACAAAAGTTGCGTTAGCAGCTAAACCAAAACCAGTCTCTTGAAAGATATGCTGAAATGCTACTTCTAAGCCATTCGTTTTGCGTTCTTCAACGTTTTCTGGAGAGCTCAAACGCCACGAAATGAGGGAGTCGCCGCTTGGATCTGGCTCAATCTGACCATCGCTATTAGCGTAACCTAAAGCAACCATCTCATCAAAAATGGCAGTATCGGTGGCTTGCCCTCCTCGTGTAGTAATGTTGGTAGCAGCTTCGTTCCAGCGTGGACCAAGATATATGTCATACAGACCATCAAATGTAAGGTCTACAGTTGATGTTTCAATCCAGTCATCAACTTTTTTCCAGAATAAGCCTACAGCTGCATAGCTTCCTTCCTCATAATAATATTCTACAGAAATGTCTATGTTGGTTGACTGGTAAGGCTTCAGGTTAGTGTTACCTCTCGAGCCTGTACGAGCGCCAATCTTAGGACTTCCTGATAGCGCTAAACCGCCTAGTAAGTTGCCTAAAGGAGCACGTGTAATACTTTTGCCAACCGAAACTCGTGAGACCAAATCATCGCTTAAATCGACCCGAATATCTATCATTGGTAATAGTAGATCGTATCCACCATCGTTAGACACGTTTTGCACACCAGAGAATGAGGTTATCCATTCCGATGCTGCAACCCAGTTTACCTGTTCTGCAATATTACTTTGTGAAGGACTAATAACATCGGTTTCTTCATAGCGAATACCCGCATTAATTTCCACGTACTTATCTTTTATATCAAATTCCCAAAGTGAATTGATGTAGATAGACTTTGTCGTTTCTTCAACGCTAGAGGTTGTGTTAGTAGTATAGTAAGGATCAACAACATATTCATTACTACCAACCACATCTGATGTTAAGTAGGCAGCTTGGCGAGTAACGGCTTCATCAAAATCGTAGGTCCAATAGTAGTTTGGACTCAAAGCTGCACCGCCACCGTCGAACTGGTCTAAAAAGTTCCCCGTATCATTAAATGTAAACATGTTGTCAGGAAATATTGCGCTAAAGCTAGGGTTGAAACCAGGACCACCGCGCAAACCCGACCATCCGTTAGTGCCAATCAGCGTTTGTTTAGTATTACTTAATCCGGCTGAAAGTTTGACTAAAGAACGTAAGCTATCAAATTCAGGTAAGTATTCGACATCTAATTGAGCCTGCTGAATATCAGATTCACCAGGTGAATGAATGAACTGACTGAAGTTAGAATCAATTTCACCAGCGCTCAGTTGATTGGTGCCATTATTCCAGTTAATTGAGAATTGGGGTACATCACCAGATAGATAAGAGTATTCTTTAAAGTCTAAAGCAGAGGAACCCAATATAACTTGACCTGCACTGCGTAAGCCAGGATCTATGCCGTTGTCAATCGTTGCATTAGAATCGTGATAGTCGAAGGTTAACTTTAGGTCATCACGAGCCTCAAACTCAATGTTTAAACCAAGCGATTTCATATCAAATTCAGTTGTGCTTCTTGATGCGGTAAATGAAGCGTCATCACCTGAAATATTGGCGTATAAGGTGGTACCATTTTCATCGAGTTGATACGTGTTTATGTTAGCACCGAAGTTATTCCAAATTCCCCAACCAATGCTGTTGCTACCGGCAACTACATTACTCATTGTGTAGTCGGCCGTTAGGGTTAAACGATCGTTTACCGCAAATTGAACCGTCGCCTGAGCATTTTTTCTTTCACGCTGCACGTCTTCTATGCCGTAGTTCATATCTTTAGGGAAGAAATGTGCAGTGCTTGCTTCTAGTTCGCCACTAGCATTAGGGGCTAGGAAGTTAGCGAGTAGCTCACCGTTTGCATCTAATGGACGTAAGTCAGAAAATTTTGATGAAGATAAACTAGGTAGCGCAACATTTGCCTGCCAACCTTGAATATTGGCCGATTGTTTTTGGAAATCACGTCGCTGATACGAACCAGTAACAGAAACACCAAGGCGTTCATCTAAAAATGTTTTACTTGCTAAGCCTGCAATTTCTGGCGTGACATCTTCACCTTCCACGTTTGAAGTATCTAGATTAGCTTTGGCCGTAAATGAGAATTGCTGTCCGGGCTGTGACAAAGGACGAGCAGTCACAATATTAACAGATGCTCCTAAACCACCCGTTGGAATATCGGCACGTGAGGTTTTGTAAACCTCTAATGCACTAACACCTTCGGATGCAAAGTTCTCAAAATTAAATGACCGCGAGAAACCTGTTGATGGCATTTGACGACCGTTTAACGTTACCATATTAAATTCTGGACCAAAACCACGCACCGTTATTTGACTGCCTTCACCATTTGCTCTACTTACCGATACGCCCGTAATACGTTGCAATGATTCAGCTAAGTTAGTATCAGGGAATTTACCCATTTCTTCAGCGACAATTGAATCAACTACGCCTTGGTTACTGCGCTTAATATCACTTGATTTCATTAATGAGCCACGAATGCCGCTCACCGCAATCACTTCAACATCGTCTTTTGCCTGCAATGCTTCTTGAGCAACGACGGGCACGGTAGCGCCAAGTTCTATTATCAATGATATAGTAATGGCTAATTTTGTTTTTTGGAAAATTGTATTTTTCATTTTATATACTCTCTTATTGCACGCGATCAGCTGTAATCACAAGGTCTTTAATAATTACAGGTGAATCGTTGTCATTGAGATACAACAAGAAAGAACTGAAGGTGTTCTGAGCAGATTGTGGTGGAATATCAACAACGTAAGAACTGAAGTTTGTGCCTGAAATGGTCACAGAATCGGTAGCGTAACTAGGCTCAACATCAGGGAAAGGATTTTTTTCTAATAAAAACCTGACACTTGTGTTCAGTGCACCTACTGGAAGAGCCGCGCTAAACTCAATACGCCCACCCGCTGCAAAATTCAAAGGATAAAAACTAGTATTCGTATTGGCAAAACCACCCCATACCTCTGAATTAGCAGGGAAATTAAACGTGCTAGAGTCGCTATCAATACTTGCGCCACCAAAGCCTTCCCAAACTGCGACATGCTCATTTTGTGTCACTATAATGTTTTTGATAATGACCCCAGAGTCACGCTCAACTAAATATAACAAAAGTGAACTGAATGTATTTGTTGCATCCTGGGGCGGGATATATACGGTATACGTTGTTTCTGTTAATCCAGACACTGTCACATTTTTAGTAGAAAAAGCTGGGTCTACATCGGGAAATGGGTTTTTCTCAAAACGGAAATTAACCGCAACGGAAGAGCCTCCAGACGGGATTGCACCGGTAAATGTAATTTTACCGCCCAAGGCGAAGTTAAACGGATATAACTCAGCGTTGGTGTTAGCAAAACCAGCCCATACTTCAGCATTAGACGGATGTGTGAAAGTGCTCGTGCTCGCATCAAGTGTGCTGTTGCCAAACGCTTCCATTGCTGCGTGATTGTTCGTTTCAATCATTATATCTTTAATGTTGACTGAATTGCCCGCGGCGTTTATGTACATTAAGAATGAACTGTAGGTATTGTCAGTATCCTGTGGCCTTATAGCAACAGTGTATGTACGGGCTTGGTTACCCGAGATATTCACGTTCGCGGTCGTAAAGTTTGGCTCTACGTCTGGGAAGGGCGCGTTTTCAAAGACAAATCGTATACTGGTATCAGTGTCACCTTGTGGAATAGATGCGGTAAACGTTAAAGTACCGCCATGGGTAAGGTTTAGCGGATAAATACTTGCGTTCGTGTTTGCAAAACCGCCCCATACTTCTGAGCCAAGTGGGTAAGTGTAAGTGTCGCCAGCTATACTTGCGCCACCAAAACCTTCTGTAAATTCTGCAAATACAGGCCCTGACGCTTCTTCACCGCTTTGGATAGCAACATTGTCCATACGAAATACGGCGCCATCGCCAGTTTGCCATGTGGGAAATACCATAAGAACGTCAAGTAAGGTCAAGTCAACGCCGGCGTTAGCAACTTCTTGCAGTGGAACTTGATAAGTTGCCCACACATCGACAATGGGCGCTGGACCAAATTCAATTAAATCAGCCTCCCATTCACCGCCATTTGCCTCGTCGGCTTCCACTTTAAATTTCCAAATTGAATCAGAATTTAAGGGTGGAGAAGTCACTTTTAGATCAAAGGTAATATAACCGTTTTCAATCATACCTAAAGCATTGTGTGGTGATGCGCTCGCGCCAACAGTGGGATCTTGAGAAAGAAATAGCGAACGTGTGATAAAACCAAAGACGGTTCCCTCGTTGCCATTTTGCACTTCAAACTGATATACATCACCATGGTCTTCATCATCAGCTACTAAGGCCGGAATTGAACCACCGCAGCAGTCCCATGCCGCCCAGTTTTTATTTAATACATCATCAAAAATAGTAATGGGGTTTGCTTCACCTGGATTTAGGCTAGGTGAAGGAGCTTGTCCTTCTACCAATAAACCGCCATCGGCGACGTCGGTTGCATAGCCAGGTGCTATTGTTTCGCATCCACGACCGGTTGCCCGATTAGCGCTACACTCATAAACGCGAACATAGTCAACTTCAAACGTTTGCCCTGCATCTGCAAATGCGCTTGTATCAACACCACCTTCATTAAACGAGACGGGCCAAGCGCCGCCAACGGCTAAGTTGAGAATGATGAAAAAATCTTGATCAAAAGGAGCGGCAGAATAATTGGTCTTCAATTCTCCTGTAACAATGTCATACAGCTCAGCATACCAACCACGGTGCGACAAACCCACAGTTTCACCGGTTGAGCTGAGGCTTAATTTAGACTGTCTTTGAGTTGCGAAAAGTATATCGTTAAAATACCAACGAATTTCACCTTCTTGCCATTCAACCGCGTAGTTATTGAACTGCGTGGCGGGATTAATTTCTGAAGAATAAGCGGCCCCTGATGAATTGCTACCTGGTCCAGCGCCGTAGTGAAGAGTGCCGTAAATATTGGTTTCAGCGGTTCCATCTTCGCGCAACGCGCCAAGGTTTACCGCTTCCATAATGTCAATTTCTCCCGACTTTGGCCAGCCTCCGTAAACAGAATCTGTTGGCATCATCCAAAATGCGGGCCATGAACCTTGGCCCATTGGCAGTTTGGCGCGCATTTCAATGCGGCCATATTGAAAGTCTCCCTTGTTCTGAGTGGTTAAACGCGCAGACGTAAAGTCATCATCTTCACCAACTGCACCATCGTTTAGTTTAGCGATTATTTTCAATGTGCCGTCAGACACAAGCGCATTGTTTGGCGAGTCGGTATAACACTGAAGTTCTTGGTTGCCACCACCCTCACAGTTTACTTCAAAGTTCCAATTGTTGGTGTCAACTTCGGTGCCATTAAACTCATCGTTCCATACTAAGCGCCAATCGCTATCTTTATATTTTTCATCGACAGCCTGCACGTTGGGTTTGCTTGGATCTACAGCTTGTAAATTAGTGTCGGTTTTTATATCGCCGCCGCAAGCTGTTAAAAACAAAACCGAAGCAGCACCTGCCAATTTTGTGATTTTATTCATTTTAATACTCATATTGTTAAACCCCAGTGGGAGAATCTTAGTATATTTTTTAAACATTAATTTAACACGCTGGTAACATTTAATTGAGGATAGTGCGATATGTCAAATGCAGATACAATTCAAATGCGACATAGTGATTTTAATTTGCGTTTAATAAGAGAACTAATTGGATAGTGAGTTAAGCTGACACAGAATCACGACCAAGCGCATAGCTTGTTTAAAAAAATATAATGATATGAAAACTAGCGTACGCGGTTATCTATAATTGTTTTAACTGCACAACTATAGTTTCGGCTAACTTTAAGTTTTACGCCGTCGCCTAAATCAAGAATGCTTTCGCTATTTCGCAGTGGCTGAATACTTTTTATGCGGTTAATATTAACCACTGTAGATTTATGAATACGCTGAAAAATGCGCGCATCCAATTGGCTTGTTAACTTTTTCATTGTGATACGTAAAATGAAATTTTCTGCGGGTGTGTGAATGCACATATAATCGCCAGCCGCGTCAATCCATTCAATATCAGCAACGGGGACAAACACCTTTTCGTTTTTGGCATTTTTTATTACTAACTCTTGGTTGCTTGAATTGGGCAGCGGGCTTTCGTTGCTCAGCCATTCCTGAAGTTCAGAAATATGTAAGCCAGAAACTTCTTCGAGCGCTCGCAGCAGTTTAAACTTTTCTTGGTCACGCTCCACGGGTGTCAATCGTTCACGAATGCGTTTCATTGTTTGCTGCAAACGACCTAAATTCACAGGTTTCAATAGGTAATCAATAGCGTTCAACTCAAAAGCGTCAAGTGCATACTCACTGTAGGCACTTACAAACACCACCAAAGGCATGTTGTCTGATTGCAAAGACTGCACCACTTCAAGCCCATTAATTCCCGGCAGATTTAAATCGAGAAACAAGACATCGGGCTGTAAGGCGTGGCAAATCGCAATGGCGTTGTCGCCGTCAACTGCTTCACCCACTACGTGCATATCTTCTATTTTGTGCAAACGAAGCCTTAAACCCTCAATCGCAAGAGGTTCATCGTCAACTATTACGGCAGTAATTTTTCTATCAGGCATATCTTTCATCACATAAGAATGGCATTTCTATGGTTACTTTTGTGCCATTGCTGCCACTGGAGACTAATTCAACTTTGCATGCTTCATTAAACATTGTATTTAAACGTTCCCTAGTATTATTCAGACCAATGCCAAAACCCTTTTGTTTTTCCTGTGAAGTGCTTGACGCATCATTAAAAACATCCACAACTAAAGTATCTTTTATGCGCTTTGCGCTAATCACAATATTACCCGTGCCCTTACTAAATTCAATGCCAAATTTCACGGCATTTTCAACCAATGGCTGTAGCAGTAATGTGGGTACTTTGGCGCAATTTGTATTGGCTTGAATGGCCAGAGACACGTTAAGACGTTCCGCAAATCGCACCTTTTCAATCGACAAGTACAGCTCTAACAATTCAAGTTCTTCTTTTAAAGTACTAATTTGATCGTTTTTTTGCACCAATGAATAACGAAGAAAAGAACACAATTTATCGAGCATTTCATTAGCTTTATCATTTTCATGTTTGTAAATAAGCGTAGAAATTGCATTTAAGGTGTTAAACATGAAATGAGGATTTAATTGATAGCGCAGCATTTCTAACTGCGCCTCTTTTGCTGAATTTTGCGCGCGCAAGAGCATTTCGTGTTCATTTTGTAAACGATTGTTATAAAGCATTATAAAAAATATGGCAGTAAAAATGAACATGGTGGCGACTGAAAAAAGCAGCCAACCGCCAAATTCGAGCATATTTAACTGTTCGTACCATACTTGTTGATGAATAATTGCTTTATAAGAGGCAAGTTTAATGACATTGAGTATGCAACCTAACAGTGCGGCACTTGTAAAGCTTATTATTAACGTGACGCGTAATGATAAGTGCACAATTCTGCGTATCATCAGCCAAAGCAAGCTAGACAAGAAAAACCCGGTTGAAGTTTCTATTGCTAAATTAATTATTTGACCACCTAAATTAAAATCGGCTTGGTCAAACTGCGGGCGAATTATCGCCAGAAAGACGACAATGCAATAGCCTGTCCAACCGCCAATTTGCAGCGTCCAAAACTGATTTTCAGGCTTTGAGAATTGAGTGTTATTAGTCAAAAATGGCGTGCTTTGGACAGTCAGCATAAGGATTAGGTTTATATAATTTCGTTGATGAGCTTACTGTGCTAGTAAAACAAATAACAATCAAGCAACTTTTCATCCGAATCACTATTATCGTTTTGTTATATTAGAAACATTTTGAGTCCATTGCCGAACTTAAAGCCGGTAGACGAAAGCCTACAGCAGCGGTTCACAGAAGCCTTACCAGAATGCCTTGCGGTCTATGAAAAGTGGCGAGCTGATAAGGCCTAAGAACACCGCGGACATATAAATAATGTCTCTAATAAAAAATTTCACAAGGCGTGCATGCATAGCGCTTGTAAAGATATTTATTACGCGGATATGCCAAGAATGTTAAGCAATTTAGCGAATGCTTTGTCGCTATGTGGTAACGTAGACGATTACGGTAATCCACAAGTCATTTATTTTTTCATCCGTAGGCTCGTATTTTCAGGAAATTATCTCAACATATGTTCACAAAAGTTGTATTAGAATCATCATTTCACAGTAAAGAATGGCTTAAAGGGCAGCGAGTCTTCGAGCAAAATAGCGTCTTAAACGGCGTTGTTGATGGCAGTGTTTTACGAGGTTCAGTTAAAAGTGAATCGCATAAAAGCGAGATATATTTAACCCGTATTGAGTATGACAAAGTCAGCAAACAGGCAAAATCTTACTGCAACTGCTATGTTGGAAGAGGCTGCAAGCACGCCGCGGCGCTAGCGCATTATTACTTGAAAAAAATACATGCTACAACCGCTTCAAACTTTACTATTGATAAGTGGCTAAACACGTTTAGCTCCGAGCCGGCTATTGATTCTGTCAATGTCAAAAGCCTGCTCTATTTTTTACAAACCAACCCGTTTTCGCCACAAGACTATTTGCAGCTTAGTGTAAAAACAGCCGGGCAAAAACTGTCGGGTGGCTGGAGTAAAACGCTCGGCACTGAGCACTTATCGAGTCAACTGATAGACAAAAGCTTTGTGCTTGAAGAAGATGTGCGCATTATTTCCTCCATAACAAGTAACCGAGACTACCGCGACAGCGTCACCACCCATGCCTTATTAGAGCAGTTAGTCAACACAGGCCGCTGCTACTGGTCAGAAAACGCCCATTTAGACCGACCCATCGGCACCGGAGAGACAGTTCAAGCCACATGGCAATGGCACAAGTTGATGAACAATGCGCAAAAATTAGTCTTGCAACTAGATGAACCGTCGCAAGATATTATTATTGTTAAATCGCAGCCACTGAGCTATTACCATAAAGAGTTCAATGTTATTGGCATGGTACAAACTAATACCGCTAGTGAGTATGAAGCGCGCTTGCTCAACAGTCCGGTGATTGACGAAGAAAAACTCCCTTGGGTATTAAATAAACTTGAAGTGAGCTTAGGCGACACCATTGAAAAGTTGCCCAAGCCCAAGCTGAATAAGCAGCTTAGCGTTAGCAAGCCCAACGTACATTTACACCTAAGCACCCCGTTTGAAAACCAGCCAACCAGTACTAATGTCAGCGTAAATTTTGAATATGAGGGTATTTTCGTTAACCCAAATAATCGTGAGGCGATGATTAAAAACCCGCATAACGATGTCACTATTTACCGTAATTTGTTGCTTGAGGAGCGCGTTATTGAACTTCTCAAATCGCATGGCTGCAAGGCCTTGCTCAACAGGCAATACTATGAATATGAAGAACATGCGCCTGTTTTCACCATGTCTTTACAAGGAAGACAGGTGTGCTTAGCTTTTATTCACAATGAACTGCCAAAAATGCGTAAAAATAGTTGGCAAATTGAGTTTGACAAAAACTTTTACTATAAAGAACTCAGTACCGACAACGTGTTTGACGCTGAAATTATAGAGCAAGACAGCGGTGATTTCTTCTCAATAGGGCTTAACTTAGAAATAAACGGTAAAAAGATACCCGCGTTTCCCATTTTGCAAAGCGCGCTTGAGCAATTGCCTAAAACGGTGTTAACGAATTCAGCGTTTATGAATAAAATGGAAGGGTTTGATCCTGCAGAACCCCTATTTGTAGAGCTTGATGACGGCGAATTTATTGCGCTATCGTATAAAAGTATTCAGCCTTTACTGCAGCAGTTCATTGAATTATTTATGCCAGGTGCGCTACAACATGATGGGTCAATGAAGCTGTCGAAGTTTCAAGGCCACCAGACCTTGAGTTTGTTAGACGACCAAGGCATTATCACTACAGGCGAAAACAAGCTAAGAGAGCTGAGTGCAAAACTACAAAACTTTGAAGAAATTCAAGCGGTGGAGCTTCCAAGTAATCTACACGCAGAGCTAAGAGAATATCAGCACCAAGGCGTGAATTGGCTACAGTTTTTGCGCGAATATGAGCTGGCAGGGATTTTAGCGGATGACATGGGCTTGGGTAAAACCATCCAAGCACTTGCTCATTTATTGATTGAAAAAGAGCAGGGGCGCTTAACAAGACCTTGCTTAATTGTGGCTCCTACAAGTGTGTTGTACAATTGGGCGAACGAAGTGAAGAAGTTTACCCCCGACTTGTCGTATATCGTTTTACATGGCTCTAAGCGTCAGCAAGATTTTGAAGATTTACAACAGTACGATCTTGTGATCACAAGCTATGCGCTTATTTTGAAAGACATTGAGCTGCATCAGAATACCGATTATTATTACTTAATATTAGATGAAGCACACTACATTAAAAACCCTAGAACCAGTGTGTATCAGGCGGTTTTGACTATACAAGCGCAGCATAAACTGTGTTTGACCGGTACGCCGATGGAGAATCATTTAGGCGAGTTTTGGGCACAGTTTAATTTTTTACTACCAGGATTTTTATCAGGCCACAAACAGTTTACTAAATTATTTAGAACGCCCATTGAAAAACATCAAGATATCGACAGAAAAGTGATGCTAAACCAGCGCATAAAGCCTTTTTTACTGCGTCGTACTAAAGAGAAAATTGCTAAAGAACTGCCCGGTAAAACAACCATAGTGCAAATGCTCAGAATCGAAGGCAAACAGGCCGAGCTATATGAAACAGTTCGTTTAGCCATGGACACCCGCCTAAAAGAAATTATTGCCACTAAGGGTCTGCAGCGCAGTCAAATTGAAATTCTGGATGCGTTGCTGAAATTACGCCAAGTGTGCAACCACCCGCAGCTGTTGCCGATGCAAAGCGCTAAGGCCATAAAACAGTCGGCTAAGCTTGAATTCTTAATGGAAACTCTGCCTGAAATGATTGAAGAGGGCCGCAGGGTGCTGGTATTTTCACAATTTACCAGTATGTTAAGTCTTATAGAGGCAGAGCTTATAAAAGAGCGAATTAGTTTTGTTAAACTCACTGGCGAAACCAGAAATCGTCAAGAACTAGTCGATAAATTTCAACGCGGTGACACCCCAGTTTTCTTAATCAGTTTGCGCGCAGGCGGCGTTGGTCTTAACCTGACGGCGGCCGACACAGTCATTCATTTTGATCCATGGTGGAACCCCGCAGTGGAAAATCAGGCCACTGACCGTGCCTATCGTATTGGTCAAGACAAGCCTGTGTTCGTGTATAAACTAATCATTGAAAACTCTATTGAAGAGCGTATTCAGCAAATTCAGATCAACAAAGCTGAATTGGCAAATGCACTTTTATCAGAAGAAGTTAATCAGGGTAAGTTGAGTTTAACTGATGATATATTAAAGACGCTGTTAGCACCGCTGGTGTAAAAACCAGTGTGTTGATAATATAACGATGAGTAAAATGCGTATGGCCCAAAAACACTTCTCTACACTTTCTTTAGCCGTAATTGCGATGTTTGCGCTTAGCGCCTGCACAACAAATCTCGTCACTCAGCCGGCTTCCTTAACGCCCAAAACCCCATAGACGTAAAGTGTTTATGGGGAACTTCCCAATTTTATATTTGTCGTTTCAATAAGAAAGAAGAAATAGTATCAGTCTTAGTCGATGAGATGGCCCCAGATGAGAAAATAGGGTCAATGACACAGTCTGTGTAACATAATAATGTCACGCCTTAAGCACAAGGTTAGGCATCTCCTTGCTTGTTGGGGTGGTCAACGTCGCGATATTTACCCCCTTACCAAACGGCGGCTGGTCTATTCATTGGCAAGGTAAAACTCATAGCTACGTTTCAGCCACCACTATTTTAGACGGTATTCAAGGTTTCGCTAATAAAGTAGAGTATAACTCAACCCAGTGTACCCGCAGTATGACAGCTAAAAAAGTGGTAGTGGTGGTAGACGAAATCCCTTATGCAGAACTTTACATGATAGTGATTGGGTTTTGTTCAAATTTAAAGCATAATACAGCGCCATTTTTTCTCATAGGTACATAGTCAATTGCTCACCTTATTATTCATTACTAACATTGCTGCTACAATTGCGTTTGCAATTTCGGGTGCTTTAGTTGCAGCGCGCCATCGCCTCGACTGGGTAGGGTTCGTATTCATGGCCTGTATTACCGGCATTGGAGGGGGAACGCTGCGCGATACCATTCTAGACGTGCCGGTATTTTGGATAAACGATTATCACACGATAATAGTGTGCAGTGTGTCGGCCATTGTTACCTATTTCGCTACCCAGCATATTTCGAAACGTTCAAAGGCTTTGCTCTGGGCAGATGCCTTAGGTATGGCTTTGTTTACCGCATTAGGTGCACAAAAAGCAATGGCCTTGGGAATGAATATCCCAGTGTCGATTATTATGGGCGTATTTAGTGCTTGTCTTGGCGGGATCATAAGAGACGTCATTGTAAATGACGTGCCTGTCGTATTTAGACGCGAAATTTATATAACAGCATCTTTGCTAGGCGCTTCCACGTATTGTGTACTGCATACTTACACCCCCGTGGCGGAAGGTATTGCCTTAATTATGGGCGGCACTGTAGCCTTCGTGATTAGGGCCTTAGCCATTACTCGTAACTTGAGCATGCCGGCTCATGAGGGCCTACAGTAAAGGCATTATGGCGTTAATAAAAGGTGTAAGTTAGTCATATTTGTTGTGAGCAAATTGCGCGGAGTTGGCGTATACTTCAAAAATAAGCGTTATTTAAATACAGTAAATAAGATTATGAGTATAAAATCTCCTTACAAGTGTCAAAAAACGCATAAGCAGACACATTAACAATGAGGGCAGTTACGCTTGATAAAGGATTCAAATTACAAACGCTTTAAAAAGCAAATGAAAAGTAAAATAACCGTAAAGCAAGCGCGCCTTATCGTTTTCATTATCATTTTACCGGTAGCTTTTGTGCTTTTTAGCAAAATACTAGCATATGTCAATAAGGATTCTGTCACCGCGCAGCAGTTTGTTGATTTACAGCAGGGCGATTCAAACTTTCCTAGTTTTCGCCGTGCACATGCCAAAGGTATCTGCCTAGCAGGTATATTTGAATCTAACGGTGCGCTTGGTCAGTATTCTACCGCCAGTGTATTACAGGCCGGAGAATTCAACTTTATTGGCAGATTTTCAATTGCAGGTAACAGCCCCACGGCACCTGATTTAAAAGCGCCAGTTCGAGGCCTTGCGCTGTCAATTAAAGACGAAAGTTCTACCAACAGCGAATGGCGAATAGCCATGAATACTCCGCCGGTTATGGCAGTTGCTACGCCTGAGGCTTTTTATGCTCAACTGCAAGCACTGGCTCCAGATCCTGACACTAAACAGCGCGATCCTTCTAAAATTGAAGCTTTCTTTGCTAATCATCCTGAAAGCAAGACGTTTCTAGAGTGGAAAGACGGCTATACCCCAGCTTCAAGCTTGGCGGGTGAAACCTACCACAGTATTAATGCGTTTTATTTGCTAGACGAGGCGCATAACGAGCAAGCGGTTCGTTGGCAAGCAGTTCCTTCTCTTGAAAGCTCGATTATTCCTCAGCTTAACCAAGAAAACCCTGATGCTCTTCAAGACCAGCTTGCACAGATGCTTGAAGTGGCACCGATAAAATTTGATTTGGTTTTTACTCTGGCCTTGCCAGAAGATGACGAAACCAATCCAACGGTGTTATGGCCCAGCACGCGCGAGACTATCACCGCAGGCACCATTAGTATTCAACAATATACTGCACAAACAGTCGGTGAGTGTGCCAACATTAACTTTGATCCCCTAGTGTTGCCAAAAGGTGTAGAGGCTACAGCCGACCCAATATTAAGAGCCAGGGGCTCTGTCTATGCTGAATCTTTCAGACGCAGAGCGCTGGAAGCTCTGCTAGGAGAGAATGAATAATGTTGACGATGATGACAAAAGGGTGTGCCCATGAATAAGCGCAAAGCAATTAAATATTATCCAGCGCGCAGCAGGCTTCTGCACTGGTCTATGGCAATATTAATAATATCAATGTTATTAGTAGGTTTGTCTATGGTTGAAAGTTTAGCCGTTTGGCAGCCGGTCGCGCTTGACCTGCATAGGTCTTTTGGATTTTTACTGTTAGTAATGGTGATTGTCAGGCTGATTAATAAATATTTAACGCCGCGTCCAAGGCTACCTAAGAAACTTCCTGCTTATCAAGTGCTGGCTGCAAAAATAACCCATACGGCTCTTTACGCGGCGATGCTGCTAATGCCTCTGTCGGGCTGGCTAATGCAAAGTGCCGACGGTCGCACCATTACAGTATTCAACACCTTTAATTTACCGCATCTTATTGATGCAAATATTAAAGCCTATGCTTTTTTCCGAGAGTTTCATGGCTACATGGCATGGCTGCTAATTATTATGATTGTTATGCATGTGCTGGCTGCCCTCTATCACGGACTGATTAGACAAGATCGTGTTCTCACATCTATGCTGTATAGTAAAAAGCCGAAATAAGCTAAAAATAAGCTAAGGAAGTATCGTGAAAGCATTATTAACCGTATTTACATCAATTTTGGTCGCGGGATGTTCAGTAATTGGCGAGAATAACCTAGAAACTGCGCCTTATACCGTTGTTAAGTCGACATCAGGCGATCACAAAATAGAAGTACGCCAGTACGCTCCTATGATATTGGTGTCTACCAACATGTCTGGTGAAGTTGGTAAAAGCGCATTTAGAAGGTTATTTAAATATATCACTGGTGCAAATGAAGGCGCAAGCAAAATTGCCATGACTGCACCAGTAATCATGGACCAAGAGAATACTGGTAAGGGCGCTGAAATCGCCATGACCGCACCTGTATTTATGGACGAAAATTCAAGCACGCCGGTTATGTCATTTGTTATGCCAAAAGACTTTACCTTAGCAAATACGCCCAAGCCTACTAACCCAGAAGTAAGAGTGAGTGAAGTAACAGAGTATAAAGTAGCCGCTATAAGGTTTAGCTGGACTTTGAGCGACAGCAATGTGCAAAAGCATACCGAAATATTAGAAAAATGGATAACTGAAAATGGCTATGTTGCTAGCGATAGCCCCGTAAAAGCAGGTTACAATAGTCCTTTTACATTGCCCATGTTTCGCCGCAATGAAGTGTTGATTCCTATCCGCTAAGTCTTTAACAACTATAGGTTTTGCTGAAACTTTTGCGCTAAAACTTATATTTAGCCTTCTATTTCATTAAACAACTGCATAAAAGAAGGCTGACTATTAATTTTTAGCGGCATACCTAACTTACGCGCAATTTCGGTTGACGATATGAGTCCACGTATTTCGTGAGTATTGTGGTCAATCACTAAACAGTGCTGCTGACCATTGTGCTGCAAGGTACGAATTACATCACCCACGCTAGCTTGACTAAGCTGCTGATAATCAAAAGACTTTAGTTTGGATTTAGGTGTCATGAAATCAGTTACTAGTAACTCTTCGCGGCTGTTGCCATGAGCAACTTTTTTAAGTATGTGCTGCTCACTTAGATCGTTGTGGCTTACTATACCAATAAACTTTCGGTCTTTGTCTAACACTAATTTCATGCGCACCTGCGCTTTTTTCATTAGTTCCTCAAGCAGTACTGCTTTCACCGAACTGTCGATTATTAAAGGCCGATACATGGTGAAATCTGTGAATACCGTTAAGGCTGAAGTAGATGAAGATAATACTTGTTTGTCGTCTGGCCATACAAGGTGATCCAAGCTTTCGGTTTCGTACAGTTCAAGATTTTTCATATTTTACTACCTAACAATTTTAACTGAGAGCACTATAGTTTATTGCATCAAATTGTCATAGTGTTTACTCTAAGTCTCTTAATAAAAAAATTAAAAGACGTAGGGTAAATAATATGAATTTTGCAGAATTTGCGGCGTCTCGAAAAAGCGTTCGGGGGTTTTCCAATAAGCCGGTATCTAAAGAGCTTGTTGAGCGCATCATTAACGCAGCTAAATGGGCACCTTCCTCTTACAATACACAGACCTGGCGTATTCACGCAGTTACCGGTGACGTGCTTGATAAAATTCGAGACGGCAACACTAGAAATAACATAGCGGGCAAGCCTCACGTGCGTGATTTTCCTTATAAAGAAGACTATCAAGGCATCCATCGCAAACGTCAAATAGACGTCGCCATACAGCTGTTTGAAGTAATGGGTATCGCAAAAGAAGATAAAAAAAAGCGCATGGAGTGGATGATGCGCGGTTTTCGACAGTTTGACGCGCCGGTGTCTTTAGTGCTCACCTATGATAAAACACTTGAGCCTGCTGGTATAACGCAGTTCGGCTTAGGCTCACTGGCCTATGGTATTGTGCTTGCGGCCTGGGATTTAGGCTTAGGCTGTGTTATCAATGGTCAAGGCATTATGCAGTCAGATGTGGTGCACAAGCACGCGCAAATACCCGATGATGAAGCCATAATGATTTGTATAGCACTGGGTTACCCCGATGAAAACTTTAAAGCTAACGATGTGCGCTCGGTGCGCGCCAGTAATGAAGAATTTGTGACTTATCATGGATTTTAACACTAGTCCTTTACACCTTAGCTAAATCCAATTAACCTTTATATATCAGGATAATAAAGACCGACAGGATTACCATTATGAAATCATCTACTTTTCGTCGCTGCCAGAAATTAAGCTTAGCTTCTTTATTCAGTGTTGCCAGTGTTGCCAGTATTGCTTCCTTAACGGCCGTTGCGCATGCCCAAAGTGTTCCCATTGTTCAGCCTGGCGCCCCAGGGCAGGCGTCACAAACGCTAAGTCCTCAACAGGCTATTGATATTGCGAACGTGAGCTTCACTCGCAACGATGTAATGTTTATGCAAAACATGATCCCGCATCACTCACAAGCGGTTGAGATGGCGGTGCTAGTAGAAGACCGCACTAACAATGAAGCCATTATTGATATTGCCGGTCGTATTCGTAAATCTCAAGCCGACGAAATTGCTTTTATGAGTCAGTGGCTTGAAGCACGTGAGCAAAAAGTGCATATAGACCATTCAATGCACATGGACCACAGCATGATGGGCATGGCAACGGCTGCTCAAATACAGTCGTTGAGCGCAGCAAAGGGCAGTGAATTTGATCGCATCTTTTTAAGCTTAATGATCCCCCATCATGAAGGGGCCGTGCGCATGGTAGATGATCTTTTAGCCCAAAGCGGCTCGGCCTACGACCCTGTCCTGTACGATTTTGTCAACGATATTGTGAGTGACCAAAACGCTGAAATTACGCGTATGGATGGATTATTGGCAGGTTTGTCGAGCGATCCGCGAGTAGGCCTCAGCGCTGGTCTGCGAGATGCAGGAGAAGCATCGTTAAACCTAAGCTTAGTGTCGACACAGCCTCGTCCCAGTGGCTTTTTTGACCCAGAGAATGAGGCTAATTTACCGCCAATAAGACCGGCAGATGAAGATACCGATGAGCTTATTGATGATGCATCTGACCAAGACGCAAAGCGCAGCGGTGACGAAGGTGATATTAAAACGCAGTGGGGCGAACGCGGGCCATTGTTGAGCTTTTGGAACACCGACATGGCGTTTTCTAAAGATATATTAGTGGCTGGAAACTATCACGGTTTTAACATATATAAACTCGACAACGAAGGCTTGCCAAGCCTAACAAGCTCTATCGTTTGTCCCGGCGGTCAAGGGGACATTTCAATTGTGGATGATTTGCTTATTATGTCGGTAGAACAAACGCGTGGACGCATCGACTGCGGCCTCCAAGGTATAAGTGAAGACGTGTCGGATGAGCGTTTTAGAGGTTTACGCATTTTTGATATTTCAGACCTAAGCGCCCCTAAGCAAGTGGGCCTAGTGCAAACCTGCCGCGGTTCACACACTCATTCTGTGGTATCGGCCGATGACAAGCGCATTGTGGTCTATAATTCTGGCACCGCTGGCGTGCGCGATGGTGATGAGCTTGAAGGCTGCGTTGGCGAGGTACCAGGAGACGAGCGCACGGCGCTGTTCCGTATCGACGTGATTGAAATTCCGCTGCGTAACCCTAGCGAAGCTCGTATTACCTCAAGCCCCGCGGTATTTGCCGATGACGAAGGACGAGTGGCTGGACTATGGCCCGGCGGCGATCACGGTGATGGTACCCAAAAAACCCGCAGAACAGACGAATGCCATGATATTACTGTGTTTCCAGAGCTAAAATTAGCGGCTGGTGCATGTTCAGGCAATGGCATATTGTTAGACATTTCTAATCCTATGAAGCCCAAACGGATTGACGATGTAGCCGATCCGGGGTTTGCCTATTGGCATTCAGCGACTTTTAACAATGATGGCACTAAGGTACTGTTCACCGATGAGTGGGGCGGCGGCACGCAGGCTCGCTGCAGAGCGTCTGACCCAATGACTTGGGGTGCAAATGCGTTCTATTCTATTGACGACGGTAAGCTCAACTTTGAAAGTTACTTTAAAATTGACGCGCCGCAAAGTGAACAAGAAAACTGCGTAGCCCATAACGGTTCAATGGTGCCGGTGCCTGGACGCGATATTTTTGTGCAAGCGTGGTATCAAGGCGGTATTTCGGTAATTGACTTTACTGATACCCGCGAGCCGCAAGAAATAGCATTTTTTGACCGTGGGCCTATTCATGATGAGCGTTTAATAGTGGGTGGCTACTGGTCTACTTACTGGTACAACGGTAAAATTTACGGCACTGAAATTATTCGCGGCCTTGACGTATTAGCACTTGAACCAAGTGAGTTCTTGACTGAAAACGAGCTAGCGGCAGCGCTTCTTGCAGATATGGGCGATAGATTCAATCCGCAGCAGCAGTTTAGGGTGACGTGGCCTGCTGAGCCTGTGATTGCATTAGCTTATTTAGATCAATTTGCCCGCGACGGCGGACTAGAAACACAAGCACATGAGGAAGTGACGAATATGATGACTGGCGCGCAAAAGATGCTTGACGAGGGCGAAACTAGCCGCAAGTTTTCTCGCGCTCTTAGTAAGTTAGCGAAGTCATTAAAACCTAATGGTGATAACACAAATGCTCAAAACCGCGTGGATGCGCTTAGCGACACTATGCAGGCAATTGCTAAACGTCTGCGCTGAGCCAGAAGGTGAGCTTTGAATTCGCTAAGGGTGATGCTGTAGTCGGCTGACTAGCTAGTGTATAGATTTTGAGAATTGGTTAAAGGTGGAGCATATGAAACAGCTACAAATTGATATTGTGTCAGATGTATCTTGCCCTTGGTGCATCATAGGGTATCAAAGTTTGCAGCAGGCACTGGCAAACTTGAGCAAAGATCTTAGTGCGAATATCACTTGGCATCCTTTTGAACTTAACCCAAGTATGCCGCCCCAGGGACAAGAGATTAGTGAGCACCTTGGCCAAAAATACGGCATAAATCGGGCGCAAATTGAAGAAAATAGAGAGGCTATTAAGCAGCGTGGTGTAAGCGTCGGCTACGAATTTGGCAATCGTGGCGGCGGCAGAATTTACAATACTTTTGATGCACATCGTCTACTGCACTGGGCAAAGCAAGAAAACAAGCAAACAGCGCTCAAACTTGCCCTGTTTGATTTGTACTTTCAAGAATCGGGCGATCCCAGCGACCATCAGCAACTTTTAAAGGTCGCTACTAACGTTGGCCTAGATACCCAAACCGCCAAGCACATTCTTAGCACCGACACATACGCTGCAGACGTACGTAAAGAGCAGCAGCATTTCCAAGGCTTAGGGATTTCATCGGTACCTGCAGTTATTGTGAATAACAAGCATTTGATTAGTGGCGGTCAGCCTACCGATGTCTTTGAAAATGCGCTGCGTAAGATTAGTCAAGAGCAAACTGCGTGAATTACCCGTTGACTTCATTTCGCCCTGCTCACTGGCTTTCTCGATATTTTGGATAAAACTTGCAGTTCATTGCTAATTCGCTATAATTTATATGGTAGTTTAGTTGATTAAAATTTGGTGAAGTCCAGCATGGTTGCCAGCCACGCTCACAATAACTTGTAGTCACTAAGGTTTTGCATCGAGCCATAATACACTTATAGGGTATTTTTGTTTAAAGCAGTGTTTCACGCCATTATCGTATTATGCATACTGACAGCGCAGGTTGGCAGTACCTTTGCAGTGCCTGAACAAAACCCATGTGAACAAATGGGCAGCGAACATATGGCGCAAATGGAAATGGCGCAAAAGAACATGACGCTAAATGATGGTGCGCCCTTTAACAAGCTCGTGCATGGCAGCGATATGGTGCCCGCTGCAGGTGACAATGCAACAAACGGCATGCTTGGCGACTGCTGTGAGCATGAATGCGGCTGTTCAGCTGGTCTATTAACCATTGCAATGGCCATTAATCAATCATCTTTACATTATCACACTCAACGCTCATCTCGCATTATTAGCACTGGTCTAAACAACATCAATCTTGTTTTGCCGCATCCACAGCGCCCACCCAAAACCTAAATCTCTTAAGCAGTCTAGTACTGCCTTTAATTTATAAAGTAAATACAAAAACGCACAACACACTACTATTTTGTGCTCTGTATTTATCCTTTATTGCATTTTGCTAGCCCTTGTCGCTAATCACCTTTATTTATCTGCGCTAGCACAAAATAAGAGATTTTTCATCATGAGTATTTCAATCAAACGTAGGCTAAGTTTGCCTCAATCGCATGCTTATTACGCTTTGTCTACAGCAACAAGCAGCGCATTTTTGATAAGAGCCTTTTCACTTAATCTTATGTTAATTGCGAGTAAGCGGCACTATTTTATAAATGCGAAAATAGCCACGATGTTTGCGTTGAGCTTGGCTTTTACAATCACTAACGCCTGGGCTGATCAACAAGCAAGTATTTCGCCGCATAAATTTTTCTTACTAAATGATGCAATAGCCTTAGCGCACGAGCGTGACCCATGGTTAACCAGCAGCAAATTTAAAGAGCGCGCAATAATGGCGCAAAGTGAAGCTTCACTGGCTTTGCCAGATCCGGTGGTCTCATTGTCTATTGCGAATGTGCCTACCAACGGTTTTCGTCTTAATCAAGAACCCATGACTCAGCTTAAAGCGGGGGTGAGCCAAATGTTACCGCGAGGCAATTCAAGGCAAATTCAAAGCCAGTATCAACAGGAGCTTGCATTAGAACAGCCATTTTTAAGAGCGCAAAGAATAGCTGAGTCTTCGGTGCAAGTAAGCGCACTGTGGTTGGAAGTGTATAAAGCGCAGGCCAAAATTACTCTCATTGAAGAAAATCAAATATTGCTAAGTCAACTAGGGGATATAGCCAAGAAAAACTATGCTTGGGGTATCGGTAGCACACGCCAGCAAGACGTAGTTAATGCGAGTCTTGAAGTTAACAAGATTGAAGACAGACTAATTCAAGCCAGGGCGCAAAAAACGGCGTCAATACAGCGGCTCAACGAATGGCTGCAAATTGATGCGACTCAATTTTCGTCATTCACCCTGCCTAATACACTGGCGCCGCTAGAGCCTATTCCTGCTGTTACTCAATTTGCGTTAAACAGCAATAACCGGCAAACACTCGCCAACATGCTAAATCAGCACCCTGTTATTCAAGCGATAGAGCAGCGCGTAAGCGCCAGTGCGAGCGCAATTGCCTTAGCCAAACAAAAGTATTACCCACAGTGGGGCTTAAATGCAAGCTACGCTTATAGAGATGACGATCAGCTTGGCGCAAGCCGCGCCGATTTTTTGTCCATAGGTATCAGCTTCGATGTGCCTTTGTACACCAGCCAAAAGCAAGACAATGAAGTGTCAGCGAGGGTGTATGCCTCAGAATCGATAAAAACAGATAAACGTTTAGCGCTGCGCCAGCTAATGTCGCAGCTAACGGCTAGCTACACTTTATATCAGCACTTACAAGCGCGAATGGACCTGTATGAAACACAAATACTGCCGCAAACTTTAGAGAAAGTGCAAATAGTGGTAAGCGCATTTACCAACAATGACGGTGATTTTGATGACGTGCTAAACGCGCAAATCACTCAGCTTAACGCAAAGCTTAGTTTACTTGATATACAAGTAGAACTGCACAAGACGCATAGCCAACTTAGCTATTACATGACTTCTACCTCCCAAAAAGGTTTATAAAATGAATATCAAGAACATATTTGTTAGCGCCTCATTAGGCTTAAGCGTTGGCATTTTAGCCACTATTGCCTATTTTAATCTTGTTCACACCCAAAACGGTGAGCTTGATAGTAACAAAAACGACATCGCACAGCCGCTATATTGGGTGGCGCCCATGGATGCTAATTTTCGCCGCGACAAGCCGGGCAAGTCACCCATGGGCATGTATTTAGTACCAGTATATGCCAATGATCAGCAAGGCGACTCTCCCGGCACCATTAGTATTCACCCAAATGTGATAAACAATTTGGGCGTACGTACTGGCATCGCGCAAAAAAGAGCGATAAACGAGCCTATTTCGGCCTTAGGCATTGTTGAATATAGTCAAGACACGCTGGTGAACATTCACCCGCGCGTTGAAGGCTGGATTGAGTCACTGTATGTAAAGGCCCAAGGCGAGTATGTGGAAAAAGGTGAGCCTTTATATGCCCTGTATTCTCCTGAACTCGTGAATGCCCAAGAAGAATATTTGTTAGCCTTAAATCGCGCAAATAAAAGCTTAGGTGACGCTGCAAAATCGCGTCTTAGTGCTCTGCAAATGCCTGAAAAAGCTATTGCTGAGCTTGCCAAAAACCGCAAAATACAGCAGAACGTGGTGTTTTATGCGCCTCAATCGGGCTTTATCGATAACTTAAATATTCGAGAAGGTTTTTTTGTGACGCCTAGCAACACCCTTATGTCGATTGGAGCGCTAAGCGAGGTATGGATAAATACGCAAATAATGGCAAGGCAGTCAGGCAGTGTAAAGCTAGATATGCCGGTTAGCATAAGCCTAGAGTATTTACCTAATGAGGTGTTTAGCGGTAAAATTGACTACATCTACCCTACCTTAGATGCAGGTAATCGTACTTTACGCGCGAGAGTGCGAGTGGCGAATCCTGACTACCTGCTCAAACCCAATATGTATGCAAAAGTGAACATTGATACCAGCGATGTTGAAAACAAGCATGAATTACTTGTGGTGCCGCTTGAGTCGGTTATACGCACGGGTAAGCAAAATCGCGTTGTGTTGGCCCTAGGAGATGGCAAGTTTAAGTCTGTTGAAGTCACGTTGGGCAGCGTTTTTTCTGAGTATATTGAAATTACGCAAGGCCTTGAAGCCTTAGATGAAGTGGTGGTGTCAGCGCAATTTTTACTTGATTCAGAAAGCAGTGTAAGTTCTGATTTTATGCGCATTAGCGTTGATACTGGCGACCAAGGTCAGCAAAAGACAGGCGATATGACTGAACGCAAAGGAATCAAAATGGACATGGACATGGACATGTCGGGAGGCGATTGGACGCACGCTACCATAGTAAAAGTCATGTTAGATGAACGAAAGCTCACCTTAAATCATGGCGAATTAAGAAAGTGGGGCATGCCCGGCATGACCATGGACTTTATGGTGGCCAGCCACATCGACATGTTGACGTTACGTGAAAACATGCAGATACATATTCAAGTTGTTAAAACAGACATACCTATGTACACCGTGAATACCGTGCATATCATGACAAACGACGACGCTGATGCTAAACCAACACCGAACCCGTCAGCGGGTTCCCATTTACCAAAGCCCGTTGATGAAAATATGTCAGCAACATCTGATCACAAAGGTCACGCACAATGATTAACGCAATTATTAGATGGTCTGTGCACAACCGTTTTTTTGTGCTGCTCACCACGCTTATGATAATAGGCGCTGGTATTTATACGCTTAAAAATACGCCTGTAGACGCCATTCCCGATTTGTCTGACGTGCAGGTAATCATTAAAACAAGCTATCCAGGCCAAGCGCCTCAAGTCGTTGAAGATCAAGTTACTTTTCCCTTAACCAGCGCGATGCTGTCGGTGCCCGGTGCAAAAACCGTGAGGGGATTTTCGTTCTTCGGTGACTCCTACGTGTATGTTATTTTTGATGATTCAACCGACCTATACTGGGCCAGAAGCCGCGTGTTAGAATACTTGTCGCAGGTTGCACCAAGCTTGCCAGACAATGTAAGGCCGCAGCTAGGCCCCGACGCAACAGGCGTTGGCTGGGTCTACCTATATGCGCTTGTGGACAAAACTGGCCAGCACGATATTAGCGAACTTCGCGCTATTCAAGACTGGTTCTTAAAATTTGAGCTGCAAATGGTGCCGGGTGTATCTGAAGTGGCGGCTATTGGCGGCATGGTTAAGCAGTATCAGGTGCAGCTAGATCCGCTTAAGCTGCGCGCGTTTAACATTCCAATTAGTGCGGTGCAAATGGCCATTAAGCGCGGCAATCAGGAAGTAGGGGCTTCAAGTGTAGAAATGGCAGAAGCTGAATATATGCTGCGCACCACGGGCTATATTCAAAGTATTCAAGATATTGAGACAATCCCATTGGGCGTGAATAATCAAGGCACGCCTTTGTTAATACGCGACATTGCGAGCGTAACCTTAGGCCCGCAGATGCGCCGTGGTATAGGCGAGCTAAACGGAGAAGGTGAGGCCGTAGGCGGGATTGTGGTAATGCGCGCGGGTGAAAACGCGCAGCAAACCATTGCCGGCGTAAAAGCTAAGCTAGAAGTCTTAAAACAAGGACTCCCCGATGGCGTTGAAGTTATCACGGTGTATGACCGCTCGACTTTAATAAAAAGCGCCCTTGATAATTTACGCTATAAACTGGTGGCCGAATTTATTATTGTAGCACTGGTGTGCATGGCGTTTTTGTTTCATATACGCTCGTCCTTAGTGGCTATTGTAAGCTTGCCAATAGGCATGTTAATCGCCTTTATTATTATGTATGCACAGGGCATAAACGCCAATATTATGTCTTTAGGCGGCATTGCTATTGCTATTGGGGCAATGGTAGACGGCGCTATTGTGATGACCGAAAACATGCACAAGCATATGGAGCGTACACCACTTACGAAGGAAAATCGCTGGCAGATAGTGATTAATTCGGCCACAGAAGTGGGGCCTGCGCTGTTTTTCAGTTTGCTGATTATTACCGTTAGCTTCATGCCGGTATTCACCCTTGAAGCGCAAGAGGGCCGGATGTTTTCGCCTCTTGCCTACACGAAAACCTACGCCATGGCGGCAGCGGCGGTACTTGCCATTACCTTAGTGCCGGTGCTAATGGGTTATTTTATTCGCGGGAAAGTGCGCAGCGAGCAAAAAAATCCATTAAACAAAGCCATTACTAGCGTCTATAAACCCCTGCTAAAATGCGTTCTGGTTTACCCAAAGTCGGCAATAGTCGCGGCTTTGTTCATACTGGTTATTGGTTTTTTGCCCGTGAATAAAATAGGCAGTGAATTTATGCCGCCGCTAGATGAAGGCGATCTTATGTATATGCCGACCACCTATGCGGGTATTTCAATAGGCAAAGCAAGAGAACTACTGCAGCAAACTAACAAGCTGATTAAAACCATTCCTGAGGTAGAAACAGTGTTTGGCAAAGTAGGCCGCGCTGAAACTGCGACTGATCCTGCGCCCCTAACCATGATTGAAACCTTTATTCAGTTAAAGCCGAAAGCTCAATGGCGAGAAGGTCTAGATACCGAGTCTTTAATTAAAGAGCTCGATCAGCTTGTGGACTTTCCGGGCTTGACAAACGCATGGGTAATGCCCATAAAAACCCGAATAGACATGCTTGCTACGGGGATTAAAACGCCCGTTGGCATAAAAATCGGTGGCCCTGATTTGGCTCAAATACAGCAAATTGGCCAGCAGCTTGAAAGTATTTTGAGTAAAGTTGAAGGTACCGCGTCTGTTTATTCAGAGCGTGTTGCAAACGGTCGCTATATCAAAATCGACATTAAACGCGAAGCCGCTGCCCGATACGGCCTCAATATTGCCGACATTCAAGAAACCATAGCCGGCGCTGTGGGCGGCGTGAACGTGTCACAAAGTATAGAGGGGCGTAAGCGATTCCCCATTAATGTGCGTTATTTGCAGGACTATCGTTCATCGCCTGAGGCTCTACTATTGCTAACTATTATTACACCTCAAGGTGCACATATAGCCCTAGGCGATGTTGCTAATATTAGTATTGAAGATGGGCCGCCGGGTATCAAAAGTGAAAATGCGCGGCCAAATGGTTGGGTGTATATCGATATTGAAAATATTGATATTGGCCACTACGTTAGAAACGCGATGCAAGTTGTTGCCGACAATTTGGTGTTACCGCCAGGCTACTCTATTGCGTGGGCAGGACAATACGAATACATGCAGCGCGCTAAAGATAAGCTGATGTATGTCGTTCCACTCACGCTCGCAATCATTGTTATTTTGCTCTATTTAAATTTTCGCAACATGGTGGAGGTGGGCATTATTATGGGTACCTTGCCTTTTGCAATGATAGGTGGCATATGGCTACTGTATTTACAGGGTTTTAACTTTTCGGTCGCAGTAGGCGTTGGTTTTATCGCGCTGGCGGGAGTGGCGGTTGAGATTGGGGTGATTATGCTCGTTTATTTAGATCAGGCTTATAAACGGATGCTACAAGAGCATACCAGTAGCGCAAGTACTAGTGCAAAGCCCATTAGCCTTGCCACGCTGCAACAGGCGGTATTAGAAGGCGCGGTTATGCGTGTGCGCCCGGTTATGATGACGTCGGCGTCTATCATATTAGGCTTGTTACCCGTGCTGTACGGCACCGGCACGGGCAGTGAAATAATGAGCCGCATTGCGGCGCCTATGGTGGGCGGCATGATCAGCGCACTTGTGCTTACGCTGCTTATTTTACCGGCAATTTATTTGCTATGGAAAAAACGCAGCCTTAACTCCTAGGGCATTCCCCCGCAGGTGGGAATCTCCAATATTACACGGCAAATTTGCACTTACCTGCAGCCCAAGAGGGTTCCCGCTTGCGCGGGAATGACTGAGGGTGCAGTGCAGATCAACTGTAATGTTCACTAATGAAGAAAACTTATTAATCTATAAAAAAATACAATTTGATTAATATAAGCATTTCTTGCATGCTGAGTAAATACCGAACATACATTTCAATTCTTATTAAGGTGGACAGCGTGTCTGGATTTGACAAAGTAATAACAAGCTATGCGCAAGCTCTTGAAGGCTTAGAAGATAATATGACCGTAGTGGCAGGTGGCTTTGGCCTGTGCGGTATTCCTGAAAACCTCATTAAAGAAATTAAGCGAAAAGGCACCAAAGGCCTTACTATTGCGTCTAATAATGCTGGGGTTGACGGCGCCGGCTTAGGTTTGCTTCTACAAGATAAACAAATTAAAAAAATGATAGCGTCTTATGTGGGTGAGAATGCCCTGTTTGAAAAGCAAATGATGAGCGGCGAGTTAGAAGTAGAGCTTACGCCACAGGGCACCTTAGCAGAAAAAATGCGCGCAGGCGGTGCGGGTATTCCCGCCTTTTACACCGCTACAGGCTATGGCACACCGGTAGGTGAGGGTAAAGAAGTGCGTGAATTCAATGGCCGTCACTATATTTTAGAAGAGGCTATAGTGGGTGATTTTTCAATCGCAAAAGCATGGAAGGCAGATCGCTACGGTAACCTCATTTTTCGCAAAACCGCGCGTAACTTTAACCCAATGGCTATAACCGCTGGTAAAATAGCGGTAGTGGAAGTGGAAGAAATTGTAGAAGTTGGCGAGCTTGATCCTGACGAAATACATTTGCCAGGTATATACGTGAATCGCCTTATTTTAGGTACTTTCGAGAAAACAATAGAACAGCGCACTGTGCGCAGCGCCTAGGAGAATTAATATGGCTTTAACTCGCGAACAACTTGCACAACGTGTTGCTCAAGAATTTCAAGACGGCTTTTACGTAAATCTTGGCATTGGCATACCCACGCTGGCGGCTAACTTTATTCCACAGGGTATGCAGGTAATGCTGCAGTCTGAAAATGGCTTGCTAGGCATGGGGCAGTTTCCTACTGAAGACGAAGTAGACGCAGACCTTATTAACGCCGGCAAGCAAACCGTGACGATGGTAAAAGGCGCGTCGTTATTCTCATCGGCTGAGTCATTTGCCATGATCAGAGGCGGTCACGTTGACTTAACGGTACTAGGCGCGTTTGAAGTAGACTGCCAAGGTAATATTGCTTCTTACATGATACCCGGTAAGCTAATTAAAGGCATGGGCGGGGCGATGGATTTAGTCGCAGGTGCAGACAATATTATTGTGACTATGACCCACGCGTCTAAAACAGGTGAGTCGAAATTACTGAGTGAATGTACATTGCCGTTAACGGGTAAAGGCTGCATTAAGCGAGTGTTAACGGATCTTGCTTTGATGGACATTGAAGATGGCAAGTTTATTTTGCGTGAGCGTGCGCCTGGAGTCAGCGTTGAAGAAATAAAGCGCTTAACATCTGGGGCCTTAGTGGTGCCTGAGCATGTTCCTGAAATGATCTTTTAGTACAACATAAAAAAGCAAAGACGCTATTTGAAAGTTAGGCGCAATATGCGTCGCTCCATTTCGCTCCTTTATTCTTGTTTACTTACTGCATTTTTCTAATAAAGTAGCTTACGTATTAGGTGAATCTACAGCTTTTTTAGATTTAAACGCACCCAATAGCCATCTAAACGCCATCGCAATACTGCGCCCGATAAATTTAAAAAATTGGCCAATGTCATCGCCAATAATATATAAACTGGGCACCAGTATAAGCGTTACTAAAGTAGCGTACATAACAGCAAAGCCAAGGCCTACCGCCATAGGGATAACAAAGCCTGCCTGTAAGCTTGTTTCAAACATAATAGGCAAAACACCCACAAATGTAGTGATTGAGGTTAACGTGATTGCTCTAAAACGTGCGCAGCCTGCTTCTATCACTGCGTCTTTTATGCCATAGCCTTCCTTTCGCCGAGTATTGATGTAGTCGGTCATTACCAGAGAGTCATTCACTACCACGCCGGCGGCCGCAATAAGACCAAAGAACGAGAATAAACTCAAATCCAAGCCAAACAGTGCATGACCCCAAATAGCGCCGGTAAAACTAAAGGGAATAACCGCCATGATAATAAGCGGTTGGGCGTAGCTTTTTAGAGGGATAGCCAGCAGTAAATAGACAAACGCTAATCCCGTGACGAAAAACTTTATTTGTTCTAAGTTTTGGCTTTGCAGCTCTTCTATTTTGCCGCCAAGCTCAGTTTTTACGCTGGGGAAAGCTTTTTGCATATCGGGCAGCAAGTTTTCCTTTATGTTGTCAACGACTTCACTAGGTTCAATCAATTCTTCATCTATAGAGCCCCATACATAAACGCTTCTAAAACCACCTTCGCGTCGAATATAGCTAATGCCTGGTGCTTCATTCAGCGCAACTACATCGCCTAACATTACTTTTTGGCCTGTGGGGGTGCGTATAACCGTGTATTTTAAATCGGCAAAGCGCTCTCTGGTGAGCTTAGGATAGCGCACCATTACGCGCACTTCTTCGCCGTTTCGCAGCACGCGTTGGGCTTCGCCACCGTAAAAACTGGCACCCACTTGACTTGCAATGGTGGATAAATTTAAGCCTAAATCGTAGGCCACGGCTTTAAGCGACATCTGTACTTCTTTACTGTCGGGATCGATGGTTGAACTAACGTCAAACACGCCTCTTTGACCCTGCAATTTTTGAATAAGATAGCGGCCGGCCTCGTTTAAGGTGGCGATGTCGGAGCCAAATATTAAATAGCCAAACTCGCCGCCATCACCGCCGCCGTTTAAATCATCTTGAATCGTGAACGACTTCATGCCAGAAATCTCGGGAATACGCTCGCGCCATCTGCGTGCCAGCTCAAAGGTGTTAAAGTGACGAAGATCTTCATCTACCAGCGGCGCCAGTATTTGGCCTTCGTTGCGGCCCTGATTATATACCATAAGGTCGCGCACCATGGGACTGCCGAACTCTTCAATTATTTCTGCTTCCACCTCTAAAATAACCCGCTCTATGGTCTGTAGTGCTTCAATGGTCTCGGTATCTGAAATAGTTTCACTCATTTCAATACTAATACTGGGGAAATCGTGAGGTACGCTAGGCTCGGGCACCACGCGCACTACGTTTGTGGCAATTAACTGATAAGCAATCGCCAGCATAAGCATGAAAAATACCAGTGTGAACCAGCGATATTCAGTGCAATATTTTACAAAGTTTTTATAGGGGCCGTTTATAAAACCGAAAAATCGCTTATTAAACCTTGTGCGCCAGCTATTTTCAGGTAGGGGTTTGAAGGTTGAGGAGGCGATGTGCGCCGGCAAAATGAGTTTTGATTCTACTAACGAAAAAGCCAAGCATAAAATCACTACCGCTGAAATATTGTAGAAAAAGTCAGCGGAAGGGCCTGAGCTAAACAGCACCGGAACAAATACCGCCATGGTGGTAAGTACCCCAAACGTTGCGGGTGTGGCAACGCGCCTAGCGCCCATAATAACGTTGTGTACGCTGTTGCCTTTACTTTCTATTTCGGTGTAGGCGCTTTCACCTATTACAATGGCATCGTCTACCACTATTCCAAGTACCATTATAAAGGCAAAAAGTGATAAAATATTGATAGTGACACCTATCATCGGCATTAGCGCCATAGCGCCTAAAAAGCAAACAGGTAGGCCAATCATGACCCAAAAAGCCAGCTTAAAGCGCAAGAAAATCGCCAGCATAATAAAGACTAAAAAAGCGCCTTGGGTTAAGTTGTTTAGCATCATGTCTAAACGACCGTTTAAGTAATAGGTGAAATCCACGACGACTTTTATTTCCACGCCGTTGGGCAATGTTTTATTGCGCGCTTCAATATACGCCTGGACCGAATTTGCCACCGGGATTATGTTTTGCGAGCGCGTAGCATTTACCTGAATAGACATCGCGTTCATGCCATTAAATTTGAAGTAGCGCTCACCTTCTTCAAAACCATCGTAAATAGTGGCCACGTCTTTGAGTAATACTCGAGCGCCATTAGCGCCTATTTTTACTGGAATATCGGCAAATTCTTCGCCATTGTAGAATTGATTTTCTACCCGTACCGCAATAGTGCCCGAGTCTGTATTTATTTGCCCAGCAGAATAATTGGCTGAATAGCGCGCTATTGCCTGCGTTATATCGCTAATGCTCAAATCGTATTTGCGCAGCATTTCAGGTTGAATCTCTACTGCAATTTCATCCGCTGGGGTGTTTGCGCTGGCTAGTTGCACGTTGGCTAGCGCGAGTAATTCATCTTCTACTTGCTTGGCTAAGGGTTTTAAATCAGTAAGGGGAATATCGCCAACAAGAGACAGTTCCATAACGGGCTGCTCGAACTGCACTTGCGAAACTGTGATAGGCTCCATAGCCGCAGGAAAGGTGGCAATGCTGTCTATTCTGGCCTGTATTTTGTTGAGCACGTCAGTCAGGTTTTCATCTGGATTAATTTCCATGGTAACGCGGCCACCACCGCGAAAGGAACGGCCGACGCTCTTTTTAATTTCGGTTAAATCTTTGGTGGCTTCTTCAATCTTTATGGTGATAGATTCTTCTATTTCTTTTGGAGAAGCGCCTGGGTAGCTGATAAAGGCATTTATATAATTAATTTCAATACTCGGAAACATCTGTTTTTGAATAGTGAAGTAGCTGAAAGTACCTAGCAAAATGATCATCAGCATCATTAGGTTTGCCGCGACCGGGTTTCGTGCAAAGTAGCCTATTATGCCACCGCCCGTTTTAGAATAATCCGCTTGAGGTAATGGTGTGTTTGAATTCATATTAGTGCCCCTTATTGTGCCGTTGTGGCAGGGTCAAAGCTGCCATTATGTAACACAAGGCTGGCATTTAGCGCGCTTGGGACTTCGATTATTTTTACTTCCATGCCGTTTTGCGGATATTCAGGTAAGTTTTTAACTAAGCGGTCGCGCTCGTTTACACCGCTGCTTATAAAGAAAAATGTGCCTTCTTCGCGGATAACTTCTACGCTATGAGATTCTAGCTTGTTATTGCTGTCTACCAGCCAAATTTTACGTTTATTGACCAAAGACTGAGGCACTTTAAAGACGTCTTTCAAGGTTTTTCCAGCAAAGCGTACTTGAACATAGGTGCCAAATTTAATGCTGGGTAAATTATTTTCTAAGCCGTAAGGGTCTTCTATGCGGATCACTAAGTGCTGCATGCGAGTGTTTTGATCAACCACGCCTAAATTACGGTTCACCATACCTTCACGAATTATACTGCTGCGACCCTGCGTACTTATGGTGGCTGAAGTGTCTTTTAAATCGTCTTGAATAAACGCACTGTCAAAACCTGCAATGGGAATAATTACCTCGGCGGTTTCAACATTATTAAGATACGCAACCTGCGTGCCTGCGCTCACAAACTGGCCGGTGCCGATGTCTCTAGAAATGATGAGGGCGTCGTAGGGTGCACGTACTTGTGTCTTGGCTAAGTTGCGTTTGGCGATGGATAAAGAGGCTTGTGCCGATTTCAACTGAGCTTGGGCGCTCATAACTTGGGGCTTGCGCAGGTAAAGATCGCTTACTTGGCTTTGCTGCAAACTACGCGCTTCACGTTTTGCTACCTGCTGGCGGGCGAGTTCTTCGGTGAGTGTAGCTTGCGCTAAGGAAATTTGCGCTTCAGCTTGCAGCACCGCAGCTGCGTATGTATCTGGCTCTATGGTAAATAAAATTTCATTGCGCTTTACCACACCGCCGGCTATAAAGTTTTCGTTCCAGCTGAGCACTTCGCCGCTTACTTGCGCTGAAAGCTGAGTACTCTCTAGCGGCGTCAGTTCACCAAAACTGGTTATTTCAACCTGATGGTCTATGGGCGTCAATAATTCTACGCTGACGACAGGTCGGCTATCTACCGGTTTTTCCTCCTCAGTCTCTTCGGCGACTACATGAATCAGGCCCATAATGCCAAAGCCAATGGCTAACATGGCAAGAAGTACTGCTATTTTTATCAACACGGATTTCATTTTTATGTTTCCTGTAGCGCATAATAAGATAATTTTTATACTATGGCCTAGTGTACGCGCAATGTGTGTCTAATTTATGTGCCAAATGTAACGAAATATTTATTATTTCAAACGGTCTGTTTTATACATGAAAAAGGCGTAGAAATTATCTACGCCTCTTGGCTAAGCTTCTTTAGTTGTTTACTCACGTTATAAACCAAGGGTATCTGCAATAAGCAGCTAACTACCAGCGCTAATCAATAATTTGCATTACCTGGCGTTCTTGGAAAAGGAATGACATCGCGCACGTTTTGTACGCCAGTAACATAGGCCACCAAACGTTCAAAGCCTAAACCAAAGCCAGCATGAGGCACGGTGCCGTAGCGGCGTAAATCTCTGTACCATGCATAATCATCGGCATTTAAATTCATTTCTTTAAGGCGCTGATCAAATACATCAAGGCGTTCTTCACGCTGCGAGCCACCAATGATTTCACCAATGCCAGGTGCTAAGACGTCCATCGCAGCAACTGTTTTACCGTCATCGTTTATGCGCATGTAAAAGGCTTTAATGTCTTTCGGGTAGTTTTGCATAATAATAGGTGCGCCAACATGTTCTTCGGCCAAGTAGCGTTCATGCTCAGATTGCAAATCAACGCCCCACTGCACTGGGTATTCGAATTTTTTGCCGCAGTTTTGCAGTATTTCAATGGCATGCGTATAGTCCATGCGCACAAATTCAGAAGAAGTCAGGGCGGTTAAGCGCTTTAGTACGTCTTTGTCGACCCGCTGCTGGAAAAAGGCCATATCATCAGCGCGCTCTTCAAGCACCGCGTTTACCACATACTTTAGTAAATCTTCGGCTAATTGGGCAACAGTGGCTAAATCGGCAAAAGCCACTTCTGGCTCTATCATCCAAAATTCAGCTAAATGACGGCTGGTGTTAGAATTCTCAGCTCTGAAAGTAGGTCCGAAGGTATATACTTTTGACATGGCGGTGCAGTAGGTTTCAAGGTTTAATTGGCCCGACACGGTTAAAAAGGTTTCTTTACCAAAAAAATCTTGGCTGTAGTCTACTTGGCCTTTGTCGGTCAAGGGTAAGTTTTGCATGTCAAGCGTGGAGACTCTAAACATTTCTCCTGCGCCTTCTGTGTCAGAAGCGGTTAGAATGGGTGTGCTTATCCACAGATAGCCACGCTCGTGAAAGAAGCGGTGTACTGCTTGAGACAGTGAGTTTCTAACGCGTGTAACCGCGCCAATAAGGTTGGTGCGTGCGCGCAGATGAGCGTGTTCGCGCAAATACTCAATACTGTGGCGCTTGGCGGCCATAGGATAGGTGTCTGGATTTTCTACCCAACCGACTATTTGCATGTCACTTGCTTCAATTTCTATTGCTTGGCCTTTACCTTCGGACTGCTTAACAATACCCGTTGCGACAAGCGAGCAGCCTGTGGTGAGTTTAAGGATGTCTTCATAGTTACTAAGGCTATTTAATGCGACTACTTGTACGGGGTCAAAACAACTGCCGTCGTGCACGGCAATAAAAGAAAGACCGGCTTTAGAATCACGTTTGGTACGCACCCATCCCTGTACGCTGATAGTACTGCCAACCTCAAATTTACCAGCCAGTACGTCGGCGACTGGGGCTTTACTCATATTATTCTCCATAGATTTATTCAAGCTATTGATTTTTTGCCGAAAGACAAGGTAAGTTATATAAGCAACAAACGCTTTGCGTAATATAGTTGCCGTTCTCCTTATTACTAATAGTATACTGTACTCAATCGTTGTTGACACTACCGTATAAACAATATGCTGAATAAAAATGCCGAATAGAAATGATGCGTCCAAGCTTATAGGTGAAAGCAGTTTGCGTATGCTTGACAGCTTCGAAGACAGACGCAAGATGAACCGTAGTAACGATACTTTTTATCGAGCAGTGTTGGGGATTAATGTATTTGCATGGGCTTTGTTAGCCGGCTCGCTTATTTTATTTCGTTACGCTAGGCCCGAATTTATCACCGGAATAAAGACAGCGTAATCCCAATAGCTTCGCGTGCTGAAATCTTTAAGCCATCTAAGTGCGTCCCAGTTCAGCGAAACATAGCGCATTGTGAAGCGAATTCACTTCAAAAGGTACCGACGTTGTTAACAAGCCGCTTCAATGCCTTTTTTAAGCGCATTTGTGAGGGTGGTAACATCCGTTTTGCTGCATATAAATGGCGGTATAAGATACACAAGTTTGCCAAACGGTTTTATCCAAGCACCATGCTGTATACATACTTTTTGAATGGCGGCAACATCTACTGCTTGCTTCATTTCAACCACACCGATTGCACCTAATGTCCGCACGTCATACACGGCGATGTGTTGTTTTAGCGGCATCAACTCTTCGCTAAGTTGCTCAAATATGTTGTTTACACGTAATTCCCAATCAGCGTTTAACAAAAACGCGATGCTCGCATTTGCAACTGCACAGGCTAATGGATTGCCCATACAGGTAGGCCCATGCATAAATACTCCGGGACTTCCTTCACACACACCTTGGGCAACATCGTTAGTGCATAAGGTTGCTGCTAGCGCCATATAGCCGCCAGTAATGGCGCTGCCCAAACACATAATGTCAGGTGTAACGTTAACGTGATCACAGGCAAATAATTTGCCTGTGCGCCCAAAGCCTGTGGCTGTTTCATCGCAAATTAGCAAGACGTCGTACTGGTCACACAGCTGACGACAGGCTTTTAAATACTCTGGGTGATAAAAGCGCATGCCGCCAGAGCCTTGCACAATAGGCTCTAAAATAAGCGCGGCGATGCTGGCGTGGTGTTCATCTAAAATATCGCGCAGCGGCGCTATCTCATCTGGGTTCCAACGTTGATTAAATTGCGTTTGTGGTGCAGGCGCAAAATAGTGTTCTATAAGGCTATTTTTAAATAAAGAATGCATGTTGCTTATAGGGTCCGACACCGACATTGCGGCAAAAGTATCGCCATGATAGCCATTTCGCAAAGCTAATACCTTATTCTTAGTTTCACGACCCTGACAGGCCCAGTACTGCATGGCCATTTTAATCGCCACTTCAACCGCCACCGAGTCTGAGTCGGCCAAAAATACGCGATTCAAACCTAGCGGTGTAATATCAATAAGGGTTTTACATAAGTCGACCGCAGGCTGATGGGTAAGTCCGCCAAACATGACATGAGAAAATTTATCGAGCTGATTTTTAGCGGCTTGGTTTAATACGGGGTGATTATAGCCATGAATAGCACCCCACCAAGAAGACATGCCGTCTACTATTTTTTCGCCTGTGCTAAGCTCAATATGCACGCCACTTGCGCCTACCACCTCATAGCAAGGTAAAGGATTATTAGATGAGGTATAAGGATGCCAAATATGACGCTTATCAAACTCTATATTAGACATTGATGTGGTTTTTGCGCTCTGGTTAGTGATTTGCTTATGCTTTGGTGTGTTCAATATTTACCCTATAGTGCAGATTATATAGCCATTTATGTTGACAATGTACTAAGCTGATAGACTCATTTTTAAAGGTATTCCGTTAAGTCCTGCGTGTTATCGAGCGAAATTTTTTCTTGTGAAGCAAACACAAAGCCATTTAGCTCACCAAGCAGCCTTAATTTGTTATCTCTAATAAGCAGGGCACTGCCCTCGCGAATAGCTAACACCGGCACTGTTGGTTGTAGTGTACAAAATTCAGCTAAACGCTGGTCACGCGTTTCACCATGAAAGTTAGGCGCAACATAGTCGGTATAATGAGGATTTAACTGCGCATTTACAAAGTGTAGGGCGTCAAACGACTTTGGTTCAATAATGGGCATATCGTTTGTGGTACGAATGCTCAAGCCACAAATATTACTGCCTGCGCTCCAGCCTATATAAGGCGTACCTTGTTCAACCTTGTGTTTTATGGCGTCAATTAAGTCATGCTCATACAGCAAGTGCAGCAGGTTGAAGGTATTACCACCGCCCACTAATATTGCCTCGGCATTTTGAATCGCCATTTTAGGATTATCACTTTCGTGAATGCCAGTCACCTTCAAATGCTGAAGCGCGCTTTGTACTGCAACAGTATAGGCGTCCCAGCCCATGGTTATCCCCGCATATGGAATAAAAAGAACATTTTTTACAGCGCCTAAATGCTCGTTTATCCACGACTCGGCGTAGGCTAAATAATCATATTCACCAAAGCGTGAGCTACTTAGCATTAATACATTCATGAAACTAAACTCTCCAAATAATGATTTATATTAATCAGGCTTACCATCTTTACCGCTATAGTATATATGTAGCTTTACACTACTTTTTCAAGCGCTCAATTAAGGCGTTTATATGGGCAACGCGGTCGACAACGTTCACGATAAACACGTTAACGAAAAGCGCGTAAAAGAAAAACGACAAAAAAATAACAATATGCAGACTAATGCAAGCCATGGTGATCTCTAGTATACTTTTGGTCATTAATTATTGCATAGACGGATCTTTTTAGTGCTTCACTCTACTGTCTCGGTTTTATTCGTTTGTTTGGGTAATATTTGTCGTTTTCCTACCGCCGAAGGTATGTTTGGCGACAAAGCCAAGCGCCAGGGTTTTAACGTGCACCTTGACTCTGCTGGTACCGCCGGTTTCCACAACGGGGTGGCGCCAGACAAGCGTTCTCGGCAGCTTGCTCAGCGGCGTAATTATGCCCTAAGCTCGTTGAAGTGTCGCCGGGTGAGTGTAGAAGATTTCGGGAAACTTGACTACATTATTGCCATGGGCAAGTCTAATGTTAGAGAATTAAAGCGTAAATCCCCCGAAGAGCATCAGCATAAAGTTAAGAAGTATTGTCTTTGCCTGCATGGTTAAAGTATAGCCTAGCGCTGGTAATAGTCGCAGCCTTGTACTTGGTGCCCGCCTTAGTCACTGGCAACACGCAGCTTGAGTGGTATATCGTATTCCACATTAAATTGCCTATATTGCTAACGGCCATTGCGGTAGGCACCTCAATCTCAGTGGCGTCGGCTGCGCTTCAAGTTAATCTTAACAACCCCCTAGCAGACCCTGGTATTATTGGTATTTCAAGTGGTGCTAGCTTGATGGCGGCGCTATTTTTGGTGTTTGTTAGTAGCTTGGGCGTTATACCAAACCAAACTCTCTATACCCACAGTATTTACTTATTACCTGCCTTGTGTTTCGTAGGGGCTTGTTTATCAGGAGCATTAATATATGCGGTGGCTAAAAAAATTGGTCATAGCGTGTCTAGTTTCATTTTAGCGGGTATTGCTATCTCGACCACGTTCAGTGCGCTAGTCGGCTGGATTTACTTAGTTGCACCGCCTCAAGCTCTGCAAAGTTTAACCTTCTGGCTTATGGGGTCACTGCAGTATACCAACTATAAAAGCTTAAGTTTGGTGCTGCCTATTATGGCATTTGGACTGTTCATGTTGGCAAAAAGTGCACCTAAGCTAAATGCCTTATATTTAGGAGAACATGCTGCGCTTACGGCAGGCGTAAAGGCGAAAGCCTTACAGACCAAAGTATTCATTTTAGTAGCACTGCTGGTGGGCTTGAGCGTGTCAATTGCCGGCTCTATTGCCTTTTTAGGTCTGCTTGTACCCCACGCTGTGCGAAGGCTTCACGGCTATGACAATTCACAGGTGTTTTTATATTCGGGTTTGCTAGGTGCTATCGTAATTACGCTGTGCGCGCTTATAAACGAATACGCCTTTACCACTTCGGTGCCGTTGTCTATGCTAACCGCAAGCATAGGTGCCCCAATGTTTATTTATGTGCTGTTTGGGAAGAAAAACTAATGGGCTTATTCAGCAAAGGCCAGAGTTGCTTTAACCGCCAGTGCCCACTTTTTCAGCAAGCGTTGACGGGTTTTATCGCCTAGCTCTGGGATGAATACTCTATCGACGGTTTTCACAGCGCTAATCTCGTCTAAAGACTCATAGATGCCTGCTTGCAGTCCGGCTAAGAATGCGGCGCCTAAAGCGGTCGACTCCATTATTTTGGGTCGTTGCACTTCTACTTGTAATATGTCGCATAAGAATTGACAGAGCCAATCATTGGCCACCATGCCGCCGTCTACCCAGACGTTATTTGAGCTCACGCCGTCTTTTCTCATGGCGGTTTGTAGTTCGTGGGATTGGTAACATACCGCTTCAAGAGCAGCGCGCGCGAAGTGAGCGGGGCCGGTTGCTCGTGTCATACCAAAAAGACTTGCTCTTGCATTTGGATTCCAGTGCGGTGCGCCTAGTCCAGCAAAGCCTGGCACTAAAAATACGCCGTGATCGTAGTCGAGTGACTCTGCCAATACTTGGCTTTGTTTAGCATGTTGCAGCACGCCAATGCCGTCGCGTAGCCACTGAATATTAGCGCCAGCTGTAAAAATAGCGCCTTCTAGCGCATATGTTGTTTTGCCATTAAGTCTGTATCCTACGGTGGTGAGTAATTTGTGGCTTGACGAAACGGGCGTGTCACCGGTGTTTAGTAAAGCAAAGCAGCCCGTGCCATAGGTACTTTTTAAATCCCCTGGAGAAAAGCACGACTGGCCAACAAGCGCTGCCTGCTGGTCGCCCGCCACGCCGGTTATACGATAGTCTTTGCCTAATATACTTGGGTCGCAGGTACCAAACTCAGCTGCGCAGTCGAGCACTTCAGGCAGTATACAAGGTGGAATATCAAATAATGTAAGTAAATCTTCATCCCATTGTTGAGTATGAATGTTGAATAAGTTAGTTCTACTAGCGTTAGTAGCGTCGGTGACGTGAGCTTTACCATTGGTTAAACGCCAAATTAAAAAGCTATCGATGGTACCAAAAGCAAGCTTGCCTTTAATAGCTAAACGCCGCGCACCTTGTACTTCATCTAAGATCCATTTTATTTTGCTAGCTGAAAAATAAGGGTCTAAGAGCAAGCCCGTTTTTGAATTAACCATGGCTTCTCTATCTTTTATCGATTCGCAATACCCAGCGGTTCGTCGGTCTTGCCAAACAATAGCAGGGTGTATAGCTTTGCCAGTGTCTTTGTTCCACACTACAGTGGTTTCACGCTGATTAGTGATACCAATACAGGCAATATCAACACCTTTATTAGTGGCCTGAGAAATCACGGTTTTACAACTGTCTAGGGTAGTAGACCAAATTTCCTCAACGTCGTGTTCCACCCAACCATTGGCGGGATAATGCTGAGTAAACTCTTGCTGAGCATTGGCAATTTGATGGCCATTTAGCGCAAACACAATGGCGCGGCTCGAGGTGGTGCCTTGATCTATTGATAATATGCCAGTATTACTCATATCTTAATCTCATTTTATTATTCTATTTTTAGGACTGAATTTTTAGCGTCTCATTAATTAATTAATCTTTTATAGCACGAAGCTAGATATTGTGATTAGCGCGCAACACTAATCCTTCATTTTATACTCTTATAAGTTGCATGTAGAATCTTCGATACTATACTAAACGAAATGATTACTATCATACAAATTAACGAGGTACCACTTTAAATGCTACAGCGGCAAACAAATATTAAAAAACTAGCTAAACATGGATTTGACGCACTTATCTTAGGTGCGGGCATAAATGGCGCTGTGTCAGCGGCTAGTCTTGCACGCAAGGGACTTAAGGTAGCGCTCATAGATAAAGGCAATTTTGCTGACGAAACCTCTTCAAATTTATCTAGTTTAGCCTAGGGTGGCATAAAACATTTCGAAAACAATGCAAATATTCAGGAAAATAGGCAGCTAATGTGTTAATAAATTCTACTATTGGCTCGTCGTATGAGCTTAAAAACGTGACTTTGCAGGCGCGAGTTAAAACAGTCAGTATGTGCATTAATAAAGGTCAGTGCTGGCATCTACTTGGTCCAAACGGGGCCGGCAAATCCAGTTTACTTTTACTTCTATCTGGCATCGAAACACCCACACATGGCGTGTTGACACTAGGCGACATTCCGCTGGCTGAACATTCTTTAGCGCAACTGGCCACAATCCGCTGTTTCTTGCATCAACAACAGCAAAGTGAGTTTGATATTCCGCTGTTTCAATTACTGCATTTTTATACAAATAGTACGCATATACCCAGAAAAATAGAAGAGCACTTACACATTGCATCTTTATTGCATAAACCACTTTCTACCCTCTCAGGTGGGCAGCAGCAACGTTTCCATATTGCGCGTAATTTATGTCAAATTTGGTCCGCTATAGTAAAAGGCGAAGGCCTTATTCTGTTAGATGAGCCTATAAGCCACCTTGATGTAAAGTATCAGTGCGCAATATTGTCATTACTGCAGCACGTGTGTGAAATGGGCAATACGGTTATTATGACCAGTCACGATCTTAATCTTAGCCGGCAGTATGCAAGTCACATAGGCCTGTTAAAAGAACAGCAACTTGTATTTCAGGGCCTTACAAACGAGGTGATGCGCTTAGATAATTTACAAACAATTTTCGATCATAGCTTTGTGCAAATTGTAAACGAGCATAACACTCAAAAATATATTGTAAGCGCGCCTAATCAATCCATTTAATGAATGAATGTGATACTATTTAGCGTTTTTTAGTATATTACCAATAGCCTAACAGTGTGTTTACCCGCGCTTTGGCATTAAATCTACCCTATGAAGGAATAAATAATCGTGAGTCAGTGGAGTATGGATAGTTGGCGCAACAAGCCAATACTACAGCAACCGAATTACCAAGATAAAGCATTAGTTAAAGACGTAGAGCAGAAATTAGCAAGTTACCCGCCCTTAGTTTTCGCCGAAGAAACCCGTCAGTTATATAAGCAGCTAGGCGACGTATCGCAAGGAAAAGGGTTTTTACTGCAGGGCGGCGACTGCGCAGAATCGTTTGATGATTTTAATGCGCCGAAGATCCGCGACACCTTTAAAGTCATTCTGCAAATGGCTATTGTGCTTACCTTTGCTGGTAGATGTCCGGTGACTAAAGTGGCTAGAATGGCTGGCCAGTATGCCAAGCCTCGCTCGACCGACACCGAAGTAATAAACGGGGTTGAGCTGCCTAGTTATCGCGGCGATATTATAAATGGCATGGCGTTTACTGCCCAAGCGCGAGAGCCTGATCCTAATAGATTGCTAGATGCTTACTTTAGAAGCGCATCTACGCTTAACTTATTACGCGCGTTTGCACAAGGCGGCCTTGCCGACCTGCATCAAGTTAACCGCTGGAACATGGCCTTTCTAGAAAATAATCCCTTGAAAGAGCGCTATCAAGACATTGCAGATCGTATTCAAGACACGCTTTCTTTCATGGACGTCATTGGTATTAATAAGGAGTCAAACGCAGCCCTACATGAAACTAGCTTGTATACCTCGCACGAAGCCTTGTTATTGAACTATGAACAGGCGCTTACGCGGATCGATACGCTAACCGGTAAGCCTTATAACTGCTCAGCCCACATGCTATGGATAGGCGAGCGAACGCGCCAGCTAGACCATGCTCATGTGGAGTTTTTTAGCGGTATAAACAATCCTATTGGGGTGAAAATAGGACCTACTATGCAAGAAGATGAGCTAATAAAGCTTATCGACGCGCTAAATCCTAACAACATCCCGGGTCGTTTAACGTTAATCACGCGCATGGGCGCTGGCATGTTAGGTAAAAACTTACCGCGTTTACTGCGCCGCGTAAAGCAAGAAGGTCGCCACGTTGTGTGGAGTTCAGATCCAATGCATGGCAATACCATTAAAGCCTCAAGCGGGTATAAAACGCGTAATTTTGATGCTATTTTGAGCGAAATAAAGCAGTTTTTTGATGCGCATAAAGCCGAAGGCACTCACGCCGGCGGGATCCATTTAGAAATGACGGGACAACATGTCACCGAATGTACCGGCGGTGCATACCAAATTAGCGATGCCGACTTAGCTCAGGCCTATAAAACTCAGTGCGATCCGCGCTTAAATGCAGATCAAGTACTTGAGATGGCGTTTTTAGTGGCTGATCATCTTAAGAAATAAGCTAGCTATTTAAAAAGGAAGTAAGTGATAAGGTGTATTAAAACTTTATCGCTTACTTCCTTTTTTTATGCACGGGTTCGCTTAGCTTATTGTGGCTAGGTGCTTAAGCTGGCCTGACGATCAAGTAAGAGCTGTTCGTGTGTGCTCAACTTTTGCTGCTGCGCCGTCCATAAACGTTTATAAAAGCCATTTTTAGCCAGCAGTTCGTCATGGCTCCCTTGTTCATGAATACGCCCCTGCGACATGACTAAAATGTTGTCTGCATCCATAATAGTCGATAGTCTGTGAGCGACCACAAAGCTTGTGTGGCCTTTTGATATTTCCTGCAGAGCACCTAAAATAGCTTGCTCAGACTGCGAGTCTAAAGAGGACGTAGCCTCATCAAAGACCATAATAGGCGGGCGTTTTAAAATAGTCCGGGCTATCGCCACTCTTTGTTTTTCGCCACCGCTGAGCTTTAAACCGCGTTCGCCCACCTGCGTTTGCTCCTTGTCGGGCAGTCGTGCAATAAAGTCGTGCAAATGCGCAAGTTTTATTGCCTGATTTATTTCTGCTTCAGTGGCATCGGGGCGGCCATACTTAATATTTTCATACAGGGTGTCATTAAACAAAACTGTGTCTTGTGGCACAATGCCAATATGCTTGCGTAACGAATCTTGGGTAACACCGTTAATTTGCTGGTCGTCAATGTATATTGCACCTTTGGTAGGGTCATAGAAGCGAAATAAAAGTTTCACCAAGGTTGATTTGCCAGCCCCACTTTCCCCTACCACGGCTACTTTAGTACCGGGCTTAATCGTAAATGATAAGTCTTCAATAATAATACGTTCGGGGTGATACGAAAAGCACACATTTTCAAATCTGATTTCGCCGTGCGTCACCACCAGTTCATTAGCATTGTCGGCATCTACAATTAAAGGCGCTTGTTCAAGCAGTGTGAATAAGTTTTCTATGTTGGTTAATGAACCTCTGATTTCACGGTATACAAAACCTAAAAAGTTAAGCGGCATAAATATTTGCATAGTAAACGCGTTTACCAGCACAAAGTCGCCTATGGTCATATTGCCTCTGCTTACTTCAATTGAGGCCAGCGCCAGCATGCTGGTCATGGCAATAGCAATAATAAGCGCTTGGCCGCCGTTTAGCGCAAACAGCGATAAACGATTTTTACGTCGTGCGTTTTCCCAATTCGCCAGGCCAGTGTCGTAACGGTCTGCTTCGTACTTCTCGTTGTTGAAGTATTTCACCGTTTCAAAGTTAAGCAAGCTGTCTACGGCGCGCGTAGTAGAGGTGTTGTCGGCCTGATTAAGCTCTTTTACGTACTTAGTGCGCCAGTCGGTAGCCTTAACCGAAAAGCCAACGTAGGTAACTACCGCTATCACAATAACGCCGGCAAAAGTAAAGCCGTAGTTGTAGAACAAAATACCTACCACCATAGATATTTCCAGCAGGGTAGGGACAATGTTAAATACCATAAAGCGCATTAAAAAACTCACGCCGCTGGTGCCGCGTTCAATGTCTCTTGATAAGCCACCCGTCTGGCGCGATAAGTGAAAGTTCAAATCAAGCTTATGCAAGTGGTTAAAGACTTTAAGGCCTACACGCCGCATGGCACGCTCGGTAACACGACCAAACAGCGTATCTCTAATTTCACCAAATAGCACGTTGGCTAAGCGCAGTGCGCCATAAGCGATAATAAGCGACAAAACCACAGCCAATATTGCCGCACTAGGGGTGTCTAAATTGAGGTTGTCTACAATATGTTTAAGGGTGAAAGGAAGAATAACACTGGCTATTTTAGCCCCAATTAAGCAGCTTATGGCGAGCCACACTCGACCTTTAAATTCTGTTATAAAAGGCCACAATTTTTTTAATACACGAAAATTAAAACCAAGTTCTTCATTGGCAGGAGACTTAGATGAACGCACAAGCACGACCTATTGGCTAAAAATGAGAATTCATACATATAGATATATGTAAAACCGTGTCTCTATGATATCTGTTTAAGCCTAGTATTTACATGAAAAATTGTTAATGCACAGGTGCAATAAATTGTAGTGTAAGCTCGGTCGCAATTTTACGCATTTCGCATATAACGCATATTTGGCTAATCACGCCTTTTGCGTTGTTGTAGTGCGTTGACAAAGCTTTTGGTACATTGTCTTTGATGAAAAAGTGGGTAAAGCGTACTATTTTCCAATGACTTGGGATTACTAGATGATCCCTGTATACCCTCCAAAGGAGTGATTGCTTGGGCGAATATAATTACTTGGCTGGCGTCAATTCTTCAGCTCATCATTGGGCTTAACGCTTTTTTTTAAAACCTTTGTTATAGAGCCTACGCCAAAGTAGTTCTAAAGGTCCTTGTTCATATTTGCGCAAGTAGAGCGTCGCCATCAATATCTGAATAACTGCATAGACTAACACTAGTAGCAAATAATCAACATGACTAGCAGTAATACTAAACTCAGGCATTATCCAGCGCAGTAAAAGACCCATAAAGATAGATTGCATAATGTACAAGCTAAAGGCGACTTTGCCTATAGCGGCTAAGGCATTTACAGCGGTACTCTTTGTTTGACAAAGTTTAACAACAACGTGCGCGTACACTAAAGCCATAAATACTGCAGAGAGACTTGATATTAACGGTATAATTTCAGAGGCGATATTGTCCATTAAAATCTGAGGCGCAATACATAAGGCAGTACTAATAAGCGCAAGGCTAGCCACTTTTATGAAGGCAGGTTGGCTAAAACCTTGTGTAAAAAATCCTACTCGGTAGAGATAGCAACCTAAATACATAAGCCCCAGTGTTTGCCACAAAATAAACAAAGGTGAAGAAATCACTATTCCTAAAGAAAAACCAGCGTGAATCATCGTTTGATACCAATAATTGCCCTGCCAAAGCGCTACAGACTCCTTGTATTCTTGTGTACCTCTTACCACCTGTTCATTCATATCGGCAAAAATAAGAGTGGCTGCGGCTATCAGTAATATTATTGTGCAGCCAATAATTAAAAATTTACGTGCTTTTTGCAATAACGCTTCAGTGTCTAATGTCAGACCCCTAATTAAAAGAAGACCCGATAGGCTATAGAGCATTAGGATGTCTCCACCGAAGATAAATACACCGTGGATAAGGCCAAAAAACATTAGCCAATGTAGCCTGGATTTTAAGAAGACAGTGGTATCGATTCCTTTTGTGATACAGGATTCATATTGAATAGCCAAGCCTGCGCCAAACAACAAACAAAAAAGAGTTCTAAATCGGCCATCTGCAAATATGCTATACAGTAGGGTAATCAATTTATCGCTTGTAAGCATAGGTTCGAATGAGACATAGCCAAGCAACATATTTGCGTGAAGGGGAATATTCATGAATAAGATACCCAAAATCGCGATACCGCGTAGGGCATCAATTGAGGTTGAGCGCATTAAAATATCCTGCTTGTGCATAATTAGCTAATGTAGCATGAAAAGCCTTGATTGAACTTTCCCATTATTAAGATGAGACTAAAGTCGTGATTGAACAGCGGCTGATGATGATACCTGAAATGTCGCACGGGCAGTGCTTGCTTATAACGCTTACCGCAGGGATTGGAGGTAGTTTTCTCTTAATTGGATCTGCAGCAGGTGTAGCATTAATGGGTCAAGCTAGCGGATACTATACCTTTGCTGGCCATTTGAAATGGACACCGGTTATTTTACTGGGTTACGCTGCGAGAATAGTTACACATTTGACTTTGAATGCGCATTATTTTTAATATTTTCAGCGTACGAAGGCTTTAGGGCTCGTACGCCGCGAAATGAACAATACCCAAAGTAATATCAACAGCCTGTTCAGCCAGCAAAGCGTTCAGTGCTATGACGGACTGCATCACACAGCCTCAATGTTAAAAGCAATATGGTTTCAGTTTTAAATCCAGAGCGGCCAGTGTCAATTATGCAAGGGGCTTAATTGCCTGATAGGCAAGTTTTTGTGCAGCTTGACACAAAATAATTTTTAATATAAACATTCTTTATTTTGTTTTGACGGTTTATTTGTTTAATTTTTTTGATCAAGCGCTTGTAAGTTTTCAAACGTTTGTTGAGTAGATTCTTTTAGAAAACGCAAAGCAAATGACTGTGGTATGTTGCCATTGGGACTAGCGGTGCCAGTGTAGCTGAGCTCGAATAACGCGTTGTACGGCTTCATTTGCCACTGTCCGTATACGTTTGTCATCCGAATTCTATTTGGATGATGAGGTATATTGTTACTGGCATCCTCTATGAAAATAGTTAATGTGTTGCTTGTCTCATCGTATTCGCTGCGACTTGTGACGACCATGTCACGATCTTTAAATGGCCACGGAGCATTGATGTGGGTCTGAATTACTCTCTTTGCCGCATGTTTATTATCAAAAATAGTCACCGACACACATTTGTCTATCCACGAACAATTTTCATTCGAATGTGACATTAAGGCTAGAAAGTACTGCGGGGAAAACTGAACAAGAGTTTTTACCACTACATGTGTTGCCCCATCAGCTTCATAGGTGCTTACCTCTATTTCCTGTTTGTTTGACTCAGCGGTGTTTGCTGCGCTCAACGAGGGGGAATTTACGGCTACTGCTGCGCACAGTATTAGGCAACACAGGTAAAGCCTTGCTGCATATATTAACTTCATATCTTTTTATCATACTCATTTATAAGAATATTTAATTAAGCTTACGACACTTATTTTAATGCTTGAGTTTGCTACTGCACAAAGTGCATCAGGTCGTCAGCTTATACCAAATGCAAGCGACGTGATTGATGTAGACGTCAGTATTGATGCTGCTATTAAAACGGATGCCGCAACTAAACCTGATGCCAATATTAGCGAATATTTTTACGCTAAAACTGTGCTTAGTGCAAGTGCTTGAAATAATGCCTCAGATGTGGCTTTCTTAAGCTGTGGTGTATTAAAACGCCGTAGGTGCTCTAGCGTACAGACCAACTTATATTATTAATGCCACCATTGGTTAATATAAAAGTGGCTTTCAGCTCGACGAAGGACAAACACTATGAACGCTTTAGCATCAAGACCATCCATTTTTTCTTGTGAAGCCGCACATGGTAAAATGGCGCTTGTTGCTGAAGGTGGTGGTCAGCGAGGAATATTCACAGCGGGTGTTTTAGATGCGTGGTTAGAGAATGATTACGACCCTTTTGATTTATTTATTGGTACGTCTGCGGGTTCGCAAAATATAACCAGTTTTTTATCTCATCAAAAAGGCTATGCTAAACGGGCAATTGGCGGATTATCGCGGCGTAAGCGTTTTTTCCAACTGAGTCGAGGTTTAGCAGGGGGTAATGTTGTCGATTTGGATTGGTACTTTGATAAAACCACTGAAGGCAAGTTTGCCTTGGATTTTACGGCAGCAACGAAATCATTGGGGCAACGAGAGCTATTCATTACCACAACAAACTCACGCAACAGGCAGGGTTATTTCTTGCGTCCAAACGGCAATAGCGATCACTGGCGCCAACTGCTAAAAGCGTCAAGTGCACTACCTTTTTTATATAAGCAAGGGGTTAAACTGACTCCTAGATTAACTAACAGATCGGCTAATTGCGGTATAATCGATGATTATCCTCAAGCCGACTTTTACCTAGATGGCGGGCTTTCTGCGCCTTTGCCGGTGAGTGAAGCCTATCGCCGTGGCGCGCGAAAAATTGTCGTTATTCGCACAGTGAATACAGATATTCACTCTCAGTCTGCTTGGATACAGAAATTAAAGTCATGGATATACATGTCTGGGCATTGCCCGAAAAGCATTGATTACCTTGTTCAGCATGAGCAAGCTTATAACAAAGAGCTCGCCTTTATTAAAGATCCTCCAAGCGACGTAGAGATCCTTCAAATTTTTGCCAAAGATACTCTTCAAAGTAAGTTATTAGGCAGTTCCGATATTGATTTACAGCATGATTATAGAGCCGGTATCGATGCGGGCAACGCTTTTTTGCATACTCAATAAATACTTTCTACGACACCGGCTCTTTATAAGTGAAGAAATCGGTTTGGTAAATCTCCTTAATTATTGGCTTAGCTAGTGGCCTTTTAACGGCTTTGCGCGTCGCTAGAGTGCCAGAGCGCTTCGGCTAACATCGAGTAGGTGACGCATTTTATGCGATCGGAAGTAAACTCGGCTTTAGGGAATGTTTTGAGTGGCTATCACTTAAATGCTTCCTATATTTCATAATTATGTGAAGTCTCAATTTAACTTCTAAGTCATGCCGGGCATTTAAGCAGCGACAAATAAGTCTATAAAGTGGTTTACGAGCATTTTTTCTAGCGCGTTTTGATCGCTAAAAATAGTGATAACCTCGTTGTATTGCGGGTTTGAAAAACGCGCTGCCAAGTGAAGTCTGAATTTCTGTGTTAATAAGAGAAACCCTCATTTTTGTATCCATTTTCGTATAACTTGATGATTAGTCTAAGGACTGCCTTATTTTAGGCTTAATTGTTCATGCCAACTTGATCTGAATCATTGAGTCATTGAAATTTGCATCTGAACGCTAGAAATTACCCACAATATCACTTACTTTACTGTGTAAAAGTTGCTGAACAGCCTTTATTGAAGTCTCCCATTATTCCACCACAACATTTCAGTTAAAAAACACTAGGTGTTGTACCGCACAGACCTGTCCATGTAATCACGCTAGGATCTGTTTGTTCGTAACGCACTTATGTAGCGCAACAGTGTTGCCATAGTGTTAATTTTTTGAAAAGGAGAACATCATTTCCACTCAAAATGAAAATAGCAAAAAATCCCAAGATAGAGACACTCCGCCTGACATAGATAAAGTCGCGAGTAATCTCTTACAAAAATATAAAAAGCTGCCGGGTGGCAAATTTAGCACTATCTTGACAGTTGCAGTCTTGTTAGTGCTGCTTATTACAGGCTACACCGCCCTATACACAGTGCCCAGCGATTCAGTTGCGGTGGTATTAAGGTTTGGTAAGTTTCAAGAAATCTTGCCACCTGGCTTGCATGTGAAAATACCCTTAGGGGTTGACCATGTTACTACAGTGCCCATTAAGCGCCAGCTAAAGCAAGAGTTTGGTTTTTCTACCCCAGGGGCTGAAGATCCTTATCAAAATATTAACCCTAACAATAATATCCGTTCATTTGCGCCAAATATTTCACCAAGAGAAAACCAGTTACAGGAAACACAAATGGTAACGGGTGATTTAAACACCGCGCTGGTGGAATGGGTGATTCAATATCGCATAGCCGACCCTAAAAATTACTTATTTGAGGTGCGCGATCCTGCAGGCACCTTACGCTATGTATCTGAATCCGTTATGCGAGAAGTAGTCGGGGATAGAACCGTCGATGAAGTGATCACCATCGGTAGGCAAGAAATTGAAGTTGAAGCCTTACGTAAGATGCAGGCGCTTTCTAGTCAATATGTAATGGGAATAAGTATTGACCAAGTACAGCTAAAAAATATTAACCCGCCAGTACCGGTGCAGGCTTCTTTTAATGAAGTCAACCAAGCTCAGCAGGAAAAAGAGAAGCTGATTAACGAGGCACGGCGAGATTACAACCGCATTATACCGCTGGCAGAGGGCGAGCGCGACCAACGCATAAGGGAAGCCGACGGCTATCGCATTAAGCGTATTAATGAAGCCCAAGGTGATGCATTGCGCTTCAATGCCTTATTTGATGAGTATCAAAAGGCGCCCCAGGTTACTCGTAGGCGAATATATCTAGAGACAATGACAGAGGTTATGCCAAGCATTAAAGAAAAAATTATTATTGATAGTCAAGCGATGGGGGTTTTACCGTTATTAAATTTAACACCCAACAAAAATCAACCATTAGCAGGCCAACAAATAGAAGGTCAAAAACCATGAAATCTTATTTAGTAGTAGGCAGCAGCATTTTAGCAGCACTTGGGGTACTAACATTATATAGCGCTTTGTATACCGTAAATGAAGTAGAGCAGGTGGTTATTACGCAGTTTGGCAAGCCTGTAGGCGAACCAATTAGAGATGCTGGCATTAAACTTAAAGTCCCCTTCATTCAAAACGTTAATTCTATAGACAAGCGCGTATTAGAATGGGAAGGCACACCCTCAGATATGCCAACTAAAGACAAGTTATATATTTCGGTAAGTCTTTATGCACGCTGGCAGGTAACCGACCCATTACAATACTTTTTACGCTTGGGTGATGAGCGTAGCGCCCAATCCAGACTGGATGATATTTTTGGTAGTGAGACCAGAAATGCGGTAGCCACGCACGAGTTAATTGAAATTATTCGCACAACGAAAGATCGCCAACCTTTGCGAGACGCATCACTCACGCAAGCTGAAAAAGAACAGAATATTGGTAGCTTGGTACCTATTACCAAGGGTCGCTTAGTAGTGGAGCAAGATATATTTGATGCAGCGGCAGAAAAAGTCAAAGTGTTTGGTATTGAACTTATGGATATTCGCTTCAAGCGTATTAATTATAATGAGAGTGTAAGGCCAAAAATATACGAGCGGATGATAAGTGAACGTCGTCAAATAGCAGAGCGATTTTTGTCAGAAGGCAAAGGCGAGGCAGCGCGCATAAGAGGCAACCGAGAACGTGATTTGGACAAAATTCAGTCGGAAGCTTATCGTGAGGTAGTCGAAATACGAGGTAAAGCTGACGCCAAGGCCGCGGCTATTTATGCTTCTGCTTACAATCAAAATGAACAAGCCGTCGCATTTTATTCCTTTACGCGCTCTTTACAGGCTTTCGAACAAACGCTGGGTCAAAATACAACATTGGTGTTGTCGACCGACAGTGAGTTGTTTAGGTATTTGCAGCATACGCAAGTCAGCCAAACACCACTGAAAAGTAAACCTTGAGTTGATCAAGCGAAGCATCTTGAATTTGGAGAAGCTATTGACGGAAACACGCGGCACACAAATAAGCAATCAATTATTAAGTAACTTACCGCATTGTGATAAACAGAGGGTTTTAGAGCAATGTAAGCTTGTAGATTTAGTGTTTGGAGAAATGCTATGCTGTGCCGATGAGACAGTAGAATTTGTTTATTTTCCAATAACAGGCTTTATTTCACTTCTGGCTAACAATTCTGACGGGCAGTTTTTAGAAATCGGTTTAATTGGTACTGAAGGCATGCTGGGCGCAACGCTTGTCCTTGGCAGCAAGCAGGCACCTATGAAGGCCATTGTGCAGGGCACGGGCACCGCGTTGCAAATGGATGCAGACGTGTTTGTTAAGTGCTTGAATAGTAGTAAAACGATGAGCGACTTAAGCCAACGCTATCTGTTTGTATTGATACAACAACTGTCTCAAACCGTTGCCTGCAACAGTTTTCATGAAGTAAAGCAGCGCCTTGCAAAATGGCTATTAATGACCCAAGACCGCACCCAAAGCAATGATCTCCAATTAAGCCATCAATTTTTAGCAAAAATGCTAGGCGTACGCCGCAGCGCGGTTACTATCGCGGCAGGTTTTTTGCAAAACGAGGGTCTTATCACTTACAAACGAGGACACATTCAAGTTTTATCTAGAGCAGGCCTTGAAAAACGGTCTTGTCAATGTTTTCGCATGGCTATTAACACTTACAAAAGACACCTAATTATCCAAAATTAAATACGTAAATTTTATTGAAGGTGTGACTTGGGCTAAACAAATAACGTTGTAAACAGTGCACTGTCCAAAGGCTGTCAATACCACAGGCATGCCTATTATGCTATTATTATAAAAAGCACATCCAAAATTCGCTTACATTTTATGCAACAAAGGGAATTAATGAATAAACCTACCGACAATAAACTGCTAAGCGCATTTCCAGAGCAGAGTAAAGCTCGACTTTTCCCGCAACTAAAGCTGGTTAAATTGCCCTTAGGTAAAGTCTTATATGAATCGGGCCAGAATGTTGTTTCTGTATATTTTCCGGCTAATAGTATTGTGTCCTTGCTATCGGTTATGGAAAATGGCTCATCAGCAGAAATATCTGTGGTAGGTAATGAGGGCGTAGTTGGCACTGCCGTATTTATGGGGGGCGAGAGTACGCCAAATCAAGCGGTTGTGCAAAGTGCAGGTTATGCATTTAGCTTGCCTGCTGCTGCACTACGCAGCGAATTCAATAGTGAACTTTTGGTGCGTACCTTAATGTTACGTTATACCCAGTCACTAATGGCACAAATGGCGCAAACGGCGGTATGCAACCGCCATCATTCTATTGATCAACAGCTTTGTAGATGGTTGCTATTGTCACTCGACCGGCTGACCACGGATGATCTGACGATGACCCAAGAGTTGATTGCAAATATGCTAGGTGTAAGAAGAGAGGGGGTTACTGAAGCCGCCGGAAAGCTGCAAAAACTAGGCGTAATTGATTACAAGCGTGGGCACATCACGATAAAAGACAGAACCAAACTTGAAAGCTTGTGCTGCGAGTGCTACAGCGTGGTGAAAACGGAAACAGATCGTTTAAGTACTTATGCTAACACGCTATGAGCCAATTATCCCTTAATCTGCAAGCATAAAAAGCGACTTGACTGTGCCGTGCATAACGCATATCTGATTAAACACGCCTTGTGGGGCCATGCAGCCTTCCTTTTTATATGTGCGCTAGCGCACATATAAAGTTTAAAAACTCTGCTATTTTATTTATACTAAAGTATACCTGCCATTGCTTACTACGCAGCGGTCGTCTGAAATTCATTTGTGTCATCATATTACTTAGCTGCATCTTAGTTCCACAAAGGGTTTAATAAAAACAAGCTCGCTCGAATATTCCGCTCAAAAGTGCAGATATAACAATAAATAAGGTTCACTATGACACCAACCATAGCACTTTTACTTATTATCACATTCTTACTGTCTACCGTGGGTTTGCTGGTACTCATCTGGTCTATTTCTACTAATCAATTCAGCAATAGCCAAAACGCGGCTCGTACTATTTTTACACCCGGTGAAGAAGGCCATAGTGAAGATCCAGCGCGAGAAGATACTTCAGCGTATAAAGGTGACAGCAAAGCTGCAAAAGAAGCCTTTACTGCTCGCAGGGTGCAGGACCAATCATCCAAGCCTGCTGTTCTTATTTGGCTTTCTTCAGCCGTTTTTTGGCTATTAATCGGTTCTTTTTACGGACTACTTGCCTCTATTAAAATGCATTATCCAGAATTTATGGCAGACAGCCAGTGGTGGACATTTGGGCGTATACGGCCCATGCATTTGAATGCAGTCGTGTATGGCTGGTCATCAATGGCAGGTATTGGAGCGGTGCTGTTTTTGGTCCCACGACTATTTAAAACGCCTTTGCGTGGCACTCCCTATGCAGTCACTGGCGCTATTATTTGGAATATTGGCGTTATTTTGGGCTTGGGGGCCATCAACTTTGGATTATCCGATGGCCAGGAATGGTTGGAGTTTCCTTGGCAAGTTGACTTTTTATTTGTATTGGGCGGTGCCCTATGTGCAGTGCCTTTACTACTTACCTGTGCACGGCGAACGGTAGAACACCTGTATGTGTCAAGCTGGTACTTTTTGGCGGCCTTAGTTTGGTTTCCGTTCCTTTTTTTCATTGCAAATGTACCTAAGGTATTTCCGGGTGCTACGGGTGCCACTGTTAATTGGTGGTTTGCGCACAATGTGCTGGGATTGTGGGTTACCCCATTAGGCATTGGTATTGCTTACTATATAATTCCCAAAATACTAGGGCGCCCAATTATTTCCTATAAATTATCATTGATTGGGTTTTGGTCGTTGGCGTTATTCTACAGTCAAGTAGGCATTCATCATCTTATTGGTGGGCCCATTCCAACGTGGCTCGTGACGCTGTCTATCGTGCACAGCGTCATGATGTCAATTCCCGTGATAACCGTCGCGATTAATCATCACGGTACCATGTGGGGCAGTTTTGGTCGTATTAAAGAATCACCTACTTTACGCTTTGTATGGATAGGGGCGCTTATGTATACCGCAACCTCGTTGCAAGGTTCACTGATGGCATTGCGTAGCGTTAACGTTATTACCCATTTCACGCATTACACCATAGCTCACGCCCACTTGGGTATGTATGCCTTTTTAAGTTTTATCTTGTTTGGTGCCATATATTTCATAATGCCGAGACTAACCGATAGAGAGTGGCCGTGGCGGCGAATGATCAGCCTGCATTTTTGGTTAGTAGCGATAGGTATTTTAATATACTTCGTATCTCTGACGACGGCAGGTTGGCTGCAGGGCCTTGCACTACTGGATGCTAAAACACCGTTTTTAGAAATAGTCCAAATGACAATTCCGTATCTACAGGCACGTTCACTAGGAGGGGGCCTAATGGTGGCGGGTCATATTGTATTTGTAGTGCATTTCATTTTTATGTTGTCACGTCGCGGTGCGATGACACAAGGACCCACTCTATTTCGTGTTCGCACTAAGGAGATATCGCAATGACACGTGTTCTTGCTATTATGATGGGAGCCGCGTTTATTTTGCTGCTGGCCACATTAACCTTGGTGGTAATGCCGTATTTACAAATGTCGGCAGAAGCCGTCCCTCCCGGCCTAAAACCCTACACGCAGCAAGAATTAATGGGTCGTCAAACGTATATTGCCAATGGTTGTATGTATTGCCATAGCCAGCAACCGCGAGATCCTAGCTTTGCCTCGGGTGATAGAGATCGCGGCTGGGGACGACCCTCGGTACCCGGTGATTATGCGAATGATTGGCCACACTTAATGGGCACTATGCGCACGGGACCCGATTTGTTCAATATAGGTGCGCGCCAGCCCAGCGAAGACTGGCATTTAATTCATTTATATAACCCTCAAGCAGTAATGAAAGGCAGCATAATGCCACCTTATCGCTTTTTATTCCGTCACGTTGAAAAAGCGGGCCCCAATGATAAGGTTGTGAATATGCCGCCTCCTTATGGTCCCGGATCGGGGCAGCTGATAGTCACTGAAGAAGGCATGGCATTGGTGGCGTATTTGTTGTCACTTGATCATACTTATCCTGCACCTACCTTGCCACAAGCTAAAATAGATGAGGAGTAAGTGATGAGTGAAAAAAAATATCGCGCGCACCAACGCGAGGGTCCCGAGCCAGAAGAAGGAGTCCGCGAAGTCCCCAAACTTGTCTTCGTTTATATACTCATCCTTATAATATGGGGTGTGGGCTATTACGCTTGGCAAATTGGTAAACCCATGCAGGGTGGCGATAGTCGCTCAGTGGCAATCCAGCCGGCAATCAATTCCGAAAATGTCGCAACGCTTATTGATGGCGGTGCAATCTACAGCATCCAGTGCAGTGCCTGTCATCAAGCAACTGGACAGGGTATTCCTGGTGCGTTTCCTCCCCTAGCCGGCAGTGAATGGGTGCTTGCGGACTCAGCAATTCTCGTGTCTATTTTACAGGATGGTTTACAGGGTCCAATTGTCGTAGCAGGCAATACTTACAACGGTGTAATGCCTTATTTTCGCGGTAAATTGTCAAGCGCGGAAATTGCCGCGGTATTAACGTATATCCGCAGTGAATGGGGTAATAACGCAGATAGGATAGACCCTATTATGGTGGATGAACATAAAACACGATTTGGTGAACGTGTCCCTTGGACGTCTGATGAGCTCATTGCAGAGTTTGGTAAGCCTTAATATGCATACTAGCGCAAACATTAGTAACGCCATTGATGATAATACTGCACCAGAGCGTGACGCAAAGAAAAATAGCGCGATCTTCATGATAGAAGGTATGCGTTGTGGCAGTTGCGCGATTGCAATAGAAGCATTGTTAAATAAACAGCCTAATGTGAGTGAGGCGACAGTTAATTTTTCGGCAGACATCGCGATGATCCATTGGAAGCTGATTGAGCCCGATATTTTGCAACTTGAACGCGCAGTGAAACGCTTAGGGTATAGCTTACATACTTCAATTTGTCCCAAACGCAGTGCCGAGCAGGCCGACAAGACGCGTAAGCTACTGCAGATGCGCCTTGCGGTGGCAGTGGTATTTGGGATGTGGAGTATGATGCCCGCGATTTTATTATATCTTGCGCCGTTTGGTGCGGTTGAGCATGAATATATGTGGCCACTGGCGCTGGCCAGTGGCCTGTTTGCTATTCCAGTAGTGTTGTATTCTGGGAGTCATTTTTATCGCGTGGGTTTGCGTACTTTGTTAGCGGCGGCGCCTGGCTTAGACACACTAATTACGCTAGCAGTAGTGGCGGCTTGTATTGTTTCGGTATGGCAGTTGAAAATGGGTCAGCATCATGTGTATTTTGATGCGGCCGTTATGCTCATTACTTTTCAGTTAATTGCGCGATTAATGGACAGTAGTGTACGTCGACGTGCATCGGATATTGTACAAGGTTATTTTCACACCATACCAGAAACGGTAAACGTTTTTAATGAAGCTGGCGAAATCAGTAAAAAAGCAGCTAACACGCTAACGCTTGGCAAGATAATCGTGTTAAGTGCAGGTCAAAAGCTAGCACTAGATGGTGTAGTAAAATCCGGTGCTGGACAGGCAGATGTGTCTTTGTTAACTGGTGAACATGCTCCCCAGCCGATGATTCCTGGAAATGAACTTTTGGCAGGCTGCACCTTGTTAGAAGGAGAGCTACAGCTAATTGTGACGGCGGGGGTCGGTGAGCGGAGAATCGACCGCTTATCTCATTCTATTAGCGGCTTGCTGAGTCGAAAAATGGCGTTGCAACAGCTAACCGATCGCATTGCGCGTTGGCTTATACCGGTGATTGTTGTATCTGCTATATTGGCAGTAGTATTGGCCACTTTGCAAGGCGAGTCCATCATGGTCGCAGTTGGTATTGGTGTAGCGGTACTCATTGTCAGTTGCCCCTGCGCGTTAAGTTTGGCTATTCCAATGGTCATCACTATGGGGTATTCGGGCATGCTTCAGCAAGGTATCGTGCTACGCGATCCGGCTGCGTTGGAAGCGGCGGCTGACATCAATGCTGTGGTGTTTGATAAAACGGGCACACTAACCACGGCCGAACCAAGCATTCATACTGTGCTTCCTGCGCCGGGTTGGAATAATAGCGATTTATTGCAACTCGCTATGAACATTTTGCATGATTCGTTACACCCTACTGCCAAAGGCCTGCAAGCTTCAGTGGCAAAATCGCTGGTCCCCGTCACCGACGGCCATCGAGAAAGTAAGGCCGGTGAGGGCACTGTGTGGAAAAGCACTAATGGAGTTGCCTTGGCCGGGCGTGCTAGTTGGTTGCGGCAACAAGGGGTAAGCCTGCCCACAATTATCGATAACGGTATGCAGTTGCACCTTGCAAACCAAGGACGTTATGCCGGTAGTATTAATTTTCAAGAAACCGTGCGAGAAGGGGCGGTAGAAACGGTTACTGCGCTACATCAACAAGGTCTTGATGTATATCTGCTAAGCGGTGATACGCAACAGTCCTGTTATGCCTTAGCTGAGCGTATGAGTATTAGCAAACAAAAAGTGTTTTTTGAGCATACGCCAGAGCAAAAGCATCAATTTGTTGAGACATTAGAAAAGAGTGCCCGCGTGGCTTTTGTCGGGGATGGACTGAACGATGGATTAGCTTTGGCGGGTGCCCGACTGGGTATTGCCGTGGGTCGGGCCTCGTCGGCCACTGCCATGGCAGCGGCGGTGTATTTGCCGAATAGCATAAATCGAGTGCCTGCTACACTTTTGTTGGCACAAAAAGCGCGCACTTTAATGTATCAAAACTTATTTTGGGCCTTGACTTATAATGTACTGCTGATCCCATTAGCGGTATGGGGCTGGGTTCATCCGGTCATTGCGGCGCTTGCCATGTCGCTAAGTAGCTTGTGCGTATTATTTAATAGTATGAGAATGCAAAGGCGATATCATTCGTATGTTTCCAGCGCAGACTAAATAAGGTCTAGGGAGAATGTCGTGGTTTTTAGTCGCGGTCTCTAAGACCGAGGTTTGGTGCAAGAAGAATGGCGGAAAGTGCGGTATTATTGGTTGATGATGTATTACAAGCCTACGCGATTCGTCAGTGGGTGTCTTTGCAAATAACAGCAACTTTCGAGCGCAAAACCCAGCAAAATCAGGCTCGGTTGAATAGATCAGGTATGTGGTTTATTCTTATTATCTTCATAGTCGCGGTACTACTAACATAAGGTGAGTTTATGGCATTGCGGTATTGGGTAGTTCTGACGATCCTTATCGGTGGCTTCATCGCGCTGTTGCCCGGCATATATTTGCGTTTGGTGGCGAATGACCCGCATATGACGGGCGCGCTGATGGGTGGTATGATTGCCGCCGCGGCAACTGCGCTGGGTACTATTCCCGCGGTTTTAACGGGGCAGCTTTCGCAGCGCTTTATCGATACGTTAATGGGGTTTGGTGCTGGAGTGATGCTGGCAGCAACGTCGTTTTCGTTGATCATACCGGCATTGGATACTGCCGCTGATCAGGGTGCAGGTTCCTGGCTGGCCGGGGGCATTGTTGGCGGTGGCATCATATTGGGCGCTCTGGGTCTGCTGATGATTGAGCGGCTTGTGCCCCATGAGCATTTTGTGAAAGGCCTTGAAGGTGGCGCCCGATCTGAAATCAATATCGAGCAGGCAACAAAGCTCAAGCGGGTCTGGCTTTTTGTCACAGCAATCGTGTTGCACAACTTTCCTGAAGGCATGGCGATTGGTGTTTCATTTGCTGGGCCGGATCTGGTGGGTGCAAAAGCCCTAGCGGTGGGTATTGCGATACAGGATATTCCCGAAGGCTTTGTGGTGGCTTTGGCCCTGATTAGCGTTGGTTACAGTAAAGGTGTAGCCCTTGGCGTTGGTATTTTTTCTGGTCTGGTGGAGCCTATTGCGGCCGTGTTGGGCGTTGCATTGATTGGCCTTTCGGTTCACCTTCTGCCTTGGGGACTGGCGATTGCGGCGGGTGCTATGCTGTTTGTCATCAGCCATGAAATCATTCCTGAATCCCATCGCGCCGGGCATGAAAGCTGGGCAACGGGTGGGCTTATAATTGGGTTTGTGCTGATGATGCTTCTTGATACAGCGCTTTGAGTGCCAAGTGTTCGAGCTGCATTGCTATGGTCAATTAGCTAATACTTCTGGTTTTTCGTTTGACGCAGGCACTTTGTGCAAAGTAGTTTGCCAATGCCAATTCTGATGAGTCAGAGATCTTAGAAACACTATTCCGCTAGATCAGACGACCTTGACAATAAGTTTAACAAGGACTTCGATTCGAGCGACTGTTACCGTATTTAAATTGTTAATTTCGGGAGGATTGGTGGTTGGTTAAGGTAGACATTATTGGATAGAACAAAGAGAATTAATAATGGCAGCTAAAACAATATATCAACTGTTAATTAATGAAGAGGATGCCCGTGCTTGCCGCGATATTCCAGATAGCGCCTGCACTAAAGTACCCAAAAACTTTATGGTGGTGCTATTTAGCCAGATATTGCTGAGCTTGGGGGATTCCCTTACCAGTCCCAAAACGGTGTTAACTTGGTTGATGACAGTGGTCGGTGCGCCGCCTGCTATGGTCGCTTTGTTGGTGCCTATTCGCGAATCAGGTTCAATGTTGCCGCAGTTGGCAATTGGTGCGTGGGTGCGTCGCTACGCGATCCGCAAAACCTTTTGGATTACCGGAAGTATTATTCAGGGCAGTTGTGTGCTAGCGATGGCATTTGCTGTTAGTCATTTGCGCGGCGCTGCTGCAGGCTCAGCTATCATTGGTTTGCTCATACTGTTTAGCCTAGGGCGTGGTTTGTGCTCAGTTGCCATGAAAGATGTGCAGGGCAAAACAGTCCCTAAAGGCCAACGTGGCCAGCTTATCGGCATTGCTGGCACGGTATCGGGCGTTTTGACTTTGCTGGTGTCATTCTGGCTGGTGGCTCAGGAACCAAACATTTTATGGGTTTATCTGGTGTTGCTGATTGTCGCTGGATTGTTGTGGTTTAGTGCTGCGGCATTATTTAGCCAGGTGCAGGAGAAGCCGGGTGAAACTGACGGTGGTGTTAACGCGCTGCAGCAGGCATGGCAAAATTTAAGCCTGCTCAAAACCGACCTGCATTTTCGGCAGTTTGTAATTTGCCGTGCTTTACTGTTGGGCTCGGCGTTAGTTACGCCTTTTTTGGTCTTGCTGGCCCAGCAACAACATAACACTGGTCAAACTCTTGGATGGTTTTTAGCCAGCGCCAGCTTGGCCAGCGCGATTAGTACCTTTATTTGGGGCAAGGCCGCGGATCGCAGCAGCCGCAACGTTATTATTATTGCCGCTGGCCTTGCGTTATTGGGCTGTGGCTTATTGGTCGTGTTGCATATGATGTTGCAGGAAGTTGCGCTTGTCGTCTATTTGCTGCTGTTTTTACTGCTGAGTATTGGTCATGCTGGTGTTAGGGTGGGTCGCAAAACCTATTTGCTCGATATGGCATCGGGTAACAAACGCACCGACTACGTGTCGGTTAGTAACTCGGTAATTGGCGTGCTATTATTAATCGTCGGCGCAGTTAGTAGCGCTATTGCTTGGTGGTCACTACTGGCAGTGCTGTGGTTTTTCTTTGCCACCAGTTTAGCCGGTTTACTCTACGCATTTAAGCTGCTGGATGTTTCAAATGCAAGTTAAATCAGAGTTTACAACTGACTGGCAAGACCAAGGCAATAATATCAGGGTGTGTGTTTCTGACGCAGCTTAATTGAGCATTGCATAAAGATTTTGAGCAAGCATTTAGTTTATGACATTAAATTCAACCAAATCTATGCTTATTACGTGTCTCAAGCGTGACATTTCTTTTATCAGTAGCTAAAAAACGGGAGTAACAGATGAAGCTTGCAATTTTGGGCGCCAAGGGTGCGGTTGGACAAAATCTAGTTAAATTGGCTCTGGACGGTGGTCACCATGTTGTTGCGATTGAATTAGACTGGTCAGACGCGCCAGCGCTTCAAAGCAATATAAGATTGGTCGAAGCCAATGTGCTAACAGATGAGCTAACAGGCGCATTTTCGGGATGCGATGCGGTGCTGTCGTGTCTTGGCGTGGGCAAAGCGCCTAAAGTTTTATTGGATCCGCCGCCGTTATATACGCAAGGGACGACAAACATAATTGCGGGGATGCGCGAGGCAAAGGTGGATAGATTGATAGTGATTTCTGCTAGCTTTGTTGAGGCCAAAAATCGTGGTCCAGTATACTTCAAACTTCCTATGATGGCTGCCCTTCACAATGTGCTAGATGATATGGCAGAAATGGAAACGCAGCTGCGAGCATCGCCGATAAATTGGACTGCGGTGCGTCCGGGGTGGCTAATGGAGGGAGAAATTACTGGCGACTATGTGGTCACCGAAGATGTGATCCCTCAGGATTTGATCCGTACCCGAATGGCCGACGTCGCGCATTTCATGTTACAACTGGCGCAAACAGGCGCATGGTCTCGCCAGACTCCAGCGCTGGCGCGTAAAGAAGCGCCAGAAGCAACATCGTTATCTGCAGTTGTGAAAGACATTTTGGGCTAAACCAATTATCACCACTATTTCTATAAATTAACAATGAAAGTATCTTTCATGAAAACACTAATATCATTACAAGGTGCAGTCGCATCGGCGACAAACGCTCTAAGGCTTGGCTTGTTTTCCGTTTAACAGTAAGCCACCAAAATTATTTTTGTCTTTACCTAAGAGCTTGTTATACATTTAACCGGATATATAAAGTTTGTTAAAAAACCAGAATATGCCCATAGTAAAGTACCTATAATAGTTAACGTTACACCGATGGACTCAATTTTAAGGATTTTTTTGGCTGTATTTTTCATTAGCGCTTCATCATCATCACTAACTTCAGGGATTGATAGATTAACGCCTCTTGCTGTTGGAAGCTCAGACATTATCCCATCTCGGGACTTTGGGAATATTGAAGCTACATAATATTGAACCTCTTCATCATTTTTTGGCACTGAATGGCTAACTGTTAGTAAAACACCAAATATAGTTGTTACACCACCGGATGCAGCTAACCAATTAAAATCTTTTAGGACTATTGAAGCAAACAAAGAGCATACATTAAATAAAACGATACTAATCACAGTCACTAAATAGTGCTTTGCTATTTTATTCAATACGCGCAGTGATACCGGAACAATTATCTTATCCGCCACAAAAACTCCAAACGTTAAGTGATGCATAACCAGGCTGCAGATTCACTCGTTCTATGATTAATGATAGAACGAGTGCTTAGGCTCAGTTGTGTTTAGGCCACGAATGACGTGGAATTTAGAAAGTCGCATTGTCTCACCGTAATATCACCCCTGAATAGCTAATCTTCTTCATCTAAGGTCATGAGTGATGTATTACCACCAGAAGCAGTGGTATTTATGCTAATTGTTTTTTCTGTTAATAAACGCTGAGTTAAATTATCAAAATACTTTGAACTGATCACCGGTAAAATTGCGCCTTGGCGTTTAGCCAACATCTCACTGATATAATGTTTACGGTCGCAATGACTGTCAACAACAACACCCGATAATGCAGGGTGTGACAGCAAACTTGTTAAATGACATAAGCGGGCCACTTGAAACACATTTTCGTTTTCGCCGCTTGTAGCAAACTTATCTCTAAAGGCTATCGCTTCATCATAAAATAAATCAGATACCACGGTAATAACTGTATTACCAGTTGCCAACGCCGTTACAACAGAAAGCAACCAAAAGTGAAAAGTAACATTTTCGTCAGCAAAACAGATGATGTTGCCACGATTTTCTAAATAGAGAATATTAGATTCACCCGTTGGACCAGGTAAAACCGTTGGCTCATTTAAGTGTTTTTCAATATCAATTAATTGTGAACGCGCCGCCGTTAGAGTGAGCGTTAAATCGTCTGCTAAATTATCAATAATATCGATATGGGCAATTTTTGCTAACACTTCGCTAACAAGAGATATCCGATTGTTTAACTTGGTCAAGCGCCAGATTTTTTCTGCCGCACTAGCCCTATTCATAAATAACACTGCTTGTGCTTTTGTATCGCCGTTTAAGTCTTCTATTTGCCGTGGTAATACACTAAGTTCCTTGGCACCGGGCGTTGTTTTTTCTTTAACTAAACGGGGTAAATAATATGGACCACCCGCTTTTGGCCCAGTACCTGAAAGACCACGACCACCAAAAGGTTGCACACCCACAATAGCACCAATTATATTGCGATTTATATATACGTTACCTGCTCGTGATAACTTCGCCAAATTTATGGCTCGCTGCTCTATGCGAGTGTGTATACCCATAGTTAAGCCGAAACCTGTGCCGTTAATATCATCGATGGCTTTTTCTATTTCATCGCCTTTAAAGCGGACAATATGGACACAGGGGCCAAATACTTCTTGCTTCAGCGCGCTAATATTCTCTATTTCATAAAGTCGCGGCGCAAAAAAGAAATGTTCTTTCTCTGCTATTTCATTTGTTATCTCATCAGAAATAGCGCATTGGTATAATAGTTGACCATGGGTTTTCATATAGTCACTATGGGCATTGAGTGAATCTAGCGCTTTTTGATCAATGACTGGACCTACGTCAGTACGCAGTTTTTCAGGGTTACCCACATGCAATTCTGCTAATGCGCCTTTAAGCATTGTAATAACATTATCAGCAATATCTTCTTGTAAAAATAACACGCGAAGCGCAGAACAACGTTGACCTGCAGATTGAAAACCTGAGGAAATAACATCATCAACGACTTGCTCAGGTAGGGCGGTAGAGTCAACTATCATGCAGTTTTGGCCCCCCGTTTCAGCAATAAAGGGCACTTGATCGCCACCTCTATCAGCCAATGTTTGCGAAATTATAGTGGCTGTTTTAATAGAACCAGTAAACATAACCGTTTGAATACGTGCATTAGGAATAATACTACTACCTACATCACTACCCTGTGCAATAACTGCTTGTACAACGCCATGCGGTAATCCAACAGACGTCATTAGTTCGATAGCGCGCAGTGCAATTAAACTTGTTTGCTCAGCTGGTTTCGCTAATACCGTATTACCAGTAGCAATCGCAGCCGTCACTTGCCCTATAAATATAGCTAATGGGAAATTCCATGGGCTGATACATAGCACCACGCCACGGGCTTCTAAACGATCATCTTGTGTAAGTTCAACTGCTTGATGTGCATAATAGCGACAAAAGTCAACCGCCTCTCTGACTTCATCAATACCGTCTTGAGTGGTTTTCCCTGCTTCCTTAATGCATAAGGCAATTAGCTCGTCCATATGATGTTCAAGAGCATCAGCTATACGGCATAATAAGGCAGCGCGTTCAGATACAGGCGTTTGTGACCATGAAGCAAATGCGTGTTGAGCCGTTTCAATCATCGCGAGCATTTCATTCTTGCTGTGATGTCGTTGAAAACCGATAATTTCACTATGCTTTGCTGGGTTTCTAATGGCGATAGACCCGTCTGGCACGTCATTTTCAGAAAACAAGTTGTCTTGATTCCATTGATCTAGTGATTTTTTTAAAGACCTTACTGTATTGCTATCTGTCAAGTCTAGGCCTTTAGAATTATCTCGACCGATACCGTGTTCATCATGGTATAGCGCGATGGGTTTGGTTATCTGGCCATTATATTTGTCTTTCAGGCGCTGCATTTTTTTAACGGGGTCGACAAGTAAAGATTCGACCGGTTGTGACTCATCAATAATGGCATTGACAAAAGAAGAATTAGCGCCATTTTCTAACAAACGACGCACCAAATAGGCTAATAGCTCTTTGTGAGGACCAACGGGTGCGTAAACACGACATTGAACATTTTCATTTTTAACAATTTGCTCGTATAAAGAACCACCCATGCCGTATAGACATTGAAATTCAAAGCTTGTTTTGTCATTGCCTGCGAGTTCAAGAATAGTGGTAACAGTGTAAGCATTGTGCGTAGCAAACTGTGGATAGATAGTATCTCTATATTCTAATAATTTTTTTGCACAAGCGAGGTAAGATACATCAGTAGAAGCCTTGCGAGTGAATACGGGAAAATGTTTATAACCGCCTTTTTGGCTAATTTTAATCTGAGTATCCCAATAAGCACCTTTCACTAAGCGCACCATCATCTTTCGGTCAACACGCAAGGTTAGTTCACGTAGCCAGTCAACGATAAAAATAGCGCGTTTTTGATAAGCTTGCAGGGCCATTGAAAAGCCATTCCAACCGGCTAACGCATCATCACTAAATACCGCCTCAATAATATCAAGGGATATATCTAATCGCTCGGATTCTTCCGCATCTATAGTTAAGCCAATATTATAGCTTTTGGCCTGCAAACAAAGCGCTTTAAGTCTAGGCACCGCTTCAGTCATTATCCGTTCTTTTTGTGCAAACTCGTGACGAGGGTGAATAGCAGAAAGCTTAACTGAAATGCCAGGAACTCTGCGAGGATCGTTCTTACCCGACGCACGAGCAACTGCCCCAATAGCATCTATACCAACTTGATAAGCTTTAAAATACTTATCAGCATCACTCATGGTGCGCGCACCCTCACCAAGCATGTCGTAGGAATACTCAAAATTCTTAAGCTCTATGGTGGCGGCATACTCAGTTGCAGCTTGAATAGTTTCACCCATGACAAATTGCTCGCCCATAATTTTCATGGCATAGTTCATTGCTTTGCGAATGACAGGCTCACCTAAACGACCGATAACTTTCTTCAATAGACCAAAGCTATCTTTTTCGCGTTCATCAGCGTAGTCAACCATGGTGCCGGTCACTATTAAGCCCCACGATGAGGCATTAACGAACAGAGAATCACTGCTGCCTATATGCTTGCTCCACTGCCCTTTAGATATTTTGTCACCAATTAGGGCATCTTGAGTACGTTTATCTGGCACACGCAGTAAGGCTTCAGCCAGACACATCAGTACCACACCTTCTTCACTAGACAGTGTGTATTCTGCCAATAAGGCATCTACTGCACCGTTTCCCGATTCATCTCTACGTATTTTTAAGGAAATTTTACGGGCTTTTTCCCAAGCTCTGCTTGCAGCATCATCGTTAACTTCTGCCAACGGTAAAACATGCTCTACAGCAACACTTTCATCAATACGATAGAATTCACGAATTTTTTGACGAATAGGAGATTCTGCGATGTTCGAATTGTCAAAAAGCATAAACTTCACCTTAAAAAAATGTAAATAGTGTTTTGGAATTACATAAGTCGATTACAATTTAATTTACTGTTTCCAGTGAATATAAAAGTTATTTAATCCCAAACTTGAGAATATCACATCCTATTCAATCCAGAACAAGATGAATTAAAGTTAATTATAGTTCAATCTAATAATTTATTGTCGGAGACTGTTACTTGAACATAAATTAATTTTAAGTGAATGAATTAATATGTTTTAAAACTAAAATAAACTAAGCCGAGGTAGTTAAAATGTAAAATTAAGCTATAATTACCGTTAGACTTAAAACTAATATATATAATTAAGGTAGTGTCAAGTTATCGCAGACCCCAGTGTCTGTGAGGCAATCCGAGTATGAAAAACACTAAAATGTACGCGGGTTACCGCTACCCACCGCAGGTAATAAGTCATGCAGTTTGGCTTTACCATCGGTTTACACTTAGCTTTTGAGATATTGAAGGGTTATTTGTTGCCAGAGGGATCATTGTAAGTAACGAAACGGTGAGAAATTGGTGCGTAAAGTTTGGTAACCAATATTCTAGTCAGATCAGGAAAAAGCGAAGTCAACTCGGTGATATGTGGTACTTGGATGAGGTATTTATTAAGAAAAATGGTGTTTTGCATTACCTTTGGCGTGCTGTCGATCAAGATGGCGATGAGCTAGATATTCTCATTCAAAAACGCAGAAACAAAAAGGCCGTAATGAAGTTCTTTAAAAAGTTATTGAAGGGCCAGCAGGCAACGCCATTAAAGTTAGTCACTGATAAATTGCGCAGTTATTCGACTGCGAAAAGGAAAATTATGCCCAGCGTTGCTCATTCAACCCAACAATACGAAAACAATCACTGTGAATTGTCTCATCATCCGGGTAGACAACAAGAACGGCAAATGCGGCGGTTTACATCACAAGGCCAAGCACAACGATTTTTAGCGTATCATGGCATTGTAAATAATCTGTTTAGGCTTGGCCGCCATAAAATGCAAGCCGATAATGACAGGATACTGCGTGAGCGAGCATTTAATGAATGGGCTGGGGTTAGTTGCGTCCAGAATTTGGCATGAGCTACTAAAAAATTGTTCTTATCATCTTAATTCGATAAGTTGACAATGCCTGAGTACTGAATAAATTAAATTGATTGCCATTGCTTACAGTCAGGTCGCAAAAATGTAGACTATTGGCTTCTTTAGTTTTGAATTGGAAAGATAAATATGTTTAACGTAAACGAATATTTTGAGCGCAAGGTAGCATCAATTGCCTTTAATACTGCTGTTCAGTCTGCAACGGTTGGGGTTATGGCTCCGGGCGAGTATGAGTTTGATACTAGCGAGTTTGAAACTATGACGGTTGTTAGCGGGGCATTAACGGTGTTACTACCAGAACAACAAGAGTGGAAAACGTTTACAGCTTTAGAAGTGTTTACGATTGAAGCCAATAAGAAGTTTAAGGTCACAACCACTGTTGATACCGCTTATCTTTGTACTTATGGTAAGTGATTGTTAGGAGAAAACTTTTTGTCCTTGCTCAGCCTCAACATAGTTACACAACAGAGGGTACTATCAAGTTATCGCAGACACCAGTAACGATGAGATAATCTGAGTATGAAAAACACTAAAATGTACGCGGGTTCTCGCTACCCACCTCAAGTGATCAGTCATGCTGTTTTGCTGTACCATCGATTTACACTTAGCTTTCGAGATGTTGAAGAGTTATTGGCCGCCAGAGGGATCAGAGTAAGTTACGAGACCGTTAGAAATTGGTGCATAAAGTTCGGCTATTAGACGGCAATCAATATTGTAGTCAGATCAGGAAAAAGCGCGGTCAACTCGGTGATATGTGGTACTTGGATGAGGTATTTATTAAGATCAATGGTGTTTTGCATTACCTTTGACGAGCTGTCGATCAAGATGGCGATGAGCTAGATATTCTCGTTCAAAAACGCAGAAACAAAAAGGCCGCCATGAAGTTCTTTAAAAAGTTATTGAAGGGCCAGCAGGCAAGGCCATTGAAGATAGTCACCGATAAACTGCGCAGTTATTGGGCTGCGAGAAGGGAAATTATGCCCAGCGTGGATCATTCAAGCCAACAATACGAAAACAATCGCTGTGAATTGTCTCACCAACCGGGTAGACAATAAGAACGGCAAATGCGGCGTTTTAAATCACCCGGGCAGGCTCAACGATTTCTATCGTGTCATGGCACTATTAATAATCTGTTTAGGCTTGGCCGCCATAAAATGCAAGCCGATAATGACAGGATACTGCGAGAACGAGCATTTAGTGAATGGACTAGGGTTAGTTGCGTCGAGAATTTGGCATGAACTACTAAAATTTGTTCTTACCATCTTAATTCGATAAGTTGACAATGCCATAACGGGTGCAATAATAGAGTAAGCTCATAAATTATAAAAATCTCTTGTGCACTATTTTAGCCCAACTGATGATATTAACTAAAACAGCTTTGCCCCACGGGAGATTCTTTTTAGGTCACGTATAACGCGAGATACAGAAGATTAGTCATTTCCAATAGTCCCACAAAAGTCCCACTGGCGCCCCACAAATGGCCCACTGGCGTCCCACAGACTTTTTCGTGCTTAATATTTGAACAGAGAATTGAAGCTAAGTGCTTGAAAAGTAAGGTGGTGGACGCTACTGGGCTTGAACCAGTGACCCTCGCCTTGTAAGGGCGATGCTCTCCCAACTGAGCTAAGCGTCCGAAGTACTTGATTTTGTTAGATAAGAAGTGGTGGACGCTACTGGGCTTGAACCAGTGACCCTCGCCTTGTAAGAGCGGAAAATTGGTCTTCACGGTAATGAATTTTATATCATCTAAAATCACATAAGCTTGTTGCTTTTAGATTGGAGCGTTGTTTTGTAAAGAATTAAAGTAGCGCTTTATGCAAATAGCGAACTGCCAGATTAGTATTGCATTAATCAACGCTATTTGTACTTTTACTTACATTAATGTTTTGGCATGATAATTATTATAAAACTGTATGAATGACCTTGTGTTCTATTGGGTGCGAAATGTCCGTTTTCAATTAATCAAAAGTAAGCGCCTAACCAACCTGCGGTGTGGTTAGGCGCTTATTCTCTTTAACATGCCAAGGCAACAACGCTTCTATGGGTACTGTCAAGTTATCGCAGACACCAGTAACTATGAGATAATCCGAGTATGAAAAATACTAAAATGTACGCGGGTTATCGCTACCCACCTCAAGTGATCAGTCATGCAGTTTGGCTGTACCATCGATTTACACTTAGCTTTCGAGATGTTGAAGAGTTATTGGCCGCCAGAGGGATCAGCGTAAGTTACGAGACCGTTAGAAATTGGTGCATAAAATTCGGCAATCAATATTGTAGTCAGATCAGGAAGAAGGGCGGTCAACTCGGTGATCTGTGGTACTTGGATGAGGTATTTATTAAGATCAAGGGTGTTTTGCTGTACGAGCATATTAAAGTTTGAAACTGAAACCCCAAGAAACCCGCGATTTTGTGTATTTAGTTTTTGCCCAAATTATGTAATGTTTGTAACTAGGAAAAGCCAAAGTTTAAACTCTATAAAAATTCGACGAATTAATGTTTGAAACTCAGCCTTACCTAATAAACTGACAGGCGGGTTTGAGCGATCAGCGACCATTCGCATTGATTTACTTTTCGGCGGTTTACGTGCACATTGCGGACATAAGGAGCGATTCTAGGTTGCGCGAATTTTTTGCACAAAACTGCGTTAAAAAACTCTTACAATGTGTAGATAGTTGCCACATCATCTATAAATGATAGCTATTTCATCTAGCTTTACTGTCTTCCAACACTGTAAGCTTATGCTCAGTTGTGCACAAGTGATGATCAGACAGCGACTCAATCACATAGCACTTATTATCACATCCACTTACCATTCTTTCTAACTCCGTTTGTAGCTTTATTAATAATACAATTTTGTCTTTTACATGTTGCAAATGTTGCTTAGCAATTTGGTCTATCTTGCCACAATCATTCTTTGCAGTGGCTTCCATTTCCATTAGGCTGCTAATTGCCTCTAGCGTAAAACCCAATTCACGGGCGTGTTTTGCAAACCTTAATTGTTTGATGTGTGCTTCGTTGTAACGTCGTTGATTACCAAGTGAACGCATGGGCTCTTTTATTAGCCCTATTTGCTCATAGTAACGAATAGTCGTTATTTTAATTTCTACCTGCTTAGCAAGTTCGCCAATTGAAAACATTTTAAAATTTCTCTTGAAGCTCTAGTAACTAGAGCAATTATATTCAGTTTTGTTTTAAACAATCAATTGGAGTTTATTTATGCCATTATTTTTAGCAGCTAATCTTTGTCTGTTCGCTATTTTAGGACGAATAGGAATTCAGTTTTACTATACTAAAGACCTCGGTGTCAGACTATTAAAGCCTTCAGCACCGCTATCAGAAATTGTGGCGGGATGCACATTTGTGTGTGCGTTTATCCTTAGCTTAGTGCTTATCGCACTCAATAGTGACGGCTTATTTACTATTAACATAAGCTTGCCTTTGCGGCTTATGTGGGTAGGTGTTAGCGCGGGACTTGTGGGAATATTAATTACAATTATCGCTCAAATACAAATGGGGCGGTCTTGGCGGATAGGCGTAGACACAAATGAAGAAACAAGTTTGATAACAACCGGCTTGTATTTTCGTTCACGTAATTCTACATATTTAGGCATTGCATTATACTGGCTTGGTATTTGTATTACCTTTACACACCCCTTAATGTGGGCGTGCGCCATAGTTTGCTGGCTAAGTATTGAGTTTATTGTCCGAAAGATGGAAGAGCCTTACTTGCTGAATTGCCACGGCCAGAAGTTTGCAGATTATATAAATAAGACCAATCGCTATCTTTTATAGTAAATGCTAGAAGCGAATACGCTGGCATGACTTAGTCATTAGGTCGGTGGTTGCCGTTATTGTGGTCCGTGGCGCGTTTATGACATTGAAATATGCAAAGCTAAAAATTGCCAAAGCACATCTAAATAATTACACAAGTAAGTGAAGACACAAGTGAGAACAAAATATGACGTTTAATCAAGCAGCCAAACCTTTCATTAACGATAAATTAGAAAAGGCTAGTGACGCACTGACACAAAAAAGAAGACAGCTCAGCTTTCAACTATTGGAAGATGCCCATGTTATTGGACAACAATCTACCTACTGCCACTGTTTAGTGCATCTTAAAATGTTGCAATTTGGATTAAAAACACGAAACACCAAAGAAGTCATTGGGCAGTGTTTTAGGCTAGTGGGGGCCGCGACAAAAACTATTTTTGGTGGGGTACCTAAAGGCAATACTGGCGGCGTTAACGTCAGCCCATTTACCCCCATGAGTATTTCGGTAGGCAATCAAGCCATTATTGATGAGATAAAAGTAAAGATGAAACATGCACAGTCATAATCACAACCATGCTCACGCAAACACTGGTGACGGTGATACTGCGTCGAATCGAATAGGGTGGGCGTTTTTTCTTAATGTCGTGTTTACTATCATTGAATTTATTGGCGGTTGGCTGACCAACAGCACGGCACTGCTGCGTACCGCAAGACTCGCAAGTAAATGTGCGTGTTGCTAATCCAAACTTGTGCTCGTGCTTACACTCATAGCAAATACCTGACGACTTAGTGAAACGATTGATTTCATGATGAAGCTTACCTGCAAGGTGCGATTTATAGCGCACCAATCCGGAGATAGTACCCATGATATTATCATTCACCATGTTGCCGTTAAATTGCTGCATGCCTTTTACGTCGAGTATAAGTGGAACTAAGGCTATATGCTACCCTTCGTTACAGCTGGCTTTTAAAGTCATTAGATAGTTTTTGCGAAGATGATTTAGCAGTTTTTGCTAATGGGAAAGGTTCCAGCGTTTGAGGCGAGTATTCAATATTGACATTACCGAGTGCGAAAAATGTGAAAAACACAACGTAAGCATCATCGCTTGCATAATAGATGTCCACGTTATTCAAAAAATACTGAAGCATTTAGATAAAAAGTACCCCACATATAAACAAACATCAATGTTGCCACCTTTGCGGGCGCCACCTGAAAAACAATACGCAAATGATTTTACTATTCAACGCGACTTCAACTTTGGTGCATAGACAACAAGTCAACATACAATACTAAGAAATAAAGTACTTCATGGTAGGATTTTTGACATGCCGATCAACAATTTTCTGTAACAATGGCCTATCTACGCATGAATTTGAAGACTCACATGCCATGCAAAGCGTCCCCAACCGAACATTTAAATAAACCAACCTAATCAAAAGTACAGCTGTTACAGAGGGTCGTAAATAGCTTTAATTCTCCTTATACTCTTTACATAATCGGTTATAGCTGAAATTAGCATTTTTGAACGATATTTTTCACCGGTTGCAAGCTTGGTGATTATGGATTAAGCTTAAAATAGTTACTAAGTCAGAAAAACTTTAATAACATATTGATGAAGAATAGTTTTTTGAGACGAAAGGATTGAAGATGCGATTAATTATTATCTTACTTGCAATTCCACTATTAGCATCGTGTAACGCAACCCAAGAGAATCTGAGACCCCAAAAAGAACCAAAGTTTGAGACATACTGGATCCAAAATGGTTTAGATGGGAGGCTGAATGAAATATACAGAAGGCGTTGCAAGCTTAATGCGAAAGCAGTAAAAAGAGCCGAGGATAATCGTATTGATGCAGAGAGGCAAAGTAACCCATGGATGAATCTTGCACCAAGAAATAGTCGGCAGGTATACAATGATTACTATTATCTTTGCATGTTAGAGTCCGGGTATACACCCAAAGAGAAATGTGTTCGAAACTGCAAACAAGGCTAACAAAAAATAACAAGAACGATTTCCCCCGTTGAAGTTTATAGAGCAAGGTTATTTTTGAATGACTATAGAAAAGCAAATGGATTTAGGTCGAATGAGTGGTATACAACTTACTACAGTTCAATGGAAGGCGCTGATGCTTAAGTCAAGGCCGACGCGCCTGCCAAACGCGTTTTAGTTTATTTCCCAGATATAACTTTACCTAACGCTATCAAGTTCTAACTTTCTCATCCATGGACCTGTTCCAACAGTCAGTGCAATGATCCTGAACTCAGCAAAATCAGCACCTGTTGAATAGACCAGATATGTCGTTTATTCTACTTATACTCCAATCTACAAATATACCTTACAGCAGGTGTTAAAAGCCAGCTGTAACGAAGGGTAGCATGTAGTCTTAATACCACTCATACTCAACTTGCAGCCCGCATACCTGCCTTTAGGCCTTCTCTGAAATCAGTTGAGCCAATTGGTGTAACAGGTGCTACAGGACAGATTGGTACAATTACCATATCGCCTTTAATACTTTTATATCCTTCTTCAAAACCAGAGCAGAATTCTGCTTGTCCTGCAAAAGCTAGTGTACTTCCAATAATTGCTGTAGAAGCGAATAAGCCTTTTAGTAAATTCTTCATAAATAATCCTTTTATTATTTTCTAGCCAATAATGTATACCATTGTGAAAATAAAAATCAAATTAATACTTTATGTTTTTGTATGTTGATTAAATTATTAAGCGACAATCAACTTGACCGGCCGTATTGCCCCTAAAACCCGCCTTGGTTGAGCCAAAGCTGGTAAAAGCGAAGCTTATGAGCGCACCCGCCTCAGTTGTCGTGCAGACGCATCATGCCCAAGTATTTCTTTCATCGCAATGCGACCCTCTTTGGCTGGGGGCTTTATTAAAAGGTTTAGCCGCACAAGAATGTTTCTCATTTAATAGTTACAATCGCGCGCAAATCGGCAACTATACCAAGATACAGGTTTGCCCTATTACACTTGTTGCTCCTTGCTGCTAAGCACAATTCAAACAGAATATTAAAAAATAATATTAATCTAGTCACAGAGCTTGCAGAGACGCTCTACCAAGCGAGTTTACATAATGGTAAAGGAAACACGCCTGTTTAACTGAAGATTCGGCTGCTTCGAGACTTTCATCAAAAACCCATCAGTTCGTCGTCAAAATCAGGTTCTTCTAACTCAATTTTTAATGCAACGCATTTACCCTCTGAAAGTGCTTTATCTAGTTCGACTTTGGTCTGGCAGTAGTAAACGTTTTTGCAGCATTCGCCACAATACCTTACACCAGCCTCATTTGTTAACTCTAGCACTTGCCATTTGAGAGGGCATCGAAATTCAAGCGTACAGTGTTTTATTACATCTTTACTTTGCATATTTAGGTCAACTTGTTATTTGTAATTATCGTGTCCATCGTTAAAACCATACATGTTTTAAGCATTTAAGATAGTAGACAATAAGGTTTTCAAGTACTGAGAAGCAAACATGACCAAACGCACAATCAAACCATCATTAATTGCTTGTGTGAAAAATATCAGCGAATTTATTATTAAAGTGGGTGCGGAATATCAGTTATATTATCATTTTATGGCTTTCATAGAAGGAACTCCATAGGAATTCAATAATACAAAATTTCTAATTATTATATATAGAAAAGCAGTAATCTGACATTAATTACCTGCAAGTTGCATTAAACTATAGGACTTGGTTCCCCCCCCCCGAACCGTCAGAATACTTTTCTAAAATACTCATTTGGGTATCATTTATCGAAAACGTTATTTTTGAGTTGTGTTCACCATTACGCCAGCGTCCTGCATCACTACCCCAGACTGCCATATTTCCCTCAAGTCCAGACCGATATTTCTATAGTTTTCTGTCCCCACGCCTAACACAGAACCGTGTGTGTCATGATGCTCCCATACCATAACAATTTAAGTTTATTCTTCTTCAGCAATAACTAATAGAGGCGCTCTAATCAACTTCCACAATTTTTATAATTACTTTCAAGACATCGTTTCGAAAGCGCCTGTGCTTTTGATATATCATCCATCGACATTTTATTTTCTAAGTAGTCAAAAAGCAGTTTTGCATCAGCGCCGTTATACCTAGAAATGTTAGCCCAGCTATATGATGTAATAAAATCTTTAAGAACACCCTCACCGTCAGCATACATATTCCCTAGGTTAAACTGTGCGTCAGCATGACCTTGCTCCGCTGCCAACCTATACCACTTCGCTGATTCTTTATAATCTTGAATAACACCCTCGCCGTTAGCGTAAGCCAGCCCTAGGTTAGACTGCGCTTCAGCATCACCTTGCTCCGCTGCCAACCTATACCACTTCGCCGCTTCCTTAGAATCTTTAAGAACACCGTCGCCTTTAGCATACATATTCCCTAGGTTAAACTGTGCATTAGCATCACCTTGCTCCGCTGCCAACCTATACCACTTCGCTGCCTCTTTCGAATCTTGAAGAACACCGTCGCCGCTATAGTACATCAACCCTATGGCATACTGTGCGTCAGCATCGCCTTGCTCTGCTGCCAACTTAAACCACTTTACTGCCTCTTTATAATCTTGAATAACACCTTGACCGTCATAGTAAATACCCCCTAGGACAAACTGTGCACTAGCATCGCCTTGCTCTGCTGCCAACCTATACCACTTCGCTGCCTCTTTCGAATCTTGAAGAACACCGTCGCCGAAGTAGTACATAAGCCCTAGGTTAGACTGTGCGTTAGCATGACCTTGCTCCGCTGACAACTTGAACCACTTCGCTCCCTCTTTAAAATCTTTAAGAACGCCCTGACCGCTATAGTACATGATCCCTAGGTTATACTGCGCACTAGCATCACCTTGCTCCGCTGCCAACTTAAACCACTTCGCTGCCTCTTTCGAATCTTGAAGAACATCCTCACCGCTAACGTACATAAGCGCTAGGTTAAACTGCGCTTCAGCATTGCCTTGCTCTGATGCCAACCTATACCACTTCGCTGCCTCTTTCGAATCTTGAAGAACACCTTCGCCGAAGTAGTACATATTCCCTAGCTCATACTGTGCTTCAGCATCGCCATCCTGCGCTAATTGTTGAAGAAATTCTATGACGGAATTTTCTTTTTCCGCAGAAGCACTTACATGTATTTGAAAAAATAACAACGCGCTGATAAAAAGTAGTTTAAGCATATTTAAGGTCCAAAAAAATCTACCATATATGTATTAAATAGTAATACAGGCTCTTAGTTGAGTAAACCATAGTTTAAAACAACGAAATAAATGATCATTTTATGGCTTGAATGTCAGGTTTTGACAGGCTCAGGTTCTTTTGATGGCATTAACACAAGCTATTCCTTTACCAAGGAAGAATTCAGCTCAAACGGTGCAAGTTTTGATGATTTTTCAGGCAACTACGCTTCCCTATTAGATGATGCTCAAATTTCATTCGACTCTGATGGTGTTATAAATGGATTAGACACTGAGGGCTGTTTATATGGAGGTCAAGTTTCAATACCCGATAGTAATACGAACATCTATAGCTTATCGATAACCGTTGATAACTGTGACGTATTCAATGGTACTTTTGGCGGATTGGCAACGTTAGTTCCCCTCTATGTCAGACTCAATCGTTGCCCGCTAATGGCGTGGCGGGCAACATATTGACACAGTCGTTTAAGTTTGGCTGCTTGGTGACTAACAGCAAATACGCCTGCGTGTAAGTTAAAACCTGAGATTTGTGCTAAGTGGCCATAATTATTTTCACCTTTTGCAGGTAGCGTTTGCAAAGAGAACACCTTCTTACCCGTATCTGGCCCTACGGCAATCATATAGTTTACTGAAGCAAACTGTATTCATCATACATCGGTAAGTCCAAAAACGTATTGTCCATATCGCGCTGGATAGGGCCGACTTTTTTCAAATAACCGGCGATGCGCTGGCTAATGATGTGAACGAGATTCTCCATATCTGCGTGACTTGGGGCTTTCACCCGCGTGAATATGGCGCCTCCTTTTTTGTTAGTAATGACGCTTTCCAGAAACATCATGTGCAAGTAAATATTCAAATTCAATGCGCTACCAAACCGCCGAATGTAAGTTACGGCTCCCGTTTTTGTTTGCTTTTTTAGATAACGAGCGCCTCCCGACGACCAGCGCGATAATGATTTCATCGTCCAGCGCAACTTAGATCTTGGGGCATAGGCTAACCGTTGAACACTATAGACTAAAAAACGCACAATGTTACCCTAGGCGCATCGACATGCCAATCAGCAATTTCCTTTACCAATGGCCTGTCTTCGCGAAAATTTGAAAGATAGCATGTTATGCAAAACGACCACAACTCAGTTTTTAAATAAATTGACTTAGTCAAAAAGGCATCTGACACAGGGTAGTAAATGGCTTTAATTCCTCTTACACTCAAGGCTAATTTGATGCTAATGATAGGTAAATGTTCATGCGGGTTTTTAGTGACTTTGAAAAAAAAATTATTCGGGAACTAATTGCAGGGTTTGAAAAAGAAAACTACCTTAATTGTTTTGATAACTTGCTTGCCCAAAAACCAAATTTGCAACCTATGGGTTATTACCTGACTAATGTAAAGTTATCAAAAGCGACAAAAAGCAGGGTTAATATTTATGTAGATATGGTTATTCTGGAAAAGGACTCTTGCAGTTCGATAACTTCATTTCTTATTGAGTTATTGGAACTTTTTGAGTATTTACAAGAAAACCAGCTGATTACCATTGTACCGCTGTCAACAAGCGACGGTGAATCAGCGTTAGGCATTGAAAAAAATGCTCAAGCTATAAAAGTAGATTGTTTACCTGACATTTTTCTAGAAAGAATATTTTCATTCACCACTGCTGAGTTATTCCCAAGCCAAAGACTAATAAACCACGTCAATAATAACTATAAAACCTCGCAAGACCTTAAGCACGAAAAGGAAATTAATACATTGTCAGAGCAGTTAAATCACACCAAAAAAGCATTTTGGTTATCGTTTGGTGGTCTTATTTTATCTCTTTTCGTCTCTATTTCTGCTGTTGCAGTAGACCTTTGGGGTAAGACGACAATTAAAGTCGAAGAAATGCCCGCCAGCCAAACACCGGATAGGTTAGTGGAAATTTCTAAATCTTTAGACAAGATTGCAATTAAGCAAAATCACATAGCTCAAAATTTAAAAGAAATCTCTGCGGAGCAAAAGAAAGCTTCTGAAAACTTTGAAAAACCAAACCCTTCATATAGAGCTTCGGAAACAAAAACCGATCGAAATGAGAGTTTTTAAGGTTTGTTTAGGTTATTATATGAGCGTTAATTAATTAGTGGGTGATGAGGTTTAGGCTCCACCAAGAGAAATTAAATCACCCGACAACTATCCTGACATAATGGGCACAGAGAGTTTGTTGAATTTCATAAAAACCATTAGCTTTCTAAAATCAAAGCATAAATTCAATGGGTTGTGATTTGTTGACAAAGGAATATTCGCATCTTTTATTAAACACCGTGCTTGATTGTAACCTTATCACCTAGTCGCCAGCTAACTCACGTTTATGCTGGGATACGTGATTTAATATAATATTTGGAAGAGAGATGACAGGGAAAAAGCTACCACAAACAGCAGAAAAAAACTCTGTGGCCAAGGCGTTAACGCGTTCTAATAAGTTGATGAGCGTTACACAAAGTATTTTGCAAAAGGCAAGGGCGGCTAAAGAATTGACAGTGCCTAAAGATGATAGCTGGATTGATCGACTTTATGTTTGGGCGGATGAAAATGGTATTCCAGATCTGCAATGGGATGAAGAAATAGAGGAATACATAGGGTTACCTAGAGATAAGGTCAAACTGCTCAAGCTGACTGGTCTCCTTCTTTCTGACTGCGATTCCACCGAGTTGCCGCCAGAGATTGGGCAGTTAAGCAATCTAACTACACTTCATCTTCATCTCAACTACCTCACCGGGTTGCCGCCAGAGATTGGGCAGTTAAGCAATCTGACAAAGCTTACGCTTTTTGTACATAATTTCACCGAGTTGCCGCCAGAGATATGGTCATTGAGTAAACTGACAAACCTTGTCCTTTCTGGAAATCAACTCACTGAGTTGCCGCCAGAGATTAGGCATTTGAGTAACTTGACAAACCTTGACCTTATGGAGAACCAACTCATCAAGTTGCCGCCAGAGATTGGGCAGTTAAGCAATCTGACAGACCTTAATCTTAGTTTTAACCAACTCACCGAATTGCCGCGAGAGATTGGGCGTTTAAGCAATTTGACAGACCTTGATATTGGGGGTAACCAACTCACCAAGTTGCCGGCAGAGATTGGAAAGTTGAGCAATCTGATATACTTTGCTCTTAATGACAATCCACTCACCGAGTTGCCACCAGAGATTGGGCAGTTGAGCAATGTACGTTCTTTTTTTCTTTTCGAACCAAACCTCCCTTCGTTTCCAAAAGAAATACGCGAATTTGTAATGGCGCGAGTTTGTAGAGTATATCTTTAGGTGCTTAAAACAAAAAGAGACTTAATAAATCGCATTACATGGTCTTAGGGTTATAAATGGTAAACAAAACACAGCAATGGTTATTACAAATAAAAACCAACCTTGAGCAGCAAGATTTCGAAATGGCTCAACGTCAGGTAAAACTTACATCCGGCGGTCCTGAAATATCAGATATTGTTGAGTCTATACAGAATTATGCTTATCAACGAGCTATTGAGCTTATTGATGGATATTTAGCTGATGAAACTACAGAGATAGTCGAGTATCAAGACGCCGCAATTGAAGAGCTTCGCGCTCAACTTAAGGAGCTTGAAGCTGCTATTGAATTGTTAAGTGAACAAAAATCAGAGCAGTTGTTTCTGTTGCATGAATTTACTATCAAGCAAAGCACAGTAATGGGCGAGATTTTTACTCAAATTTTACATATTCGCAAAGATATTGAGCAAGAAAAACTCAGACAGAGGCAAGAAAGATATGAAGAAGCAAAACAAGCGTTAAATGATGAAGAAAAGCGACTCGACGAATTAAAACGCAAACGAGAGATGTTGGAAGAACAGCTTGAAAAGCTTGACGAATTAGATTTTACTTATGATGAAGTTGAGGAAGCAATAGATTCCCTGAACGAAGATATTAAAGAGCAGCAAAAGCAAATCAAGAAAAAGCGAAAAAAAGCGAAACAAGAGCAAGCTATTTTTGAAGAAACATCACATGAAGCATATGAAGAAGCGAAACAAGAATATGAACAGTTTGATGAGTCTTACCACGAAGCAAAAGACGATAAATTCACCAAACTCAACGATGAAGATATAGGCTTATTAAAAAAACTGTATAGAAAAGCCGTTAAATTATGCCACCCTGATACCGTTGCTGATGAATACAAAGACCAATCACATGAGATCACCCAAAAGTTAAATAATGCGCGTGATAATGGGGATATTAAAACGGTGGAATTGTTATTAGAACAGCTTGAAAAAGGCCTGTCTTTTGAAGTTGCCAGTGATAGGCTTAGTGATAGGGAGCAAATTGAGAGTAAGATTGAACAACTCGTGGTGAAATTGGAAGAAATTAGTGATGAAATTGAGGCCATCAATCAAAATGAAACGTGGCAGTTAATGAGCAGTATTGGCTCTTGGGATACTTATTTTGAAGAGCAAAGAATAGAATTAAGTGTTTATCTGGAGCAGCTTCAAGCGGAAAGTGAAATTGTGTTTAATATAAAATATTCTAGCGTTAACATCAAAAATACGTCTGATATTTCTAACTCACCAACCAATTCCACATCAAAGACTCAAAATTACTGGAATGAAGAGTTCTAGTTGTGAAGAAAATTATTGAGAACATAAAAGGGTTCTTTTTTATATGGTGTATTATTCTTCTCGCTAACCAAGTGATACTATTTGGTGGTTGCTTTGCGCCATATTGCTTAATTGCTGCTATTCCGCACACACTCGTCATCGCCGTTGTGCTCAGTTATTTCTATTTTAAAGAGAGTGATACTGACAATAAAAAAGAGATAGATAAAACTAGTAATATTACTTCCCAAACGGAACCACCTAAGCGCCGATACACAAAAACACGGCGGCCTCTGCGTAAGCCTCCTAGTTCGGGTTTTAAAGATGCAAAATCGAGTAATATATCCAAAGAGTCATTTCAACAGCCTGAGAATGATGTACTGAAACAGAGAGGGGATGGTTATGAGTTATACATTGGCCGTAAATTTGAACTAAAAGGCGAGTTGGTAATATATAATGGACTTATCCGAGGTTATGAAGACCAAGGTGCTGATGTTATCGTCCTGTCTAAAAGTACTCAATCTGTTCATCTTATTCAGTGTAAACACTGGAAACGGTATGAATTTACCAAGGACCATCTATTCAAGATTTTTGATAAGTTAAATGATTTTTCTCCTGACTATCAGCACATCCCGCCAGAAAAAATCAATCATTACTTGAGTAATAAAAGAAATCAAGCAGATATCCTAACAGCTATCCAGGAGGGTAAATCATACTCACAAATCCGAAAAACACTTTACCTTTCAAGTAAACAGGTCATTCAAAATGATGTTTGGCCTCTGCTTGAAGGCATAAAAGAAAACATCTATCGATATAAAGACATGAAAGTAGTCGTGTATGCTTTCTAATCGGACCATAGCTTGATATACACTTTTAGCCGTGTCCTCTTCCGTCACATCGGCATCCCAACTGTTCAATTAGCTTCGAAATTTCACTTTTCAACGCTTAACAATTTCAAATTGAGTTTTTAAATAATCGCCGTCAATATTATCAATAAAGTCTTGGCACTGTTTCTCGCTGCCGACTTTATAAACCTCGACTGTAGAAAGTAGACCATCCTCGCCAGGTTGCAAACTTTACACTATTTGTTGACTTAAAA
>NZ_BAET01000013.1 GCF_000252165.1 Glaciecola punicea ACAM 611
GCTAGCAGAGAAATTGGCCCTTGAAGTTGAATATAATCAGTGGGACGTGCCGCAGCTTCGTATTACTACCTCTATTGGCATTGCCCAGTATATTAATAACGAAACAAGTTACGACTGGCTCCACAGGGCTGACGAGGCCTTATACTTTGCCAAATCTAATGGCAGAAATATGTGTGTGGTGTCTCAACAAAATGAGATGGTAAATAAACGCCCAAATCCACCCGAAGCGTAAAGTCGATAATTTAAACATTTACATTCAAAACTCAATAAAAATATAACCCGAACCTTTTATCCCTTCGTATACCATAACCACAAACTTGGTCCACGCACCAATAAATCAACAAAATCAAAGTCTATTGCATAGATCTTGCTTATAGTTTATTTTACTTATCCTCGCTTCCTCTCGAAGTGCTTAATAAGCGAAGAATAATAAAAAAGGAGCACAACGAAACGATGAGCTTATTCTGGATAACCGCAATCTTATTGATTGGTGTTTTAGTGCCAGTAGTAACCGAAAGGTTTGGGCGCACAATAAATACGATTTGCACCATGGTGGCTCCCGCAATCGCGTTAGCCTACATTATTAGCTTAATTCCTGCCGTGTTTGGCGGTGAGGTAGTCGTTGAATATTTAGAGTGGATACCGGCAGCCGGACTCACTTTATCACTGCACCTTGACGGACTAGCGCTCATGTTCGCCTTACTGATTTTGGGTATAGGCCTGCTGATTATCGTATACGCCCGTTACTATTTGTCTAAAAAAGAAGCAGTTGGGCGGTTCTTTGCTTATTTAATTTTATTTATGACAGCAATGCTGTCTATCGTGCTGTCAAACAACGTGTTGCAAATGTGGATGGCGTGGGAAGTTACCAGCATAAGCTCGTTCCTATTGATCAGCTTTTGGTCAACAAAATCTGAATCGCGTAAAGGCGCTAGAATGGCTCTTACGGTCACGGCTGCCGGGGGCTTAGCGCTGTTAGCAGGTTTGTTAATAATCGCAGACATTGTGGGCAGCTACGAGTTAAGAGTCATTTTAGCAAGCGGTGATTTAATAAGAGAAAGTGCACTGTATCCCGTCATACTTATTTTGGTCTTGGCCGGTGCCTTCACCAAATCTGCTCAATTCCCCTTTCATTTTTGGCTACCTCATGCAATGGCAGCGCCTACGCCAGTCAGTGCGTACTTACATTCTGCGACAATGGTAAAAGCCGGTATTTTCTTACTTGCGCGCATGTATCCGGTGCTATCAGGCACCGAAATGTGGTTCTTGATTGTGAGTATGACAGGCTTAATAACCATGTTATTAGGTGCTTATATAGCGCTATTTAAACATGACTTAAAGGGTTTGTTGGCCTATTCCACCATAAGTCACCTTGGCCTTATCACCTTGCTACTAGGGCTAAACACACCACTTGCCACTGTGGCCGCTTTATTTCATATAATGAACCATGCTGTATTTAAAGCCTCGTTGTTTATGATTGCAGGTATTATTGACCATGAATCGGGTACACGAGACATGCGAAAACTTGGCGGCTTATGGCGATTTATGCCCTACACTGCCACGCTCGCGATGATTGCCGCTGCTTCTATGGCCGGTGTACCGCTGCTTAACGGTTTCTTGTCTAAAGAAATGTTCCTTGCCGAAACTCTGCATTCTTCGTCCCTTGGCTTCTTGTCTTGGATGATGCCGGTGTTAGCTACGCTGGCTGCTATTTTTGCAGTGGCTTATTCGATGCGCTTTATCCACGACGTATTCTTTAACGGCGAGCCCAAAGATTTACCAAAAACACCGCATGAGCCAACGCGTTTTATGAAAGTGCCAATTGAAATATTGGTCGCCTTGTGTTTGTTAGTAGGTATTTTCCCTACCTTTATGGTGGGCGACCTACTGGCTTCTGCATCATCTAGCGTGCTCATGACCGAACTGCCTTACTATAGCTTAGCCATTTGGCATGGCTTTAACATACCTTTACTTATGAGTGCTATCGCGATTGTAGGTGGTTTGATTGTGTACGCCTATCGCAGTCATTTATACCGTTTTCAAGCACAGTTCCAAGAGTCTGACGAGAAGCTTATATTTGAAGGCGTGATACAGACACTTGTGGGTTATGCCGTTAAAGCACACAACGGCTTAAGCAACGGTTCATTGCAGCGTTACATTGCCGCGCTGCTGTTGTTTACCATTGCGATAACGGCTGTTCCGCTAATACACCTAAATAGTGTGGCAACGCGTGTTCCTGACCAGCCGGTCAGTGGCGTTGAAATTACCGCCGCTATTATTTTATGCTTAAGCGCTATTGCTACCGTGATTTATCATCGTAAGCGCATGATTGCCCTTATTACCTTGTCGGTAGTAGGGCTTATAGTGTCTATTTCGTTTGCTCGTTTCTCGGCGCCCGATCTAGCTCTTACGCAGCTGTCGGTAGAGGTGGTAACGGTAATATTGTTGATGCTTGCGCTGTTTTTCTTGCCGCAAAAAACGGCCTCTGAGTCGTCTCCTTCACGTGTGGTAAGAGACCTAGGTATTGCAGCAGCAATAGGCGGCTTAGTGGCGACTATTAACTACGCCTTCATTACCCAGCCAATTGACACCATATCTGAATTTTTCTTAGCGAACAGTAAGACAGGCGGGGGTGGCACTAACGCGGTTAACGTTATATTAGTCGATTTCAGGGGCCTTGACACCTTAGGCGAGATTTTAGTCTTGGGTGTTGCTGCGTTGGGTATATTTAACTTGCTCGCGCGCGTGCGTCTGGCTATGCCATCGTCTAATGAAAACGGCATTCCTTGGTCGCAAGACCGTCATCCGCCTATCCTAGCCATGATATCGCAGGCCTTATTGCCGCTAGCGCTATTAGTCTCATTTTATATATTCCTGCGCGGACACAATATGCCTGGTGGCGGCTTTATTGCCGGTCTTATAACGGCAGTTGCCTTAATTCAGCAGTACATCGCGCATGGTGTGGATTGGGTTAAACCACGTATAAAAGTTGAATATCAAACGCTTATTTCCTTGGGTGTGTTAATTGCGACTTTCACTGGGATTGCCAGTTGGTTCTTCGGCCGTCCATTTATGACCACATGGTTTGATTACTTTGATATCCCATTGATTGGCGAAATAGAGCTGGCAAGTGCCCTTGTATTTGATTTGGGTGTGTACTTAACGGTAGTGGGTGCAACCTTATTTATATTGGCGAGTCTGGGTAAGTTGACCTCTTCTCATCGCCCAACTCCGGAGGAATAATGGAAACTGTATACGTAATTTGTGTTGGTATATTAACGTTTTGCGGGGTGTTTTTGTGTTTGCGAGGACGCACTTTTTCGGTCGTTGTGGGCTTAACTATGCTCTCTTATGCGGTTAACTTGTTTTTGTTTTCAAGCGGTCGTTTGAGTTTAGACGGTGCGGCAATTTTAGGCATGGCAGACAAATATGCCGACCCGCTGCCACAAGCGCTTACCCTAACCGCCATTGTTATTGGCTTTGCCATGATCGCCTTTGTGGTTATTTTAGCTTTACGCGCTCGCGCAGATCTTGGCAACGACTTTGTAGATGGCTCGGAGCCTCTGGACTCCGACAAACTAGTTAAACCAAACAGGGGCAAAGCATGACCTTACATTTGGCCATTTTGCCGATTTTAATCCCCATGATTGGCGGCTTGCTCATGCTACTGCCGCCGTTTGCGGGTCCTTTGAGGTATCAGTACAGGCGTGCAGGTGCGCTGTTTTTAATGCTGACACAAGTAGCCGTCTCTGTTTACCTAATGTACGTGGTGGTGCAAAACGGCGCCATTATGTATGCGGTAGGTGACTGGCGGCCGCCATTTGGTATTATTTTATATGTAGATCAGCTTTCTGCCATGCTAGTGGCCTTAACCGGTTTTTTGGGCTTAGCCATTACCTTGTATTCGTTTGCAGGAGATGATCGCGAAGGCAAGTATTTCCATCCTATGGTTCAGTTTTTATTGGTGGGAATATGTGGTGCGTTTTTAACTAACGACTTATTTAACCTGTTTGTATTTTTCGAAGTGCTACTAATCGCCTCATACACTTTGCTTATACACGGCGGCGGTAAGCAAAAAACCGCGGCTAATCTGCACTATGTAATTTTGAATCTTGTCGGGTCTAGCCTGTTTTTGTTTGCACTAGGCACGCTTTATGGCATAACCGGCACGCTTAACATTGCCGATATGGCCATGCGGGTTACGCAACTATCTGACGGCAACCAGCTTATTGCACAGGCTGGTGGTTCGTTAATGCTAATTGTGTTTGGCTTGAAGGCCGCCATGCTGCCGCTGCATTTTTGGCTACCGCAAACCTACGCGGTTGCTAGTGCGCCAGTGGCGGCGATGTTCGCCATTATGACCAAAGTAGGGGTTTACTGTATATTTCGCGTGTACACCGTTATATTTGGTGAGCAAGCGGGTGAATTAGCCGACATGATCCAGCCGTGGATTTGGCCCTTGGCCATACTCAGCATAGTGGCCGGCACCATAGGTGCACTTGCGAGCCCTAATTTGCGCACTTTAGCGGGGAACTTGGTGGTGGTGTCGGTGGGCACATTGTTAATTGCTTTTGCTCTAAGAACGCCAGAGGCGACGGCCGCAGGCCTGCTGTATCTTATTCACAGCACCATAATTACAGGTGCACTGTTTTTAATCGCCGACATGCTGGGCCAGCAGCGCGGTAAAGCGCTTGATTACTTTGTAATTGCCCGCAAAATGAAGCAGCAAGCCTTGTTAGGTGTTATGTTCGTGGTGGCCGCTATGGCGGTGGCAGGCTTACCGCCGTTTGCAGGATTTTTAGGCAAGCTTGTTGTTTTGCAATCAGCAACAAACACCGATTATACAGCCTGGGTGTGGTCTATCATTTTGATCTCTAGCTTGGCCACTATAGTGGCATTGTCTAGAGCCGGCACCACCTTGTTTTGGCGCAATACGCCTAGCCATGATGCAGCAGAATCGCCCGGTATTTCAAAGTGGCAGCTTGGCGGCACCGGTTTGCTGTTAATCGCTTCACCCATGCTGGCGCTTTTTGGTGCCAGCGTGATTGAATACACCAATAATGCGGCCGAGCAACTGCACGATATTCCGTATTTACTGGAGGTGATGAACTTACAAGGGGATGCACAATGATACTGCTTGAGGGCTTTCGCTCACGTTTTTTACCCATGCCTTTTCACACTATATTGTTGTTAGTGGTGTGGTTAATGCTAAACAGTACTCTTAGCTTAGGTCACATTTTACTTGGCACTGTACTTGGCATTGTCATCCCGCTGTTGTGTGCACCCTTAAGAGTCCCTCAGCCTAAAATGAAGCGGCCGCTAAAGGCACTCAGCTACATATTTGTGGTGTTTAAAGATATAGTGGTCGCCAATGTTGAGGTAGCGATTTTAGTGGTAGGACCGCTGCGCAATATTAAGCCCGGTTTTGTTGCCGTGCCGCTAGATTTAGATGAGTACCTGCCCATTTCTGTGCTTGCCAGTACGGTTACCATGACACCCGGTACGGTAAGCGCGGATGTGTCAAAAGACAAAAAGTGGTTGTATGTGCATGTACTCGACATGCCTGAAGATGAACAAGAGATTATTGATTTGATTAAAAATCGCTACGAGTCGCGTGTTAAGGAGATTTTCGGATGCTAGATATAACCGTAGTAGTGGTGGCTGCCATGTTGTGTATTGCGCTAGTGCTAAACCTGTGGCGACTTATAATAGGTCCGCATGTGGTAGATCGTGTGTTAGCGCTCGACACTATGTACATTAACAGTATTGCCCTAATCCTAATTTACGGCATTTACAACAAAACTCCGCTGTATTTTGAAGCGGCTTTGCTAATCGCAATGCTCGGTTTTGTTAGCAGCGTTGCGTTTGGTAAGTATTTACTGCGCGGCGACATAATCGAATAGGAGACACTATGAGTTTTACGGCTGAACTAATTATATCTGCGCTACTTCTTTTAGGGGGTACATTTGTGCTAGTGGGCTCTATAGGACTAATTCGTCTGCAAGACCTTTATGTGCGCTTACACGCGCCAACTAAAGCCACCACGCTTGGCCTTGGCGGCATTCTAATAGGCTCAATGTTGTATATGTACTTCTCGCAGGGAAACTTTGGCATTAATGAGCTACTCATCTCGCTATTCTTAGTGCTAACGGCGCCCGTCACTGCACATATTTTGGCAAAAGCAGCGATGCATAATCGGGTTGCTGCTATCGAGCGAACACGCAATCTGCATCTGCTTGAAAATGCGCGTATGCAAGAGCCTCCTCAGCCTAGTGGAGAAAAGCAAGACCAAGACAAATAAGCGCTAGGTGTCACTACAAGAACGATCACCGCGGCGCTTGGCTGTTTTGCTCGCGCAGCAAACTGGTTAAGAGTGCAGGTAAGAAAGTAAGGCTTAGCAAAGTCGACACGAATATCCCACACAGTACAATTATGCCAACGCCTCTATACAGCTCTGTGCCTTCTCCGGGCAGCAGCACCAAGGGCGCAAGACCAAAAATAGTGGTGGCGGTAGACATTAAGATGGGTTTTAAGCGTTTTTCAACGGCTCCTCGTACTGCCTTGTGAACGCTTTCACCTTGATCTAAAAAGCGCCTTGTTTGGTCTACAATTAAAATTGGATTATTCACCACGGTGCCAAGCAGTATCAAAAAGCCTAGCATGGTGATCATGTCAAAAGGTTGATGTGCCCCACCAAGGCCAATGGTGTGTAACCCAGCATTTACCGCATTGATTAAATTTAGCCCCAGTAAACCGCCCGCCATGCCCAAAGGCACTGTAGCAAGAATAAATAGCGGGTAGCGCCAGTGGGTAAAAATAGCCACCAATAGTAAAAAACAAAGCACTATTGCGATCAGAAAATTACTCGACAGCGACGCTTGAGTGGCTTCTAGCTGATCTGCTGCGCCGCTTATACTCACATTAATCCCCTGTGCAATGCTGCCTTGCTGCCACAGCACCGGCAGTAATTCATTGCGCACTACTGCTTGCGCTGTTTCTAAAGCGACGTCTCTAGGGGGAATAATATACACGCTAACGGTGCGCTTACCGTCTACTCTACGCACTGAGTTACTGTTTTTACTTTCAAGCAGATCAGCAATGGCATTTAATGGGATTATGTTGCCATCGGGCGTTACCATAGGAGATGACGCTAAGGCTTCAATGGTTTGTTTGTTGCCCGCGTTGCTAAACATAAAAATGTCTATTTTGTCGTCGTTAAGAATAAATTCGTCAACGTAGGCACCGTCGCTCATACTTGCCACAGAGTAGCCAAAATCTCTATTACTGATACCTAATTCAGCTAAGCGCTGCCAGCGCGGGCGAATTTCTATCAGCGGCTGCTCTAGGGTTAGCGAGCTGGGGTCGGAGTTCAACTGCGGGTTATCAAATACAATTTCAGCCTGTGAGTATACCGCTTGCGCTGCCCTGTATAAATCGCTTAGGTTATTGCCAGCTAAGTCTACGGCAACGGCTCGCGTGCCGCCGTCGTTGCTTGAAATAATAGAGCCTCTGGAAGAAAATGCGCGCATATTTTCGAAGCTTCGAAACTTTTCAGTGATGGCGTCCATCATTTCGCCAATGTATTGAGGGTTGGTGGGGGCGCTCAAAAACCAAATGCGGCCTATAGACACCGACATATTGTAATAGGCCAGCGGCGGCATGTTGGTCTCACCATTTTCAAAAGCGTCGGGGGAGGCGTTAAGGTAGTCTTTGAAATACGCCCTTAACTCATCACCAATTTTTTCCATTTCCGATAGGTTATAGTCGGGCGGCGCGAACATGAGTGAAAAGGCCTTTGGTTCCTCCCCTTCTGGTAAATACTCCGCCGCAGGCATAAGTATGTAAGCGCTGCCTAAGATAATCACGATAAACCCGGTTGATAAAATGCGTGCCCGCTTTTTGGTCTTACAAAAGACATCGACCAAGCGCATCCATTTATGGCTTAGCACCAGCGTTTTGCTGCTAGTATTGCTTTGTTTACCAATGTTAGCCATTGCCGCAGGCACCACAAAAATAGCCACTAACATAGAGGCAATAATGGCGCCTGAAATAGCAATCGCGATATCTGAATACAACTGACCAGCTTCTTGGGCGATAAACAATATAGGCGCAAACACCAGCACCGTAGTGGCGGTAGAGGCAAGAACAGCTGGCCACACTTCGCGCACGCCATCAACTGCCGCTTGATAGCGGCTGAGCCCTTTTTTTCTGAATTGCAAAATAGATTCAAGCACCACGATGGTGTTGTCAACGGTCATGCCAATGGCGAAGGCTACGCCCGCTAGGGAAATGACGTTAATAGTGCGACCAAAGGCCAGTAACGCTAAAAAGGCGGCAATGGTGCAGATAGGAATGCCAATAACCGCTATTAAGGTAGAGCGCCCTGAGCGTAAAAAGTAAAACATGACTAGTGTGGCCAGAATTGCGCCTAAGCCAAGGTTTATCCATACGTTTTTGAGCGAGGCAGACACGTACTGCACGTCATCACTGAATAGTCTTAATGTAAGGCCATTTTGCACCAATAAGGTTTGATTGATTTCTTCCACCAGGGGCAGTAGCGCGGCTTTAATGTCAATCACGTTAGAGCCACTTTCGCGACGCACCGACATGGTTAAATTTCGCTCGCCGTTTGAATATGACACGCCGCGGCTTTCAAAATGATCAAGTGTAACTTGCGCAACGTCCTTTAAATATAAGTTGGCGTTGTTGCTGCGATCGACAATCAAATTCTCAAGCTGGGATAGGTCTTCAAAGCGTCCCACTACGCGCAGTAAATAGCGACTGGACCCACTTTCTAAATCGCCAGCCGATGAGTCTGCATTACGCATTCGTATGGCGTCACGCACTTGGCTTAGGCTAATACCTCTTTGCGCTAAACGGGTGGTGTCTACCTTTATTTGAATTTGCCGCGCCGAACCCCCACGCACATCCACTTGAGATATACCCGGCACACTTTCCATGCGGGGGCGAATAAAATCGTCGGCGAAATCGCGCAGCATATCAACGTCTAGCTGCATAGGATTGCCTTCAAGGGGAGATAAGCCAAAGAACATAAAAGCGTTGCTTGAAAATGAGCTTGAAAACAGACGCGGCTGGTCAACGTTTTCTGGGTAGCTAGGCACTTGGCTTAATGCGTTGCTAACGCGAATAAGAGCTTCGTTAGCGTCTACCCCAAATGGAAACTCTAAAGCTATGCTGGCCGAGCCCATCTCGCTAGATGAAATCATGCGTTTTAAATTGGGTAAGCTGCGCAAGTAGCGTTCTTGCTCAATCAAAATTTCTTTTTCTACATCTTGGGGCGTGGCACCAGGCCAGCCTGTTTGAACGGTAATGGTACGAACTTCTAAGTCGGGTATCATTTGCACGGGTATATTGACTGATGCCACAAGACCCAATATACAGGCTATAAGCACAATAACGCTGACTAAAATACCGCGCTTTACCGCTGCCTCAATCATTAGCGAGCAACGCTTTCAAGCTTAGAAACAGTATTTGACACTACTGTGGGTACAATAGCGGTGCCGTCTTGCAGTGAGGCTACGCCTGAAATGATAAACGCAGCGTCTGTGTTTTGATTATTAATAGTCACTTGGTTATTCGGCAATGAAGTGAAAGCAGTGACGATGCGTTTTGCCACACCATTTTGCACAATGAAAACACTGCTGCCACCATCAGGGTGTTGCTTAATGGCAGAGCGAGGCAGCGTAATAGATGACTGCTCACTATTGGGAATTGAAATGCGCGCTACCGCTGACATGCCTGACACTAAGGCAGTATTATTGGGCAGATCTATTTGCGCCATAAAGGTGCGAGTTTGCATGTCAGACACCGGCACTAAACGGCTTAATGTTGCTCTAAAAGCCTCAGCATCGCTTGAATCGGGCTTTATTTCAATCGCCACATCTGTTTGTTTACTTAAGCTGCTGAAGTATTGCTGGGGGATGGCCACTGTAAGACGCAAGTCATCTTGCGCCACTAAGGTAATGACACCGGTTTGCTGGCTTACCCATTCGCCAATGTCAACGTTTCTTTGGGCAATAACGCCGTTGAAAGGGGCCTTTAAAGTGTGCCGGTTTAATCGTTCTTGCACAAAACTAAAGCTTGCCTCTACGCTTGCTAGTTGAGCTTGCGTACTGGCTAAAAAAGCAGCGCGCTCTGCAATAAGGGTTTGTGCGACCACCTGCTGTTCAGACAGCTTTTGTACTTCTTGATATAAGCGCATTGCTTCATCGGCATTGACTTTGGCTGCTTTTACATTCGCCTGCGCGGCATTTACCTCAAGTTCAGCAAGCTTGTTGTCTAAGCTTAATAAGGTTTGGCCTAGTGTAACAATGTCACCAATTTCAACATTAATAGCGGCTACGCGCCCAGCTTCTGGAGGCGCTAAGTGTGCGTGCTGTTTGGCCTCAACGGTGCCAGTTAGCACTAAGGTTTGCATGTTTTGCACCCCTTGAGGGTAAATAACATCAACCTGTATGGGATTAGTCGTGTTTTGTGCTACAACAGCAAAGCTAGCTATCGCCAAGACCGTTAATGTCGGCTTTATTAGCTTAAGTATAATCTGTCTACAAGTGTAAACATTGGCTTTGTTGCGGTTTGTCATATCTCTCTCAATTATAAAAAAGCGAAACATTGTAAAGCGGGTTTGTGCATGTCAATGCTAAGCGTAATCATAGTCGTATATGCTATAAAACTGCAATAAATTGCTTGATTTATTGCTAATTATTTAAGTGATAAGACTGAGAAAGTAATAAAAAACATATTTGTATTAACTGAGTTGCTCTGTACATCTACTGATAAATATTACGACAAGCTCACGACAGTTAGTAGCTTACACAAACTTAGGGGGCATAGGGATGTTGTGCCGCCTTGTCACATACACTATGGCGTTATCATTGGCTGAGTTTTCGAAACTTCTTATCGCCGCCGTTGAAAAGGTGGTCTCGTCCGCTAACGCGCTTAGCCACAAATTTGAAGAAGCCAAAGCGCAGTTAGCCTAAGCTATACTTTTAAACTTTCGAGCTTGGGTTACTAATCTCAGCGCTTCGCTTAATAATATCTAAGCCCTGCTGCATTAACCAGTAGGGTATATCGATTATTACCCAGTTCTCAGCTAGTTTATCACCTTGTCTCCTGTACACATCGACCACCTGCATATTGGCTTTCACTTGCCCACCGGGTAAGCCTAAAAAACCGCCAGTGGGTGTATTTGACAAATTAGGCCAGCCAAAGAAACACGCGAAATTGCCTTCTGCAAAACGACTCACATGGCCATTAAACACCTTATCTTTTAGTCCTTTTCTAAACGGAAACTGATGGTGCTGCTGATAACGTTCAATAGTATGCACACTGCCAATACCTGCGGGGCCGTACCAAGCCATATCGCTGTGCCATGTTTTAGCTAAAGTTTCGGGTGGGCAATTATCGTTGCCTGATTTATTTAAGGCCGTTAAATCGTCCACCATGCGATTAACCAGGTCTAAAGTGGCAAGTGCTTCGCTTTGTGCATGCTCGTCAAAGTGCAGGCCGTCATGGGTTTGCGGGCCCGGTACTAAAAAAGAAGCGCCTGGTTGTAAGGGTAGCGGCTGCAAGCCTATTTGCTGCATAAAACCAATAATATCGAAAAACAGGCTGCTCTTTATAATTTTACCATTTTCAACGCAGTGAAACTCTGCATAGCGCAGCATAGTGGTTTGCGCGGTGGCCTTTAGGCCTAACCAGTCAGCGTCAAAAAGTCCCATCCAGTGGCCCATACTCATTACCCATACGTGATCGTCGTGGGCATTTTTACCTGCAATAAATATGTCTTGTCTGCGTTGCATATTGTTAAATGATGTAAACAACGGTGTCCACACGCTGCTGCACACTTCATCTAGTGTGTGCATTTCACCAAAAGGATGGCAACCATAAAACTGGTACTGCTCGCTAATGTACGGGTGTAAGGCAGTGGTAAACGCGGGCGTTTCGACCGTGTTCACCATGCCCTCTATAGCAGTGAACATGTCCAGTACTAGTTGTTTTTCTAACTGATAATTAGGCATTGGAATTATGTCCTTTTAAAGGCGGATAAATGAATGAACAAAAAGACTATTGAATAATGACTTCGAAGTCAACTTATAATATCGTCACTAGAAATATTTAACAAGTTACTAAACCTATGTTGGCAGTTAATTGCTTTAGCATATTGTTTTATAGCATTTTTTATTACCGCAACGGGTGGATAAAGTATGGATGATTTGGGTTCGCTTAACTGAAGTATTTTGGTGGTTTATATTCCTGCTAATTTAGCGCTTGGCGTGATTATTGGCAATGTTAAGTGGCGAGAAGAAAGAGACACCGGTAGCGGCCGTATGTGTAAACACAAAATGAGTCTACACATAAGACCAAGAAAATCAGAACTACTTAAGCTCTAGCACGCCATACTCCCAAATCGATACCTTTCAGACTAGTAAACGAGGCATTCAAGCTAAGTTTGCGCATTTTTAAAGGTTGTATGAGCACCTTTAACCATTTACCTCTTAAAACCGAGAATATACTGTCAATCCAAGCAATATTGCCTATTTTGACATATCAACATCCACCCATACTAATTTATGATCAGAAGAGCTTTGCCTGTCTTTAATTAGGTGGTGTAGGGGATCATCTTGTGTAGGCCAAAAAACACCGCTGTTCGCCACCTTCAAGCTGCTAGAGGGCAGCACATAGTCGACTCGCATTCTCCACCCTGCGGTATGTTCTGCGCCATTGATATTGTCGGGTGAATGAGTCCGGCCTCCTTCACTTTTGGGTGACATTGTGTCGTTAATGCGAGGGTGATTAATTAAACCTGAAATCCCACTGGGCATTGCACTACCTTCAACGGGTGAAGCATTTAGATCCCCTGCAACAATAAAGTGTTCACCTAACAATCCGCCTCGCTGACCCTTGTCATCATAAATATACGCTGAAGATTCACTGCCTGAAATATAGTCAGTCCAAAAACGTATTTCATCGTGATTACGTTTACCATTTCGATCCTCATAGCCATCAAAAACCGGTGGGGTAGGGTGGCTGCTAAGAATATGCAGGCTTTGGTTACCTACCTTAATAGGCACATCCCAATGAGACTTAGACGATAAACGCAGGATCTGCTGTGCTTGTTCACTGTAATAATCGCTGCCGTCTTCGTTTTTCACCGTTTCTAATAAATTGTTTGGCATGTCTTTCCATAAAAAATATTGGAAAGTCCGAATTTGTTGCGTTTGAATAGGGAACTTACTGAGCACTGCCATGCCATAGTGACCCGGATACAAGCCAAAACCAAAAGCGTCGCCCCTGATACCAGACGCATTGCCATCGCCGTCTAAATCTAGACCCGAATCGACACCTGTATTAACGGGACCAGCGAAAAAATACGGGAAATCAATAATGGGGTTTTCGCTTTGTGATACTTGCAGGTAGTTTTTAATAAAATGCTGGATGTCTAGTGATGATTGCGGTGAGTAATCAAACTCGTTTAACAGAATAACGTCTGGACGGATCCGTTGAATAATTTCGGCAATGTTTTTAATCTGCGGATGGTTTCTAGCTTGTAAGTGTTGTGAAAGTTCATTCCCCTTAACAGCTTGCTCTAGCACGACGTAATTAGTCCCCTCCATGCTTACATTGAAAATGGCGACTCTAATAGGCATAGTTTGCGCCTTCGCAAAAGAAAAGTTGTGACATAACATTAATACCAAAGTCCAGAACACAGCATGCGTTTTCATATAATTCTTACTAACAAAAAATAATAATAGAAAAATAAACTATATGCCTTATCTGTGCAACAGGCTTTGTTTGAAAATGTAATTAGCGTAGCGGCAGTAATGTTGTATTTGGCAGTATTTACGACGTGCTCACGGTGTAAATTAGGCATGCTTGTTGAGCACAAAGGTTTCAAATTCATTCGCCGTTAAGGGTTTAGAAAATAAATAACCCTGACCATAGTCGCAGTTTATACTGAGTAATAAATCACGCTGCTTTTGCGTTTCTATACCTTCGGCAATAACTTCTACGCCTAATCGGTGCGCCAACACTATCATGGCTTCGCACAGGACCATGTTGTCTGAGTCGAGCGTTAAGTTCTCAATAAAAGATTGGTCAATCTTTAAATAGTGGATATGAAATTTTTGTAAGTAGGCCAGTGAAGAGTAGCCTGTGCCAAAATCATCCAGCGATATTTCAATGCCGGCAGCATCAAACGCGTCGAGCTGCGCTGTGGTATGGCTGCTCATTTCCATTAACAAGCCTTCGGTTATTTCTATGGCAATACTTTGAGGGTCTAAATTAATGTTGTCTAAGTGGCTAAGCCAGTTTTTATGGTAGGTTCGATCGCTTTTAAACTGTGCAGGCGACACATTAATGCTGGTCTGAAAGTTTGGGTCAAGGGTATTTCTCCATACGGCTGTTTGCAGCGAGGCTTGCTCAAATACCCAATTACCGATGCTAGCAATGAGTCCATACTCTTCACAGATTGGAATGAAGTCTATCGGGGGAATATTGCCTAATTCTGGATGCTCCCAGCGCAGCAGTGATTCAGCTTTATGTACTTTCCCAGACGCTAAGTTAATAATTGGCTGATAAGCTACCCAAAACTCAGATTTTGCAAGGGCGTTTCTGAGTTCTTTATTTAAGCTTAATTTTTTTTGTACTTTCTCTTCCATCGATTTAGTGAAATAGCGCAGGCAGTTTCTGCCGTCAGTTTTAGCCGCGTACATGGCCTGGTCAGCATTTTTTATTAAGGACTCTGTATCAGTGCCATCTTTTGGGTAAATAACAATTCCAATGCTGGCCGAAATATGGCCCACATTGTCACCTAGGTTAAAAGGTGCACTTAAGCTATCTAGAATTCTTTGTGCGAGTATCTTGGTACTGTCAATATTAACAATTTCACCTATAATAACCGTAAATTCGTCGCCGCCGAGCCGCGATACGGTATCGCTGCGACAAATACAGGCTTGTAGCCTTTTGGCCGCTTCGATTAACAGGCTATCGCCCATTTGATGACCCAAAGAGTCGTTAATATCTTTAAACTGGTCTAAATCGATGGAGAACAGCGCAAACTCACCCCCCTTAGTCTCAGCGTTTAGTAGCGAGTGTGAAAGGCGTTCTTGAAAAAGGCGTCTGTTGGGTAAGCCGGTTAAAGTATCGAAGTTAGCCTGTTTTGCGCTGATGTCGGCGGCTCGTTTTCTTTCAGTAATATCGGTTAGTAGGCCAACGCGCTTTGATACACTATTATCGCTGTTGTAAATAGTACAAATGGTAAGCCAGCCAATATAGGGCTCACCATTTTTATTTAAATTGCATATTTCGCCCTCCCACTGACCCTTGGCGTTTAAGTCTTGCCACAAATCCTTATAAAACTGATCGTCATGCACGCGTGAGCGCAGTATTGAATAAGGTTGGCCTAAGGCTTCTTCACTTGTATAACCTGTTATTCGGGTGAAGGAGCGATTAACCAAAATGAGAATGTTGTGAGCATCAAAGACCATAATGGCTTCATTTATCAAATCGTAAACGATCGCCGCAAGATGGAGTTTTTCCTCTGCGTTTTTGTGTTTGTTTGAGGCTGCTTGGGTGGTGGCTTTGGTTTGAATTTCATTCATCTTAGCATTTGCCAGTTCTTGCAGCCTTTTTTTGACTTGATCAGAATGTTCGTTTCTAGCCATTCTTAAAATCTCTTATTACATCAATATATTTAAGGGAGTGCATAAAAAATAATAACCTTGCATGATTTTAATGCTCTAACCTTCATTATGCATCTCTTACACTATATTATATGAAATATTTAGTGTTATGCGTTAATATATACAACGTTATACACATCCTATTTATTCACAATATCTGCAAATTGCTTTACGCAAGCTAAAGGAAATGGACCTAAGTAGTATTGTTTATTACGCCATACAATTCTATAGTATGCGCAACTAATCAAAATACAAAGAACAAGACATGCCAATTGATAAACCGCGTAAATATTCACAAAAAATTGTAGACGGTGCTGCTCAAGCACCCAGCCGCTCGATGTTAAGAGCCGTTGGCTTTACCGATGACGACTTCAAAAAGTCTCAGGTAGGTATCGCCTCCACATGGTCAATGGTGACGCCCTGCAATATGCACATTAACAAGCTTGCAGAAGAAGTAGGCAAAGGCGTTGATAGCGCCGGTGCAAAGAGCGTCATTTATAACACCATTACCATATCTGACGGTATTTCAATGGGCACCGAAGGCATGAAATATTCGTTAGTGTCACGCGAGGTCATTTGTGACTCCATAGAAGCGGTCTCTGCCGGCATGGGGCACGACGGTATTATTGCTATTGGCGGCTGTGACAAGAATATGCCTGGCTGTTTAATGGGCTTGGCGCGCTTAAATCGCCCTTCTATTTTTGTTTACGGCGGTACTATCTTGCCGGGCGAAAATCACACTGACATAGTCTCTGTTTTCGAAGCCGTTGGCAGTTATGCCGCCGGCGATATCCCCATTACGCAATTAGAGCACATTGAAAAAACGGCGATACCTGGCGCAGGCTCATGTGGGGGTATGTACACCGCTAATACACTGGCCTCAGCTATCGAAGCCTTAGGCATGAGCATGCCCAATAGCTCTGCGCAAAATGCCGTTTCACAAAATAAAAAGCAAGACTGCCTAGACGCCGGTAAAGCGATTGTGCACTTGTTGGAACACGATATTAAACCGTCTGATATTATGACCAAAAAAGCGTTTGAAAATGCCATAACGCTCATTATTACCCTAGGCGGGTCGACCAACGCGGTGCTGCATTTAATTGCCATGGCTGATGCAATAGGCGTTGAAGTTACTTTAGATGATTTTGTTCGAATTGGTGATAAAACCCCAGTAATTGCCGACCTACGCCCTAGTGGTCAATACTTAATGTCTGAATTAATCGAAATTGGCGGCATTCAGCCGCTTATGAAACGTCTGTTAGACGCGGGCATGTTACACGGCGAATGCATGACGGTAACGGGCAAAACCATGGCTGAAAACTTAGCCGGTGTGGCTGACTACCCAGAAGGGCAAAAGATAATTTTACCTTTTGATAAAGCGATTAAAAAAGACAGCCACTTAGTCATACTCAATGGTAATTTAGCCCCCGAGGGCGCGGTATCCAAAATTACGGGAAAAGAGGGCTTACGTTTTACGGGTAACGCGAAAGTCTATGATTCAGAAGAGCAGGGCTTTGCCGCCATTATCGATGGCCAAGTAGTGGCAGGTGACGTCGTCGTCATTCGCTACGAAGGGCCACGCGGTGGACCCGGCATGCGCGAAATGCTGAGCCCTACCTCGGCCATCATGGGGAAAGGCTTAGGCAACGACGTTGCGCTTATTACCGACGGTCGTTTTTCAGGCGGCAGCAGAGGCTTTGTGGTAGGTCACATTACGCCTGAAGCTTTTGAGGGCGGTCCAATAGGGCTTGTGCAAAATGGTGACAGTATTACCATTGATGCGCAAACGCGGGAAATGACCTTACACGTTAGCGACGAAGAAATGGCAAAAAGAAAGGTAAAATGGCAGCAGCCTGCCGCCAAATATACACGTGGTTTGCTTGCAAAGTATGCTAGAACGGTAAGCTCAGCCTCTACGGGCGCAGTTACCGACAAGCCCGATTAAGGAATACTGTTAAACGCCATGGAAACGATTTTACAAATAATAAGTGACTACGGCGTACTCAGCTATGCAATTTTATTCCTTTACTGTGCTTTAAAAAGCGGCGCGCTGCCCCTTTTTGCGGGCATTGCCGCTCATTTAGGCGCTTTAGACATAGTGATTGTTGGCGCTGCGGTAATTATGGGTGGGTATTTGGGCGATGAACTGCGTTTTTACCTTGGCCGAAAATATGGTGTTCAAAATCTATGGGCTAACAAGCATTATCAAAAATCGGTGCACACTGCAAGGCTGCTGCTTAACCGCTACGGTAAAGCCTACATTTTTTTATACCGCTATCCTAAAGGTATGCGCACTATTGGCGCTTTGCCAGTTGCACTAACCGACATGCCTTGGCAGGTGTTTACGGGACTTAATTTTGCCTCAGCGCTTACTTGGGCTTTTGCGCTAGTAGGTACCGGCTACTTATTTGGCGCCGCGCTTGACTATTATGTTGGCGACAATTGGGGCGTGTTTAGCGTCGCTTTACTCGGAATATTTTTCTTGCTGACTTATATTGCCTATCGGCATATCAATGTGGTCGCGCGCGAAGAGCTAGATAAAGAAAAACGGTCCCTAGACAAACCTTAATACTTAAGGTTTGTCTAATATTTCCTCAGACTCTGGGTGCATTGGCAGTACATTTTGTGAGGTACGCACCATTGCTACAAACTCACTTTCATGATCCTCTGGTATTTCGACAATTTTCGAGCGCATTAAGTGAATAAGTAGCAGACCACTAAATATGACAAGTACAATCGCATAATAAATGGGTAATGCAGCTGCACCCATATACTCAAGGGCAAACCCGGCTATGGCAGGCCCTATAAAAGAGCCCAGTCCATAAATCATCAATAGGCAGCTAGAGCCGGCCACCAAATGATCTTTATGTATTCTGTCGACCAAGTGGACAACCGATATGGGATAAACGGCGATAATTAAGCCGCAAAATAGTGCTGAAAATAGGGTTATTAATCCGCGCTCTTGGGCAAAGTACAGCGCGCTATAAGACATTGCCACCGCAAATACCGCACCAAACACAAACGAAAACAAAATGACGCGCCTGCGATCCATATAGTCAGACCACAAACCCACAGGGTACTGTATGAGTGCACCGCCTAAAATTGACAGAGATATAAACGCCGCTAGTTCTTTATTGGTGTAGCCAAGTTCGGTTATAAATAGTGGCGTTAAGCCCCAAAAAGGGCCTAAAACTAAGCCTGATACAAAACAGCCTAATGCTGCAACTGGCGCTGCATCAACCACTTTTTTAATGCTCATAGAGGGCATGTCAATGGCGATATTAGGCTGCTGCAGGCGGGTCCAAGAAACAGGCATAATAGCGGCGGTTACCAGTAAGCTGGCAATGATGAATAACATATAGCCGGTGGCGTTATCAAGCAGTAAAAGCTGCTGCGAAGCGGCCACAGCCACGAAGTTCACCAGTGTATATAAAGAAAATACGCGGCTACGATATTCGTCTTGGGTTTGGCCGTTAAGCCAGCTTTCTAGTACGGTATAAATAGCAAAAATGGCAAAACCAGTGAGAAAGCGAATAAATAGCCATGTTATTGGCGCTACATGCACGACATACGCTAATGTAGAGCAAGCGAGCAAGGCTGTGCAAAATGTAAAGCACCGAATATGCCCCATTCGCTTTATAAGGGTCGATGCCATTAAGGTAGCCGCAAAAGCCCCCAAAAAATAAACGGAGGTTAACAGGCCTAAAAACTTACCTGAGAAGCCCTCTTCGACACCTCTTAGTATAAGCAAGGTACTTAACAAGCTGTTGCCAAGTAGCAGTAAAAAGATGCTTACAAACAAAGCCATTATAGAAACAAGTATTGAACGCACGAAAAAGCCTAGAAGAGAGTCGTTAGGACGAATTTTGCGCAGTATAACGCAAAGATGGTGTAATTAGAAAGCAGCAATGGGCTTATTATTAAATAGCATACTGCCAGTGCATTGGGTCATTTTTAGCATTGTTAGTAATGACAAGGTTTATGTTGTTGGTCAATATTATAAATGCTTGATAACACCTGCCGGTACACCTGCAACAACAGTGTTGGCGGGCACGTCTTTATTGACAACCGCACCTGCGGCAATAACGGCGTTGTCGCCAATGGTGATGCCATCGAGAATTTTTGCGCCCATGCCAATCCAGACATTATTTCCTACACTAATAGGGTGCGCAGTTTCAATGCCCTTATTACGCTTAAGATGATCTAGCGGGTGAGTTGCGGTTGATATAAGCACCCCCGGTGCAATCATCACGTTATCGCCAAAAGTAACTTTTGCTGCGTCGAGAATAACGAGGCCGTGATTGGCATAAAACTGTTTGCCAACTGATATGTTGTAGCCGTAGTCGCAAAAAAAAGGCGGTTCAATCCATGCACCCGCGCCCGCTTCAAACAGAGTCTTTATAATTGCTCGGCTAGCCTTGCGCTTGTCAATGGCACTTGCGTTAAACTGCTGACAAAGCTGCTTGGCACGCTCACGATCTTGATGAAGCTGTTTGTCGCTAGAGAAGTACTCTAGGCCCTGAACCATTTTTTGTTTCTCACTAAGAGAGGTCATGCTCATAAACCTTTTGCTGAAGCGTTGCTTTTTATGCCTTGATTTTACCGTTAAATACAGTGCAAACGAGGTGTCAGGCGTAAGTTAGTGTACAGCGCTTGAACAAAATACGGTTCAGATTCAAGCGCTTATTTCACTCAAAGTTAGTATCTTGCGCCTAGCTTAACGGAATTTGTACGCTTGTAGCGACAATTTCATACACAATACCGGGTCTTATTGCGGCTGACTCGGTTTGTAGGTCGTCGGTAAAATGCGCGGCTTGTTGCTGGCTCATCTCTTTTTGAATCAATTCTCCCGCTAGCAGCACTGTTTTACCGCTGCTGTCGGTGGGAATGAAAAAGCCGTAGTCTTTGAACGAAACGCGTAAAACATGTTCATCTTGCTGAGCAATAAAAAAGCAGCCTTTCTTTTGACACACCTTTGCAATTTTCGTCTCTACTTGAAAGGGTTTGCCTAGGTGCTTGCTCGAATCATTAGCTAATTCAGCGATGGTAACTTTTTCAAGTGACGTGTTTAGCGCTTGCCCGAAGGTTTCGCTTATGGCATTTTTTACGACAGGCTCTGATAAGCGAAGCGTATCGCTAAGAGCAAAGCTGTGGCTGCTTATTAAGGCGCTTAATATAATGCTACAGGATATTAATTTTTTCATATTTACTGTGTGATGCCATGCGACGCTAACATAAATGCGAATTCTTCCGCATTATCACGCAATCGCCCATAGCGACCGCTGTTCGCAAAATGACCCGCGCCCATGTTAATGCGCATAATCAATAAATTGTCATCGGTTTTTAATTCGCGCATTCTTGCCGTCCATTTAGCGGGTTCCCAGTAGGTTACACGCGGGTCATTTAAACCGCCGGTGACTAGCATGGGCGGATAATCAACGCGGGCAATGTTGTCGTAGGGCGAGTATGCTTGAATAAGATCAAAGGCAGCTGTGTCTTCAATGGGGTTACCCCATTCACTCCACTCTGGCGGAGTGAGCGGCAAATTTGCATCAAGCATCGTGTTTAGCACGTCAACGAAGGGCACACCCAGGGTGACTGAACGCCATAGTGTGGGCGCTTGTATTGTCACAGCGCCCATTAGTTTACCGCCTGCACTGCGTCCAGAAATGCTGATATTTCCCGCTTGGACATAGTTTTGAGACACTAAGTAATTAGCCACATCTACAAAGTCGTTGAAGGTATTGTTGCGCTGAGTCAACTTACCATCTAAATACCACTGATGGCCTAACATGTCGCTGCCGCGCACATGGGCTATGGCGTATGAAAAACCGCGATCAAGCAGACTAAGGCGCGTGCTAGAAAAACTAGGCCTTATGGTCATCCCGTAGGCGCCATATCCATATAAATGCATAGGCTGATAGCCATCTTTTTTGAAGTCTTTGTGATACACGATGGTAACTGGCACTAGCACGCCGTCGCGAGCAGGGGCCATAAGTCGTTCAGTGACATACTGTGACTTATCGTAACCTGAGGGAATTTCTTGCACCTTTTTAATGACTAATTTTTTATCTGCTAGATAATAGTCAAAAACAGTGCTTGGTGTAATCATTGAATCATAGTTTATACGAATAAAGTCCTGATTAAACTCTGGGTTCATGCCGTTAGATACCGCAAAGACAGATTCAGGAAAAACAATATCGTGTGAGTTGTCTGCATAATCAGAAATAGTAAAGCGCTCAATGCCGTTTTCTCTAGAGACAATAGACATAAAGTTCTTAAACAACTGCATGCCGATAAAGTAGCGTTCATCCGAGCCTGCAATAAGCGTTTCCCAGTTTGCATAAGCAGGGTTGTTGTCAGCCACTTTTGCTAGTCTTGAATTGACGTGGGTGTCGTTTGCGACAATATAGAAATAGCCGTTAGCATGATCAATACTGGCGATAAACGCCTGTTCTCTAGACACTAACAACACCGGCTTTGCACTGAGGTTGTTAGCGGGTAGGACATATACTTCGCTAATTTCACTTTGCCCACTGCCCAGTAACAAAAACTCATTTGAGCTAGTCATATTAAAATTCATGAAATAGCTGTCGTCTTTTTCACTTAACAGCGCAATATCGTCTTGCTGGCTAGTGCCTAATGTATGCAGGTTAATACTGGTTGTAAACCAGCGGTCTTTGTCAAGCTGACCGTATACGAGTGACTGACTGTCGGCGCTAAAGCTTATTTCTCCGCTGGTATCGCTTAACTGGTCAGCCAGTAATTTACCGGTGTTTAGGTCTTTAATGACTATCGTGTAGCGCTCATCGCCGTTGGTATTGTAAGAATATGCGAGGTATTGATTATTGGGGCTTATTTCCCAATCGCCCATGCTGAAATAATCATAGGGCTTGGCTAGTTCAGTTACATTTAAGAATATTTTATCGCCGCTGTTGGCGTCACTATTACTGTTATTATCAGAATTTAAAGTAGTGTCGTTACTTGCTGTGTCTAACTTACGACGAGTATAAGTGCGATACTCTCCACCTTCGTTAAAAAATGATGTGTATTCGTAACCGTTTTCAATCCATGGTAGTGAACTTTCTTGGTCGTTAGTACGGCCCTTAAATTCTTCAAACAAGGTGTCTACTAAAGGTGTTTTAGGCGCAATAAAGGCATTGAAATACGCGTTTTCTTCATTCAAATAATCGATAATGGCGCTGTCGTTTACCTCTGGATAGTCTGCGTCTTTTAACCAGTTGTAATGATCACTAATGGTCTTGCCATGATGCGTTGCTGTAAACGGAATTTTATTGGCAACGGGGGCGACGATGCTGAGCGTTTTGAGTGTAGGTTCTTGGATTGTTTTTTCAGGCATTGTAGACTCTTGAGAAGGTGAACAAGCCGTTAGTATCGAAATACTTAACACCGACATTATGGGCAACATTAAACGGTGAAGCATGGTTTTTCCTTATTACAATAACAGCTTGATGTAAGCCACAGAACGCCATGACTCGAGAATAGAAATCTTATCAAAAATACCATTAGTGGGCCGTCATAACAAGATAATCAAGTGCTTGTGGCATTATTGACGAACAGCTTAGGTTTTGCTTTATGTCGTGGGAGTATTGGGCAAGGTAATACTTTTACGCAATTTGCCTATTTATTTTACTAATGTGCGCGTAACAGGCACACTCTAGGTATATGTTAATTGTAAACGTGCGCAACGGGCAAAAAAGGAAGTCGCAGTGAAATACATTGTACTAGCATTAATTTACGCCTATGTCGCGTTCATGGCGTGGTCGGCGTTTGGGTGGTTAGGTATTGCTTATGTAGGGATAGTGCCTCTTCCGTTTTTCTTTTTTAGCTATTTGATGCGAAGGCGACAGCAAATGGGCAACATAGATCCACATCAGCCTTTAACAATTTGGTCGTCGCCCATTCCTTATTTTTCAATTATTTTTGTGGCACTCATTGTGTTTAATTTTGTGGTGTTTTAAACCTACCGTCAGTCCACATTTTCAACTATTGCTTTGCCGCGGCCGCGTGCTTCTGAGGCCGCTTCAAGCCCATTACCTCTGTTCACGATAATGTGTAGATCACCAAACTGGCTGGTTTTGCTGGTGTATCCCATTGCTTCTAAAGCTTGCATAGTCTCTTGAGGCATTGCTTCATGATACCAAATTTCATCTTTAGGCAGTAACTGATGATGAAATCTAGGCGAATCAACCACGCTTTGCACCGGCATTGAAAACTCTAAGGCGTTTAGAATACTTAAATACACCGAAGACAATATTGTGGTGCCGCCCGGCGAACCTGTCACCATCGCAATATTTCCGTCTTTTAGCACAATGGTTGGTGTCATGCTGCTGAGCATTCTTTTGAAGGGTTGAATTTCATTGGCGACGCCGCCTACAGCACCAAAAAAGTTCGGCACGCCGCGCTTTACACTAAAGTCGTCCATTTCATCGTTGAGTAAAAAGCCTGCGCCTGCTACCACCATGCCACTGCCAAAGCCTAAATTAATAGTGGTGGTATTAGACACCGCGTTGCCGTGCTTATCGACAATTGAGAAATGTGTGGTTTGTTCGCTTTGCGCTAAGCCCGGACGAATGGCGCTGGTATCTGAAATCGCGTTAATGTTAATGGAACTGGCGCGCTTGGCGATATACTCCGGTGCTAGCAGCTCGGTTTTGGGTACTTCAAAAAAGTCGGGATCGCCCAAATACTCAGCGCGATCGGCAAACACGCGCTTACCCGCTTCGGCTAAAATATGAACGTATAAAGGGCTATTGTGGGCAATAGTTTGATTCGGCACGCGCGCTTTAACCGCGTCGTACATTTGTAGCCACTGGGCCACCGCTATACCGCCTGAGCTTGGAGGAGCCGCGCTTATTACTTTATATTCACGCCATTGACTAATAATGGGTGCACGCCATTTAGACTCATACTGCACTAAATCGCTGCGTGAAATAAGGCCGCCATGTTGTTGCATAAACTGTTCAATTAACAAAGCGGTTTCGCCTTTGTAAAAACCGTCTTCCCCTAATGTTTGAATGCGCGATAAGGTAGCTGCGAGTTCTGGCTGTACAAACAATTTTCCGGCTTTGGCAGACGCAAAATAGTCGGCAAAATTCACGCTTATATTTTGTTCTTGTAAATATTCAATGTATTGGGCAATGCTATCGGCGAGCATTTTAGGCATAACAAAGCCGTCTTTTGCAAGCGCCACCGCCGGTGCGAGTAACTGCTCCCATGGCATAGAGCCATATTTTTTATGTAAGGCCCACATGCCCGACACTGAGCCAGGCACGCCCGACGCTAACACACCGTAGATAGACTGATTGGTGTTTACCTCGCCGTCTTTGTTTAAGTACATATCGCGATGGGCGTTTTGTGGGGCGACTTCGCGGTAGTCTAAAAAGTCGTTTGCTCCTTCATAATGAATAACCATGAAGCCACCGCCGCCAATGTTACCGGCTTCAGGCAATGTGACGGCTAAGCTGAAGTGGGCTGCAATAGCAGCGTCAACCGCGTTGCCGCCGTTATTTAACACATCCATTGCTACGCTTGCTGCAAAACTGTCGGGCATAGCGACCGCCTGCTGGGCCTGTTTTTTTGTTTTTCGGGAGGTGTTGATGATACGTTTTGTGTGTTACAGCCGGCAAGGCTGATAAAAAAAGCGGTCATTAAGAAGGGGAAAATTAAGCGATATTGGTTAGTGGATTTCATTAATTACTCAGTTGATTTTATACGATAAGCACACGGTAAATTTTTATAAACGGCTAATGACAGTGTGATAGCTTGGATGATTCCCCACTTTACACAACATTGGCGTTTGATTCGATATCTTTGTGTTTAATGCTTTATACCGTTGGCGTAATGAAGTTTTGTATTTGAAGCTTAGCCATTGGTAGGCGCGGTAACATAAACGGGAAATGGCGTTATGGAAGATGGCGATATGCTGCATAAGTCAGGCGCAGTAACGCCCTCTCGTAACGACACTTGTTTATGCGGCAGTGGCAAAAAATTTAAGCGTTGTTGCCTAGCGTAATTGCTGTAAGGTATATATATTCTGGCGCCTTGAGTAAGTAATTGTGCTTTACCTTTTACGATAGGCACCTATGCTCGCTTTGTACTAGCGAGCCTTTTGTATATGACTATTAGCGTTCAACCAAGCAAACATGGGAGTAGCCTAAAATGCCGTCTAACCATAAATTAGCAGCCGATTTACTAGCTAAGGCTAAAAAGTTAAATCAAGAAGACCCTTTAGCCTCGTTTAAAAGTGAGTTTTTACTGCCCCAAAACGTCATTTATGTCGATGGAAACTCCTTAGGCCCCCTAAGTAAAGCGGCCAAAAATAGGGCGGTAGAGGTGGTGGAGCAGCAGTGGGGAAACAGTTTAATTAGCAGCTGGAATGTGCATGACTGGATTAACTTACCAACAACAGTGGGTAACAAAATAGCCAAGCTGATAGGCGCGGCGCCTAATACGGTTATTTGCTGCGATTCTATTTCAGTTAACTTGTTTAAATTGCTAAGCGCTGCGTTATTACTTAGCGCTAAGCAAGCCGCGGATGACAAAACCGATGCGCGCACCCTAATATTATCTCAAAAGGATAATTTTCCAACCGATTTATACATGGTGCAAGGGTTGGGCCAGCTGTTAAATAGTGGCACACAAACAAAGCTTGAGTTAATGAGTGTTGACAGCAAAGATATAACCCGCAGCATTGAAGAACATGGTCATCGTATAGCGGTACTTATGCTCACGCATGTGAATTTTAGAAATGGCGATATTCACGATTTGCAGGCACTAACCGAGCTTGCTCACGCTAAGGGAATTTTAGTGTTATGGGATTTAGCGCACAGTGCAGGCGTGTTGCCTTTAGCGCTTGAAGAGTGTGAGGTAGATTTTGCCGTAGGCTGCACCTATAAATATTTAAACGGTGGCCCGGGCGCACCAGGTTTTGCCTATGTAGCTGAACGTTTATTACCCGATTTACAACAGCCGCTAAGTGGCTGGCTGGGGCATAAAAAGCCCTTTGATTTTGAGCATGATTACGAAAAAGCCGCAGGTATTGAGCAGCTTTTATGCGGAACCCCGAGTATTATCTCTATGAGCGTTTTAGACGCCGCACTAGACATGTTTGAAACAATAAGCGTGAGCGATTTGCGCGCTAAATCAATTGCGCTAAACGACTTTTTTCAATCTTGCGTTGAGCAAATAAATGCTAGCTACTCACCCAGTGACTCGCCACTTGTCTTAGCATGTAACGAGCAGGCTCAAATGCGCGGCAGCCAAATTTCTTACAAGCATCCACACGCCTATGCCATTTGCCAAGCATTAATAAGCGAAGGTGTAATAAGCGATTTCAGGTCGCCCGATATTTTGCGCATTGGTTTTTCGCCGTTATTTCTTCACTTTACCGACATGCTAAACGCGGCGCTGATATTAACTAGTATTGTGAGAACTAAGCGCTATACCCAGCCGCAGTTTTTGATAAAGAATAAGGTTACATAGGGGTCGCAAGGTAGTAATATCAACATCGAAAAATACATCTTTACCAGCGCTTTACGTTTGCACTAAATAGGCTAATGATGAAAACGCAGAAGTATTTTACCAGTTTGCTATAGTAACGCGTGTTTTTTGACTATTTGATGCGCTATTACTGAAAATTAAAAAGGAATGATTATGAAAACGAATATTGCTGTCGTCGCTGCCCTAGCCGCCGTAATGTCTCTAGGCGTAATTGATGCGGTTGATGCTGCTAAAAACAAAGAAAAATGCTACGGCGTGTCAAAGGCGGGTCAAAATGACTGTGGAAATTTAGCCGGCACTCACAGCTGCGCAGGTCAGTCTACTGTTGATAACGACATTGGTGAGTGGCGTTTAGTACCCGCAGGTACATGCAAAGACTTAGGCGGATTTGACGGTAATGAAGCGAAAAAAATGTTTCAAGAAATGCAGGCTGAGAAAAATGCAATTCAATATACAAACGCGGGCTAAGAAAAACACAAGCAACTAATCCACCCTCAATGCTTAGTTGTTCTTCTATTAGGAGCTAGCGTGAACCCATTTTCAGTTACCGAGCAGCCCAATGGCCTTGTAGGTGTTGGGCTACGCCACCCTCACTATGCACAAGCTCTGTCTGACAATCCTATAAACACGCACATCGATTTTGTTGAGCTACACGCTGAGAACTTTTTTGCAAAAGGCGGCATAGCGCTTGAAGTGCTGCAAGACGCCGCACAAAAATACGACATCAGCATTCACGGCACGTCTTTAGGTTTAGGCTCAAATATGGCGCTACCATGCGATACGCTTGCACAATTTGCGCACGTGGTTAACGTGAGTAATGCAAAGTGGGTGTCGGAACATTTATGCTTTAACAGGGCTTTGGTTGACGGGCACGTGCTGCATTCAGGCGATTTGCTGCCGTTGGCATATAATCAAGCTTCTTTACGTGTATTAGCCACTAATATTGCTCAGGTGCAGGACAAACTCAAGCGGCCCATTTTAATTGAAAACCTGTCTTCTTATATCAGCATATCGCATATAGATCCCATGCAAGCAGATGAAATGAGCGAATTTGCGTTTTTAATTGCGCTTTGCCAGCAGGCGGGGTGTGGTTTATTGCTTGATCTCAATAATCTTATTGTAAATGCGTTGAATCAACAACAAGCCAATGTAGTTGACTATGTATATGAAAATATAAAACAAATACCCGCTCATTTGGTGGGTGAAATTCATTTAGCTGGCTTTAGTGACAACAAAGTGAATGGCTTTATTGTGGATGATCATGCAAGTGCGGTGTCTCCTCAATGTTGGGAATTATACACACGAGCAAAAGCGCTGTTTGGCAATGCGGCTACCTTAATAGAGTGGGACAATAAACTACCTACTTGGGAAGTGCTAGTGGGCGAAGCTCAAAAAGCCAGATTTTAACATGCGCTATCAATCTTTGCTTATTCAGGCTGTGTTTAATCAAGATAAAGATTCACCTGAAAAAAGCTTGAATAACACACAACAAGAAAATGAGCTTTCCAGCAAACTCATTACTAAACCATTTAATGACAATTCTGTAAATACATCAGCCGACAGCTCTTCCATGCAAGTAAACACACAAAACGCGCTCAGTGTTTATCGTAACAACTACATAATGAGTGGCATAAGAGCGCTGTCGATCACTTACAGCACTGTGTTTGCCATAATGGATGAAGAAGACTTTCGCAAACTGTCGTTAGCGTATTTAAAAGCTTATCCCAAAACGTGCTTCGATTGGGCAGACTACGGGCAAGGCTTAAGTGAATTTATGCTTAGCATCGACGCGCTTACCAGCATGCCTTTTTTGCCCGAGCTTGCGGATATCGACTGGCGCTTAATGCAAATAGAGCGGGCGTCTAATAGAGCCTTTGATGCTGCGTCATTTTCGTTATTGCAAACTAAGCCCCCAGAAACACTTCGCTTTTTGCCCGGCATTGGCTTGCAGCTCACTGAGGCTTTATTTCCTGTTCAAGAACTTTACGAACTAGCGCATACCTATGAGGATGAGTGTCTTTCTCACAGCGCGCAAGTGCAAAAGCAGACAAGCAGTAATAAGGTGCAAGGTTTGATAAGTAGCGCGATAAAAAAGCCGACTTATCGCTCTATTGTTTTATGGAGGCAGCATTACAAAGGTCTATTTGAATACTGCGATGAAGCTACAAACAATGCATTTCGCAGTATGCTCAGCAATAATAGTGTTAGCGATGTGCTCAGCCATTTTGGCGACGACCAAAGTGGCATGAGTAGGTGGCTACAGCAAAGCATAGCGTCGAAAAAAGTGTGTGCGATAGTTATTCGGGCGCGATCTTTATAAACGTCATGTCGCGATATGCATGATTCACAACGGTGTCGACCCTAAACGGATGCAGCTCGGCTTTAACTACTTCACGCTTTACATTGAGCGTAAAATGCATGAACGCATCGCTGGCGGCATTTTTATTATCCCATTCTATTTTATAGGTAGCGTCTTGAAAAGGTGCTAGGGTGCCCGTCAGGGTTTTCATCCTGTTGGAGCTTATGCGCAAAATAGGGGTGTTAGCCGCTGTTTTGTGATTGGTGCTCACTACGGTGAAACTGCCAAACCACTTGTCTTTGTATTCACCTAAAATTTGTTCATCAGTAATACTCATTGGCGCAGTGGCAACGGGCTCTTCAAATTTGGCCAAATAAGCTTGTTCACGCTCGTCCAAATGATCCACATAGGTGCTTATCCAATCTTGCTGCTGTTTGTCAACATATCCTGCTTTTTGCATATAAGCTTTCACAATAGTTTGCATGACTGAGCCGCGCGCCGCTGAATTAGAGCCATTGCTTAAAATAACCACGCCAAGCGTTAGTTTAGGCACCATTAGCACATAGGCCTGATAGCCTGAAAGTGTGCCGGTGTGTGAAATAACGTTAAGCTCACCAATATTGGCTAAGCGCCAGCCTAAGCCATAGCTTTTAAATAGGGTCTTGTTCCACTCACGCTCCTGTGGCGATACCCATAAAATAGTCTGCGGATACCACATTTGTGTAAGCTGCTTATCTGAAAAGGGCAGGTTGTTACGGTTAAGCAAAGCGCCTATCCATTTCAACATATCTTGCACATTGCACACCATGCCGCCTGCGGCTGCTGACATTAGCCCCTGTTGTGAAATGCCATTGCGCGGTATAGCATAAATACCGCGCGCGCTGTTATGAGCATAGCCCATCGCCACGTTGTTTAAACTTGCCTTGGGAATGTCGCCCACAAAACAGTTCATCGCGAGCGGTTTAAAAATGCGCTGCTCCACAAAATTTTCAAAACTCATGCCGCTGACTTTAGCGACTAGTTCGCCTGCCGTAATGTACATGACATTGGAATATGCATAGCGGTCTCTAAAGCTATACTCGGGTGTTAAATATTGTAGATTAGCAATGACTTCTGCGCGCGTGAAGCCTGAAGGCTCTGGCCAAATCATGCTGTCGCCTGCGCCGTTAATTAGGCCGCTGCGGTGCGTCAGTAAATCGGTAATGGTAAATTCGCGGGTAACATAGGGGTCATAAAGCGTAAATTCTGGCAGGTGGGTAATAACTTTATCGTTCCAGTTTAACTTTTCTTCATCCACTAAAATTGCCAATGCCGCACTGGTAAAAGCTTTACTGGTAGACGCTAGGCGAAAATAGGTTTGCGCATCTACCTTTTTGTTGTTAGCAATATTGGCTTTGCCGAAGCCTTTCGACAGCACCACTTCGTTTTGGTGAATAATGCCAACCGCCATGCCGGGTGTTTGAAATGTGCTAAGCGCTTCCTCGATTGCTTGCTCAATATGCTTCTTATCGACACTTTTACTGAGGGCAGAAACGGAGAATGTACATAGCAATACCAAGCACAGATTTAGTGCCAGTTTACGTTGATACAAAAAGATAAGAGGATTTGAATGTTGCTTATTTATATTCGAAGAAAAGCGCATGTTCATAGTTGAATAGTACTCTGCATAAATAAATGATTAGGTGTGAAAAGACTACTAACAGTGTGGTGAAGAATGCCGAATATTACAAGTTAAGTATTTCTAAACATACTGGCAACGTTCGCTATTGCTGTCATAAAAAGCCATCGGTTTAGGGTGATATAAAACGCGATGCATTTTATTCTTTGACACCTTTGTTTCGCGAATACAAAACCAAACCAGCAGCGCCTAAATACATCATTAAACCATACCCGCCGGCAATAAGCGCATAGGCTGGCTCTTGTATAAAGCTAACTGCAATTAAAATAGCAAGCGTCGCATTTTGTGTGCCTACTTCTATTCCTAAGGTTATGCGATCTTTTTGATTAAGTAAAAATAGTTTCGCCAGCAGCATCCCCAGCAGCGTAGCGCTTAAGTTTAGGCCAATAGTGAACAAGTATAAGTCGGGGAATCCTTCCACCAGCATTTCACGCTCGTCAAAACTAATTTTTACAATTAGCAATAACATGAACACAATGGCAAGTTTACGAAAGATAGGCTCCAGCCTTAAGGCGATATTGATAAAACGATGACGGGTCAACATGCCAAGCGCTACAGGCACAAGTGTAATAACAATTAAGCCCAAAGAGGTCTTGAGCAAAGAAAATTCTACAGGTTCGCCTTCAGAAAAGTAGTTGATAGAGAAGGCAATTAAAAAGGGCGTAGTAAATACGCAAATAACGGTGGTGATTGCCGTTAACGATATAGACAGAGCTAAGTTAGCTTTGGCTAAATGCGAGAGTAAATTTGAGGTGCTGCCGCCGGGGCACGCCGCTAGCAGCATCATGCCTATTGCGATTTGTGCTGAGGCATTAAAGGCAAGCGCAATAGCAAAGGCAAGGGCAGGTAACAGCAGCATCTGCCCAAACAGGCCCACAAATATTGGTTTAGGCAATTTGGCTAAGCGCGCAAAGTCTTTAAGCTGCAGACTCAAGCCCATTCCAAACATAATACTGGCAAGCACTAAAGGTAAGAATATGGCGGTGAAAACAGTAGACTGCATGTGGTTAACTCACTCGATTGGGGCTTAGCTCATTTTTGCCAGCAAAGACAAGGGCGCCACTCGCATTATTAGCTGCATTATCGCCCATGGCCAAGTAGGTACGTAGCTATTTGCACCTTCTTTTTCAATCGCCGCTACCATGGCTTTGCAGCCCGTTTGTGTGTCGACCATAAACGGTACTTTTTTTACTTTTTCATTAATTTCACTGCGAATAAAGCCAGGATGAATGGTGGATACCTTAATGGGTGTTTTGGCTAAATCCATTCGCAGGCCTTCACTTAAGGAGGTAATGGCGGCTTTTGTGGCGGCGTATACGTTTAAGGCGCGTCTGAACCCGCGCACCGCACTAATAGATGAAATGGTGACTAAATGCCCAGCGTTTTGCGCTCTGAAAATAGTCACAGCGGCTTCACACTGCGCCAAGGCCGATACAAAATTTGTAATGGCAGTTTGTTTATTGGCTTCAAAGTAGCCGGTGCCAATGGAAGCCCCTTTGCCCATGCCTGCGTTTACGATTACTCGGTCAAGCTGTCCAAGTTCTTGTTTGAATTCATTGAACACAGTGAATACGGCGTCGTGGTCGTTGACATCTAAAGACTTAATGATAACGCTTATGCTTGGATTGATAGCCAGTAGCTCTGCTTTTAGTATTTCAAGGCGGTCTATGCGCCGAGCACATAAGGCTAGGTTGCGACCTTTTTGCGCAAATTGCACCGCCATTTCACGGCCAAGGCCTGAGCTTGCGCCCGTGATCAGAATGTTTTTTCTCATGGTTATATTGTCCGAATATGCTATTTACAGTGCAAAGCCAGCGCTTATTAAATGACGCTGCTTTGTAGTACTAATGCTATGTTTTTTAACAATATGAATAAAACTATTTTAAATAGCCATCTTTCACTGCTGCTTAGTAATTTTATTACAGCGATACAATAAATAATGCACAAAGGTCCACATATTCTTATACGCCTTATTGTGAGTTTGTTTGTGGTGATAGCGATAGTAGATTTGCTGCACAATACCGGCCAGCCTAAACAAGCCGTACACTTCATAAAAAGCGAAGGCTTTTGGCTCTACGCCTTGCTTGTTGCAGTAATAATCAATAACTTGCTGGCGCGTCATCATGCCGGGAATATCAGTTGGCTGAAGTTGAGTACTGCGGGCCATGAAATCGTCATCGGCCTGTATCCAGTAGGCTAGGCTATTGCCTAAATCCATTAGCGGATCACCCAAGGTGGCTAGCTCCCAATCAAGCACGGCTAATATTTGGGTAGGGTCGTTAACATCAAGCACCAGGTTGTCAAAGCGATAGTCGTTGTGGGTCATGCAAATTGTTTCTTTGGCTGGCAGGTTATCTTCGAGCCAGCGCATTACTTTTTTGCCGCTGGGCACGTTCCACGTTTTCGCGTTCGTGTAGCGCTTATTCCAGCCCAGTACTTGGCGCTGCGCATAGCCTGCACCTTTGCCTAAATGGGATAAGTTTGCAGCTTCTATGTCAACGTTATGCAGGTTAATGAGTTCATCAAGCGCTACTTCGCAAAGCCTGCGCGCTTGCCCTTGGGATAAATTCACGCCGCGCGGGAAATGCTTGCGCGGAATTATCCCGTTAATTTTTTCCATCACGTAAAATTCAGCGCCAATAACGCTTTCATCATCGGTGTAGCCAAGCATAGCGGGCACTTTGCTATACACTGGTTTAAGCGCGTCTTGTAAGCTATATTCGCGGCCCATATCGTGTGCACCTTTTGCTTTGGTGCCGGCAGGCGGCCTGCGCAATATTACATCACGATTGTCAAAACTTAAGCAGTAAGTCCAGTTAGAGGCACCGCCTGAATATTGGGTCACCTTCATGTCGCCGCTTAGTGATTCACCATTGGGCAGTTTAATTTCGCTATTTAGCCACTCTAGAAGGGGGCCAGTGGGCAGCTCTTCACCTGCTCGAATGGCGCTGCCTTGGTCAAGTACTGAGGCAGCTTTGTGTGGGGTTTGCGTCGTCATATTGGCCTATTTATATTTTTTAAGCTCTAATCTAGATACCATGGCCATGTGCACTTCGTCAGGCCCGTCAGCTAAGCGAAGCGAGCGTGCGCCTGCGGCAAATCGGGCAATAGGGAAGTCGTTACACATTCCGCCGCCGCCATGCAGTTGTAAAGCGATGTCTACTACCTGCTGCGCCATGTTAGGCACAACCACTTTGATCGCTGAAATATCTACCATAGCATTTTTAACGCCCAAGTTATCTATTTTCCAAGCGGCCTGAAGGGTGAGCAAACGGCTTTGTTCAATGAGCATGCGGGCTTGCGCAATGCGCTCTTTATTACCGCCTAATTCAATTAAGGGCTTGCCAAAAGCAACGCGTTCTAGGCCGCGTCTTATGCCTAATTCTAATGCTTTTTCAGCCATACCAACTGCGCGCATGCAATGATGTATACGGCCCGGGCCCAAGCGACCTTGCGCTATGGCAAAGCCTTTGCCTAAACCCACTAACAAATTTTCTTTCGGTACGCGTACGTTGTGTAAATGTACCTCACCGTGGCCAAAAGGCGCATCAAAGTCGCCATAGGCGCTAAGCATACGCGTAATTTCGATGCCTTTGGTATCTAAGGGCACCATTACCATTGAGTGCTGGCTGTGGCGGTCGTTTTCTGGGTTTGAAAGTCCCATAAAGACCATGACTTTGGCATTTGGGTGACCTAAGCCAGTGGTCCACCATTTTTTACCATTAAGAATAAGCTCGTCGCCGTCGGCCTCAATAGTGGCCTGCATGTTGGTGGCGTCAGATGAGGCAACGTCGGGTTCGGTCATGCCAAATACAGAGCGTATTTCACCGTTAAGTAAGGGCGTTAACCATTTTTGTTGTTGAAACTCATTGCCAAAATGGTACAGCACTTCCATATTGCCCGTGTCGGGTGCGTTGCAGTTGAAAATTTCGGGCGCGAAAATGACTTTGCCGGTTTCCTCAGCTAAAGGTGCGTATTCTAAGCAGGTGAGGCCTTGGCCTAATTTAGCATCGGGCAAAAACATATTCCATAAACCTTGCTCTTTGGCTAAGGCTTTTAAACGCGTAATGTCAGGATGAATTTGCCAATTTTTCCAATTTCCGTCTGGGTTAGCTGCATGAATTTCGCCATATACTTTGTCTTCTATGGGAAATATATGCGCGTCCATAAAGCTGCGTATACGGGCTAAGTAGTCGAGTGTTTTTGGGTTGTGAGAAAAATCCATGCTAAGCTCTGTTAGTAATAGTATTTAATAATGTTAAGCATAGTGGATGTTGGGCGCAAGCGACAATTGCTTTAAGTTACGCTACCTTATAAACAAAGCTTATAAACAAAGCTTATATAGCTATGTGTGATAGCGCCTTGTGGACTTACACCAAGTCATAATTGCCTTAATTGTCTTAATTTAGCCGTCATTGTTCTTTTTCGTAAGATTATGCCGTGTTTCTAAAGCAATACACACATAATTAATATGAGGATAATCATATGCTTAATGGCTAGACTTTAATAACAACACCGGTATTGTTAACGAAGAGCGCTTTGTTGGTACTGAATTTAGAGTTAGATTCTTTTAATCTAGCCTTGCTGTAAAAAAGTTCGCTTTACGCGGGTTTTTTATACTAGTTCAAAGCCTTGTGATTTTTTGTTGAGATGAACATTACTCTGCTATGCTACTAAAAATGGACAAAAAATACGCTATATGAAAACACTTTTACATGAACAAACACCAGTAACTGAACATGCACTAAATGCAATTGCACATATGCCAACTAAAAGCTTGCCTATGCTGATGAACAACGATTTCACGCAAGGCCTAACAGACGCAGACTTTATGCGTATTGCAGTGCTACTGGCGCAAAAAAGTTATGACGAAGGTGGCTGCCCAATTGGCGCTGTGATCGTTAACAACGCAAGCAACACAATTGTAGGTAAAGGCCACAACACGCTAGTGCAAGAAAATCATCCTTATAATCACGGCGAAACGTCTGCAATAAGAGATGCAGGCAGAATCGATTTTAGCCGAACCACCATTTACACTAGCTTGAGTCCTTGTAGCGTATGTGCAACGCTTATTCAGATGAGAGGGTTTAGTCGCGTCGTTGTTGGTGATGTGACTAACGCATCAGGTACGCAGGACTTTTTAAAAGAAAACAAGGTGCACGTTGATATATTAGAAGATCAATACGGCATTGCGCTTTACGCACGTTTTCGCTTAGAAAAACCCGAGCAGGATTTAGAAGATTGGCAAGGCATACGGTCGCCTAATTAGTCAGCTTAGCCATACAGCGTCAATTAGTGTAAAAATCTGTCTTTTCGCAGTAATGCTTGCGGCAAAGTGACTCATAGCGTTCATTGCCGCCAATTTCAATTTGTGCACCTTCTTGAAGAACATTTCCGTTGCCGTCTAGCTTTGCCACAAAGTTGGCCTTGCGGCCACAGTGGCAAATGGTTTTGAGTTCGTTCATTTTGTCAGCCCAGGCGAGTAAATAGTGGCTGCCTTCGAAAGTTTCGCCTTTGAAGTCGGTGCGCAAGCCATAGGCTAAAACAGGAATATTGAGTTTATCGACAATTTGCAGGCACTGCTTTACCTGCTGGCGCGTTAAAAACTGAGCTTCATCAATAAAAATGCAAGACAGTTTGTGCTGCTTTTGTTTAACCGCAACATCCTCAAAAAGATTGGTTTGGTCGGTGAATAAGTCTGCTTCAGACTCCAGGCCTATGCGCGAGGCAATTTTGCCCTGAGCAAAGCGGTCGTCAAAGGCAACAGTGTAAAGCTGCACTTTCATACCGCGCTCTTGGTAATTGTAAGCCGACTGTAATAAAGAGGTAGATTTGCCAGCGTTCATTGCTGAGTAGTAAAAGTATAATTGCGCCATAGTGTTTGTTTTAGTGCTTAATATAATGTGCAGATAAACCCGAAAGACTTATCAGGTTTTTGATGGCATAATAATAACGGCTAATGATGCTCGGCCATAGCTGTTTTTACAAATTTTCACTGCACGCTAGCAGGAATTATTCCCTTTAAACGTTCAATGTCGCCTTCACCCACACCAAATTGCGTAAAATAATATGGCCATTGCTGCGTGAGAAGCCTTAAGGTATTTTCACACTATTGGGGTCAAATTCAGGTTCAGGATAGTCCATCTGCAGAGCATCTAGGGTGTTTACAATGCTCTGTAATACCACTAAATCGCGATACCATCTGCGCTCGCTAGGCACTACATACCAAGGCGAAGTTGCTGTTGAACAGCGTTCAATAGCTTCACTGTATAGTGCTAAGTACTCATCCCAATGCTCACGCGCGTCTACGTCAGCAAATTCAAATTTCCAGTGTTTATCAGCGCGATCTAGCCTGCGCTGTAAACGTTCTTTTTGATAGTTTTTCGAAATATGCAGATAAAACTTAAGCACCATAGTGCCTTCGCCTACCAGCATTTTCTCAAAGCTATTTATATGCTCAAAGCGCGACTGCCAAAGCTTTGAGGGCTGAAGTTGATTAACACCCACCGTGACTATATCTTCATAATGTGAGCGATTAAACACACCAATCACGCCTTTGGGCGGCGTGTGTTGATGAACGCGCCATAAAAAATCGTGCGATAATTCCTCTGTGTTAGGCTTTTTGAAACTTCTTACCATCAGCATGCTTGGATTTACACTGGTAAACACACGCCGGGTAGTGGAGTCTTTGCCGCCAGCGTCCATGGCTTGAAATACGATTAATAGGCTTTTAGCGCGCTGCGCGTACAGCAAGTCTTGCAGCTCAAATAAGCGTTTGGAGAGGCTGCGGATTGCTTGCATGCCTTCTTTTTTGGTAAGTCCGCCGTTGTCTTTAGTGGCTATATCGTGCAACCTTACACAATGGCCGGGGGCAACTAGATAATCCTTAGTGTCAATCATCAGTTAAATTCTCCTTTTCTTGCATTAGTAGCTTCTTTGTCCATTGCACCAGTAACGCCTACTTATACAACGAAAAAGCTTGCTTAGAAAAGAGTTTAGGCATTGAAAAGGGCATTGTGATTTTCAAAGATTGTAAAAAATATATAGGTAAAATGTTGCATTTATTAACAATATGGTCTTTAGTATAGCCTACGAAGCCAAGCTGTAGCGTACTCATTGACTAATATAAAAGGCTAATACTCATGCAATTTCAAAAAATTCGTAAATACCGGCTGCCTATGCTCATTGCCGCTACGCTAACAAGCACCCTAGGACTCACTGGGTGTTTGAATGACGACAATGATCCACCCATTAATATTGTGGTACCACCACCGCCAGCGCCTGTGTTTGCGGCCGAAATTACCCGCACCCAATTTGGCATTCCGCATATTACTGCGCAAGACTACAAAGGCTTAGGGTATGGCTTAGGGTATGCGTTTGCAAGCGATAACATTTGTTCCTTTGCGCAAGAAATTGTTGTAGCAAATGGCACCAGTGCCTTAAACCTCGAGGCCAGCGTAGGCAATATCAACCGAGACGTTTTTTACACCTGGTATAACGAGCCTAGTCGGCGTCAAGCCTTGTTAGGTATGCAAGAGCCGCAGGTGCGCGACGCTATTATAGGATATGCAGCTGGCTATAGTCGCTATTTACGCGACACCGGCGTAGACAACATAGATCCAGCCTGCGCGGGCGAAACATGGGTGACTGAAATTGACGAGATGGACTTAGCCGCGGTCTATAATAAAGGCAATTTACGCGGCGGATTATCAAACTTTGTTGCGCCTATTGTGTTAGCTGCACCGCCAGCGCCAAGTGGTAATTCAGCCCCGTCAAAAAGAGATGTTCCTGCTTTTGATATGACTCGAATTAATGTCTTAGAAGGCGGCAGTAACGCCTATGCATTAGGCTCTGACGTGACCGAAAACGGCAGTGGTATGCTGTATGGCAACCCGCATGAACCTTGGCTGGGTGTGCAGCGTTTTTATGAATTTCACTTAACAATACCCGGTGAAATTGACGTTATGGGCGCCGCTCAACAAGGCCAGCCCTTTGTGAATATTGGCTTTAACAAAGATGTTGCGTGGAGTCATACAGTGTCTACCGCCAAGCGCTTTACGCTGTATCAGCTGCAGCTAATGCCCGACAACCCTCTGCAGTACCAGTACCTAAATGAAGCGGGTGAAACGGAGCAGCGTGATATATCCAAAGTAGAGGTAAGTATTGACCTGCCCGGCGGTGCAGCGCACACCGGGGCGGTGTATTTGTCGCACTTTGGACCTATGTTGGCGGCCAACTTTGTGAATGGCGCACTTCCTGCTTGGGGAACCTTTAATTTAGCCTTTGCGATACGCGATGCTTCTTCTGAAAACCCGCGGGCCATTAACCAATGGCATTCAATGAATAAGGCCACCAGCTCGCAAGACCTACTTGACCGCATGAAAACAACCCTTGGACTTCCGTTTGTAAACACCATAGCGGTCGACAAAGACGGCAATGCGCTTTACACCGACTTGTCTACGGTGCCTCACGTGACTAGCGCTAAATTTGCGAGTTGCGTGGGCGCTAATCCCGCTTTGCAAGCCTTAGTGGCCGTTGGAATACCTGCGCTCGACGGCAGTACAGCGGCCTGCGAATGGGGCAGCGATGCTGATTCACCGCAAGCAGGTATTTTTGGCGGCGGTAATTTACCGTTTTTGTTGAATACAAGCTATTCAAGCAACTCTAACGACAGCTATTGGATGAGTAATCCAGACAGCACCTTAGACCAGGAGTTCTCCCCTTTACTACGCCGCAATTTAATCGCAAGGCCTGGTGTGTCAGTAGCTGCAGCGTCTCCTCGACTCTTGCGTACGCGTATGGGTGTTATTCAAGTACAAGAACGCTTAAGTGGCGAAGACGGGCTTGGCGGGAATAAATTCAGCTTGCGTAAATTACAAGAAATAGGCTTCAGCAACCGCAACTACGCCGCTGAACTGGTGTTAGACGATGTGCTTGCTGACTGTAGTGCAAATTCGCTTATGCCCTTAAGCGATGGCGGCACTGTTGATGCCACTCAGGCCTGCGATATTTTGGCCAGATGGGATCGTGCAAATAACGTGGGCAGCAGGGGAGCGCATGTGTTTAGAGAGTTTTCTCGCAGCGTTGATTTTGAGGGAAATATTGAAACCGCCTTTAGTGTGCCGTTTAATGAAGCCGACCCGGTAAACACGCCGCGTGGATTAATCGTAAATAACCGAACTCGCACCGCCTTAGGCGACGCCATTGTGTACTTTGTTACGCGCAATGTGGCGCTAGACGAACAGCTTGGAAATTTGCAGTTTGACATAGATGTGGGTAATAACAATGAGCGTATTCCTATGCACGGCGGCAGAGGGCAAGAAGGCATATTCAATGTGCTGGCAACGCCAAGAGCCAACGCACAAGGTGAATATACACCGGTCACCGCAGGCCCCACTTATATGCAAACCGTCACCTGGGACGCCAACGGGCCGGTAGCTGAAGCCTTACTCGGATTTTCCCAATCTGCAGATTTAACCAGTCCTTTTAATCGAGATCAAACCAGACGTTATTCAGAGAAAAATTGGATTGCACTGCCGTTTAGTACCGCAGAAATAGCCGCCGATGCAATTGGCGATCCAATCCAACTAAGCGAGTAAGGCAGACGATAAGGGCGCACGGGCGCCCTTATTTACAGATGTTTAGGCAATGATTGCATGCGGTGATGAGCTTTACGCTAAGACCTTGCGTAGAAGAATTTACGCTCAATTCTTCTTAAAGATCTAGTACTTATGAAAAAGTATACTAATCTAATTGCTTCGTTTGCGCTGTTCACAGCAATAACGCTGGTTATTTACATCGCGTTTAAGCTTGTTGCCGCCGGCTATTTTTTAACGGCCTTAATACCGATTGGTCTATTACTATTTGTTTTAGCCATCGGCATATGGCGCATCGCAAAGGACGACGATTAAGACATACCCAAACAACCAGGCAAAAAAATAGGGCGCTTAGTGCGCCCCATTTTCTAATCTTCAATAAACTTGCTGTTTAAAAAGCCAACACAGGTGATGCTTAGGCAGCATTAGCCTTTATGTCAGCTTCTTTTTGCTCGCCATCTAGCGTAAAGTCATCTCTAATCTCAGCTGGAATAACATCCATGTCGAAGGTGAATTCATCTACTCTTACCGATAATTTACGTTTCTCATTGTATTCTAGTAAAATGATTCTTTCCGCTTCGCTTACTTCGCCCTTCGCAAGCAACTGGTTTACCGCATTTTCAAACGATAAGAAAGGCACAATAGGCGCTTTTCTTAAGGCTTTTTGCACTCTGCTAAGCAGTGGCATAGCCGCATGCTTGGCTTTAAAGGCCTGTTCATTTATGTAGTTACCATCACCTTTCACTACATGCACCGCATGTGTAAGCTGCTTTTTAATGCTGCTATCGTTCATAGATACTGTAGACAGCTCGCGCACTAAGTCGTCGCTTATGCCGCGTACCGAGGAGCTATAGGTGTTAGTAAGTACACGCATTAACACTTTGGTGGCTACATTAGGGAAGTTATTCACAAAATTGACAATGGCCTTTTCGCCCTGCTGTAATGACCACTCCATTGCATACTGGAAGTAGGGCAGTGCTTCTTGGCGATTTTCAACGCGCTGCTCGTAAAAACGAATCGCTGCCATACCGGCATATACATAGCTGATGACGTCACCTAAGCGAGCAGACAACAACTCAGACTTTTTAAGTTCCCCGCCTAGCACTAATAAAGAGAAGTCCGCTAATGGCGCAAGTTTAGCAGAAAGTGCGTTTAAGCGTTTTTCGTATTTCACCACTTCAGGATAAACAGATTCAGACTTGCGAATGAAAGGCATGTAGCTGTTGCCTAAGCTTCTAAATGCATTTTTAGCGCTGAATTTAACCGTTTTGCCCAATACCTTGTTGAATTCTGCATCGGCGTTGCTGTCGCTAGAATGGATTAAGTCAACCATTTCTTTTAAGTGCGGGTGACAGCGCATCGCGCCCTGGCCAAATATCATTAGGTTACGCGTGAGTATGTTGGCGCCTTCAACCGTTATGGCAATAGGCAGTGCTGAGTAGCCGTTGGCCAAAGTATTTTGTGGTCCACGTTGAATGGCTTTACCTGCCTGCACGTCCATAGCTTGGTTTAATACATCGCGGCCAAGTTCGGTCATGTGATATTTTGCAATGGCGGTCACTACAGCTGGTGTTAGGCCTTCGCCTAATCCTTCTGTGGTCAGCACGCGCATCGATTCTAACAAAAATGTTTTGCCTGCAATATCGGCTAGTTTTTCTTGAATCCCTTCAAAGCGACCAACTGGCACGCCAAACTGTTCACGTATAAAGGAATACTCAGAGGTAGACTTAAACGCTGACTGAGCCGTTGCCACGCCCATTGCAGGCAGTGATATACCACGGCCGGCGCCTAAACAGCTCACCAGCATTTGCCAGCCTTTACCAATGTTCTTTTGGCCACCAATAATAAAGTCCATGGGAATGAATACATCCTTACCGCGGGTGGTGCCGTTGTAGAAACGCACGCCCATAGGATCGTGTCTGTTGCCAAGTTCAACGCCAGGGTGAGACTTTGGTAATAATGCGCACGTAATGCCCAGTTCAAGTTTGTCACCTAGCAAATGCTCAGGGTCGAATACTTTAAAGGCTAAGCCTAAGACGGTCGCAATAGGAGCAAGAGTTATGTAGCGCTTGTCCCATGTTACGTTTAAGCCAAGTACTTCTTCCCCTTTATGCATGCCTTTAGTGACTATGCCTGCGTCTGGAATAGAGCCTGCGTCAGAGCCTGCTTCTGGGCCAGTAAGGGCGAAACACGGAATGTCGTCGCCAATTGCTAGACTTGGCAACCAATGGTTTTGCTGTGCTTCGGTGCCGTAATGCATTAATAATTCGCCCGGGCCTAAAGAATTAGGTACCATGACAGTAACGGCGATTGCGCCACTTTTCGTTGCAATCATGGTGACAATAGTAGAGTTTGCATACGGGCTGAACTCTAAACCACCAAATTTCTTTGGAATAATCATTGAGAAGAATTTCTGCTTGCCTAAGAAGCTAAGAATATCTTCAGGAATGTGTTCACCATTTTGCAATTCAAAATCGTCAATCATTTCTAGTAAGGTTTTGACCGGTCCGTCAATAAATGCTTGCTCTTGTGCGCTTAATTTTGCTTGTGGAAGCGCACGAAGAGCGGCCATGTCGGGCTTGCCTTGGTAAATTGAAGATTCTATCCAAACGTCGCCCGCATCTAGAGCTTCTTGCTCAGTAATTGAAATTGGGGGCAATACTTTTTTAAGATTGGTTCTAATACTCATAATTTATTCATCCACTCATCTGACCAGTTAGAATTATAGTTGAACATAATTTTGCTTCAAGGTCAAAACAATCTTCAAGGCCTGCGCAGGACACCAACATTTAACAGTATAAAAAAGCTTACAGGGCACACGAATAAGCGCTCAAGAGGCTAGCGTAATATGCGAGTTTGATGACAACCAAACCGTTTTAGTTAGACTGCGCTTCAACTTTTAACAAGCCCAGCGTATTTTATTGTTTGCAAGACTAACCCTTATGATGGCGATTTAAGTTTAGGGCTTAATTATGTTATATTTTGCATATTGGCTTAAGTGATCTCTTTATGGCAAGTGCCGTTGATACAAGTAACGAGTCTGACTTAAGCAAAGGTTAAGCGTGAATAAGCATGGTTGGGCAATATGTCATCGCCTTACTAAACGCTTTTATATTTATGCAAGTGGGGAAATTATGAAAAATGAGCTAGACAGTAAGTTTTTACTAACAGTATTTGAAAAAATTAGACTAAACGGAAAAAAAGAGGACGAAAAGTACTCGCTTGAAGGCGTAATAGCATTCACAGATTTTGACGGCTACACCTTATTCATCGAAGACGCTCTGGTGAAGCTTAGTTTCGGCTTTCATAATCAATATCATTTCGATTATGCCTCGAGCCGTCACTTCGACGCGTTCGAAAAGAAGCTGAAAAATATAGTGGCGAAGTACTAAGCTTAAATAAGAGGCGTTTCTCATTATAGGTAAATAGTTATAGGTGGTAGGCAAATAGGCATTATTGTAAACTACAGGAATAGTTTATCATGTTCGCGTAAACGAACATTCGTATAAAGGAAGCATATTGTCTACATCGCCTGAAGCGCGGCTTACTCCATCATTATCGGCGTCTCCCAGCATAAAAAAAGTGATTGCACCTAAGTTCTCTTGGCGCTTTTTGTTGCCCAATTATTGGCTAATTTGGTTTGGCGTGCTCATTTTATATAGCCTGACGTGGCTACCCTTTGGTCTTATTAAAATGTTAGGTTTGGGCTTTGGGAAGGTAATTAAGCGAGTTGCGCCAAAACGCGTGAAAGTGGCAAGGCGCAATCTTGAACTTTGTTTTAAAGACTGGTCAAGTGCGCATGTAGAAGCGGTAATAAACGCCAATATTAATAGAACCGGCATGGCATTGTTTGAAACTGCAATGGGCTGGTGGTGGCCAAGCTGGCGCGTGCAAAAGCACTGTACAGTAGAGGGCTACGAGGCAGTTCAAGAAGTATTAGACAGCGGTAAGGGAGTGTTTGGACTGGCCCTACATAACGTAAATCTAGAAATGGCGTGTAGAGGCCTAGGTTACAAACACAAATCAATTGCCTTTTATCGCAAGCATAACAATCCACTAATTGATTATTTACAATATAAAGGACGCACCCGCTCAAATAAATATTTTATAGATAAACGCAACGCTAAAGCGCTTATTCAGGCGATGAACGCGGGCGAGCTGTGCTTATATTTGCCCGATCAAGACTATGGTGCTAAGCAGTCTTTGTTTGTGCCTTTTGGCGGGGTCAGTAAAACTGCTACTACCGGCGCTACCCTCATGTTTGCTAGTAGAACCGACGCAGTGCCGTTTCTTATTACCTCGCAATACACAAATACAGGCTATGTGATTAAGTTTGTTTCAGCTCTTGAATACCTTGCCGATAAACAACTTAGTAAAGAAGAAGCGTTAACATTGCTCAATGCTGATATTTTAAAAGCCATTGAGCAGCAGCCTGAGAGTTACCTATGGATGCATAAACGTTTTAAAACGCGTCCAAGCGATGCGCCTGAATCACTTTATAAATAATCATTACGCCTTAAGCTTACCGTAATTGCTAGTAAAGTAGCGGCAGCGCTTAAGTCATTACCGTGCGCTAGTCGGATTATTTACGCAATAATTGCTAAAAAAGTAATGGATCCTTTCAGTCTTATTAACAGCGCCGTTAGAGCAATTGGCAAGAAAATTACTATAAAGTTAGTCGCGCAACAGTGCTAAAAATTAAGATAGTTTACCCAAACAAGGTATCGAAAACGTGCTGTACGTCTTTAAGGCTTTGTACCAGCTTCTTACTTAATTTATCCCCGCCGCGAACCAGCTTTCTATTGGCCAACTGTACTCTGTGCGTGGCATGGCGCAAGGTTAAATAGGCGTTTGTTAGGTTTTTCATCTGGGTATCATCAATTGTATCAATGGATTGCAAAGATTCAAGCAGGCGCAAGTTATCTGACCATTTTGTTATTTGAGGCTGCTTATGGGCGTTGGCTAAAATCCAGAATTGCACCATAAACTCAACGTCTACTATGCCGCCCCTAGTTTGCTTTATATCGATGAGATCAGGTATTTTAGACTCTAAGTGGCTGCGCATTTTTTCACGCATCTCTAGCACCTGTTGTTTAAGTTCGCGGTTGTCTCGCTGTTTGCACAGTATTGCATGGCGAATTTGGTCAAATTTTAAGGCCAGGCTCGCGTTTCCAACCACTACGCGGCTTCTAACTAAAGCTTGATGCTCCCAGGTCCAGGCGTCTGTTTCTTGATAGCGTTCAAAGGTGTCGATATGACTCACCAGCAGGCCAGAATTGCCAGAAGGGCGCAAGCGTAAGTCTATGTCGTATAAAATACCGTTGTAGGTTTTGGTGGTGCATATATGGCAAATTCGCTGCACGAGCTTGATATAAAACTCTTGGTTTGATATTTGTTTACGCGTGCCGGTATTGTCTGTACTAAGCGACAGGTCGGCGTTGTGCGTAAATACAATATCAAGATCTGAGTCATAGCTTAGCTCAATGCCACCAAACTTGCCGTAGGCGATTAGGGCTAGCTGTTTCGTTTCGCCCGATGGCAAAATAGCGTGCCCAAATAGGCTCACAATTTGCTGCCAGGCCAAATCAATCACCTGCTGCATAATGACTTCGGCCAGCAGCGTTAGCTTGTCGCTAACTTGATTAATCGCTAAGGTGCCCGATATGTCAGCCGCGGCGATACGAAGCTGGTTGGTGTGTTTAAATTCGCGCAGCCGGTCCATGATTTGTTCTTCGTCTTTTACATCAACCCTAAGCATAAATTGACGAAGTTGATCTGCGCACTGGTCTTTGTATTGGGCTAAAGAAAGCGCGTTTTTGTCTAGATAAAGCGGGTGTAGCAACTCGTCAAGCAATATAGGATATTGGGCAATTTGCTGGGCTACCCAAAGGCTTTTTTTACACAGGTGCAGCAAACGGTGACGCACCTGAGGGTACTCAAGTAGCAAATCGATGTACGTAACACGCCCGCTGATCGTTTGTAAAATGTAAAACACACCTTGGGCTTGGTCGGTAAATACGTCGTCGTCAAATTCACCTTCAACAAGGACCATTTCACACAGCAATAGCGGCATTAGTTTATTGATCGAATTAAGGGCGCGTGGGCTTACCCCAGCGCGTTCGGTTTTTTTCTTGAATTTTAAGATATGGTCAATAAAGATTACAGCGGCTTCTTCATTTAATTGCTCTTCAAGCGCTTCAATAGCTTCTTCTTTTTGCAGTGAGAGCTGCCAAATATCGTCAAGCGCATCTGCTATTAATGAATGAGCGTGTGTATTTACCGCGTTACTGGTATCACTTTCGTCACCGGCGTCACTGGCGTTGTTGCGTTTATCAGCGGCTGCACGAATACTAGGGGCTTGGAGTTTATTTGCGTCATTCACAATACTGTTAAAAACCAGATGGATGCGCGCCATACAGCCACTTATATTGGCCCTTGACTGCGCATAGTCGCTATCGCCTAATAGTGTGCGTAAACGCGCTTGATTGTCGCGCACGCTGGCTTCGTCGCTTTTACTGCTAAAATGGGGCAGTGTTTGCGTTTGCTCGTCATTGAATATTTGTAAATAATGTTCAACCTGGCGTAAGTATAAGTAGTCATCCTTAAGCTGGCGCATATCTACATCACCGGTGAGCGCCGAGCTTTGCACCGCCTGCATCGACGCTAATATAGAGCTTAATTGGCAATTGAGATGCCTGCCGGCATGAATTAGCTGCAGGCTTTGTATAAAGAACTCTACCTCTCTAATGCCGCCTTCGCCGAGCTTAATATTGTGGTTAATTTGCCGGCGCCGCACTTCTTTTTCTATCAAACCTTTCATTTCGCGAATAGATTCAATGGTGGTGAAGTCGATATATTTTCGGTAAACAAAGGGTCTTATAATATCATGCAGGCTCTGGTTGTAAGGAGTGTCATTTACAATGCGCATTTTTTGCATGGCAAAGCGCTCCCACTGGCGGCCTTGCTCTTGGTAGTAGCTTTCAAGTGCGCTAAACGGCAGCACCAGTGGACCGCTGTCTCCCATTGGCCTTAGGCGCATGTCTACTCGGTAGGCGAAGGCGTCTTGGGTTATTTGGTCTAGCATGGTAATCAGTTTTTGTGCCAAACGGGTAAAAAACACTTGGTGTTCTATCGACTTCTTACTGACTGTGTGGCCTTGCGTTTCGCCTTGTTCTGGGTAGGTGAAAATAAGGTCAATGTCAGATGAAAAGTTAAGCTCGTTACCGCCTAGCTTGCCCATTGCTATGATTAACAATGGCTGATTGTTTTGAGGCGCGCCATAGCGCTTGCATAAAGCAGCATATAGACAGTTATGGGCGGCGTTAATAATGCTATTGGCGAGTCGTGACACCGCTAGCAAGGAAGTTTCAATGCTTTGCAATTTATGAATATCAAAAAATGCAATTTCTAACATGTGAATGTGGCGGAAACGGCGCACCAAAGTGCCAGCTTCAATCTCTAAAGCTTGCGGCGTGGGCGCGGTATCTGAAAGCGCAGATAGTTGCTCACTTAACTGCCGATGCGCGCTGGTATAGAAAGAAATATCGATCAAGTTTCCTGGTGTACTTACACTCTCAAACGCGCTATTTATGTTGCTTAAAATTTGCGAAAAAGCATGTGGATACTGCAATGCCACTTTTTTAATGAAGTCACTGTAGGCAAACGCGGTCACTATTTTGTCTTCATAGCGTAGCAGTAATTCGATTGGCAAAGCTTGCTCAATAAAATTTTGCTCTAGTAGTCCAAAATCAGTGCTGGCTTGTTGTAATTGTTTTTCCATCGCTTCTTTCTCATTACAATGCGTTAATACGCCGTGAGTAGTGTAAGCTAAAACCTCAGGCAATATCGAGAATAAATATAATAATAGGGTAGTAAGTATGGATCAGCTGATTAAACTGGTGGCGATTGAAAACGACTTGGCTATTTATCTTGTTATAGACATCGCCATTGCTGTGGCGATGCTGTTTGTTATTCGCACCCTTTCAGGCTTGTTTACTAAAGTAAATGTGAAGCGAGAACTAGGTGAAAGAGATAATTTTGCCTTTGGCATAAGTTTAGCAGGCCGCTTGCTGTCGCTCACTATTGTGCTGTCGGCGGTGGTAGGTCGCCAGGTGGGTATGGGCTATGAAGCTGCCGCTATCAGTATGCTGCTGTTTGGGGGCTCGGGTATTGTGCTAGTTAGACTAGGACGCTACGCACATGACAAAATAGTGCTGCATCGGCTTGATAGAGGCCAGATGATCACCGATAAAAACGTGTCGGTAGCCCTAGTAGATGCCAGCGCTGCTATTGCCAGCGCAATTATCACCAAAAGTATTATTGAATGGTCGGTTGGGATTGACATAAACGCCTTTATTGCCCTGTTTTCGGCTGTCATTGTAGTGCTGTTGGTTTTATTATTTGCCACGCGAGTGTACGAGTATAACTTTAGAGAAAACAACCAAGACAACTCATTCCAGAAAACACTATGCGACGGTCAAATTGCGCTAGCCATACAGCATGGCGGTAATTTGATAGGCATTGCTATTGCCGTTTCCACTGCAAGTAAAGTGCTGGTGTATTCGCCTACCGGCTACGTGAGCAACATAACAGGCTGGTTAATAGTGGGCTTAGCCTTTGCGGTGTTATTAATGTTACTCACCAGTATTACTAAGCGTATAGTCTTGGCTGGGATTAACCGGCGCGACGAAGTGGTATTGCAGCATAATATTGGGGTGGCGAGCATTGAAGCGGTGCTGTCAGTGGGCATTGCCATATTGTTTAGTAATGTGTTTTTTCAGGGGATTTATTAGTGCGCGTAGTGCGCGCTTCGGATAGCTTGTATTAACAGGTAATTAACGAATGCGTAAACGGTAGTGCAGTGCGCTGAGTGATAATGGCGACTTTACTCGCCTTGGACTGTTTTTTTAACCATAATTCAGCCTGCATGGCGGTGCGTCTATCGGGTAATTCAATGCAGTATTTAAGCGTAAGCGGCCCTTTACCTTTGAGTGCCTTAGCGCATTTGAGGCTGTTGCTACTATGTTCTTCTAGCCTGCGCTGCCAGTTAAGGCTAATGCCGGTATATAAATGTTTGTGCTTGGTTTCTAGCACATATAAAAACCAAGGGCTTGGCGGCGTTTCACTGTTATCTGTCATGTTGGTTTGCTGGCATTTATAAAGGGTAGGTATTCTCACAAAATTTGCGGCGTCAGGCAAGGTTACGCGCTTAATTTGTGCAAAATATGAGGGACGCAATCGCATTGCCGTTTACGATAAAACTTATCGCTGCTGCCTCTAATAAGTACCCCATATGTCTGTTGAAAAAGGAACTAAAATGAAACACACCTACCACATACACAAAATGACCTGCAAGGGTTGTCGTGATCACGTAGCGCAAACACTTTCTAAAGTGAGAGGTGTTGCCAATGCGTCAGTCGATTTAGAAAAAGCACAGGCAACTATTGAGATGAAGTCTCACATTCCCATTGAAACCTTTCAAAAAGCGATGGAGCAGGACGGCGGCAAGTATAGTATTCATAAACTTGGAGAAGAGCCTAAAACGTCAGAAGCCAAAAAGGAAAAACCCAAAGGAAAAGAAACGGGCACATTTTATTGCCCTATGCACTGTGAGGGCGATAAAACCTATGACAAACAGGGCGACTGTCCGGTATGCGGAATGGATTTGGTGCCTTTACAAGCAGATGCTTCTTGTGAAGAGAAGACCTATAAAAAGCTCTTAAATAAATTTTGGATAGCATTAGGGTTTACTTTACCGATTTTCTTGATTGCGATGAGCGAGATGATCCCTAATAATCCACTTTATGATGTGATGGAACAAAAGTGGTGGAATTGGGTTCAGTTTGTACTGTCAATTCCCGTTGTGTTTTATGCCACTTGGATGTTCTTTGAGCGTGCCTATAAAAGTATAAAAACGTGGAACCTCAACATGTTCACACTCATTGGCATTGGCGCCAGCGTGGCGTGGTTATTCAGTGTTTTCGGAATATTGTTCCCAGATTTCTTCCCAGCCCAATTCAAAACCGACTTTGGCGCCGTACACGTCTATTTTGAAGCGGCCACGGTAATTCTTACCTTAGTATTAATGGGGCAGGTTTTAGAAGCAAGAGCACACAGCAAAACGAATTCAGCCGTAAAAGAATTGCTGAAAATTGCACCCAACAAAGCCGTGCGTGTTGTCAATGGCACTGAAGAAGAAGTTGCCATCGATAAAATTCAAAAGGGCGATATTTTACGCGTTAAACCAGGTGAAAAAATTCCTGTAGACGGCGTCATTACCGAAGGTAACACCACCGTTGATGAATCTATGATTTCAGGCGAGCCTATTCCCGTCGATAAAACACAAGACGATAAAGTAAGCAGTGGCACTATAAATGGCAATCAATCTTTTTTAATGAAAGCCGAAAAAGTGGGCAGCGAGACCTTACTTTCTCAAATCATACATATGGTAAACGATGCCAGTCGCAGTCGCGCGCCTATTCAAAAATTAGCAGACACCGTGTCAGGATATTTCGTGCCAGTGGTGGTGATAATTTCTGTCATCACGTTTGCCGTTTGGGCCATTTGGGGACCAGAGCCCGCGTATGTATTTGCCTTGGTCAATGCTATCGCTGTATTGATTATTGCCTGTCCTTGCGCATTGGGCTTAGCAACGCCTATGTCGGTAATGGTTGGTGTGGGTAAAGGCGCTCAAAATGGCGTGTTGATTAAAAATGCCGAAGCGCTTGAAAAATTAGACAAAGTAGACATGCTTATTGTCGATAAAACAGGTACGCTTACCCAAGGAAAACCAAGCGTTGAAAAAATAGGTGTATTTGCTTCAAATTTCAGCCAAAGCGACGTACTGCATTTTATTGCATCGCTAAATAGTGCCAGTGAGCATCCACTGGCTGTGGCCACCGTAAAATATGGCAAGCAACAAAAAGTCGACATTTCAAAAACTGAAAATTTTAGTGCCGTAACCGGAAAAGGAGTGGAAGGAAGCGTTGATGGCAAAAAACTCGCTTTAGGAAACGCCAAAATGATGGAGTATGCAAACGCGACTATTTCTGCAGACATGCAAGCCGAGGCACAGTCTTTTCAAAAACAAGGCAAAACCGTTTCTTATTTAGCCATAAGTGGTGAAGTAGCGGGGTATGTCGTTATTGGTGATAAAGTTAAAGCAAACAGTGCTAAGGCTATTAAGGCTCTACAAGATAAAGGCATTGCGGTGATAATGCTCACCGGCGATAACCACGACACCGCCCAGGCAGTGGCCAATGAACTCAATCTTGCTGATTTTAAAGCGGAAATGTTGCCAGAAGACAAACTTAAAGAAGTCACAAAATTACAGCAACAAGGCAAGGTTGTGGCAATGGCTGGCGATGGTATAAACGACGCGCCAGCACTCGCAAAAAGTGATGTTGGTATTGCCATGGGAACGGGGACTGATGTTGCCATTGAGAGCGCAATGATTACACTGGTTAAAGGAGATTTGCAGGGTATTGTAAAAGCTAAGAATTTAAGTCACGCCGTGATGTATAACATTAAACAGAACCTGTTTTTTGCTTTAATTTACAATACTCTGGGTATTCCTATAGCAGCCGGATTATTATACCCGTTTTTCGGAATACTATTATCGCCTATGATTGCAGCGCTTGCTATGAGCTTTAGCTCAGTTTCTGTCATTGCAAATGCACTACGGTTAAAAACAAAATCAATAAATTAATAACTATCAAAACCAGACAAAGATGGGTTCTGTTATTTTTTCTTTTTATGAACACTCCAACGGTGTGATTTTCGTAGGAATAAACTACCCATAACAATTTTATTGTTGACTAATGACACCATAATTGAGACTACGTCCGTTCATACAGGCAAAGAAAAAAAGGCTTATATACTCATGATCACACAAGATTTTCATATCGCCGCGGTTGAAGGAAACATTGGCGCTGGTAAGTCATCATTATTAGTAAAACTACAGACTTCATTGAATAATTTGCAAACTAATGGCAAACAGTGGAAGGTATTATATGAAGAGGTTGAGAGTGATCCAATGTTCCAAAAGTTGCTATTGGATTTCACGCAAGACCCAAAGAAGCGAATTAACTTTCAGCGCTACATAACACAAAGACGCGCTGAGGTCTGTGAGGATCTAGACACACATTATAACTATATAATTGAGCGTTCATTGTTTAGTGATTTGATATTTTGTCAGGCTAATTTGATGGAGGCTTGTCGACCAGATGGTAAAGATTTGGATTACTATTATGATATTGAAGACAGGTTAACTGATTACCCTTTGGTGTCCGCTGTGGTTTATTTACGCACGGATCCGAAAGTGTGTTTTGATAGAATGCAAAGCCGAGCGCGCAGCCAAGAAGAGGGTACACCACTTAACTACATAACGCTTTTATCGGGTATGCATGATGTGATGCTGCCACAAATATGCGCTAAGTATAATACTTCATTGATCATCCATGATTGGACCTATTTTGGTTGTGCTGAGTCATTAGCAAGACGAATAGTGAGCGCGATAACTTAACTATTACTCTATGTATTTTGCCACGGTCTGATCTGCTTCGCCGCCGCACTAAAGCATATGCTCATTATTTAGGTAGCTGTTAGTTCGCCCTTAAATGCTTCAGTATTTCACAATCTTTAATTTGCTCATGATCACAACAATTCGCCAGTGTTTTCAAGTTTCGCTCTAGCTGCTCCAATTCATATTGGGCAACGCGTATTTTCTCAAGTTGCTGAAAAATTATTGTATCAACTTGCCTGCACGGCGCGTTGCCACTGCCCTGCACAACAACCAGTCGCTTTATGTCAGCCAGTGGAATACGTAACTCTTTGCAACGGCGAATGAATTTTAACGATGTTACATCTTGTTCATGATAATACCTGTACCCATTACCACCACGTTTCGCCTTTGGCAGTAAACCAATATCTTCGTAGTAGCGAATGGTTTTAGCGCTTACCCCTGTAAAACTTGCCAATTGTTTTATTTTCATTTCTGCTTGACCTTCCTGTAACTGGAAGCTTTATTCTACACGCAATCTATAGCAAAGTAACGAGAAGCAATTGAGTGAGTGCTGCGGCGTTAATGCCCAAGATAAAGAACAGCGGACTTTACTGTGGACTGTGCTTGCGCTGAATGGCGCTATGTTCTTTGTGGAGTTCATCGCTGGGTGGATAGGTCAATCTAGCGGTTTAATGGCAGACTCATTAGATATGTTAGCCGACGCTATGGTTTATATGGTGAGCTTATATGCTGTGGGTAAAGCGATTCAGTATAAAGCTAAAGCGGCATTGTTTAATGGCTGCTTACAATTGTTACTCGCCGCTTTGATCCTCATTGGTGTGGCTGTGCGCCTTGTGGTAGGCAGTGAGCCGCAAACGGGAATTATGTTTTGGATATCGCTACTCGCTCTTCTAGTTAACCTGTTCTGCTTTATCTTGCTGTATCGTTATCGAAGCGGTGATATCAACATGCGCGCCAGCTGGATTTGCTCGCGTAACGACATGATAGCCAATGTGGGCGTTATCATATCGGCTGCTTTGGTGCTGCGGTTCAACTCCTCTATTCCCGATTTAGTGATAGGCACCGTTATTGCCTTGGTGATCGTAAAGTCCTCTTTGAAAATTGTCAGAGAATCCAGAGAAATACTTAAAGATGAGGATAAAGCTAAGCCATCGTACTGCGATTAATTGTCAAATTATCGCTAATATTGGCTATGACGGTATAGTTGCTATGGGCTCGATTGTTATCAAAGATGTGCCTAGCTTGTCAATAGTGGTGGGTAAGCCTGCAAAAGTGATTAAAACACGCTACTATAGTTATCTACATTACCCACGGTATATAAGGAATTTATGCAAAAGTCATGCTTATCTAAAAACACGGTTTGTGTTGTATCTGCTAACGTTTGTTTGTATTTGTTATGCTTGACTTAAGCACCGCTGCAAAGGCGCTGGCGAAGAAAAATAACATTACTTTATGATTTAGTCAGCACTGGGAATACCTGTTGGCACTTTTTTGCTGAATGTTATTTTCGTGTTCTATTACTCACCGCAACTTACAAACATAAGACGCATATATGAAGATTCTAGTTACCGGCGCCGCTGGTTTTATTGGCGCCCACACCGCACGTCACCTCTTAGATATGGATATTGAAGTGCTTGGCATAGACAACATAAACGATTATTACGACACTAGTCTTAAGAATGCCCGCCTCGACTGGGTTAACAGCCATGCAAAAGCAGCTAAGTTCACCTTCATTAAAATGGACGTGGCGGATAGAAGCGCCATAGAAGCTTTGTTTGCCCAGCATCTGTTTACGCATGTCATTCACTTAGCCGCGCAGGCGGGCGTGCGCTTTTCAATTACCAATCCTCACGCCTATGTAGATTCTAACCTAGTCGGTTTTGTAAACATATTGGAAGGCTGCAGGCACAACAAGGTTGAGCATTTATGCTACGCCTCTAGTAGCTCTGTGTATGGCGCGAATGAGTCTATGCCGTTCTCGGTTGAAGATGCGGTAGACCATCCTGTGTCATTATACGCGGCAAGCAAAAAAGCCAATGAGCTAATGGCGCATACCTATAGCCACTTATATAATTTACCCACAACTGGCCTGCGCTTTTTCACCGTTTACGGACCTTGGGGTCGCCCCGATATGGCCCCGTTCAAATTCACCAAAGCCATTAGCGAAGGTCAGCCTATTGACGTTTACAACTACGGTGAGCACAGACGCGATTTCACCTATATAAACGACATTGTGCAGGGCGTTATTCAAACCACTATGCACATAGCCGCGCCAAATGAGCAGTGGAACGCCAAAGCACCCAGCGCCAGCAACAGCAAAGCGCCCTATAGAGTGTACAATATTGGCGCGCAAACACCGGTTCATTTATTAACGTTTATCGAGACGATTGAAAAAGCGCTGGGGAAAACCGCGGTCAAGAATTTATTGCCTATGCAGCCAGGAGATGTACCAGATACTTACGCAGATGTTGAGTCTTTGGTGGATGCCGTAGGTTATCGGCCCAGCACTGGGCTTGATGAAGGCATTGAGGCCTTTGTTGCTTGGTATAAGGATTTTTATAAGGTGTGAGACTACATTGTAAACCCTGAGGCATTTGAATTTACTCCACAAGCTGCAAATCAACGAACTCTTTATACACTTCGCTTGCCTCATAAAGCTCATGATGCTTCCCGCGGGCGATAATATTGCCTTTGTCTAATACTAGAATTTCGTCGGCATTGACTACCGTAGATAGTCTGTGAGCGATAATGATCGTGGTTTTTTGCTGCATAAGCTGCTCAAGCGCTTTTTTCACAAACTGTTCGCTGCTGGCATCGAGTGCGCTTGTGGCCTCATCGAGCAATAGAATTGGGCGGTTTGCGACGATGGCGCGTGCAATGGCTATGCGCTGCTTTTGTCCACCGCTGAGTTTTACGCCGCGTTCCCCCAGTTCACTGTGGTAGCCTTGTGGGAGCTGCTCTATAAATTCGTCAGCAAAGGCCATTTTGGCAGCTTCTTTAATATCGTCTTCACTGGCGTTTGGATTTGAAAAGCCGATATTTTCACTTACGCTGCCGGCAAATATGACCGCGTCTTGCGGCACCAAAGCAAAGTGTTTACGCACTTCGTGAAGGGGAAGCTGTTTAATTGGCTGGCCGAATAGCTGAATTTCACCATTGTCGACGTCGTAGAATCTAAGCAGCAGTTCAAACAAGGTCGATTTACCAGCGCCGCTGTGACCAACAATGGCAACGCGTTTGCCGCTGGCAACGTCAAAGCTTACATTATTAATAACTTTGCTGTTTGGTTTTTGAGCGTTTGCGTTAGTTCCTTCTTCAAATTCACCCTTGTTATTCGACTTAGCAAGTGCCGCAGTTTTCGAAGATGATAGCGTGTTCGTTGATTGAACTTGTGAATTTTGGCTTGCTGATGAGCTTGGCGTTTGATGACTCTGTGATGGCGTATTTTTCTTGCCACGCATTTTCGAAAACCGTGATTGTTTCTCTTCTTTTGGGGTAAGCAGTTCGATGCTAGCCCCCGGATAAGTAAAGTCTATGTTACTGATTGAAAGCGCTACTTCGCTCCTGTCTTGAGGGTTTATTTCGCTTAGCACAGCCCTTGAAACTTCTGTAATAGCAGGCATTTCCTGCATAAGCTCAATAATACGCTCTGAGGCCCCGGCGGCCTTTTGCAGTTCGCCAATAACCTCACTGATTGTGGCAATAGCACCACCTGCGAGCACCGCGTAAAATACAAAGGCGGTTAGCTCACCGGCGCTAATCTTTTCATCAATAACCATCAGTGCGCCCATGTAGGCGACGATGAAAATAGCGGTCATGCTAATTACCATGACAATGGCAATTAGCAGTGCTCTAAAATGGATGCGCTTGCGGGCCTGATGCATTACGCCTTCTACTTTACCGGCAAATAAAGTGCTGCTGGCGTGTTCGTGATTATAAGCCTGTAAGGTATGAATTTCATGCAGGCTTTCGTCTATCATGCCGCCTACTTGGGCCACCTTGTCTTGGCTGAGTTTGCTGTGTATTCGCACTTTATTGCCCAATACGCGAATAGGAATAAGCATGAGTGGCACCGCAATAAAGACTAAAATAGTTAAGGTGAAACTGGTAATAGACATTAGCACCAGCGCGCCCACGAACATGACAATTGAGCGCAGTGCCATGGAAACACCCGTGCCTACAACTGATTGAAGCAAGGTGGTGTCGCTGGTAAAGCGTGAAATAATCTCCCCCGTGCGGGTGTTTTCAAAAAAGCTTGGGGTAAGGGTGACTAAGTGTGAAAAAAGTGACTTTCTGATGTCGGCGCATACACGCTCGCCTAGCCATACCATCCAATAAAATCGAAAATAAGTGGCAATGCTGCCAAATACAACAACGCCTATCACGATGAAGAGCGCTTGCTCAAGGGCGTCTTTGTTGCTGGCAATAAAGCCCTGATCAACCACATATTTTATACCTTGACCGAGCAACAGCCAGGCCAGTGAGCTCAGTATTAAGGCGGTTAGCGCTATAGCGACCTGCTTTTTATAAGGCCTTAAATGACCAAACAGCCATTTTATGATTGAACTGCTGGTTTGTCGCGGCGCTGCGGCGTTTAATTGCGCAGCGGTGGCTTTACTTTGTGAAGTGCTAATGTGATTAATTCCTAACAAGTAATAATAACGGCCGGGTCAGTACAGGTATATGGGGGCTACTTAAAGATTTTCCAATCAACTTCTGTTGATAGCAAGAGTTCGCGTAAAGACAGCGCGCGCGGAATACCTTTGCCTCTGACATTCCAACAGTGACCAGCGCAGGCAGCTACGATGATGTTTTTAGTGGGTTTGAGCAGTAAATACTTAGCTTGTTTAGGCACAATGTCAAAGTACTCACCACTTTTAGAAAACCAGCCAAACTTATTTAAATGCAGCCTGTCGGATTGCATAATATCAATGCAGTCAAGCTCTATGTGGGTTACACCTAAAGACTCTACAAATATAGGCACAACGTCACCAAGCCTCGCGGTTTGGCTATACCATGTTAGCGTGCGATCTGGTGTTTGTGAACTCAAAGGGCATTTGCTACTTTGCTTCGACTGCCAGCTTCCGTTGTGCACATCTACCGAAATAGGGGCTTTGCCGTTCAGCAAATGCATGGTGGCGTTTCTAATATGATGACTTAAGCCTTTTAGCTTTCGTTTTAGTAAGCTAGGATCGCTTATTGTGCTGTTAGCCAAGACCTGCAGTTCACGCTCATACAAGGCATTGCTAAGCTCGGCAAAGTTTGGGTACTTTGCCGATAGCGAAAAAATAGTCTCTTGATGCGTGCTGTCGTTAACTGCCATTTATATTTAGTGCTGCCCTTTAATCTCGCTGCGTCCGTTGTAAACGGCCTTTTCGCCTAGCTCTTCTTCAATGCGCAATAGCTGGTTATATTTAGCCACGCGGTCTGAACGACACAGCGAGCCTGTTTTAATTTGGCCGGCCGATGTACCTACTGCTAAATCGGCAATGGTGGCGTCTTCAGTTTCGCCGCTTCTGTGTGAAATAACTACGGTGAAACCAGCGTCTTTGGCCATTTTAATGGCGTTTAAGGTTTCGGTTAACGAGCCTATTTGATTGAATTTAATCAGTATGCTATTGCCAACGCCGTTGTCTATGCCGCGCTTTAATATTTTGGTGTTGGTGACGAATAAATCATCGCCTACTAGCTGTGCTTTGTCGCCTAATATTTTGGTTAAATATGCCCAGCCGTCCCAGTCACTTTCATCTAAACCGTCTTCTATCGAGAGTATGGGGTAGCTTGTGGTGAGGTCGGCTAAGTAATCGCTAAAGCCGTTCGAGTCGAAAGATTTGCCTTCCCCGCCTAGTACATATTTGCCATCTTTATAAAACTCAGAGGCAGCGCAGTCTAGCGCTAGCGTTATGTCTTCATTCATTTTATAGCCAGCGTTTTCAACCGCGGTCACAATAATAGAAAGCGCTTGGGCGTTAGAAGTGAGGTTAGGTGCAAAACCGCCTTCATCACCAACCGCGGTGCTTAAGCCTTTTTCATTTAACAGTTTTTTCAAGCTATGGAAAATTTCGGCGCCCATTCTTAAGGCTTCTTTGAAGCTTTTAGCGCCTACGGGTTGCACCATAAACTCTTGAATATCTACGTTATTATCGGCATGCTCGCCGCCGTTTATAATATTCATCATGGGCACCGGCATTGAATACTGGCCAGGCGTGCCGTTAATATCGGCAATGTGCGCATATAAAGGCTTACCCATGCTAATGGCTTGTGCTTTTGCGACCGCCAATGAAACCGCTAAGATTGCATTTGCACCCAGTACTTCTTTGTTCTCAGTGCCGTCTAAGTCAATCATAGTGTGATCTACTTTGGCTTGATCGCCAGCGTCTAGGCCTATAACTGCTTTGGCAATTTTATCATTTATGGCGCTGACTGCTTTTAGTACGCCTTTGCCCAAGTAGCGTGCTTTGTCACCGTCGCGCAGCTCAAGTGCCTCGCGTGAACCGGTTGACGCACCAGAAGGGGCAGCGGCGCGGCCCATAGCGCCGCAGTCTAAATGTACGTCGGCTTCTACGGTGGGGTTGCCTCTAGAGTCTAATATTTCGCGTCCAACGATTCGGCTAATTTTGGCCATGGAATTTCCTTTTATAGCTTAGCTAATTAATGATTTTCTTTTTTATATTTACCCGCGGCGGCTACAAATCCGGTGAATAGCGGGTGCCCGTCGCGCGGTGTTGAATTAAACTCTGGGTGAAACTGACCGGCAATGTAAAACGGATGATCTTCTAATTCAATGACTTCTACAAGTGCTTTGTCGTTAGATAAACCGCTCACAACAAGGCCGGCCTTTTCAATTTCGCCGCGTAAGTTGTTGTTTACTTCATAGCGGTGACGATGGCGTTCATGAATTTGGGTCGCGCCATACACTTTTGCCACTTTTGAACCTTCAACAAGATGACAAAGCTGACTGCCTAGACGCATTGTGCCGCCCAAATCGGTGGTAATATCTCTGACCTCTCTGCTGCCGTCGGCGTCAAGCCACTCGGTAATTAGACCGATAACAGGGAAGGGTGTGTCGTGGTCAAACTCAGTGCTGTTAGCGTCTTCCATACCGGCCACGTTGCGCGCATATTCAATGTACGCAACCTGCAGGCCTAAGCATATTCCTAAGTAGGGCACGTTGTTGGTGCGCGCATAATGTGCGGCGGTTATTTTGCCTTCAATGCCGCGTTCGCCAAATCCGCCCGGTACTAATATGGCGTCTAAGTTAGTCAGAATTTCAGCGCCTTTGCTTTCAAGATCTTGCGAGTCGATGTATTTTATATTCACGGTAAGGCGGTTTTTAAGACCTGCGTGCTTTAAGGCTTCGTTTACCGATTTGTAGGCGTCGGGTAGGGCAACGTATTTGCCGACCATGCCTATATTAACTTCATCTACTGGGTTTGATTCAGCGTATAATACCTGTTCCCATTCGCTTAAGTCAGCCTCGGGGCAGTCGTAGCCAAAGCGTTTAACCACAATTTCGTCCATACCTTGTGCTTTTAACGCGGCGGGGATGCGGTAAATACTGCTGGCGTCGCGCAGTGAAATAACCGCCTTTTCGACTACATTAGTAAATAGTGCAATTTTGCTACGCTCGTTGTTCATAAGGGGAACCTCCGAGCGGCACACCAAAATGTCGGGCTGAATGCCTACCGAGCGTAATTCTTTTACTGAGTGTTGAGTCGGCTTTGTTTTGGTTTCCCCCGACGCGGCTAAATACGGCACCAAGGTTAAATGCATAAATAGGGTGTGATCGCGACCGCGTTCAACGCCAAGCTGGCGTATAGCTTCAATAAAAGGCTGCGATTCAATATCACCCACGGTGCCGCCGATTTCAACAATGGCAATATCGTAGCCTTCAGCGCCCGCTATTATACGGCGTTTAATTTCGTTGGTAATGTGCGGAATAACCTGAATGGTGGCGCCTAAATAATCGCCTCTGCGTTCGCGTTTAATCACTTCTTCATATATGCGGCCGGTGGTGAAGTTATTGCGGCGTGTCATGCGGGTGCGAATGAAGCGCTCGTAGTGACCTAGGTCAAGGTCGGTCTCGGCGCCGTCGTCGGTAACAAATACCTCGCCGTGTTGAATAGGGCTCATAGTGCCTGGATCAACGTTTATGTAAGGGTCGAGTTTTAACATGGTAACGTTTAGGCCGCGCGCTTCTAAAATAGCGGCCAGAGACGCTGCAGCAATCCCTTTACCTAGCGATGAAACAACGCCACCGGTGACGAAAATATAATTTGTCATCTTCTTCCTAACAATCAGATTTATGAAGAGTGCTGGGCTTACTGGCCATATTAAAAGGTATAAATAGTCGCGTTTACAAGCTATTGCCCATTAAAGTATGTATTTGAAAAGCCAGTGCAAAACACTTATTTGAGACAGTTAGAATACCGCCCTTGTTGGATAAGTAGTATACCTACATTTACACTGTTTAGTAAGTCAAAATTTGGGGCAGTATTCTTATAAATGGTGCATCTAGCAGTTCATCAAAGCAAGTTTTGTTTGAAGAAAAAAGTAGCAATCGACCTAAAGTCGCCATAAGCAAGGTGAAATCAAAAAGGGATCCTCCTCCATATTTGTAACATACACAACGTCATCCTTACGAAGGCCGTCATTCTTGCGACAGCAAGAACCACCGAAACACCACACTTAAACTAAAAACCATCCTTGTCAATATACTCTGAATAGTATATTTTCACTGCTCAATTGAAAAGGAATTCAATAATGAAACAACCATGTGTTTACATCACAACAAACCGCAACAATACAACCCTATACATTGGCGTGACCAGTAATTTGGTCCAGCGTATTTATCAACATAAAATCAAATTATTCAAGGGCTTTACTGCGCAGTATAACGTTGACAAGCTTGTATATTTTGAACAGTTTGAAGATATGGAAAGCGCCATTACTCGTGAAAAACGGTTGAAAGTATGGAAAAGAGATTGGAAAAACCGGCTTATTAATGAGATGAATCCTTGTTGGAAAGAGTTGTATTTTGATTTGATGTGTTGAGGGTGTCCTTGCCTTCGCAAGGATGACGCGGTGGATGTTTGGGGGGTCCTTGCCTTCGCAAGGGTGACGCGGTGGATGTTTCAAACCTAGATGACGCGGTGGATGTTTGGGGGGTCCTTGCCTTCGCAAGGATGATGCGGTGGATGTTTCAAACCTAGATGACGCGAGGATGTTACTTATCCTCATTCAAACGAGCTTTCAATTGATACAGCATCGCTTGGCTTTCGCGTGGGCTAAGCGAGTCTAAATCTAATGCGGTAAGGGCGGTTTCTAGCCAATGTGGCTCGTCTAGCAAAATACTAAGTTGTCTATTGGCGTCTGCTTCGCTACTGTTTTTTGCCTGTTTCTTTTTGGGCCGTTTAGGTGAGCTTAAGGGCTCATTGTCTTCAAGCTGCTCGAGCTTTTGCTTAGCTAAATCTATCACCGCTTTTGGCACACCCGCCAGCTTCGCCACTTGAATACCAAAGCTACCGCTGGCGGCGCCTTGTTCAATGGTATGCATAAACTTAATATCTTCGCCGTATTCAAGCGCGGTAACATGCACGTTTTCCACGGTTGAAAATAGCTCGGCAAGTTCAGTTAATTCAAAATAGTGCGTGGCGAATAAGGTGAAGCTTTTGGTTTTTTCAGCAAGCTCTTGGGCGCAGGCCCAGGCAAGAGATAAGCCGTCGAAGGTGCTAGTGCCACGGCCTATTTCATCCATAAGCACTAGGCTGTTAGATGTGGCATTGTGCATAATGTTGGCGGTTTCAGTCATTTCTACCATGAAGGTAGAGCGGCCAGAGGCAAGGTCGTCGGCGGCGCCTATGCGGGTGAATATTTGATCGATAGGGCCTATTTTGGCCTCGGTCGCTGGCACAAAGCAGCCTATGTAGGCCAAGATCACGATAAGCGCGGTTTGGCGCATATAGGTCGATTTCCCGCCCATGTTGGGGCCCGTCACCATTAACATGCGGCGTTTATTGTCCATGTAAATAGGGTTGGCAATAAACGGGGCCTGCATCACTTTTTCTACCACTAAATGGCGACCGTTATTGTAAGAAAGAGTATTTTCCTTGACCAGTTCAGGCTGATATAAATGCAGGCTGTTGGCGCAGTGAGCAAAGTTTGTCATTACGTCAAGCTTAGCAATGTGGGCTGCGCTGTTTAGCAAACTTGAAAGCTGCGGAATAATAACGTCGAATAAATCTTCATATAGGCGTTTTTCTAAGGCGAGGGCCCGGCTTTGGCTGGTCAGGACTTTGTCTTCATGATCTTTTAGTTCTGGAATAATATAGCGCTCATTGTTTTTGAGCGTTTGTCTTCTTATATAATCAGCGGGTACCTGAGCGCTGTTAGCACGACTTACCTCTATATAAAAACCATGCACTTTATTGTAGTTAACTTTGAGTGTACTGATGCCCGTGCGCTCTCGTTCTCGGGCCTCTAACTGGTGTAGGTAGTCGGTTGCGCCGTCGGCTAAATCGCGTAAATGGTCAAGCTCTTCGTTGAAGCCAGGTCTTATAACACCGCCGTCTCTTAGTACAACGGGCGGGTTGTCTATTATCGCTTGTTCAAGTAACAAAGCGAGCTGGGGGTATTCGCTAATGTGGGTTTTGTATAGCTTGATGTGTTGATTCGATGCTTCACCTGAATCATCTTTTGAATGTCCATCTGGCAAATGACTTACAGAATCAGTCACTAAGCCTTGTAATAAATGCTGCAGATTCGGCAGGCTCGATAGCGCAATTGACAGGCGAGCAAAGTCTCTTGGCCTTGCACTTCTTAATGCTACTCTTGCTAAAATTCGCTCTACGTCGCCTATCTGCTTTAAAACGTCTTGAAATTCTTCTAAATCTTCACCTAACAGGCTGTTTATAAGGCTATGGCGATGGGCTATCTCGTGGTGGCTAGTGGTGGGCCTGTGTAAATAACGCTGCAGTAAACGCGAGCCCATGTTAGTAGAAGTATGGTCAATCGCCGCTAACAAAGTATGCTGCGTGCTGCCAGACAAGGTGCGCGTAAGCTCTAAGTTTTGCTGAGTGGCAGCGTCCATCAATAAACTGTCGGTAAGTGACTCTTGATGAATGGCGCTTATGTGCACAAGCGAAGTACGCTGAGTTTCATTAATATATTGTAGAACACAGCCTGCGCTGCGAATTCCCACCGCCTTGGTGTTTATGCCAAAACCGTCTAGGTTGTGGGTGTCAAACTGTTGATTAAGTTTACTAATAGCGGTTTGGTGATCAAATTCCCACTCGGGTCTTTTTCTTTTGCCATTTATGTTGTTTAAAAGGTGCACAAAACTGGCACCTTCTGGATAAAGTAGTTCAGTGGGCTTTATACGCGCTAAATTAGCCTGTAAAGCTTGCTCAGACTGGCAGTCAAGAAAGTTAAAACGCCCAGATGCAAGCTCTATGTAGGCAATGCCAAAGGTATGACTTGTGTTGTTTTCGCCACTGTTTACACTATTAGCACTGTGTCGTTTTTTTTTGCTCGCGCAAACCGCCGCTAAGACCGATTCACTACGCTCGTCTAACAAAGCTTCATCTGTAATAGTGCCTGGGGTCAGAATACGCACAACTTTGCGATCAACCGGTCCTTTGGAGGTGGCCGGATCGCCCACTTGTTCGCAAATAGCGACCGAAAGGCCCATCTTAACCAGTTTAGCTAAGTAATTTTCAGCGGCGTGATAAGGTACACCGGCCATAGGAATTGGGTCGCCATTGGCTTTGCCTCTAGCGGTAAGCGAAATATTCAGTAGCTGAGAGGCTTTTTTCGCGTCGTCAAAAAAAAGCTCATAAAAATCGCCCATTCTATAAAATAGCAGCTGTTCGGGGTGCTCAGCTTTTATTTTAAGATACTGGGTCATCATTGGCGTATTTTCAGGTTTGTTAGACATATTTATTATTATCTTTTTAATGTGTGGCGAAAATGTAAGAGGACGACGCGATATTTACTTTATTTTAAAACGCCACTGGCAGTTTAACCATGGTGAGTCTTAATGACCATAGATAAGCACTTTTCTTAGCGAATACTGATTATTACTGCCACTTAGGGTGGTAATTGGTGACTCAGCATATAATAAATTTGTACCCGCGATTATGGGCCTTTGTGATCATTACGTGTATTCTATGAGAATTATGAGCAACTAAAAAGATGTAGCCTTGATTAACTTTACGATAAATCAAAAAAAAGAACTTGCGACCACGCTGGGTGAATTATTACTCGCCAAAAATGCCACAGTCGCTTCCGTAGAATCGTGCACTGGCGGCGGGGTTGCTAGCGCAATCACCGAGATTGCGGGCTCCTCACAGTGGTTCAATCAAGCGTGGGTAACCTACTCTAATGATGCTAAGCATTCGCTAGTTGGCGTAGACGCAGATGTAATAGACTCATTTGGCGCTGTCTCGCAGCAGGTGGTTATTCAAATGGCAGAGAAAGGCGCGGCGCTTGCTAAGGCTGATTTGTGCATATCAATTAGCGGCGTGGCGGGTCCTGGCGGCGGCAGTGAAGACAAACCCGTTGGTCTTGTGTGGTTTGCAATAGCAGGCAGTGGCATCAAAACCACCTATAGCTTTAATCGACGCTTCACCGGAGATCGTTCTCAAGTGCGAGAGCAGGCAATCGTACTTGCGCTTAAAAAACTGGTCCAATGCCTAGCAGACTAAACCATATTGAGTCTGTTACCATATAACGGTATTACTAGCTGCTTATACGTAAGCAGTTTGCTACTTTTATACATTTTACCTTTTTAGGGCTGTAATTGTGTTTAATGGCTGAAAAAACAGTTAGTTACTAAATAACTTAAATAAATTATTGAAACTGTATGATTATACAGTATACTTGCGATATAAATGATTGCATGCATGGTTTTACAAGCTTATATTTATCGCGCTTACATAGCCTATTCTACATAGCTGAATCACCCTACATTACGCAAGCCGAACATAAGATCAAACCAGACGTTAAAAGGATATCTATTGTGAGCGACAAAAAGAACCAAGCGCTAACCGCAGCTTTAGGGCAAATTGAAAAGCAGTTCGGCAAGGGCGCTATTATGCGCTTAGGCGACAACCAAGCACTTGATATTGAGTCAATATCAACAGGCTCACTCACTATCGATATCGCCTTAGGCATAGGCGGTTTGCCATGCGGCCGTGTTGTTGAAATTTACGGACCAGAGTCGTCGGGTAAAACAACCTTAACCCTACAGGTTATTGCCGAAGCACAGAAAAAAGGTAAAACCTGCGCATTTGTCGATGCAGAGCATGCTTTAGACCCAATTTATGCAAAAAAGCTAGGCGTAAACATAGATGAGTTGTTAGTGTCACAGCCCGACACCGGCGAGCAAGCTTTAGAAATAGTCGATATGCTAGTACGATCAGCAGCGGTTGACGTGGTTGTTATTGACTCGGTGGCTGCACTTACCCCGCGCGCTGAAATTGAAGGCGACATGGGCGCGTCGCACGTAGGGCTTCAGGCGCGATTAATGTCGCAGGCTTTACGTAAACTTACCGCTAATATTAAACGTTCAAATACCATGGTTATTTTCATTAACCAAATTCGTATGAAAATTGGTGTAATGTTTGGTAACCCTGAAACGACAACCGGCGGTAATGCGCTCAAGTTCTATGCATCTGTTCGTTTAGATATCCGCCGCATTGGCGCAGTTAAAGACGGTGACGAGGTAGTAGGCAATGAAACCCGAGTGAAGGTGGTCAAAAACAAAGTGGCGCCGCCCTTTAAACAAGCCGAGTTCCAAATTATGTACGGCTCGGGCATTTCTAAAGAAGCTGAACTAATCGATTTAGGCGTTAGCCAAAAGCTGGTTGAAAAAGCAGGCGCGTGGTACAGCTATAACGGTGAGCGCATTGGTCAAGGTAAGGCTAACGTGGTGAAGTACTTGAAAGAACATGTATCGATGGCAGAAGAAATTGAAGCTAAAATTCGTGCTGAGCTATTAATGCCCAAGGCAAAACCTGCAGATGACGCTGAAGCAGTCGCAGAGTCAAAGGCGCCAAAAGCTGCCAAGCAGGCAAAAGCACCAAACTAATGTAGTGGTTCATTAAGTAGACACTTGTCACCAAGGCGCTTAATACCTTGGTGCTCGATGTCTTGCAGCACGGCAGTGTTGACCTAGATAGTAAAAAGACCTTAGCAGGTCACTGAAAGTTGCTCTTAGGCTATATCACCTCCGTTTTATTAGCGTGATTGGCCTTTACCCCGTTAGATTCAATGAATTTAACGGGGTTTTTTGTGCTTACAAAACAGCAAAGCACGCTACTGTTAACACCAACACAACGGCGCCTCCTTGCGTAATGTTCTTGCCCCCTCTGCGGGTGCGGCTATGTTCAGGCAACCATACCATTACGTACGCCAGTGCACCGCCTGCTACTACACCACCAAAATGTCCCCAAAAGGATATGCCGGGTATTAATAAAGGTAATCCTAAATTAAGCACTACCAGCCCAAATACCGGTGATTTTGTAGGGCTTATACCGCGTCCCCACAAGGTTATAAACATCGCACCGGCTAAACCAAGAACAGCGCCCGATGCGCCTAAGGTAGGCTGCATAAATCCAAAGCTAAGTACTGCAAGTGTACCGCCTATTAGTGCACCAAAATACATCAAGCTGAATCGTACACTGCCCAAAGCAGATTCTAGCTGCGGACCCAGCATATATAGCAGGTACATATTAAACGCGATATGCAAAATACTACCGTGTAAAAAACCTGAACTTATCATGCGCCAGTACTGCCCGTCTTGTACTAGCGGGCCGTAAAGTAAGCCCATATTGGTTAACATGTCTTGTGTGGCGAACTGTCCTGCAAAAAATAAAATGTTGGCTGCCATTATTGTAAGTGTGACCGGGCAGCCTTTGGGTAAAGATGGCATGTTTCAAAGATCCTTTAAAATGCAGTGAGTTGTACTCACAAGAAACGACGCGCTCAGAATAAAAGCTAAGCCACCAGTATGCAATATTAATTACCAGTATTACGCAATCTTATACCCAGCGTTTCATTCTTATAGCGGAACCGATTAATTTACACGATATTTCCGATCATGTAATCACCGTTTTCGCCCGCTAAATAATGCTTTAGCCGCTAAGTTTGTGCTATAATTTATGGGTTTTAAAGACATACGAGAAAGTCAATTGCCAATTTTAGCCGCTCAGCAATTAAGCTGTGAGAAACAAGACAGAATTTTGTTTCAAGATATCGATTTTTCTATTAGTAGCGGTGAGCTCGTATTGTTAACAGGTGAAAATGGTGCTGGCAAAACCAGCTTACTTCGCATACTGGTTGGCTTAAGCTCTCCTAACACGGGGCATGTGTCAATTAATGGCCATGTAATAAAAAAAGACATTAACATTGCGACTGCCAACATTGTATATATAGGACATAAGCTAGGTTTAAGTGGCTTGCTAAGCCCTGTTGAAAATTTGCAGTTTTACATGGACTTAATTGGCGCACCCTGTTGCGATACCAACGAAATATTTGACGTACTTTCACTACTTGGGCTTGATGGTTTAGAGGATTTACCGCTTAAGCATTTATCAGCAGGACAACAGCGAAGGGTAGCTTTGGCCAAACTGTGGCTTAATAAAAGCGCGAATTTATGGGTGCTCGATGAGCCTTTCACCGCGCTTGATGTGGCTACGGTGAGTTTACTAGAGCGACATATAGAAAATTTTTTAAAGCAAGGTGCGACAAATAAGCTTGAAGTAAGTGCAGAAACGGATAGTGCAAAAACAAATAGTGCAAAAACAAATAAGGCAAAAACGAAACTACTAGACGACAGCAGTGTCAGCGGTGCAGTAATTATGACTTCACATCAAGCCACAAGCATAGATCACCACAAAACCTTGTTTGACTTAGAGTTTGCTTGGTAATGGCATTAGATTCATCAAGTAATTCGCACCTTACAGCAAAGATTAAAACGGCAGACACGCAAAGTCGCGCGGCAGCTAATCCGAGCGTTTTATCCGCCTTAAAGGCGGTAGCGAAAAGAGATTTTGCGCTTGCTTACCGTCAACGTGCGGAACTAATGCAGCCATTAATGTTCTTTATAATGGTGATTACCTTGTTTCCGCTGGCGATGGGCCCTAATCCGCAAACGCTGCAGTTAGTGAGCGGCGCGGTGGTATGGGTAGCAGCTATATTGTCATTGCTAATGGGGCTTGACCGTCTCTTTCGGGACGACTATGCAAACGGCAGTTTAGAGCAAATGATAATGTCGCCAACCCCGCTTTACATGGTGGTGTTGGTAAAGGTTATTACGCATTGGTTAGTCAATATCGTGCCTTTGTTGCTTATATCGCCACTGCTGGCACTGTTTTTAAACATGACCAATACCATGTACCTAACGCTCATATTTACGCTTTTGTTAGGTACGCCGATAATTAGTTTAGTAGGCGCTATTGGGGTGGCCTTAACCGTTGGCTTACAGCGCTCTGGCGTGCTGGTTGCACTGCTGCTAATACCGCTGTTTATACCGTTACTAATTTTTGCCACATCGGCAATAGAATACGCATCAATGAACTTACCTATTGGTGCGCTCCTTGGTATTATAGGGGCCATGTTATTATTTACGTTGGCAACAGCGCCAGCGGTTATCGCATATTCATTAAAGGTCAGCCAAAACTAATGTGGAAGTGGATTAACTCATTCGCACAACCTGAAAAAGCCTACGGCGCGTGTAATTTTTTCATGCCGTTTTTTGTTGTGGTATTGCTGGTATGCTTGCCATTAGGCACTGTGTGGGGTCTGGTGTTCGCGCCCACCGATTACCAACAGTTTGACGTTTACCGTATTATTTACATTCATGTGCCAAGTTCATCGCTGTCCTTAACGGCGTACATGGCCATGGCAACCGCCGCGTTTGTAGGCGTTGTATGGCAGTGGCGAAGTGCTTTTACGACCATGCTTGCCCTAGCGCCCATTGGCGCGGTGGTATGTTTTATTTCACTGTTTACCGGCGCCGTTTGGGGTAAGCCTACCTGGGGCACTTATTGGATTTGGGACGCTAGGCTAACGTCTCAGCTTATTTTGCTATTTTTATATTTGGGTGTTATTGCGCTGTATGTGTCATTTGATGACAAGCAACAAGGCGCTAAAGCCTCTGCGATAATGGCCATGGTTGGGGTCATTAACATTCCTATTATTAAGTACTCGGTGGAGTGGTGGAACACGCTGCATCAGCCTGCAACAATTAGTAAGTTAGCCAAGCCGTCTATGCCAGCCGACATGGCAATACCTTTGGTAATTGCTATGATAGGCATGGCGGGTTATATCGGCACAGTGACGCTTATTCGCATGAAAAACGAGTTAATAAAACGTGATTCACACCGGCCTTGGGTTTTGCAAGTATTAGACGCTGAACAAGCAAGCGGCAAGCCATTTATTCGCCCTGTGTGGTGGGCGGTTGCCGCAGTATTATTTACCATTGGCGCATTTTTCATGGTGCAGCAAGGCGTGAAGTTTGACAGTCTGGCCGCATTTATAGACATGGGCGGCAGGGGCTTTTTTGTATGGCTAAGCTTTGTAGTCAGTTTTGTAGCCTTGTTTATTTTACTGGTGTTAAGCGTGCTTGACAGAAAAACCATTATTAGCGAAACAAGAAAACAAAAAACGCGCGTGGAACGTATCATGAGAGCCCGTGCCGCAAAAGCCGCGAAAAAAGAGGCCGTTGCAAATAGTTCATAAGCCGTTTATTTACTTATTTATCGATTGAGACAACACATGAACCAACGAAGAAAACAAAGACTATTCGCCGTTAGCAGTATTATTATCCTTGTCGGTGCGGCCATCACGATCATGCTGGTGAGTCTAAGCGACAACGTCGATGCGTTTTATACGCCCAGCGAAATCGTTGAAGGTAAAGATAGAAACGGTGAAAAACCGACCATCGGCCAGCGTCTTCGAATTGGCGGTATGGTCGTGCCGGGAAGTGTTTCGCGCGATATTCATTCACTCGCGGTTAGTTTTGATTTAGTCGATATTGGCCCCGCAGTGACGGTGCAGTTTCAAGGTATATTGCCTGACTTGTTCAGAGAAGGTCAGGGCATAGTGGCAAATGGCACATTGAAAAACGCCACGCTTATATTGGCACACGAAGTGTTAGCTAAGCACGATGAAGAGTACATGCCGCCTGAATTGGCCGAAAAAATGAAAGGCGTTACGCACATACCACCAGCACAGGGGACTTATTAATGATACCCGAAATAGGTAATTTCACACTCGTTGTTGCCTTAGTTGTCTCTATGCTATTGGCGGTATACCCGCTGTGGGGCGCACAAACTAACAACATGACCATGATGAAAATGGCGCGGCCATTAAGCGTTGGCCTATTCGTATTTACCCTAATTGCGTATATCTGCTTGACGCATTCATTCATGACTGACAATTTCAGCGTGATAAACGTGGCCCAAAATTCAAATAGCCAACTGCCTTGGTACTACAAAATGACCGCGGTGTGGGGCAGTCATGAAGGCTCATTCTTGCTGTGGGTACTCATATTTTCCATCTGGACCTTGGCAGTTGCACTGTTTTCAAAAGGCATACCCCAAGCCATGGTAGCGCGCGTGCTGTCGGTGCTGGGTATGGTCAGCTTTTCGTTTTACTTATTCATGCTCATTACGTCAAACCCCTTTGACAGTATGCTGCCGTTTTTCCCTGTAGACGGACGTGATTTAAACCCCTTGCTACAAGATTTTGGCATGATTATTCATCCGCCTTTGCTGTACATGGGCTATGTAGGATTTTCAGTCGCCTTTGCTTTTGCAATTGCTGCACTCATTGGCGGTAAGCTTGACTCAACTTGGGCAAGATGGTCACGCCCGTGGACAATTGCCGCGTGGAGCTTCTTAACTGTGGGAATTTCACTGGGCAGCTGGTGGGCTTATTATGAACTTGGCTGGGGCGGATGGTGGTTTTGGGATCCGGTCGAAAACGCGTCGTTTATGCCATGGCTAGTGGGTACTGCACTCATGCACAGCTTAGCAGTTACCGAAAAGCGTAAAATATTTCAATCGTGGACAGTATTACTTGCCATTGCAGCTTTCTCTTTAAGCTTATTAGGGACTTTTTTAGTGCGCTCGGGCGTATTGGTGTCGGTGCATTCCTTTGCCAACGATCCTGACCGTGGCTTATTTATACTAGGCTTGTTGGTGGTCGTCATTGGTGGATCTTTATTACTATATGCGGTGCGTGCATCGCAGCTAAAGAGCACTGGTCGCTACGATATGTTTTCGCGTGAAATGATGCTTATGGGTAACAACGTGTTACTTATTGCCGCTACCATTGTAGTGTTGCTAGGCACCTTATTCCCGCTAGTACATAAAGAGATTGGCTTAGGCACTATTTCTATAGGCGCGCCTTTCTTTAATCAAATGTTTACCTTGCTAATTGTGCCTTTTGTGCTGTTTTTAGGCATTGGCCCGCTTACTCGCTGGAAATCACAAAAGCCAGAGATGCTGCGCAATCAGCTTATCTTTGCCTTTATTTTGGCGGTGTCGGCAGGGTTTTTAATTAACATGTCTTACGATGAGCGCACCTATATGGCGTGGCTGGGGCTCACCATGAGCTTCTGGATCATTATATCGTCTATTCTTGAAGTACGTCAGCGGGTAACGTCAAACACTAGAGACGAGCCATTATGGCCCTCATTAAAGCGCCTTTCCCGCAGTCATTGGGGCATGGTATTAGGGCACCTTGGCTTTGCGGTAACGCTTATTGGTATTACTTTGGTTAGTAACTACGAAATGGAGCGCGACGTTAAGATGGTGCCTGGGCAGCGTATCCAAATTGCCGACTATGAAGTATTGTTTACGGGCATGAAAGAGATACAAGGGCCCAACTATATTTCAGATATGGGCGTGTTCGATGTGTTTAAAAACGGCAAGCTGGTGAGTCATTTAGAGCCAGAAAAACGCTTTTATTCTGTCCAGCAAATGAGCATGACCGAAGCCGGCATTCATACCACACTTACGCGCGATTTGTTTGTGGCAATGGGTGAGCCTCTTGATGGTGACTCGTGGTCGGTGCGTATGTACTACAAGCCATTTGTGGTGTGGATTTGGGGCGGTACCTTTATTATGTGTATTGGCGGTATATTCTCTATATCAGACAAACGCTACCGCATTAAGAAGATTGCAAAAGTAAAAAATACGAGTAGTGGCAGTAGTGAAAGCGCAAACGAGGGTGAACTTGCCGCGCAGTCTCGTGTGCAGCTTAATAGCGCAGCGCAAACTAAGGGCAGTGCATGATCCGCTTAGCCAGATACCTTATTCCCCTATTCGTTTTTTTGGGGATGTGTGTATTTTTGTATAAAGGCTTATATGCTGACCCCACTATTCGAAAGTCGGAAGTGTTGTCAAAGCCATTTCCGGTGTTTGAACTTCCCGACTTAGAAGACGTTCAGATACTGCATACAAATGAAATATTTGACGGAAAAGTTACCTTAGTTAACGTGTGGGGCGTGTGGTGTATTACCTGTGCTATAGAGCTGCCGTACTTAACTGCGCTGTCTGAAAATGGCTTAACGGTAGTAGGTTTGTATTATGATCAAGATATTGATCCTAATTTTGGGACCAAAACCTTAACGCGTGTCAGACAAGAGGTGGCCGAAACGGTTTCGCGCTATGGTAATCCGTTTGCATTTAACATATTTGATGTGTTTCGCGATACCGCTTTAGATTTAGGCGTGACGGGTGCGCCCGAATCGTTTTTAGTGGACGAGAACGGAGTTATTCGCGTGCATCATTTAGGCGATATTAATCCTAGAGTATGGCGCCAAAAGTTTTCGCCTGTACTAAATGAAATTGCCCCCAGTATTGAGGCGAGTATTGCCCTGATGAATGATGCCATTACAGGGGCACAGGCAGGTATCGGCGAAGGAGTAAGCGGTGAGTAAAAAACCTGTTTTAAAAGGCTTAAGTAAGTTTGTACGCAGTGTTGGTGTGTGTATGAGTGTATGTATCGGTGTAGCGGCTTTTACGCTTTGCACGCCAGCATTTGCGCAAAATAGTGACGATGTTGGGCAAGCAGCGCTGATTCAGCAGACTGAATTGAACCCACAGTCGCAGCCGCAGCCAGGTCAAACGCCAGCAGGCCTGCAGGAAAGGCCTAAGCAAGAATACGCTGAAAATTATGTTTTTGTTGATGCGGGTAAACGCAGAGAGTTTTTAGAACTCACCGCTGAACTACGCTGCCCCAAGTGCCAAAATCAAAATATAGCCGATTCAGATGCGCCTATTGCCCACGACATGCGCCGTAAAACCTATGAACTGATGCAAGAAGGCAAGGACAAGTCACAAGTAATAGAATGGATGAAAGTGCGCTATGGCGACTTTGTGCATTACCAACCGCCTGTGAATGCAGTGACTATTTGGCTATGGGTGCTGCCCGTACTGTTTGCAGTCTTAATGTTAGTATTTTTCATTCTTAGGCGTAAGCCTGATATAGAGCAAGATATAGAATCTAAACTTGCTCGCGCCGACCAGATGTTAAAGGACGACTAAGTGACTTATTTTTACGTATACGCTGTTGGCATTGTGCTAGTGGCGATTGTTTTTGTATGCTATCCCATGATTAGGCTCAAACTGATATCACCTGGGGCAAAAGCCGCTGGTAAATCGTACGAGCTGTCAAATGCTAACGTTATTAAGCAGCGCATTACCGAGTTGGAACGTGAAGTCAATGAAGGCCTTATTGACGCCGATGAAAAAGAAAACGCAATACGAGATTTAAAACTTGCGCTGGTGGCCGAAACACTAGTGGTAGACAAACGAGTACAGGGCCCATTGAACCCTCTTTTACTAATTGGTTTGGCGCTGCCCGCCATTGCTGTTGGTGTGTGGGTATATCTGCATTCAAATCAGCTTACGGGTTTGCTTGCCTACAAAGAATCGACCTTACAAATAGATGACCTACGAGCAAAACTAGACGCGCAAGGTCCACAAAGTTTAACTCCCAACGACTTTGCTAAATTTGCTTTATCTATACGCAGTAATTTACGCGACAACCCAGATGATGCCCGCGGATGGAGTTACTTGGCCATGGTTAGTACGTCTATTGGCCGTGTTGACGAAGGCATAGCGGCATACGAAAAGGCGCTTGATTTGACCCCGCAAGACGACGCTTTGCGCTTCAGATTTGCAGAAGCTCTCATGCTGCAGGGGACCGAGGGCAGTCTGCAAAATTCTGCTCGCCAGCTCCAATTTTTGCTACAAAAGCAGCCTGAGAACGGCAATAACAGACTATTGCTAACGTCGGTGGCAATTCAACTACAAGACCCTGAACTAGCGGTGAGTCAGTTTCAGATGATAAAAGACGACATGAACCCTACTAGCCAGTTTTATCAGACACTGGTAACAGAGCTTAGAAAACTTGGCGTAACAGATGTTGCGATTGTGGGTGAGCCTTCAACGGCGGCGCTTATACCGCCAATGCTGTCTAATATGGAAGATATATCAGCAGGCGCGTTAGCAATACCCGTGTCGCCGGATTCGTCTGCTAATGAATTATTAATTAACGTTAATATTAGCGATGAGTTACAATCTAGTCTACCCAATGCAGCGTACTTAATAGTATTCGCGCAGCACAGCGATGGTCGCAGTAGGGCGCCATTAGCGGTAAAACGCTTCGCATTGCCAACGTTACCTGTGCAGCTTAGTTTGTCAGACAGCGACGCTATGATCCCTGCGATGAACTTAAGCTCGGCTAGCATGGTTAACATTACGGCTAGAATTTCGCTTGATGAAGATGTAATGCCAAGTGCAGGTGAGTTAGAAGGTTCAGCCTTGTCGATTGATTTAGCCGCAGTTAACAACACAGATCCCTTAGGCATCAATGTAGTGATTGATAAACTACTTTAATTTAAACGCTTATATACACCCATGAAATAATAAGCAACACAGTATCCAAGGAGAATTTGGTTTGAGTCTTAGTATTTCGACCCATCGTGACCTAAGCGGTTTACATCAAAAAGCAGTATTAACATTGGCTATGTTAGCCGTATTTGTTATCACAGGGTGTGCGTCGAATAAAAATATAGAGGTGGCAGCTGCGTTCAATGATCCTGCAGACGCTAAGCTAAGCAATTCAGCCCCGGCAGCGAGTGGGCAAGCCGATACTGCTATAGCTAATGATGCATCAGATATTTCTTATGAGAGCACGCGAGATAGCGCCATTAACGATACTTCTCAAACCGCATCAACTGGTTCAACAGCGCCAACAAATAAAATATGGGACCCGCTAGAGCCGATTAACCGTGTAGTGTGGGATTTCAACTACGAAATACTAGACAGGTTTTTGGTTAAGCCATTAACTAAAACGTATGTCGCGATCACCCCACAGCCGATCCGAAACGGCTTACTGAACGCGTCTGACAATATTGAAGAACCCGTCAACTTTATTAATAACCTACTGCAAGGTAAAGCGCAGGATTCGGCTAGCAGTGCGGCGCGATTTGCGATAAATTCTACCGTTGGTATTCTCGGCATTTTTGACGTTGCCTCATTTATGGGGATAGAGCGCAAAGAAGAAGATTTTGGAGAAGTACTAGGCGTTTGGGGCGCAGGAACCGGGCCCTACCTAATGCTGCCCGCCTTAGGCCCTAGTGATATACGCAGCTTTACCGGTCGTGTGGTAGACGGTTACATTTGGCCGAACACAGTTCTTGCCGATCCGTACTTAATAGCGGCATTAGCGGTTTCGGTTATTGAAACCCGCGCTTCCTTGCTAGAGCAGGAAGAAATCTTGGAAAGATCCTTAGATCAGTATCTGTTTGTTCGCGATGCATACTTTCAGCGCTTAGCGTTTAAGGTAAGCGACGGGGCGATTAAACAGAAAACAGAAGAGGAGATTGAAAAAGAGCAAGATGATTTTTCCGACTTTGAAGATCTGCTAAACGGGTCTTAACTTAACGCAAGCCCGCTTTCTAAGGTTGTTCAGGTAGTAGGATAACCCTCTGGATTATTGCTTTGCCAGCGCCAAGAATCTGCGCACATTTGTGCCAAGCCTTTTTCAGCTTTCCAATTAAGCTCTTGTGCAGCAAGTTTGGGATCTGCATAGTAGGCGGCTACATCACCGCCGCGTCTTTGCGCAATTTCATAGCTTATTGTTCGCCCGCTTTCTTTTTCAAACGCACTTACTATATCAAGCACACTATAGCCTTGCCCAGTGCCAAGATTGCAGGTAAATAAACCACAGGCAGTATCAATTTTATCAAGTGCTTTTAAATGGCCATTGGCCAAGTCTTCAACGTGGATATAATCGCGCACACTGGTACCGTCGTGGGTGTCGTAGTCGTTGCCAAACACCTTTAGCACTTTACGCTTGCCTGTGGCAACTTGGGTAATAAATGGCATTAAGTTATTAGGAATGCCGTTTGGATCCTCCCCAATTTTGCCAGAAGGGTGCGCGCCTGCTGGGTTGAAGTATCTTAGTAACACGATATTCCAACTATTATCAGATTTAAATACGTCGGCCAGCATAAGCTCAACCATCAGTTTAGACATGCCATAAGGATTAGTTGGTGTACCCGTAGGTAAACCTTCATGTAGGGGCAGTTCGACAGGATCGCCATAAACGGTGGCAGATGAGCTAAATACTATGTTCTTTACATTATGCTTAGCCATGGCCTGACATAAATTAAGCGAACCGTATACGTTGTTTTCGTAATACATCATGGGCTTTTCAAGCGATTCGCCCACGGCTTTTAAGCCGGCAAAGTGAATGACAGAGTCGATATTATAATCGGTGAAAATGTTATCTAAGCACGCAGAGTCGCGAATATCACCTTTGATAACGGTAGCCGATTTGCCTGTAATTTGCGCTACGCGTTCAAGACTCACAATCGAAGAATTAGAAAAGTTATCAAGCACTATTACATTGCAGTTTTGTTCTAGCAACTGCAGCACAGTGTGGCTGCCAATATAACCACTGCCGCCTGTGACTAAGATAGTTTTCATTTGTCTTCCTCAGGGTTTTTTACTTTAATATATTTGGCGCTAAGCGAGTATTGTAGTGGTTTTACAAATAGCGGATAAAGCAGCAAAATTAGGCCTGCCCACGCCAGTGACCACCAGCTTTCAACCGCTCTTAGTACTAAGGTAAATGTCGGCACAATGACGAGTAACTTGATGATGTTGAGCAAAGTTTTCTCAGGAATAGTCATTTTTTTTGCAGCGCTTTCTAACACAGCCATGCGCTCGGTGACCGAGAGGCCTTTGAGTTGGGGAATGTTTTTGGTTGATGTGTATATTTTCAAATTTAGCTCCTGTTTGTTAGGGTATTGTACACTATGGGCGTGAAAATGGATGATAGTATTCTGAGGAAGGCTTTGGGTTTTTTTTAAGTAGCACACTAAATAATGCCTCCCTCGTACATCTTGAGTCAATTATATGAAAATGGCAGGTTCGGGCATGCAACCTATGTTCTCACTCATCCGTTTGTCGAGCTTAGTGTTGTCAGGTACGTAATGACTGGGTAAAGCGAGTAATAAGGAGGGAAAATTACCAACTATGGCGTTATCAACGCTCACTTCTATTTTCTGTGCATTTTCCCTCTAAATCGATTGATAAAAATTGTTTATAATGAAAGAAATTAACTACCAAGTAGCATGACAAACACAGGGTAGGGGTAGCTACGGCAAGGGTCAATAAGATTGGAGGCTCTGTGACTGAGTCGCATATCTTGTTTAGAAAAAAAAGTAAAACATGTGACTTTCAAAAGGCTTTTAGGTAGACTTCTTCTTCGGTTTTAAAAAGGAATTTAATGAGACCCGTTTACTAACGCCACAATACAACATTACCTTATCGATGTCGGGATCTATGAAAACATTTAAACCTTATTTCCAGTTAGTTCTTCTTTTGCCGTTCCTTGCAGCAATGCCGGCTAACGCGCAGTCTTTCGCCCCTTCAGAGCAGCAACTCGCGCAATTTAAGCAGTTACCCAGGGCTCAGCAAGAGCAGCTAGCACAGCAAATGGGGTTTGACATGTCAATCTTAGACCAAGCAAACAAAAGCTTTGGAAGTGATGAAGAGATTTTCGATGACGTAGACTTTATTGAACGTGATTTGGACAAAAGAAGCATATCAAAAAAACGAGCACAACAAAGTGCGCTTGAAAACGATTCTCTGGAACTAAAACCATTTGGCTACGATATTTTTGGGGATCGAGAAGAGGCTATCAAGCCCCTTGCTAACATGCCTGTGCCTTCAAACTATATTATGGGTCCGGGTGACTCGGTAAAGCTTCAACTATTTGGCAAGGAAAGCGGCAACTACGAGCTTTCAGTGAATAACGAAGGCAGTATAGAATTACCCGACCTTGGCCCGCTGCAAGTAGCGGGCACCAATTTTCAAGAGTTAAAGCGCTTAGTAGCCGAAAAATATCAACAGCAAAAAATTGGCGTGACGGTGTTTGTCTCAATGGGCAAAATCCGTTCAATTCAAATATTCCTAGTAGGTGAAGTTTATCGCCCCGGTCCATTGGTCGTTAGTGGCATGGCAACCATTACTACTGCGCTTATTAATAGCGGTGGCGTTAACGAAATTGGTTCACTGCGCAACATAGAGTTAAAACGAAATGGTGAAACCGTTTCGAACTTTGATTTATACGACCTAATTGTAAAAGGTGACACCAGTAACGATCTGCGCCTGCAGCAGGGCGACGTTTTGTTTGTGCCTACTGCACAAAATATAGTGTCTGTTGACGGACCCGTCAGAAGACCCGCTATTTATGAAGTCAAAACAACCGACACAGTGAAAGAACTACTCAGCTTAGCTGGAGGTTTGTTGCCCAAAGCGGATGCAAACTTACTGCAGCTAGTGAGAAAAAATCCCAGCAGTGGCTTATCTATCACCAACGTTAGTATGAGAGACAGCGCAACGCTCAATCAGGTACTAAAAAACGGTGATTTTTTACGAGTACCCGAGGCAAACCTAGAGTTTAGCAACGCCATTATTGTTAATGGTGCTATTAATGTGCCGCGCATTATTGCCGATACAGGCGTGTTTTTGTCTGATGTAGTGAGCAAACAAACCTTATATTCAAACACTGATTTGCATTATGCACTTATACTCAGGAAGCAGCGGTTCGCGTTGAATACAACAATTATACAGTTTAAACCTGAAGACGTTATACGCGGAAGGTTTGACGAAAGACTTCAAGCATTCGATGAGCTAGTGCTGTTTAGTAGGGTTGCACAAGAAAAAGAAGAGGAAACTGAAAAAGGTAATGAACGCAGTCTCTTAAGAAACCAGCCGCAAAATCAGAATCGAGAACAAAACAGAGAACAGAGCCGCTTGCAAGGTGAATCGAACAATAGATTTGACGGTAGAGGTCAAAATCAAAATAACGAGTTTGCAAATGAGCAAAGCGAGTTTGAATTTCAAAAACTGCTAGAGGATATGAAAGAGAAAGAAGCTGAACACTTACAGGACTTAGAAAAAAACCGTTTTACGGCAAAAGCATTTGAACGCGAAAGTAATCGTAGCTTTTCACGTAAAGAGTTGCTGACCCCTATTATCGAAAGGCTTAAAAGCGAAGCGTCTGCTACACAAGCCTTACAACTTATAGAAGTTAGTGGCGAGGTTAAATATCCAGGTGTGTATCCGATGCCAACGGGTATTTCAATTAGCAAAGTGCTTAATGCCAGCGGCGGCCTAACCGAGTCGGCGCATTTAGACAATGCAGAAATTACAGGATTTACCGTTACTGACGGTACATTAACGGTTGCTCATAAAAATATTAGCCTTATTTCGCAACTACTGTTACCAGAACCGCAACAAGTTAAGTTACGCTCTAAAGATATCTTGAATGTAGTGCGCATTCCGCAGTGGTTTGAAAGTAATAATATAGAGCTTCGCGGTGAAGTTGTGTTTCCGGGTATTTACCAAATTAAAGACGGTGAGAAGCTATCGAACGTTATAAAACGCGCCGGTGGATTAACCAACATGGCCAGTGCGAACGCTGCGATATTTACGCGCGAAGAGCTTAAAGAAAAAGAAATGGTGAATATTAAAAAAGCGATTGAAGATATAAGACAAGAGCTAGCCACGAAGAGTCTTAGCAGTAATCAGTTTACAACCGCGGTAGATTATGGCAGTGCGCGACAAGTGCTTGATGATTTAATTGACGTAGAGCCCCTAGGCAGAATGGTTATTGACATAGAAGCCTTAATTGCCGGTAATGAGCGATCAGATTTTGCGGTCAGAAATGGTGACGTGTTAGTTATTCCTTATATTACTCCAGCAATTTCTATAGTGGGTGAGGTGTTTGTGCCTACCACTTATTTATACGATCCCGATTTGTCGCTTGATGACTATCTCGAACTGGCGGGTGGTGTGCGTGAGTTCGGCGATGCATCGAATATTTATATTGTTAAATCGAATGGTTCGATTATTGTGCCGGGGAATGATTTTTGGTTTGGAGGACAAATCAAAGACAATTTAAATCCAGGTGATACGATCGTTGTTCCACGTGATGTGACTAATTATGAGAACATTTCTTTGTGGCAAGGTGTTACGCAGATAATTTATCAAAGTGCCATTGCTGTTAGTGCGATAAGTCGCTTGTAACCTATGGACTATATTGTTCGGAGCAATAATTTTCTTACCAAAAATCGTTTTGGTCAAATGCGTTAAAAAGTGAAATTAAGTAACGTAAACATTTCAAATCTATAATAATTCACTCGTTATTCATGGGTATATTGTTTTCAGACATGGATATTAAGCGCAGACATGAACTAAGAAGTAGTAACACAAAGGGATAGTATGACTAAACACCTAACACAGCAAAAGTTATTAGACGATGAAATTGATTCACGAGAATTAACGGCCAGTATATGGACGGGTAAGTGGTCTGGTGTAGGCGTAACATTCTTGCTCAGCGTTTTAGCAATAATTTATGCGTTAAGTACCCCGAATATGTAGACCTCGGAACCTTTACTCGCTACTGTAGAACAAGAACAATCATTAGGATTGCTGACAGGGCAGTTAGGTAGTTTAGCTGACATAAATTTAGGTGGTGGAGCAAGCAACAATACCCAATAAGCCATTGAAATTTTAAAATATCGTCAATTTGCAAGTGCATTTATTAACTGGTGATACGAGTTAAGTTAGCTCTAGACTTGGCTTGATTAGTCAACAAGAGCTACCCGATGCTAGAGAGAAGTTAGGTGTCTTCAATGCACGCCTCGGTATAACCGAGCTAGCGCAAGTAAGTGAAAGAGACATGTCTACGCCAGAACTATTAGCCGAAACCGATGCAGCAGTGCTGAAAAGGCTCACAATATCTTATTACTTTAAATTTATTTTGATGACTATTACCGGCAGAGGACGGAGTGATAGGATTAAAAAGTCGTGTTTAACATAATTATATTTGCACGAAGCTGACTTTTAAGCAAATACCACTGCGGCGTAATAATTAAACACACGTCCCGAATAACTTGTGTTTCCCAAGATTCCAACTATGATGTTATGTTAAAAAGGTAATAGGTTATATGTAGTGAGCAAGTTTTTGCATCTAAATGTTCACCTTGATGGAGCTTTCGAGATGGCAAATCTGAACTTCTATCCTAGTAAACCTGATAAAATTGTGGCCAGAATATTATCACTTGTTTTCGCTAACTAAATAACTATACTTAAGTTCCGAATGACAAGGATTTGTTATGATTAAGAAATTTAAAAATAAAAGAGCAAATAATAGCGAGAGTAATTTGTCTACAAAGGTCTTTATTAAGATATTAAACTCATCTAGAAACGCTAAACGTCTAATTGCATTGTCGGTTGATGCTGTTTTTGTCTTTTTGTCTTTTTGGACAGCTTTGTTTATACGTTTAGACTCTACCCTACCGCTAGTCAATGTCCAATATTGGCTCATATTGCTAGTCGTTCTGCCTATTAGCATTTTGATTTTTATTCGTTTTGGTTTGTATCGGGCTGTTTTGAGATACATGAGTTCTAAGGCAGTCTGGGCAATCGTTGCAGGCACTTTATTGTCTACCTCAGCCCTAGTACTCGTCGCTTTTTTCTCGACAATAGCCATTCCTCGGACAATGCCACTCATTTACGCTGCACTTATCTTACTAAGCGTTGGTGGTGCAAGACTAGTAGTAAGAGCACTAATCGCCCAATTCGCAGGAACGAATAAGAAGCCAGTTGTAGTTTATGGCGCAGGCTCGGCTGGGCGGCAGTTGGCCAATGGTCTAACAGCAGGCCCTGAGTACTTCGTAAGTGCATTCATTGATGACGATATAACTAAGCAAAAATCAATTATACAAGGAATACCTGTTGTAGATATTTCTAGCTTAAGAAGTCTAATCGCAGACGGTAAAGTACATAAAATACTGTTAGCCCTCCCAAGCGCTTCCCGCTCAAGACGCAATCAAATTATATCTCAGCTTGAACACATGTCGGTAAAAGTTCAAACGATACCAGGTATAAAAGACGTAGTAGAAGGCACAGCAAACGGCGATGAAATTGTTGACGTAGAAATTGAAGATTTATTAGGCAGAGAGCCCGTAAATCCGATCCCTCAGTTAATGGCACAACATATAACAGGTAAAAGTGTAATGGTGTCTGGCGCAGGTGGCTCAATAGGTTCTGAATTGTGTCGACAAATCCTCAAATATAAACCGGTAAAACTAGTCCTATTTGAACAATCTGAATTCGGCCTTTATGAAATAGAAAAAGAGCTCTCAGAATACATTCTTAAGAATGGCTTACAAACCAAGCTATCCCCCATTATGGGCTCCGTTCAACGCATCAATCGCGTTGAAAATGTAATGAAATCATTCAACGTTCACACTATTTATCATGCCGCTGCTTATAAGCACGTGCCTTTGGTTGAGCAAAATGTGGTTGAAGGCGTGCGAAATAATGTGTTTGGAACCTACTATACCGCCCGTGCGGCAATCAACGCCAATGTTGAAACTTTTGTTCTTATATCAACTGACAAAGCGGTTCGCCCAACTAACACTATGGGTGCAAGCAAGCGTATGGCAGAACTTGTTCTTCAAGCCTTAGACAAGTCCAAGATAAACACCTGCACCCGTTTTTGTATGGTTCGCTTTGGGAATGTATTAGGTTCTTCGGGATCAGTTGTCCCTTTATTCAGACGGCAAATTAGGGAGGGCGGTCCAATAACGCTAACCCATGAAAATATTACTCGCTATTTTATGACCATTCCTGAAGCCGCTCAACTCGTTATTCAGGCAGGCGCAATGGGAAAAGGCGGAGATGTTTTTGTGCTAAATATGGGAGATTCTGTTCGCATTAAAGACTTAGCCGAGAAAATGGTCAGGCTATCCGGTTTAGATATTAAAGATGAGAATAATCCAGACGGCGACATAGAGATAAAATGTACCGGTTTACGCCCAGGCGAAAAACTTTATGAAGAACTTTTAATTGGTGACAACGTGTTAGAAACATTCCACGAACGGATCCTAATGGCTAATGAGGCTATGCTAACGTGGGAAGATTTATCTGTCATTTTAGACAATCTAGATAAAGCCTGTCATAACTTCGATCACGAGGTTATTCGTCAAATTCTGTTAGACGCTCCTACCGGGTTTAATCCAACAGATGGCATCTGTGACCTAGTTTGGTCACAGCGAAAGCCAGAAAAAGACGCGCAATTGGCGAACAAGCCAAAACTAAATATAATCAAATAATAGCATTGAATAATCAAAGTGTTGCATAAATATAGATAAACACCTAAGGGCATGAAACAGCCACGTTTCTCTAATAGAGCTAGTAAATTTTTTATGCTATTATTTTGCAAAACCGTTAAGTAAATTTAACTGCTACTCAAGCTAAATTAGCAGTAACAAGTCGTTTTATAAAGGATCCATAAATGCAAGTAACCGTTTTCGGCATAGGCTATGTCGGCCTAGTACAAGCAGCCGTTTTAGCCGAAGTAGGTCACGATGTTGTCTGCGTAGACGTAGACCAAAACAAAGTCGACAACTTGAAAAACGGTATTATTCCTATTTATGAGCCGGGCTTAACGCTACTAGTAAACAGTAATTTTGAAGCCGGAAGAATTATTTTCACCACAGACGCTGCAAAAGGTGTAAAACATGGTGGTATCATTTTCATAGCCGTAGGCACGCCATCTGATGAAGACGGTTCAGCTGATTTAAAATATGTATTAGCCGTGGCCAGTTCTGTTGCTGCTAACATGCAGTCTCATAAAATTATTATAAATAAGTCCACTGTTCCCGTAGGCACCGCCGACAAGGTTACGGCTAAAATTACTGAAGTATTGAAAAAAAATGGCAAAGATGTGTCATTTGACGTGGTCTCAAACCCCGAATTCCTCAAAGAAGGCGCTGCTGTTAACGACTGTATGCGTCCTGATCGAATTATACTAGGCACCACAAGCGAGCGCTCCGAAAAGAAGCTTCGCGAGCTTTACGCACCCTTCAACAGAAATCACGACAAAATAATTATAATGGACGTACGCAGCGCTGAGCTGACTAAATACGCCGCAAACTGCATGCTGGCCACCAAAATTAGTTTCATGAACGAAATGGCAAACCTTGCCGAAAAATTTGGTGCCGACATTGAAAATGTGCGTAAAGGCATTGGCAGCGATCCAAGAATAGGTTATCAATTCATTTACCCAGGCTGCGGTTACGGCGGCTCATGCTTTCCCAAAGATGTGCAGGCGCTTATTCGCAGTGCAACAGCCGTTGGCTACGACGCCAAAGTATTGCAAGCAGTAGAGGCAGTAAACTATCGCCAAAAAGAAAAACTATTCGACTATATAATGCGTCATTACAATAACGACGTAAAAGGCAAAACAATCGCACTGTGGGGTCTATCGTTCAAACCTAATACCGACGACATGCGCGAAGCCTCTTCTCGCGTACTCATGGAAAAATTATGGGAACAGGGCGCAAAGGTACAAGCTTATGACCCTGAAGCCATGCAAGAGACCCAACGCATATATGGTTCGCGACCCGACCTGTCCCTAATGGGCACCAAAGAAGCGAGTTTAAATAACGCGAGCTGTTTGGCTATTTGCACCGAGTGGCAGGCCTTCAGAGCGCCAGATTTTGACCTGATTAAAAGGGCAATTAGCGATGACGTTATTTTCGACGGTCGTAATTTATACGAACCTTCAATAGTATCGGAACACGGATTGCAGTACTACGCAATTGGACGTGGTATGTCGGTGGTACCTGTCATATAAAATGCTCATGAACACGGCCTAGTATTCAAAGTTTCATGGACGTAATAATTTAATAAGTAGGAAGCGTAAAATGAGCCAGGTAAGAAAAGCAGTTATCCCCGTAGCCGGTCTGGGTACCAGAATGTTGCCTGCAACCAAAGCTATCCCCAAAGAAATGCTGCCCGTGGTCGATAAGCCCCTTATTCAGTATGTAGTAAATGAGTGTGTGAAGGCGGGTTTAAAAGAAATTATTTTGGTAACTCATGCCAGTAAAAACAGCATAGAAAATCATTTCGATACCTCGTTTGAACTCGAAGCGACGCTTGAAAAGCGTGTTAAGCGCCAGCTCCTTGAAGCAGTGAAGCAAATTTGCCCTAAAGACGTCACTATTATGCATGTGCGCCAAGGCGTAGCTAATGGTTTAGGCCACGCTATTATGTGTGCCTTGCCATTAGTGGGTGACAGTCCCTTTGCGGTGGTATTGCCCGACGTTATTATTGATGACTCTACCAGTAATCCTAAAAAGGACAACTTGGCTGACATGGTTGCCAAGTTCAATACTAGCCGTGTAAGTCAGGTTATGGTTGAGCAGGTTGCTCAGCAAGACGTGTCGAAGTTTGGTATTGTTGATCTGGAAGGTAAGTCATTAGCACCGGGCGAGTCTGCAAAGATCCACAAAATGGTTGAGAAGCCCGCGTTAGAAGATGCGCCGTCTGATCTAGCGGTAGTAGGACGTTACGTGTTGTCTGAAAAAATATGGGATTTGTTGGGTAAAACCCTACCCGGTGCCGGCGGCGAAATTCAACTCACCGATGCAATAGATGCATTAATGGAACATGAGCAAGTAGACGCGTATTACATGAAAGGCAAAAGCCACGACTGCGGCAGTAAACTTGGCTATATGAAGGCTAACGTTGAGTATGCCATGCGCCATCCTGAATTAGGTGATGAGTTTACTAAATACTTAACTAGCATGTTTGCCAACAAGTAGTCTGCATATCGTAGTTCCCACACCAGCGAACTAAAAAAGCTCGTCCATACAGACGTGCTTTTTACTGATGTAATAATGCTAAACAAACACGAAGGCGCCTAATTTTGCCAGCATTTTTGGGCCTATGCCGCGTACGTTAACTAACTCTTCTACGCTTAAAAACTTGCCGTTTAGTTTGCGGTAGTCAATGATGGCCTGTGCTTTTTTAGCGCCTATGCCGGGCAAGATTGAAAGCTCTTGCACATTCGCTTTGTTAATATCAATTGGCGCCATTGCAGTGCCTAAGGTACTTGCAACATTAGTGGTACTTTTGGCATTAGCGTTATTTGCGCTGCTGGTAGCCAACATTTGACCCACACTAGCAAATTTCTCAAAATCGTCTGAAAAAGCAGGCATGCTGGCGGCAGCATTCACTGAATACTGGCTTGCTCCGTTAAGCAGTAAAACACACAGCATCATCCAATTTGGTAATTTCATTTTGTATATCCTTATATAGTGATTTGGTTTTTAAGTGCTTATTTGCACTATCACAAAGACTACATAAGAAAATACCTTTCTAATACTTGGCTTTTGGTACAGAATTACGCAAGCATTGCTAAATATTCATAAGCAAACTATTTCAAACTATTCCAAACCATTAAAGTGTAGCCATGATCACAGATATTACCTATCAATTTGAATCCCACACCCAGGCCAGCCGTTTCATAAACGAGTTACAGCACTGGGATAAACAAAGCGTAAAGGCAAAGCTCTTCGCAAAATCAAGCATGGTAAAAGTTAGCTACGAGTTTGACGGCAAAGGCTTTGATTATACCTGTTCAGATTTAGATGACTTAGCCAGCGCGCACAAGGGCGCAGAATACTGAGCTTATCAGCTCTCAGCATCAGGCACATTAATCACGTAACAAGGCTCGTAAGGCGCCCCATTTAGCTTCATTCGTCCCTGCTTCACAAAAGAAGCCAGTAGAACATCCATTTTACGCATCAAGCTGGCATCACCGTGCAGCTCAAAAGGCCCATGCCGTTTTATCTCTTCAATTCCCTCAGCTTTTACATTGCCTGCCACAATACCTGAGAAGCATTTTCTTAAATTAGCCGCAAGTGACGAAATAGGCTGCTCCAAACTCAAATCTAAAGCTTTCATCGATTCATGCGTTGGAATAAACGTTTGCTGAAAATCTTCTGGTATATGCAAAGTCCAATTAAAGCTATAAGAATCACCCACTTTGCGTCGGTATTCCAACACCTCTTCTTGGGCGATATTTAAGGCGCTGCCTACTTTACTGGCATCCCCCGTAATAATTTGATACATGCTTTGCGCTTCTTTACCTAGCGTTGCACCTACAAAGTCGTCAATCGCTTCAAAATAGTCTTTACGACTTGCCGGCCCGGTTAGGATGAGCGGTATTTTCTGGTCTTTATTTTTCTCATCTAGCAATAAACCCAGCAAATATAAAAGCTCTTCTGCGGTCCCCACGCCGCCAGGGAACACCACAATGCCGTGTGAAATGCGCACGAATGCTTCTAAGCGTTTCTCAATGTCGGGCATTATAATGAGTTCGTTCACAATGGCATTGGGCGGCTCAGCGGCAATAATGCTGGGCTCGGTAATCCCTAAGTAGCGTCCTGTTTTCACTCTTTGTTTGGCATGCCCAATGGCCGCGCCTTTCATGGGGCCTTTCATGGCGCCTGGGCCGCAGCCTGTGCAAATATTCATGCCGCGCAGGCCTATTTGGTAGCCTACTGCTTTGGTGTATTTATACTCTTCAACCGGAATTGAGTGACCGCCCCAGCATACAATCATGTTGGCGGGCTCGGTGCTGCCTAAGGCGTCTGAATGGCGCAGCATGTCAAATACCACGTGGGTGGCAATATTCGCGGGGGTAGGCGTGCGAATTCTGTGTTTGGCTGAATCGAACTGAGCGTTGTGTTTGCTGCTCATGTAGAGCATGTCGCGCAATACCGCGAAAAGGTGCTCATGCACCCCGGCGATTAACTTGCCGTCTACAAACGCGTTTTGTGGTGGATTAATCAGCTCTATTTTGACGCCACGCTCTTTGCGTGCCAGCTTAACGTTGAAATTTTTGTAGGTTTCAAACAGGGCTTCAGCATCGTCTTGTTCTACGCCTGAGTTTAATACCGCTAAACAGCAGTTTCTGAAAATTTGGTACATGTCGTCGGTGGTAGATTGTTCCAGTAAATTCATTTCAAGCTGCGAGAGCTGCGACATTGACCCTACGGGATTAAGTCTTACGGTGTTGGTCATTTACGATCCTTTTTTAGTGTATCTTATCGCATAAGCGATATATTCCGATGCAAAGCACTATTTACCTTAGGCTACTGCCTGGCTAATCGAACATTGTTGTAAGGCGCTTCAAAGTTTGAACGAAATGGATTTATGTCTAGGCCACCTCGGCGGGTATATCGGGCATAAACACTGAGTTTTTTTGGTTTACAGTGGGTGAGTATGTCGTAAAATATTCGCTCTACGCACTGTTCGTGAAATTCATTGTGCTGGCGAAACGATATTAAATAACGCAGTACACTTTCTTTGTCTATTTGTTTGCCTGAGTATCTAATTTGTACACTGCCCCAGTCCGGTTGGTTCGTTATTAAGCAGTTTGATTTTAATAAATGGCTAATAAGGGTTTCGCTGACCACCTCATTATGCGTGGTAAGTGACGACGCCGACAAATTATAATCGTCAATAGCGATGTCTAAATCGTCAATGACGCAGGCGGGGAAGTCTGCATTAGCATGGCTGGGCAAGTCGCCAATGCGAATATTAGCAAATGCTGCACAAGGTACTAAGCTTAGCTCAACTGGCCGCCCCGCGCAGGCAGACAAATCTTTTTGCATCAGCCCTAGCACTTCTTCTTCACTGGCAAAGCGCGTTTGGTTAAAGCTGTTTAAGTATAGTTTAAACGATTTAGATTCAATCAAGTTGGCTGAATCTATGGGCACATCGCACTGCATAATAGCCACCACAGGCTTACCTTTGGTGTTAAGCCAAGACACTTCGTAGGCATTCCACGTGTCTACGCCGGTAAATGGCAGCTCAAGCGGCAAGTTGATGGTGTCTCTGCTTAAACTACGCGGCACTTGCTGTAGCAAGCTGGCGTCGTAATGCTGTGCATAAGCCGTGGTTTTGCCAAGTACTAAATGATCCAATCTTTTCTCCGTGTATAAATAGCGTATGTCGTTAACTAACATATCGCGGGTATTAGAAAATGCGTCGCAATTGGGTATAATAACAAAATACTCATGCATGCCCCATAGTTAGCGCAAAGTTAAATAACTTTTTTGCACTGTGTAATGCACTATTAAAGTAGCTTATGTCTTATACACTGCTGTATAAAACGCGAATAGCGCCAAAGTGGCTTTATTATACATAGCTGCACCTTTCACTTTATTAGCCTCTCAGGAAGCACTATATGTCATTACCCATTGACTCAAAAACCCCATTTACACAAGTATTCGATGCCTTCATACACTCATATATCGACCATTCTACAAACGATAACATGGGGCTTATTACGTATTTTGACAAGCAGTGGCTAAGCCCCTGTCTTCAATCGTTTAACATTGAAGCGGCTGACGATGGCGACGAAGTGCCTTGGAAACCGTCTTTACGTGATCAGCAAGCCTCATTAGTTAACTTAGAAGAGGCGCTTGACTTGCGCATACCGAGTGAGCTTCAGGCGCTATTTTGCCGCTATTATTCGCACGATCTCAACGCTAGCGCTGCAAACGGTAAGCTCACTATCTTGCAGGTGTGGAACGAAGAAGATTTTGATCGTTTGCAAAAGAATCTGATTTCTCACGTGCTAATGAAGCGACGTTTAAAACAGGCTGAAACGCTGTTTTTTGCATTAACCGACGAAGAAGACTTTATTTTATCGGTAATGCTAAGCACCGGCGCGGTTGTGCTAGAGCAGGTTGGCAAAGAGCCCCAGCGTGAAATTGCACCGTCGTTAAGCGCGTTTATGGCCCAGATAAGTCCTGCACCTGAGCTTGTAACGCTATAAGCTGCTGAGTTAGTTTTTCAAGCTGCTGTTCAAGCAGCGCAACTCTGCTTTCACACGCGCAGGTGCTTAAGTGCTGAGTGGCTTGTGCAGCAGGCGTGTCTTTACTCTTTTTGCTGTTCTCATTTGAAGTGTCATCACGCATCACTATGCCTAATTTTCGATTCACCTGATACTGTTGAATGCCTTTTACAACCGCTGCTAGGGGTACCTTATTTAACAGCGTTGCCCGCACAAGTCCTACCGTCGGTTTTTTGCCCGCCTTAACTAACTCAGCGCAGGCCTTAATTACATCTTGGTTATGCATACTAATAGTCATTGTTACTTTTAAACGAATAATTAGTCATATTGTTAATTAAATAGTCTACTTTACATAAGTATATTTTCACAATTTCGCTCTAAAATCGCTAAATCTATGAAAGTAAACGGGTTTTTAATTGTGGTCTAATTGTTGTTAACAGCAAGCTTGAAGCACATGTATTTACGTGTGCATATCATCAATTTCACACAACACAATATCAAGTAAAAAAAAGAGGCGTATTATGAAAAAGACTATAATTGCAATCGCACTAACGGGCTTACTACTGTCGGGCTGCGTCATTAAAATTGGCGACGATTATGAAGACGATAGCGACAGCCATTCATCGTGGAGCAAAATTGAAAAAGAAAATCGCCAAAAAATTAGCGAGCTTAGCCCCGGTTCAGCTATCTCAATGGTAAGACTGAGCATGGGCGTGCCTGCTTTTGATGAGCTTATTGTCAAAGACTCTAAAGAGTATAGAGTGCTGTTTTATCGAACTCAGCGCATCGACGCAGACGGTATCACTAGCAAAGATGAATGCACGCCTGTGTTATTTGCTAACGGCGAACTGATAGGTTTTGGCAGCACGGCTTTAGATGCTATTTAAGCTTATCTTCACAAGCTTGATGTAAATCAATTGTTAGTGCGCCAGTATATCGTTTACACTTAAGTTACTACTCATATTGTTCAAAAGGTTAGGTAAATGAAAACCGCTAACGTAATGCCCAATTTAGAGAAAATTAAAGCGGCGTATTTAGGCGCTGACGATCTTAAAGTGGCAGCCTCTTTATTATACAAGGCGTATTTAGATGATCCTTTGTTTATGGAAATTTTTCAGATCAACAAAGAGGGTTATGAAGCACGTTTACGCAGCGCTATAAAAGAAGAGATTAATACCTATTGGGATGCTTCACAGTCGCTTATTGGGATATATGAAGACGATCGCTTACTGGCGGTAAGTTGCTTAACACTGCCCGACACCACTTTTGGTGCCGGTAAGTTTTGGCACTGGCGTTTAAAAATGCTGCTTACTGCTGGGTATTTTGGCACTAAGCAAATGATCGCTAAAGAAGAAACAGTGCGCGAAAAAATACCCGCACAAAACTATCACATGCTCTCGCTTATAGGCGTGCACCCTGACTATCAAGATATGGGTTTAGGTCATGCGCTTATGAGTGCCATTTTAGGCTTGCTGATTGATGATGAAACGTCACAAGGCATTGGGGTGCTAGTCACTTTGCCTAAGTGTCTTTCGTTTTTTGAAGCAGGCGGATTCAAACTTGTTGAAGATATTACTGCAGGAGACATTAAAGGCAAGGTGATGTTTAGGCCCCGCAAGCCATAGTGGCATTTCAATATTTGCCTACACGTTTGTAAGTCATCTCTTACGTAAGTGTGGGCAATTTGACTATTATGCCCCTGCCTAGGTTCACTAATATAAGTAAAATCAATAATAAACATGCACTTATCAACAGCTAAACCATAAACTGCTGATTTATTTACACGCGTAGATTAAAAAAAGTTAACCATTAATATTGGCCAAAAGGTATTCTGAGCACGTCCTGGGGATACTTCATAAAAAAAGGTAAAGACCAAGACAGGACGTTAAGTTGATGGAACAGACAGCCAGCGGATGGTAATGGACAACACATTAAGTGTGAATCTGAGTGAATACGGACAAGCTCAGGCAGTAAAATGCAAAAGGACAAGGGAACAAGGGATCTGCACACGGCGTGTTGCCTGCTTAGGATTAGCGGGATAAAAATGGAAAGGGGTGTAACGGTTTTTTCGGGATGAAATTTAAGCAATGGATAGCTGAGAGGGATGCTCAAAATTTTTAAGGCAGGCGCTCGCGTCTGCCTTTCTTCGTTATATGTGCAATTCAGCCCTAATAACCCGCCTCGTCTGACACAATTCTATAAGGCGGCAATTCAACGCTAATAACATGCTTGCCATGACTTACAATGGTGCCCGCATACTCTAGCTGACCGTCGCTGCTAAACTCCAGTTGATAGCTTAGCTGCCAGTCTAATCGCCCTTTATAAAACCTGAAGCTGGTGTTGGTGCGCGCTAGGCTAATGTACTGAAGCCTATGCTTGTTACAATATTGATTTGAATATTGCACCATAAATTCGGCAATTGAGCGCAAGCGCCAAAACTGTACCACTACCACCACTAATACTAATAGTATTATTATATTAGCTAAATCCACTGTGTATCCTTTTATAGCGCTTGTTTATTTAGGGCGCAAACAGCGCACTTATGGCCAATGAAACTTCTTTTGTACGCTGCGGCTGGCGCATGAAGCGCAGCATGCTGTTTCGTGTTTCGGGTATTTTTACAAGGTCTGCATACAAACCTTTGAAAAGCTGGTGGCTGTCATCGATAAGCGCAAGCTTGTGCATGAAATGCCCTAAGGTATTTTCGTTATTAAGCATCTGCCAGTATCTACCGGCAATAACAACGCAGGTTTCGAGACTTGGCGAGCTGTTACTTTGAGTAGTGCTTATAGCGTCACTGGCGCTGTTGTGTAAACCAATAAGCTGTTCTACATACCTTAAACACTCAGGCTGTGGTTTTACGCTCATCGCTCTTAAGCACAGGGCCGCTAAATTTGCATCAGTGCTTGCGCTATGCAAGCGTATCAAAGCTTGCGTTAGTGTGGGGCCTACTTCAACAGACTCTAAACTCCCCAGCAAACACGTAAGTACTGGCGTTGGGTAGGCATTCAGGTTGTTAGCGATCAGGGTTTCAAGCGTATCTTGATGCAGATCTTGACGCATATTTTGTTGCGTGTCTTGCTGCGTGTCTTGCTGCATAGCGGGCAACATAGCGGGCAACACAGGGCTAATCACAAAATCGGCGACATCCTGCAGCGACAAGGCCTCCCATGCTTTTGAGTCGTGAATAGCATTTGGCGCCTGTAAGTAAGCCATCGCTTTTTCATTGGCCACGCGTTCAATCTTGAGCTCTTTTCTGATATGAGCGTTGCAGTCTGCAAGCTGCTGCTGGCTTGGGACAAACACGTAAGGATTCTCTGGCAGCTGTGCTTGGCTATTGCCGGTATGCTCTAAGTGCTTGCCTAAAGCCTGTGTAATAATATCTAAAAACTGCTGCAAAGAGGCGCCTATCATTAAGCCACTTTCATCAAGGGGCAGCTTTATAAACCACATATAGTGCTGCGCGCTAAGGCTTTTGTTCCAAAACACAATGCAAAACCAAGCCTGATTTTGGCGTGGAAAGGCGCACGGTGCCTGCTGGTTTTCCCACTCAAAAAAAGTATTGTTAGAAACCTTTCGGATACCACGACCCATATCAAACACCTGAAACTGGGTGTGTGCTTGCAATAAAAATTCACTCAAGGTCGAAATTGAAGCAGAAACAGACATGTAAATAAGAAACCTTTAAGGGATAAAAAACAATGCTGGTAGTATATGTTAAATAACTATTTAGTGTACAGGCAGCGCGCCCCTTAATCGTAAAACAAATGCTGGCGCGTGCAATAACAAAGAAGCATAAGCGCTAGTCGCTTTAAACTGGTAATTGAACATCCTATTACTCATCACGCAATGACCTTTACAAGCGGTGTTAATGCAGACTTGACACATGCTTTCTCTATTTTTGACCAAAACGTGATCGCAAATGAAAAATAAAACATACCTAACCTTTAATTTAGTGTGAATACCCACATTTTTGGGCGCTTGAGTGTTTATCGCAATAGCGCACTAATTATCGATTACCCAACATAAGGAATGACCAAGACAATGAGTAGTATTAGTATTTTTGCCGGTTCAGTATATGGCAACGCCCAGCATGTAGCTGAAGAAGTTAACGATATGTTGAATGCTCAAGGGATTGATTCAGAAGTATTTACCGATCCTGAAACGAGCGATTTTACCGACGCTGAATCTGTCCTAATTATTACCTCCACCACAGGGCAAGGTGACGTGCCGCCTAATTTAGAGCTTTTTTATAGTGATTTGCGCGACAGTTTCCCGCTTATGAACAACAAACCTTTTGCCGTTGCCGCCCTTGGTGACAGCAGCTATGGTGAAAGCTATTGCGGCGGGGGCAAGCAGTTTTTTGAGCTGCTAACTGAGCTGCAGGGCAAGCCAGTGGCTGAATTGTTTCGAGTAGACGCCTTAGAAACGCTCGCACCAGAAGAAGAAGTCGTGCCGTGGGTAAAAGCGATTGCTGAACACTTAATAAGGTAAATTGTTGGTTTACGGATAAAACCCTAGCAAAGTCTGCTTAATGCTAGGGTGATTAGCCCGATTGATTGGCGTATTCGGCGTAACGGGCGTTAAAAACAAGTTGCTGTACGTCACACTCGCTGTAGCGAATGAGAAGATTGACTCGATTCGTTGGCTTGAGGGTACCGGGGCCGTTACTTTTCATATTACCGCTCATATTGACATTCATACTTGTGTTAGCGTCTCTGGCTTGTCCAGCTTGTTCTTAATGAGCCTTTTGACTAAAACCTGCTGCTCTTGCGTTAGCGCTTTGCCTTCACTGTTACAGACAATAAACACATCTTCAGCACGCTCGCCAATGGTCGCAATTTTGGCCATTTTTAAAGTAATGTTTACATCAACGAACAAGTGTCCAATACGTGCTAGTAAGCCCGGTGCATCTAAGGCTTCTAGCTCTATGAGGGTGCTGTCGTCTTGGCTGGAATAAAATCTCACTTTAGTTTGCACGTTTAAGTGTTTCATGCGGCGCGACATTTTGCGCGAGTTAAAATGCGAGTGCCCGGGCTGTTTCAGCTGTTTTTGAATAGCCTTAACAAAATTATTAACCTGATACTCACTGCTTATGCGCTTGTTATCCTTATCTAGCACTATCATGCTGTCAAACACATAGCCGGTGGATGTGACCGATATTTGAGCGGCGTGTATTGAACAGTTTCTGCTGTCGATAACCGATGCAATTTGGGCAAATAGGGCGGGGCGATCTTTGCAGTATATGAGTAGCTCTGTGCCGCCTTTTGATGTTTTATTAGACGCGGCCACCATGAATTCGTCGTCGCCTAAGGCGCCTGCTTCGACTATTTGTTGCGTATGCCAAGCTATTTGTATCGGGCTAAAGCGGGCGAAATAATCATGATTATAATGCTGCCAAAGTGCGTGACAAGCGTCTAGATCAGCGTTGCTTTGCGTTAACAAATCTATGGCCTTTGATTTATAGTCCTGAATTCTATCGTTTAGGGTCATTTGACACTGCAGACCATTGTCTAATGCTTTTTGCGTGAGCAAGTATAGCTCTCGCAGTAAAGACGCTTTCCAGTCGTTCCAAAGGCTGTGGTTGGTGGCGCGAATGTCGGCCAGTGTTAATACATACAATAAATCAAGCTGCTCTTGGCTTTTCACTAAGCCAGCAAAATCACGAATAACCTCGGGATCATAAATGTCCCGTCTTTGCGCCACGGTCGACATTAGTAAATGGTGCTTGACTAACCATGCAATAATTGCGGTGTTTTCTTTACTAATACCATGCTGGTCGCAAAAAACATACACGTCTTTTTCGCCCAACAAAGAGTGATTACCGCCTCTTCCTTTTGCGATGTCATGAAAAATAGCGGCGATAAAAATAAGCTGCGGGCTTTCCAAGTTGTTAATAATGCGACTGCAGCGAGGAAACTGTTCTTGCTGAGTGTAGTATTGGCGTATATGTTTCACCAGTCGGTGAGTATGTTCGTCAACCGTGTAGGCATGAAATAAATCAAACTGCATCATGCCTACAATTTTATCCCATTCAGGCAAGTAAGACTGCAGTACACCGTGCTGATACATAACATCCCAGGCTAAATCAAAAAATTCAGGCTTAGACACCAGCTTTATAAAATACGCCCTACATTCGGGTATTTGATGATAATACGCCGACTGAAACATTCTGCGTGCATTACGAAGCTGCTGTAGACAATCCGCATCTAGGCCAACAATGGTAGGATGTTCACTAATGACATCCAAAAATCTTAAGATTTTAAGGGGTGATGCGAAAACGTGGGCATTAAGAGGCGAAATAAAGCCGTCGTTAACGCAAAAATCATCGTTTATAACAACACGCTTTTTCACTTTTAGGTTTAGAATGTCTTGTTTGAAACGCAGCATCAGCATGCTGTTTAGCTCACTCACTCGGCGCACAATCCTAAACAAATGCTTCATCATTTTTTCCACGCCTGGCTTACCGTCTCCAAAGCCAATTAGGCGCGCTACATCGGGCTGGTAATCGAATAAAAGTCTGTTTTCGCTGCGCTTGGCTACAAGGTGAAGTGCAAAGCGTATTTGCCATAGGTTACTTCTGCATTCAATGAGTTCGGCATGCTCAAGCTCATTAAAATATCCATGCCCGATAAGGGTTAAACCATCGTATTCTTTAAAATGTTTTTTAGCCACCCAGCCAATGGTTTGAATATCGCGCAAGCACCCGGGGTTTTCTTTGATGTTAGGCTCAAGGTTATAAGATGTGCCGTTAAATTTTGAATGGCGCAGACTTTGTTCTTCTAATTTAGCCAAGAAAAAGCTTTTACTCGACCAAACTTTTTCACTATTCACTTTTTTGATTAGTACGTTGAAGGTGTCTTTACAGCCGCATAAAAGACGTGCTTCAACAAGATTGGTGGCAATTGTAATATCGCTTTTTGCTAGTTTAAGCGTTTCTTTAATGGTACGAACAGACTGACCAACTTCTAACTTTATATCCCATAAAAACGTAATAAGCACAGATATTTTTTCTTGTGCTTCTTGGCTAAGGGCTCTGTCGGTTAATATGAGAAGGTCAATATCGGAGTAGGGCTGCATTTGGCCGCGGCCGTATCCGCCTACCGCACACAAGCTTAAGGAGCTAACAAGGTCAAGTTCTTGCAGCTGCCACGCTTTGCACAGCAGTGCGTCGGTGAACCTTGCGCGCTCTACTACAAGCTCGTCTACGTGTATGTTTGAGAAGTTTTGTTCAAGCCATTTGAAACTGTCAGTAACGCAGCCTTTAAAGGCTGCTATTTCACTCACTGACGTAATGTCTTGCAGCCTATCAATAATATTATTTAAATTTAACACGGATTTCCTTAAATTAATTGTCGATGAGGCAGCTATTTTGGTCCTGGCGATTGCTAACTATGATTTATAATTCTAGGGATAGTTTCGTCGTCACGATGGGTTAAAATTTCAACGCCCGTTTCAGTCACCAATAAGGTATGTTCCCACTGCGCGCTCAAGCTTCTATCTTTTGTGACCACAGTCCATTTGTCAGGCAGCATCTTAGAATGGCGCTTGCCGGCATTTATCATCGGTTCAATGGTAAAGCACATGCCTGCCACTATTTCTTCGCCGGTGTTAGGCTGGCCATAATGGACCACCTGAGGATCTTCATGGAAAGTAGCGCCAATACCATGACCACAGTACTCTTGTACCACAGAGTAATTATGATGTTGGGCGTGAGTTTGAATAACATGTCCTATATCGCCTAAGCGAGCGCCGGGTCTGACTAACGCAATGCCTTTATAGAGGCATTCTTGGGTCACTTTAATAAGACGCTCAGCCATAATGCTGGGCTTTCCTACCACAAACATTTTTGAAGTGTCACCGTGGTAACCATCCTTTATTACCGTAACATCTATATTGACAATATCGCCGTCTTTGAGTTTTTTATCGCTAGGTATACCATGGCAAATAACATGATTCACTGACGTACAAACCGATTTTGGAAAAGGCGGATTGCCATAATGTAGCGGCGCAGGAATGCAGCCCTGCACATCAACAATGTAGTTATGGCAAAGCCTGTCAAGGTGCTCAGTTGTTGCCCCTTTCACCACATGTTCGCCTATCATGTTTAACACTTCACTGGCGAGTTTGCCTGCGAAGCGCATTTTCTCTATTTCGGATGCTGTTTTTATGGTTGCTGCCAAAGCTTTGCTGCCTTCTATTAATTGTATAAGCGTATTATCATACAGTAGGACTAAGCATACAAGGTTAGGGGAAAAAAGTTTGTAATAAGCCCTTATAAATGATATAAAACGCGCGCTGTTTTCGAATACTATGCGTTTCACATCTTCAAAAGAAGAAAAAACGCTGACAATCGGGCAGTGAATAACTAAAAATTCACACACATTTCGACACTATGTCCGGGGTGTCGCTTTAAACAGCGATCGGGGATAGGGGAATGTGGAGGCATAACCCCTACAATTAGGAAATACTATAATGGCAAACGTTTCAATGCGTGACATGCTCAACGCTGGTGTCCACTTTGGTCACCAAACTCGTTACTGGAATCCCAAAATGGCGCAGTTCATTTTCGGCGCACGTAACAAAGTACATATCATCAACTTAGAAAAAACTGTTCCTTTATTCAATGATGCGCTTAGCTTTTTACAAAGTGTTGCCCATCGTAAAGGTAAAATTTTGTTCGTAGGCACCAAGCGTGCGGCGAGCGATGCAGTAAAAGAATCAGCATTAAGATGCGGTCAATACTACGTGAACAAGCGTTGGTTGGGCGGCATGTTGACAAACTGGAAAACAGTGCGTCAGTCAATCAACCGTTTAAAAGAGCTTGAAGCACAAAGCGCTGACGGTACTTTTGACAAGTTAACGAAAAAAGAAGTGTTATTGCTTAATCGTGAAATGACTAAGCTAGAAAGCAGCTTAGGCGGCATCAAAAACATGGGCGGCTTGCCTGACGTGATTTTTGTTATCGATGCAGACCACGAACATATTGCTATTACCGAAGCGCGTAACTTAGGTATTCCGGTTGTATCAATCGTTGATACCAACTCAAATCCAGACGGTGTTGATTACATCATTCCGGGTAACGACGACGCAATAAGAGCCGTGCAGTTATATACGAACGCAGTGGCAGACGCCGTGTTGGAAGATCGTAACAAAGACATACTGGCACCAAGCGATGAATTCGTAGCTGACGAAGGTTAAGTTAAGGCTTTATTTTACATTTTGAAAGGAGACGTGAGTCTCCTTTTTTAAACCCTTCCTTCATAAGCAGTGAAAAACATAAATTTTGAGGAATAAGACAATGGCAGTGACAGCAGCACTGGTAAAAGAACTACGCGAGCGTACAGGCGCAGGTATGCTAGATTGTAAAAACGCACTGGTAGAGACCGACGGCGACGTTGAGTTAGCAATTGAGAACATGCGTAAGTCAGGTCAAGCAAAAGCCGCTAAAAAAGCTGGCCGTATTGCCGCTGAAGGCGTAATTTTAACGCACGTAGTCGGCAACAAAGCAACGATGCTAGAACTTAACTCTGAAACTGATTTTGTGGCACGTGACGAAGGCTTTCTAGCGTTTGGCAACAAAATATTAGCAGTAGCCGCTGCGCAAAACATTAATGACATTGACAGCCTCAATGCGGCTGACTTAGACGGCGTAACAATCGCAACAGCACGCGATACACTGGTGGCAAAAATTGGCGAAAACATTTCCCCACGTCGTGTTATTAACATCGAAGGTGAAAACCTTGGTGCCTACGTACATAGCGGTCGCATTGGTGTAATCGCTATCTTAACAGGCGGTGACGAAGACCTAGCAAAAGACATTGCAATGCACGTTGCAGCGTCTAGCCCTGTGTACGTTAAACCGAGTGATGTGCCTGCACAAGTGGTAGCTAAAGAAAAAGAAATACAGCTTGAAATTGCTATCCAGTCAGGCAAGCCTGCTGACATTGCAGAAAAGATGGTATCTGGCCGCATGCAGAAATTTACCGGTGAAGTTAGCTTAACAGGCCAGCCTTTCGTGAAAGACCCTTCAATGAGCGTGGGTGACTACTTAAAAAGCAAAAATGCAGATGTGGTCAACTTTGTCCGCTTTGAAGTGGGCGAAGGCATTGAGAAGAAAACCGAAGATTTTGCTGCAGAAGTTGCTGCACAAATGGCAGCGGCTAAAAAAGTCTAAAATGACGTGGTTTTGCAAAAAACATTCTTTTGTAAAACAGCCTGTTCATATACACTATTAAGCATCTCAAATGAGGTGCTTTTTTTATAACTAAAGGAAAAAACTGCGCATGAGTGTAAGCCCTAAACTCGCCTATCGTCGGATCCTATTAAAATTAAGCGGTGAAGCGCTTATGGGCAATGAAAGCTTTGGCATAGATCCCAAAGTCCTTGATCGTATGGCTGAAGAGATTAAAGAACTAGTAGAACTAGGTATTGAAGTTGGCCTTGTGATTGGTGGTGGTAATTTATTTAGAGGTGAAGGCCTAGCAAAAGCTGGCATGAACCGCGTGGTAGGCGATCATATGGGTATGTTAGCCACGGTGATGAACGGTCTCGCCATGCGCGACGCTTTGCATCGCGCGTTCGTAAATGCAAAGCTAATGTCAGCTATTCCTCTTAACGGCGTATGCGATTCGTACAACTGGACCAACGCCATCAAAATGCTTAAATCGGGCAGAGTGGTTATATTCGCGGCAGGTACCGGCAACCCTTTCTTTACCACTGACTCTGCTGCATGTTTACGCGGGATTGAAATTGAAGCAGACGTGGTCTTAAAAGCGACTAAAGTAGACGGTGTTTACGATAGCGATCCGGCTAAAAATCCTGAGGCTGTATTGTATAGTCATTTGAGCTACAGCGAAGTGTTAGAAAAAGAACTTAAAGTAATGGATTTAGCTGCATTTACCCTTGCGCGAGACCATAGCATTCCAATTCGCGTGTTTAATATGACCAAACCAGGTTGCTTAAAACAGGTGGTGTTGGGCCAATCGCAAGGTACACTTATTTGTCATACCAATTCATCTGAGGCATTAAGCTGAAGTTCGACGCATTGCGCTCGTACAACTACGTAAAAATAGTGTTAATATAAAATGAAATTGTCAGTAAAGGTTGTTAATTATGATTGATGAAATAGAACTTGATGCGCAAGACCGCATGGAGAAAAGTGTTGCGGCACTAAAAACACAGCTAGCTAAAATCCGCACCGGTAGAGCCCACCCGAGCCTACTCGACAGCATCATGGTTTCTTACTATGGCGCTGACACCCCGCTTAAGCAATTAGCCAACATAGTCGCCGAAGACAGCCGTACCCTAGCGCTGTCGGTATTTGACAAAAGCGCTATTCAAGCCGTTGAAAAAGCCATTATGCAATCTGATTTGGGGTTAAACCCAATGAGCGCAGGGGCCTCAATTCGTGTTCCTTTGCCGCCGTTAACAGAAGAACGCCGTAAAAGCTTAATAAAAGTGGTGCGCAACGAAGTAGAGCAAGGCCGCGTAGCCGTGCGTAATATAAGACGTGACGCTAACAGCGATATTAAAGATTTACTAAAAGATAAAGACATTAGTGAAGATGAAGCCAGAGCGTGCGAGGAAAACATACAGGTACTTACCAACGATCATATTAAACATATTGACGGTACACTAGCCGACAAAGAAAAAGAATTGATGGAAGTCTAGTCAGTTGGCTAAGCCTGAAGGTCAATCAATTGACGCTGGTCAAGCGCTTGATAAAATCCCGCGTCACGTGGCTATTATTATGGATGGTAATGGCCGCTGGGCCCAGCAACAGGGTAAATTACGCACTTTTGGGCATAAGGCAGGCGTTGACGCTGTTCGCTCTGCGGTCACCTTAGCCCGTAAAGTCGGTATTAAATCACTCACACTGTTTGCGTTTAGCAGTGAAAATTGGCAGCGACCCAAAGACGAGGTAGGGGTGCTCATGCATCTTTTTTCGTTGGTATTGCGCTCTGAAGTTAAAAAGCTTAATAAGAACGATATTCGTCTAAAAGTAATTGGTGATATTTCGGCCTTCGACCAAAAGTTACAGGAGAAAATTAAGAAAGCAGAAGCGCTTACCGCCAGCAATAGGTCGTTAAGCTTAAATATTGCGGCGAACTTTGGTGGTCGCTGGGATATTATTGACGCCACACGCCGCATTGCGCAGCAGGTAAAACAAAACGATTTAAGTATTAGCGATATTACCGAAGATCTTTTCAATCGCCATGTTAGCACTGCTGGCTTACCTGAGCTCGATCTGTTAATTCGTACCGGTGGCGACCACCGCGTGAGTAATTTTTTATTATGGCAGTGCGCTTATGCTGAATTTTATTTCAGTGACGTGCTGTGGCCTGATTTTAACGAAGATGTTTTCAACCTAGCTATTGCAGATTTTGCTAGTCGTCAACGCCGTTTTGGCTTAACTGGCGCACAAATCATGACGCAAGACGACAACGATAATAATAATGAGAGCGTCATATGTTAAAACAACGGATCTTAACCGCTTTAGTGCTTGCACCGCTGGCTTTAGCAGGTATTTTGTTTTTGCCAATAGAAGGCTTCAAGTATGCTGTCGCAGGCATTATTTTACTGGGTGCCTATGAATGGGCTAATATGTCGGGGATTACTACGCGTATAATTAAGTGCTGGTTTGCTATTTTCATTGCAGGCATTTTTGCGGTGCTAATTGTAAGCGTTGACGCTAGTCAAATTTGGGTACAAGGCGAATTAAATCCGATTTATAAGGCAATATTGCAAATATCTGCTGTTTGGTGGTTAGTCTCGCTGTTCATGATCCTTGCCTATCCGCGCTACAGCAGTTTTTGGAAAAACAGCCGCAGTATCAGAGGCGCCTTCGGCATACTCACGCTTATCCCCACGTGGGTGGCCATTGTAAGTTTACGTACTAGCTTATACGATATCGACCCATTTTACGGCGCTTCATTACTTTTTTATGTACTAGGTATTGTATGGGCCGCCGATATTGGCGCCTTTTTTGTAGGGGTTAAATTTGGCAAGCACAAACTACGCCCGAATGTGTCGCCGGGGAAAACCCTCGAAGGTTTATTAGGCGGTGTTACGGCCTCATTAGCCATTATTGCGTTTGCCGCTTTACACTACCAAGTAGAGCCTGCGCGTATTTTACTACATGTGGTAATTGGCGGCTTAACCGTTGGCGTGTCTGCGCTAGGTGATTTAAACGAGAGTATGTTTAAGCGCTGTGCTGGCATTAAAGACAGCGGCAGGCTATTACCAGGACACGGCGGTATTATGGACAGAATTGACAGTTTAACCGCCGCATTCCCCGTATTTGCCTTTTGCTATGTTGTGTGGATGGTCTAGGTTTTTATGCAATACCCTCAACAAATCTGTATTTTAGGGGCCACAGGCTCCATCGGTACGTCTACTTTAGACGTTATCTCAAGACATCCTGATAAATTCAAAGTGTTTGCTTTATCGGGTATGAATCAGTTAACTAAATTGGCTGAGCAAATCCGTACCTTCGTGCCTAACTATGCCGTAGTAAAGGACGCTGCGGCGGTTAAGGAACTCAAGCAGATTCTTGGTGCCAGTATCGGCAAAACAACACTGTTGCATTCCAAACAAGGTCTTATTGATATTGCCAGTGCGTCAGAAGTAGACTGCGTTATGTCGGCTATTGTGGGCGCGGCGGGTCTATTGCCTACTTTGGCCGCGGTCACCTCCGGTAAGCGTATTTTATTAGCAAATAAAGAAGCCTTAGTCATGTCGGGCGAACTGTTTATTAATGCGGTGAATAAACACAAAGCACAGTTAATACCTATAGACAGTGAGCACAACGCTATTTTTCAGTGCTTGCCGAGTGATTTTATTTACGGTGATAAACAAGCAAGTGGTATTTCTCACCTGCTACTAACGGGCAGCGGTGGTCCATTTAGAGAGCTTCCTTTAGCCCAATTCAGTCATGTCACGCCGGCGCAAGCCTGCGCTCATCCTAATTGGTCAATGGGTCAGAAAATTTCCATAGACTCAGCCTCAATGATGAATAAAGGCTTAGAGTTTATAGAAGCGAAGTGGCTATTTGGTTTTAACGAAGACGATATTGAGGTGGTAATTCACCCGCAAAGTACTATTCACTCTATGGTGCAATATGTGGATGGTTCGGTAATTGCGCAAATGGGTAATCCTGACATGCGCACGCCCATTGCGCACGGTTTAGCCTACCCTAATAGAATTGAGTCGGGCGTGGGCCCATTAAACTTTGCTCAACTGTCTAACCTTAGTTTCTCCACTCCTTGCAAAAAGCGTTTCCCGAATCTTTTTTTGGCGATACAGGCAAGTAAGAGCGGACAAGCAGCAACCACTACCCTAAACGCAGCAAACGAAGTGGCGGTTGACGCTTTTTTACAAGGCAAAGTGAACTTCTCGCAAATAAACACGGTCAACGATATGACTTTGCAAAAACAAAATACCAGCAGTCTAACCTGCATTGACAGTATTATAGAACATGATGCTTCAAGCCGTATTCTTGCGCATCAAATTATTAAGGAACTTGTCTAATGCTATCCATTATTTGGAATATTGCATCGTTTGTCATTGCACTGAGTATTTTAGTGGCGGTGCACGAATGGGGCCATTACTACGTCGCTAAACTGTGCAAGGTGAAAATATTAAAGTTCTCTATTGGTTTTGGTAAGCCTCTTTATAAACGCGTTACCTCAAGCGGTATGGAATTTATAATAGCGGCTATTCCTCTTGGTGGCTATGTGCGAATGCTTGACGGCCGAGTAGACCAAGTCAGTACGCAAGATCTGAACGTATGCTTTGACCTAAAACCAGTCGGCCAGCGCATGGCGATTGTGGCCGCTGGGCCTATCGTCAATTTCTTATTCGCTATTTTTGCGCTTATGCTGGTTGGTATGTTGGGTTCGCAAACATCGCGCACCGTCGTGGGCGAAATAATGCCAAACTCTTACGCTGCCCAAGCAGGTCTAATGAGCAACGATGAAATTATTAGAGTAGGTGAAAGAGACGTAAAAGATTGGCAAGAGGTCAGCATTGAAATGGTGCGTTTCAGCGGCGATGCCAGTATGCCCATTACGGTAAAAGACGCCAATGGCTTAGAGCGTACAAGAATATTACCCATAGAAGGGTGGAAGCTTGACCCCGACGCTAGAGATTTATTTGGCGCCTTAGGCTTTGCCCCGTTTACGCCAGCGCTGACCACAAGACTGGCGGCAATAGGCCCAAATACGCCCGCGGGCAATGCCGGTCTTGCCGTAAATGATGAAATACTGAAATTAGATGGAACTCCAATGACAAATTGGGGACAAATAGTCCAGTATATTGAAACGCGTCCTAATCAAACGATTGAGCTTGAAGTGCTTCGCAATGCTAGTCTGGTGACCATAACGGCCATGCTAGGGCAAAAGCCTGACAAAGCTGATCAAGGTTATTTGGGCGTGAGTCCATTTCAAGAGCCATGGCCGCCTCAATACATTGTTGAAGTGAAACAGGGCCCAATTGATGCTTTAGTGAGTGGCACGCAAAGTACATGGCGTTTAATGACAGTCACACTTGAAATGCTAGGCAAGCTTTTTACCGGTGACCTCTCGGTGAAGAATTTAAGCGGGCCTATTTCAATTGCGCAAGGTGCAGGTGCTCATGCAAGCTATGGATTAGTGGCATTTCTAGGATTTTTAGCGATTATTAGCGTGAATCTTGGTATCATCAATCTTTTGCCGCTGCCTGTACTAGATGGCGGACATTTATTGTACTTCACCGTAGAGTGGGTGACGGGTAAGCCGGTGTCTCAGGCTATCCAAGAAGTAGGGTTGAGAATTGGCGCGGTGATTTTGTTTGCTGTTATGGCTACCGCTATTTTCAACGATATACTGCGCAATATATAACGAATATTCTAACCGAAACATTTAATGCTAAACAAACAATAACGTCTGACAAGCAATATATTGGAAAAATAATAGTTGATGAAGTGTAATAAACTAGTGCTAGCAGCGGCTTTAGTAGCCACCTCCTCTTATTCGATGTCACAAACATCAAATGAGTTTGTCGTAGAAGATATCCGTGTTGAAGGTTTGCAACGAGTTGCACTGGGCGCTGCACTTACCTATTTGCCCGTGCAGCGAGGCGATACCTTAAACCGTTTTCGTACAACTCAGTTAATACGATCCTTGTATTCATCCACTCACTTTGAGAAAGTTGAATTATACCGCGACGGCAACGTGCTGATTGTGAGCGTTGCTGAACGCCCAACAATCAGTAACATAGTGTTTGAAGGTAATGACGATATTAAAGATGAGCAGCTTCAAGAAAGCTTAGACTCATCGAATATCCGCATAGGTGAACCACTTGATCGCACTGTTATTTCATCTATTGAAACTGGCTTAAAAGATTTCTTTTACAGCATTGGTAAGTACAATGCAGAAGTAACCGCGATTGTTACCCCGCTTCCTCGAAACCGTGTTGATGTAAAGCTACTATTTGAAGAGGGTGACGCGGCAGAAATTCGACAAATCAATATCGTGGGTAACAAAGTATTTGAAGATGACGAACTGTTTAAGCAAATGGAGCTTAAGTTTGATGCTCCATGGTGGAACTTTTTGTCTGAAACGCGCTATCAGCAGCAAACCCTAGCCGGCGATATGGAGATCATTGAGAGCTATTATAAAGACCGTGGTTATCTGCAGTTTGCAATAACGTCTACCCAAGTCTCTATGACACCCGAAAAAGACGGCATTTACGTGACCCTAAACGTGACCGAGGGCGAGCAATATAATGTATCTGAAATAGAGCTGTCGGGCGATTTATTAGGCTTTGAAGACTTTATATCTAAAGTGTTGCCTTTGAAAGAAGGTGATTTATACAATCAAGCAGAAGTCACCTTTACCGAAGAATTTATTGCTAATTATTTGGGTCGATTTGGGTATGCTTATCCAACTGTTACCACTATTCCTGAAATAAACGACGAAGACAAAACAGTTAAATTAACGCTGCGTGTTGACCCAGGCAAACGTATTTATGTGCGCCGTATTAGCTTTAAGGGCAACCAAGTTACCGCCGATGATGTACTGCGCCAAAGCGTTGTGCAAATGGAAGGCAGTTGGTTAGCTAACCGATCGCTAGAAACATCAAAAGCCCAGCTTTCACGACTTACCTACATGGAGAGCGTTGAATTTGCGACGATTCGCTTACCTGGACAAGACGACAAAGTTGACGTAGAGTTTACGGTAAAAGAGCAGGCCTCTGGGTCGTTTAATGCGGGTATTGGCTACGGCGACGCCACCGGGCTTAGCCTGCAGGCGGGGGTGCAGCAAGACAACTTCTTAGGCAGTGGTAAACGCGTCGGCATAAGTCTTAACACGGTTTCATATCAAAAAAGTGCGCAGCTTACTTATTTGGACCCTTATTTCACTATTGACGGCATTAGCTTAGGCGGCAACATCGGTTATAGTGAGTTTGATGGCGGCGATTTTGGTCTTATTCAGTACAGCAGTAAACGCTGGTCGATAGGCGCAAACTTGGGTTATCCTATTAACGAAGTTAACCGTATTAGTTTTGGCGTAACCTACTCAAGCGTAGAGCTTGGGGCGAATACGCAGCCTTTTGTACAAACTACGCGTTTTTATGAACAATTTGCCGATTCGGGCGACCCTGATGCGCCGATTAATTACGACAGTATAACGGGTTCAGTATCTTGGACTCGCAACACTTTGAACCGAGGTTTGTTCCCAAGTGACGGCTCTTCGCAGCGTGCCTCTTTTAGTACCACTACACCAAATTCAGAAGTGAACTTTTTTAAGCTTACCTCTGATGCTAAATGGTATTTCCCATTAACGCGCAACCAGCGCTGGACAGTGTTAGCAAGATTACGTTTAGGCTATGGAAACGGCTACGGTGATGAAAACGGCTTAGAACAAATACTGCCGTTTAATGAAAATTTTACCGCCGGTGGCGCTGATACCCTACGCGGATTTGAAAACAACACCGTGGGTCCGCGCGGCATCCAGCTTATTCGCAGTAACTTGATTACCAGCCCAAGCGGAGTGCCTATTTTGGGCAACCGCGAGACCAATAGCATTGCCCTTTCAAACCGAAGCCTAGGCGGCAATGCCATGGCGCTTGGTGGCTTAGAACTCATTGTACCCACCCCTTTCGTAGATTCAGAGTTTGATAATTCTGTTCGTACTAGTCTGTTTTATGATGTGGGTAATGTATGGGACACAGAGTTCCAGTATGATCAGTACAAAGATTTAGAGGTAGTGCAGGTAAGTAATCGTGGCAATGTTATTGAGACACTGCCAGACTTTGGTGATTGGAAACAGTACAGAAGCTCAGCGGGCGTCTCGCTGCAGTGGATATCGCCTATGGGTCCGATGGTATTTAGTTTCTCAAGAGCATTGAAAGAGCGTGAAGGTGACGATGCAAAATTCTTCACTTTCAATATTGGATCAACCTTCTAAGCAGGGTATAATCTACAGACTAAATCAAAACGCGCATAAATCATAAGCGTATAGGAGTTTTACAGTGAACAATTTTATAAAAAGCTTGTCTTTTGCAGCTTTCGTAACGGTATCAAGCATGTCTGGTGCAGCAAACGCACAAAAACTGGCGGTAGTAGACGTACAGCAAGTACTGCAGTCTTTGCCACAGGTAGCGGTTATTGAACAGAACATACAGGCTGAATTTGCTAGTCAAATGCAAGAAGTGCAGCGTCTGCGCAGTGACGGTAACTTTTTAGTAGAAAAATTACAGCGCGAAAGAGCGACCATGAGCGAAGTGGCTATTACCGACCTTGAAGGGCAAATAAATGCGCTTGGTCAACAGCTTCAGCAAAAAGGCCAGCCGCTTCAGCAAAACGTTGAGCGTCGTACAGAAGAAGAGCGTAGAAAATTATTCGCCCTTATTCAACAAGCAATAGACAGTATTGCTGAAAAAGAAAGTTACGATATGGTGCTAAATTCTAATGCAGTACCTTTTAGTGATAAAAAGTTTGATATCTCAGAAAAAGTACAGCAGCAAGTTAGCAGAGCAAACTAATATCGTCAGTGTTGAACGTTTAACAAGCAAAATAGACGTTAAATGAAAATAATCAGGCCAACTTATGTTGGTCTGATTTGTTTTTGGCCTATAAAGGCTTATCTTATAGCGTAATTGACCTGCTTGTAGCTTAAGTATAATCAATAAAAGTTTTACTCAACCATAGACAAAAAGAGTTGAGCGCCAAATAGGCAATGATATGCCAAAATAATAAATTAGGAGACTTCCTTGGCACACGCGCTAAATACAATTGAAATAAAAGAAATTATGGCTTTGCTGCCTCACCGTTATCCGTTTTTATTGATTGATAGGGTGACCGATTATCAACTTGGTAAATCAATTGAGGCATATAAGAACATTACTATAAATGAAGAGTGCTTTTTAGGGCACTTTCCCGGTGAGCCTATTTTCCCCGGGATGTTGATTTTAGAAGCTATGGCGCAGGCGGCAGGTTTGTTAGGCTTTAAAACCATGGGCAATAGCGATAAGCTATATTTATATGCTGGTATTGATAAAGCACGTTTTAGATCACCCGTAGTGCCTGGCGATAGGCTTGACATTTCAGTGCGTTTAATTAAAGAACGTCGTGGTATCTGGAAATTTGAAGGTGTTGCCAGCGTCGATGGTCACAGCGCCTGTGTGGCCGAATTTATGTGTGCAATGAGGGATTTTCAATGATAATACACCCATCATCGGTTATTTCCCCAAACGCAAAAATTGCGCAAGGAGTCGAAATAGGCCCCTTTTGCTACATTGGTGACAATGTGGAAATAGGCGAAGGCTGCGTGCTTAAAAGCCACGTAGTGCTGAAAGGGCATTCTAAGATTGGTAAAAATAATCAATTTTTCCAATTCAGCTCTATAGGCGAAGACTGCCAAGATAAAAAGTACGCTGGCGAAGAAACCTATCTAGAGATTGGCGATAATAACGTATTTCGTGAGTATTGTTCTGTTCACAGAGGCACGGTGCAAGACAAACTACTGACCAAAATTGGTGACCGTAACTTACTCATGGCGGGCGCTCACTTTGCGCATGATTGTATTATGGGCAACGACAACGTGTTGGCCAACGGCGTTACTATTGCCGGACATGTCAGTATTGGTGACTTTGTTATTTTAGGCGGTACTTGCGCGGTGCATCAGTTTTGCCACATTGGCTCGCATTCTTTTGCCGGCGGCGGTGCTATTATACTGCGCGACCTTCCTCCTTATGTCATGGTAAGCGGGACAAAACATATTCCTCAGGGCATAAACAGTGAAGGTTTAAAGCGAAGAGGCTTTTCACCTGATGCTATTAGCACAATTAAAAAAGCTTATAAAATATTGTATCGTCAAGGTCACAGCTTTAGTGATGCTATTGCGCTTATTACTAAGCTTGGCGAATCTGAGCCTAGCCTTAAGGTCTTGATAGATTTTTTAAACGAATCTGTACGTGGCATTATTCGCTAATCAAATGGCAAGCTCTACTGCGCTCACTCGACCCCTTAGAATAGGCTTAATTGTTGGCGAAACCTCAGGCGCCATTTTGGCTTTAGGCATGGTTAAACAAATTCTTGCGCTACAGCCTAATTGTGAAATAGAGGGTATAGGATCTGCAGCATTAAACGAGCTTGGCATGCGTTCACTCTTTGATATGAGTGAGCTTTCGGTCATGGGTTTAGTTGAAGTTATTAAGCATTTGCCGCGCTTGTTACATATTCGTAAAAGCATAGTCAAGCATTTTTTAGACAACCCACCCGATGTATTTATCGGCGTAGACGCCCCCGATTTTAATTTGCGGGTAGAAATAGCGCTCAAAGCAGCAGGTATTCCCACGGTGCACTATGTCAGTCCCACGGTATGGGCATGGCGAGAAAAGCGTATTCATAAAATAGCCAAAGCGACTAATTTAGTAATGGGTATTCTCCCCTTTGAGCAGCAAATTTATGATAAACACGATATACCCTTTAAGTTCGTAGGCCACACAATGGCCGACGATGTGCCCTTGATTGTCGATCAAAAAAAAGCGCGAAAGTTACTTGACTTGGGTCAAGAAATTACGGATAACACGCCAATTTTAGCGCTGTTGCCCGGATCTAGAGCCAGAGAAATAGATTCACTGTTGGCAATATTCTTGGAAACATTTGCAAAGCTAAAGGAGAAAGAGCCGGACCTACGCGCTGTTATCCCTGCTGTTAACGAGGCGCGCATGCAGCAAATAAAACAAACGCTGAGTGAAAACATACATAAACATCATATTTACGTTAGCAAGAAGCCCGCGCGAGACGTGATGATAGCGGCCAATGTTGTGTTGCTAGCCTCAGGTACTGCTGCATTAGAGGCCATGTTGTGCAAACGTCCAATGGTGGTTGCTTATATAATGCCCAGCATAACGTACATGGTGATGAAACGAATGTATAAGCCAGATTATTTTGCACTGCCGAATATTTTGGCCAATGAGCAATTGGTGCCTGAGTATCTACAGGAAGATGTTAATGCCAGTAATTTGGCCAGTGAGCTTAACCGAGTGTGGCGTCAAGACCCCGCAATTACGTGTGCCATGATAGACAAATTTATGTCAATACATAAAAGCTTAAAATGTAACGCAGACGTCGAGTCTGCTAAGGCTGTTTTAGGGCTAACATCGTATGCTGTGAACGCTGGATCTAGTTTACAAGAACACAGCTAATATGGGCAATAAACCTTTAACGTTTCGCCTAATTGCCGGAGTTGACGAAGTAGGACGGGGCCCTTTAGTGGGCGATGTTGTGACCGCGGCGGTTATCTTAGATCCCTTAAATGCTATTGAAGGTCTTACCGATTCTAAAAAGCTAAGTGAAAAAAAGCGTGAACAGCTATTTTCTATTATTAAAGAGCGCGCGCTGAGCTGGTCAATTGGCAGGGCCAGCCCTTTAGAAATAGACGAGCTTAATATACTACACGCCACTATGCTGGCCATGCAGCGAGCAGTGGGTGCTTTGCATATTCAACCTGATTTTGTGCGCGTAGATGGCAATAGATGCCCTAACTGGCGCTATGAAAGTGAAGCGATTGTGAAAGGCGACTTGTTGCATGCGGAAATTTCAGCCGCGTCTATTTTAGCCAAAGTTACCCGTGATTTAGAAATGGTAACACTTGACCAGTCTTATCCAGAGTATGGTTTTGCACGCCATAAGGGCTATCCCACCAAGCAGCATATTTTAGCGCTTGAACAACACGGTCCTATAAAACAACACCGATTTAGTTTTAAACCTGTTCAGCTTGCGGCTGCAACAAGGTAGAATGTACGACTAAATTTGCTTAGCTGAATTTTTACAAAGGGAGCACCCTCACACGTGACGTCAAATTTTGTACATTTGCGCCTGCATAGCGACTTTTCTATGCAAGATGGTCTAAATAAAGTGAAGCCCATTCTAGAGGCTAGCCAGAACGCAGGCAGTAAAACGCTAGCTTTGACCGATTTGATGAACATGTGTGGTTTGGTGAAATTTTATTCTGCCGCCAAGGAAAAAGGCATTAAGCCTCTTGTAGGCTGCGATATCTATCTATTAAATGAGTCGCTAAGCACAAATAAGTCGGCCTCTCGGGCAGACAGTAAAGACAGTCAAATTGTGCAAGTTTGTTTGTTAGCCATGAATGAAAAAGGCTACCGAAATATCACTAACTGTATATCAGACGCCTACCTACAGGGGCATATTCAACATAAAGTAGTCGTCACGCAAGACATACTCGCCAAGTATAGTGAGGGTGTAATCGTCTTGTCGGGGGCAATGGACGGTGACGTGGGCATCGCTATTGCCAGCGGCAAAGAAAAGATAATGCAAGACGTGTTAAGTTTCTATCAAAAACACTTTGCCGATCGTTTTTACATTGAGCTTCAGCGAACCGGTCACATAGGCCAAAATTCGTATATTCAAGAGGCGGTAGCGCTAGCCGCTAAAAACGATTTGCCGGTAGTAGCCACCAACAACGTGCGGTTTTTAAACAGCGACGACTTTGAGGCCCACGAAGTGCGTGTGTGTATCAGTGAAGGTTTTACCTTAGATGACACCCGCCGCGTAAAACGCTACACCAACCAGCAGTATTTGCGCACGCCACAAGAGATGATTTCGCTATTTTCAGATATTCCAGAAGCCATCGAAAACAGCGTTGAAATCGCTAAACGATGCAACGTAAAACTCACCCTTGGAGAATATTTTTTACCCAATTTCCCTACCGGTGATATGACCGTGGGAGAATTCTTAGTAAAAGAATCAGAGCTTGGGCTTGAACGACGCCTGGCATTTTTGTTTCCCGACGAAGCAGTACGACTTGAAAAACGACCTGAGTACGACGACAGACTAAAGATCGAGCTTAAAGTTATCAATCAGATGGGATTTCCCGGCTACTTCTTAATTGTGATGGAATTTATTCAGTGGAGTAAAGACAACAATATACCTGTGGGTCCCGGGCGCGGTTCGGGTGCAGGCTCGCTGGTGGCTTACGCGCTAGATATTACCGACTTAGACCCTTTAGAATTTGATTTACTGTTTGAGCGCTTTTTGAACCCTGAGCGTGTTTCCATGCCCGATTTTGATATTGATTTTTGCATGGACCGTCGCGATGAAGTTATAGATCACGTGGCCGAGATTTACGGTCGAGATGCGGTGTCGCAGATCATCACCTTTGGCACGCTCGCCGCAAAAGCCGTTATTCGCGACGTAGGGCGCGTAATGAGCCATCCCTATGGTTTTGTGGACCGCATTTCAAAAATGATCCCAGGCGAACCAGGTATGACCCTAGCCAAAGCCTTTGAAGTGGAACCGCGCTTGCCGGCACTATACGAGCAAGATGAAGACGTAAAAGAGCTCATCGACATGGCGCGTATACTAGAAGGCGTTACCCGAAATGCGGGTAAGCATGCGGGTGGTGTGGTTATATCGCCCACCACCATAACTGACTTTTCACCGCTTTACTGCGACGATACCGGGGCTAATCCGGTCACTCAGTTTGATAAAAATGATGTTGAAACTGCCGGCTTAGTCAAATTCGATTTTCTTGGGCTGCGTACGCTGACCATTATTCAAAATGCCATAGACATGGTCCAAGAAGTGAAGGGCATTGAGATTGATATCGCCACTCTCCCTCTTGATGATAAAAAGTCATTCAGCTTATTAAAGCGGGCTGAAACGACGGCTGTATTCCAGCTTGAATCGCGCGGCATGAAAGATTTGATTAAACGCTTAACGCCGGATGTTTTTGAAGAGATCATAGCCTTAGTGGCATTGTTCCGACCAGGACCGCTGCAGTCAGGCATGGTTGACAACTTCATTGATCGAAAGCATGGTCGCGAAGCGGTTTCATTCCCCGACGCCACTTATCAGCACGCGTGTTTGCAAGAAATACTTGAACCAACCTACGGCATCATTTTATATCAAGAACAGGTTATGCAAATTGCGCAGGTAATGTCGGGCTATTCGCTAGGCGCCGCCGATTTGTTACGCCGCGCAATGGGTAAGAAGAATCTTCAGGAAATGGAGAAGCAGCGTTCTTTTTTCAAGCAGGGCGCAATTGACAACGATATAGACCCCAATCTTGCCATGAAAATATTTGATTTGGTGGAAAAGTTTGCTGGATACGGGTTTAATAAATCACACTCTGCAGCTTATGCTTTAGTTAGTTATCAAACTTTGTGGCTCAAAGCGCACTATCCTTCAGAGTTTATGGCGGCGGTATTGTCAGCCGATATGGATAACACTGAAAAGGTGGTTACGCTTATTGATGAGTGCAGCAATATGGGCATTAAGGTGCTGCCGCCAGATTTAAATAGCGGGCAGCACAAATTCACAGTTGACCAAGAAGGTGCCATTGTATACGGTATTGGCGCCATTAAAGGCGTTGGCGAGGGTCCTGTGGAAGCCGTTATTGAAGCTCGCCAAGCGCAAGGTTTGTTTGCTGATTTGTTTGATTTTTGTGCAAAAGTCGATTTAAAGAAAATCAATAGGCGAGTGCTTGAAAAGCTCATTATGGCTGGCGCGCTGGATAAATTAGGTCCGCATCGCGCTGCTTTATCGGCAAGTTTGAAAGAGGCGATGAACGCTGCTTCGCAAAATGCTAAGGCGACGCTAGCGGGCCAAAGCGACATGTTTGGCATGCAAGAATTTACCCAAGAGCAAAGTGAAAATAGTTTTCAGCAAGTACCGCCGTGGCCAGAGCGAGTGTGGCTTGACGGTGAAAAAGAAACCTTGGGGCTATATTTAACGGGCCACCCGATGAGCCAATATATTAGTGAGTGTAAGCACTACACCGACTGCGTCATAAAAGATTTAGTGCCTGCGCGTCGTGATGTATTTACTACAACGGCTGGGCTAATTTATGCTACTCGGGTTCTCACCAATAAGCAGGGTAGGCGTTGGGCTTTGGTCACACTTGATGATAAGTCGGCGCGCATGGAAATGCGGGTAAGCCCTGACATTTTTGAGCGCTATGAAGAGGTCCTTAGCGTTGATAAGCTTATTTGGATAAAAGGGCAGGTTAGCTTTGACAGATATAACGAGGGCACTACAATGAATATAACCGAGCTTATGACATTGGTAGAAGCACGAAATCGATTTGCTAAGCGCCTCACGGTGAATTTATTAGCAAATGTGTGTTCAGCCTCGCTCGTGTCTAAATTACAAGATATACTCTATCGATATAAAGGCGGCACCTGCCCATTGCATTTAAAGGTGCAGCATCCGGATGTAGCGCTTGAGCTGCAAACTGGTGTAAACTGGTCGCTACGATTAGAAGATGAGCTGATGAGTGAGTTAAAGCATATGTTGGGCGATGAAAACGTGCACCTTGCGTTTAGCTAACTATGTAAACTATGTAAATTGCGCCAACGATAAAAACGGTGCAAACGGCGCAATTGGCTTAAACGGTGCTCATCTTGGCAACCTAACTAACAACAAGTATAGTGGCCACTAGTTGGCGGCTTAATAAAAAAATGGACTAAATAATATGGGCTTACATTATCTTGATTTCGAGCAACCAATTGCTGAGTTAGAAGCCAAAATAGAAGAGTTACGCCTTATTAACCAAGGTGGCGACTTCGACGTGGGGATTGAAGAAGAGATTGCCAAAATGCGCGAAAAGAATGGTGATCGCACGCGCAAAATTTTTGATAACTTAGGCGCGTGGCAAATATCGCAGGTTGCTAGGCACCCAATGCGTCCCTACACGCAAGACTACATAGACAACATGCTGACCGATTTTGATGAGCTTTCAGGTGATCGTAACTTCGCCGACGACAAAGCCATTATTGGCGGCCTTGGGAAACTAGATGGCGTGCCAGTTATGCTCATTGGCCATCAAAAAGGCCGCGACACGCAAGAGAAAATCAAACGTAACTTTGGTATGCCAAAACCAGAAGGCTACCGAAAAGCGCTTCGCTTGATGCGCATGGCGCAAAGATTCAATTTGCCAATATTAACCCTTATTGACACACCAGGCGCATATCCTGGCGTAGGCGCCGAGGAGCGCGGGCAAAGTGAAGCCATTGCCACTAATCTTAAAGCTATGGCTGAGCTCACTGTGCCTATTATTTGTACCGTAATTGGCGAAGGTGGTTCGGGCGGTGCACTTGCCATTGGTGTTGGCGATAGAGTGAATATGCTGCAATATTCAACTTACTCGGTAATTTCTCCTGAAGGCTGTGCCTCTATACTGTGGAAAAGTGCTGAAAAGGCCCCTACAGCGGCTGAAGCAATGGGAGTTACCGCAAAGCAAGTAAAGGCACTTGGTTTGATAAATACCATTATAAAAGAGCCATTAGGCGGCGCGCACCGAGATTACGTAAGTACAGCGGCAAATGTAAAAGCCACTATTAAGCAGCAGTTAGCGCAATTACAAAGCTTAAGCGAAGAAACCTTAATGCAAGAGCGCTACGAAAGACTGATGTCTTTTGGCTATTGCTAAACTTGAAAACAAGTATTATTGATGTTTTTAAAAACGCCTTGGCAGACCACTGCCAAGGCGTTTTTACCTTTGATAATATCAAGCCCGACGAAGAACCCTTATTTGAGCTATGCCTTGCCTACAGTGGAGGTTTAGATTCAACTGTGCTGCTAGATGTTGCAAACCGGGTATGCAAAAAAAAAGGTATAAGGCTTACGGCCTTTCACGTAAATCATGGCCTTAGCGCTAACGCGATGCGCTGGCAAAGCCACTGTCAACATGAATGTGAACAACGCCAAATCCCTTTTTTTTCCTGCGTGGTTTCGCTCAAAAAATTGGCCCAAAAAAGCTTAGAAGCACAAGCCCGCGATGCTCGTTATAGTGCGCTTAATAATTATGCGCAAACATCTAAGGTGGTGCTGCTTGCCCAGCATGAAGACGATCAAGCAGAAACATTTTTACTACAGTTAAAGCGCGGAGCTGGCGTGCAAGGGCTCAGTGCAATGCCTATGTACATGACCCACGCTAGCGGCACAATTTACCTGCGACCGTTTTTAAAGCTTTCGCGCGCCCAACTACTGCGCTATGCCAAGCAGCATAGTCTTCTTTGGATTGAAGATGAATCTAACGCAGATAACCGTTATGATCGCAATTTTCTGCGCAATCAAATTATACCAAAGCTGACACACCGCTGGCCTGGCATTAATAGGACCATTGCACGAAGCGCTGACAATTGTGCACAAGCGCAACTGCTTACTACTGAATACATGCAAGTGCTTGAAAAAGACATAATAGACGAGCAGTGTGCACTGAGTATAGCGCGCTTTACTCTTCTGTCTGAGCACACCCAAAAAAGCTTTATCAGGCATTGGTTATCAAGTGTATATGGGCTTAACATGTCGAGTGTGCAGCTCAATAGCGTGCTAAGTTTGAGCAAGCCTTCACAAAACACCTCACCGTATATTGAAGTGAAAGGTAAGGCGATAGAACGCTTTCAAGGCAAACTGCATGTTATTGATATGGCCATGGCGATAGAAACCGATAGCAGTCCCCCAGTTGACATTCAGTGGCACAAGGGTAATGAAATACGCCTTAGCGCATATTTAGTGTTACGCCTGCTTACCAACGATCCTAAAGAAGACACATCAACAATGCTCTTGCCAGACGCTACACATATATTTCGTTTACCAAAAGAAGGGCTTATCTGCGTTTTTGGGGGCAGTAATTTACGCTTTAAAAGCAGTCAGAAACGACCCGTAAAAAAACTAAAGGCAATGTACCAAGAGTGGCAAATATCGCCTTTGCAACGGCGACAAACGCCGGTTTTTGCCTTGACCGATGAAGCTATCGCGGTAGCTTTGCCGCAGTTAAAAATCAGCTGTAGCAACATCCAAAACGAAGTCGTGGTAGCCTTGCTAAAAAAATCAATATAAGAGGACCTACTATGTTAGCTCAGTTAACCCAGCTTAAAGGTCGTGTGATTGGCGTACTGATTGAAAAAGAAATTACCACACCTGATCAATACTCATTTTCGCTTAACTCACTAACGTTGGGCTGTAAGCAAAAAAGCAGTCGCGAGCCCATAATGCACTTGCGTGAAAGTGAAGTGCAAAGTGTGTTATGTGAACTGCGCGATAGTATAAGTGGGAGCGGTAGACAAAATAAAGTGATTAAACTACATAAACTAAAAAATAGAAGCGATGAATAGCACAGTAGATCTGACACAAAAGCAGCACGAATACTTTATGCAATACGCTATACAGCAGGCTGCATTAGCACAGAAAATTGGTGAAATTCCGGTAGGCGCAGTGGTAGTCTTAGACGGTCGCGTTATTGGCACCGGCTACAACCGCTCAATTACCGATAACGATCCTTCACTGCACGCCGAAATGGTCGCCATCAGAAACGCTGCGGCCAACATTGGCAATTATAGACTGCCTGGTGCGTCTATTTATGTAACCTTAGAGCCGTGCAGCATGTGCGCTGGCTTACTGGTACACAGCCGCATAAAGCAACTGGTGTATGGCGCTCACGATCTAAAAACAGGCGCAGCAGGCTCGGTCATGAACATCGTGCAGCATGATATTTTAAATCATAAGTTAGAGGTGGTTTCAGGCATATTAGGAGAGGAGTGCAGTGCGCATTTATCGAAATTTTTTAGTGATAGGCGCGCACAAATAAAAGCGCACAAAGTCCTACGTGAATGGCAAAATAAAAGTGAATGAAAATCTTGGGTATAGCTTTATAGTAATGTGTTGTGTAAGCGAGGCGCTTGCTAGACTGTTGTGAAATCTAGTCACGCCGCGCTGGATGTGTTGCCACGATTAGGCTTTTTGAAACTCTTGGTTCAATTCAGTTGCGTCAAACTGTTTGCGTCTTAGCAGCACTTTTTGGTGCAATTTCTTAAGCAATACTCTACGTTGGTTGTTGCTGCGTAGTCGTCTTGTACGACTCATATTAGTGGTTTTTCTCATTTCAGTGCTACTCCTTGAAGCAAATCTTATGTCGTTTGCTTTTTGTGTTTTCCGATTTTACGGTATTAATCTTTTCGTATTCAATGTTAGGCAGTCAACGCACCATTTTCATGACAGTTTTGTGTATCTTTTTTGACAGAATTCAATAACATGATGTTGATATTAATACCAATCCTCGCGTAAATATGATCACACGAAATACGTGTTTTGCTCACTTTTCGCAAGAGTATAATGCTATCGACTTAACTATTTTATTCGGATGAGGGTACTGGCGTGGCGTGGTCTTGTTTTATTTTGTTTAAGACTGTGGCTTCTGTGTCGCTAGGATTGTCAAACGTGCTGTCGGTGTTGCTATTAAAATGTGATTATTCAACTTGCTCATCGTTACCTTGTACGAAGATAGTGTCAATATTGTTGCTGTCAACATTGTCAACATTGTCAAGATCAAATGGTTCATCTGTGTTTTGCTCTAACCACATTAGACTATCATAGTAGCGACGAATATTCTCAACATAATTTACCGCTTCGTTACCGCGAGCGTATCCAAAGCGTGTTGTTTTGTAATATTTCTTTTGGCGCAGCAGTGGCAAATGTTTTTTAACGTCTATCCACAAGTCTGGGTTATACCCCTTGCTCTGGGTTATGCGTCTGGCATCTTCTAGGTGGCCAAGCCCGATATTGTATGCCGCCATAGCCATCCACTGCCTGTCAGGCATTTGAATTCTAGCGGGAACGCGGCTCAAAAGGCTGGCATAGTAGCGTGCACCGCCGCTAATGCTCTGTTCGGCGTCGGTTCGTTCATCAACTCCTAGGTCTGATGCGGTTGCTCGGGTGAGCATCATTATACCGCGAACCCCGGTTGGCGATACGGCGTCAGGTTCCCAATGGCTTTCCTGATAGGCCATGGCTGCAATTAAGCGCCAGTCAATATCGCCGGCATGCACTTCAAACATTTCTCTGTATTTTGGCAGTTTATTGTTAACTGCGCGCATGAAGGCGCGTGTATCAACAAAGTCAAAGGTGCGCACATGACCATAATACTTGTCTTCAAGCACAGCTAACTTGCCGCTTGATTGCATATAACCAAAATATTCAAGTAAAGCGGCTCTGACCGAGTCGTCGGTGCTTTTGTTTAGCATCCAGCCCAATTTTAAAGTGTCAGTAATTGAAAAGCCTATGCCTAAATTGGGATAGCGACGCCTAGCAACCGCTAAAACATTAGAGTCTGAAATAGTATAGTCAAGTTCACCGTTTGCGACCATTTCTAATAGTTCTTCAATGTCTTTCTCGGCGGTTTCTTGCCAACTAAAATTATACATTTCACCAGCTTTGTCTTGCATGGGTTCGCGATACAAGTCGTTGGCGATAATGGTGAGATCCCCTTGTAAATCCTTTAAGCTGCGTGGTCTGTCTTTACCTTTTTGATAGACTAATTCAAAGTTTAATGTTTGATACGTGGGTCCGAACTTATACGCCTGCTTTCGGGCGCTTGTCATAGTGATGTTTGCGGCAAGCAAATCGACGCGCTTTGCATCTAGCTGCTCAATAAGTTCGGCATACGAGTAATAAGGATAAACTTCTAGTTTAACGCCAAGAAAGTCGGCGAAGCCTTCAGCAAGCTCAAATTCGAAGCCTTCTTGAGTAACGGGTCCGTTGAAATAGGTAGTGCGTCCATAAATAGAGCCAACCTTTAACACACCTTCGTTAGTGATACGCGCAAGTTCAGTGGTGTTCGTATAAGGCTGGCAGCTTGCTATAAGCACGAGAACGACCAGCAATGGCAGAAGCTTCATAGCATGCATGAATCTTGCGGCGACCCAATAGTGTTGCAGCTGTGACTTTGTGCACTGTTGATGTAGCACTTTGCGGCTCTTCATTTATTGCTTAATAGCCTTATTAATTTGACCGTTAAATGCACAGTCGTGTGAATCTATTGCTGTAATTATGCAGGTTTTCGATTTCTTGTGCCAGCAAAGAAGACTTTGCGCGATTATACTTTTCATCACTTATAATATAGGCAATCACGAAACTCTATATCATTTCTTGAATTTGTCGAGAAAACCCTGTTAGTAGTGCGAGGTTATGCCAGCAGCGAGCTCATCCACATAAAGGTAACAAAAAAGCGCGCCAATCGTAGAATCGGGTAAGCAAAAGCCTTACTAAATCAATTAGTTTCCTCTATAATTCAAATATATTTTGTGTGTGTAATACAAGCGCTGGCTTGGGCCCTTGTTGTATCATGTTAAGCGGTGTTTCAATATTGGGCTGCAATATATGCACCATACTTATGTCTTTTATTACCCGGTGGATTAAAACTATGCTCAATTTGTTTGGCTCTTCAATGCTGTCTGATTTTAACAAGCAAAAGCTCTTAGATCAGCTAATTAAACAGGGCGTAAGCGTAACTGACGTATGCGCTCACTTTGTCCATTTTGTGGACACTAAGCAAGACCTTACTAGCATTGAGCAGCAAACGTTAACAAGCTTGTTAACCTACGGGCCATCGGCAATGTCTGCAGCGCGCGCCGGAAACGAAGACTTAGTGTTGGTAGTTGCACCGCGCATGGGTACTATTTCGCCCTGGTCGAGTAAAGCCACTAATATTGCAAACAACTGCGGGCTTGACGCAATAAAGCGTATTGAGCGCGGAATTGAATATAAGTTTTGGGGTGAAAATTTAAGCCAGCACTTAGTTCTTATTGAAAATGCTATTCACGATCGGATGACCCAAATGGTATTAGCAAAGCAGCATGACGCGCTTTGTTTATTCACGCAAAGCCAACCCAAGCCATTAAGCCCTATCGATGTGCTAGGGCTTGGCAGAAAAGCCTTAGAAGACGCCAACAACATACTTGGCTTAGCCTTAGCTGAAGACGAAATAGATTACTTACACAGCAGCTTTGAAGGCCTTGGGCGAAATCCGCATGACGTTGAACTATATATGTTTGCGCAAGCCAACTCTGAACACTGCCGACATAAAATATTTAACGCCGACTGGACCATAGACGGCGCAGTACAGCCTAAATCGTTGTTTAAAATGATTAAAAATACCTTTGCTGTGACCCCTGAATTTGTGTCCTCGGCCTATAAGGACAATGCCGCGGTAATGGATGGCTATAGCGCAGGGCGCTTTTATGCAGATCCTATTACCCATCAATATAGCTACAACCATGAAGCTATTGATATATTAATGAAGGTAGAAACGCATAATCATCCTACTGCTATTTCCCCGTTTGCAGGGGCAGCGACCGGTTCAGGTGGCGAAATAAGAGACGAAGGCGCAACCGGCCGGGGCTCAAAACCTAAAGCTGGGCTGGTAGGCTTTAGTGTATCTAATTTACATATACCCAATCATGCGCAGCCTTGGGAGCAGCCTTACGGCAAGCCTAGCCGTATTGTTAACGCTTTGGAAATAATGACCCAAGGCCCGCTTGGCGCAGCGGCCTTTAATAACGAATTTGGACGACCTAACATTCTTGGTTATTTTCGTACTTATGAGCAAAGCGTGAATAGTTTTAATGGACTTGAAGTACGCGGTTACCACAAACCCATTATGTTAGCAGGTGGTGTAGGCAATATAAAACGCAGCCACATTGAAAAAGGTGAAATTACCAAAGGCGCTAAGCTCATTGCTTTAGGTGGCCCCGCCATGAATATTGGTTTAGGCGGCAGTGCGGCATCGTCTGTTGCGTCAGGGCAAAGTAATGAAGACTTAGATTTTGCTTCAGTGCAGCGTGAAAACCCAGAAATGGAGCGCCGCTGTCAAGAAGTGATTGATAGATGCTGGCAGCTAGGCGACAGTAATCCCATTCAGTTTATTCACGATGTCGGCGCCGGGGGCTTGTCAAATGCCTTTCCTGAGCTGGTTAACGATGCCGGCCGCGGTGGCGTATTTGAATTACGAGAAGTGCCCTGTGATGAGTCGGGTATGTCGCCTTTAGAAATTTGGTGTAACGAGTCTCAAGAGCGCTATGTAATGTCGGTAGCGCCAGAAAACATGCCTTTGTTCATTGAAATATGCGAACGCGAGCGTACTCCTTTTAAGGTTGTTGGGCATGCCACGCTTGAACAGCACCTTACCCTAAGCGATAAAAAGTTTGGCAATAAACCCATTGATATGCCCCTTGATGTACTACTAGGCAAACCGCCAAAAATGCATCGAGACGTAGTAAGCACCACCGCAAAAGGCGACGATTTCGACGCCCAACACATAGACCTAAACGACGCTGCGCAGCGTCTGTTGGCATTGCCGACAATAGCCGATAAAACATTTTTAATCACGATTGGCGATAGAAGTGTAACGGGCATGGTCTGTCGCGACCAAATGGTAGGCCCGTGGCAGGTGCCGGTGGCCGACGTTGGTGTAACAAGCGCATCGTTTGATTCTTACTACGGCGAAGCCATGGCGATTGGCGAGCGAACACCCGTTGCATTATTAAACCATGCGGCGGCTGCTCGTTTAGCGGTGGCAGAGTCGCTAACTAACATTGCCGCGGCTAATATAGGCGATATAAAACGCATTAAGCTTTCAGCAAACTGGATGGCATCGGCTAACCATCCGGGTGAAGACGCAGGACTATACGCCGCCGTTAAAGCCGTGGGCGAAGAATTATGCCCAGCATTAGGATTGGCTATTCCGGTTGGAAAGGACTCTATGTCTATGCGTACGGCGTGGTCACAAGAGAGTGAAAGTGGACCGCAAGAAAAATCAGTTACCTCGCCGCTGTCGCTCGTGATTACCGCCTTTGGCGCTGTTAAAGATGTGCGTAAAACATTAACGCCTGAGCTTACTGTCAATATTGAGTCAAGTCTGCTCCTAATTGATTTAGGCAGAGGCAAGGCGCGCATGGGCGGCTCTTGTCTAGCCCAAGTATATAATGCGCTAGGACATGAAGTCCCCGATGTAGACTGCGCCAACGATTTGCTCAATTTTTATAATTTAATCCAAAAGCTAGGTGAAAAGGAACTTATTCAAGCCTATCACGATCGCTCCGACGGTGGCTTATTTACCACCGTTGTAGAAATGGCTTTTGCCGGTAACGCAGGAATCGATATAGACCTTACTCAAATTAGCTTAGCTAACGCTGACATTCCAAGCAGTAACCTAGCAAAAATTCTCTTCAATGAAGAATTAGGCGCCGTTATACAAGTTGCTGATGTTGACTTAGCGGCGGTCAAAAGCATCATTGAAGCGTTTTCATTGAGCGATTGCGTGCATGAAATTGGGCATGTAAATACCCATGATAAGGTGCGTATAAGCCATAACAATGAAGTGGTGCTTGAAAACACTCGCACACATTATCGCCTAGCGTGGGCTAGTACCACTTTGGCAATGCAGTCGCTGCGAGACAATCCACAAAGCGCTGAGCAAGAGCATGCCCTTAGGGGAGACAATAAAAACCCAGGGCTACACGCGCGTTTAAGTTATGATCTTAACCAAGATGTGTCAGCGCCCTACATTAATAAAGGTCGCAAACCCAAAATAGCCATATTACGCGAGCAAGGCGTTAATTCTCATGTAGAAATGGCAGCAGCGTTTAATCGCGCAGGTTTCGACGCGATTGACGTACATATGAGCGACCTAGTCACGAAACGCAAGCAGCTCAACGATTTTAAAGGTTTAGTCGCCTGCGGCGGGTTCTCCTTCGGTGACGTGCTCGGCGCTGGCGAAGGCTGGGCCAAGTCTATTTTATACAACACGTATTTACGCGATATCTTTGCCGAGTATTTCGCCAATACGGACACGTTTAGCTTGGGTGTATGTAACGGCTGTCAAATGCTGTCTAATTTAAAGACGCTTATTCCAGGCGCTGAACATTGGCCGCATTTTGTGCAAAATGAGTCAGCGCGTTTTGAAGCACGCGTCGCGATGGTTGAAATTCAAGATAGCCCGTCAATTTTCTTAAACGGTATGCACGGCTCCCGCATGCCTATTGCGGTTTCTCACGGTGAAGGCCATGCGCTGTTTGCATCTTCTAAGCAGCTTGCTTCATTAGAGGAACAAAACTTGGTTGCTATGCGATTTGTAGACAACTACGCTAAGGTAACCCAGCAGTATCCTGCTAATCCAAATGGTTCTGTTAACGGCATAACGGGACTAAGCTCCAGCGATGGGCGCGCAACTATTATGATGCCGCACCCTGAGCGGGTATTTAGAGCGGTAAACAACTCATGGCGTGATCCAAGCTGGGGTGAAGATAGCCCGTGGATGCGCATGTTTAGAAATGCGCGGGTGTTTATAGATTAGTAGCGGGGCTCGTCCTAAAGCACTGATAAAAGAGAAAGGTACAAAAATAGCCACATTAAGCTTAGCTGCGCTTTTGGTGTACTTCGCGGTTAATTTGCTTTTGATTAGGATGCTTTTTAAGTAAAACATACACACTTGCTAAACCTCCGTGCTGTTTCAAAGCGGTATGATAGGCAATTACCGCTTCTATCTCACTAAGCCATCTATTTACATAGCTTTTCATAAAGCCGGCAAAGGGTTTTGACTGCAGCCCCATTCCGTGATCAACTAATAGGGTGCGTATTCCACGCTCGTGGCAGTCGGTAATAGTATCGAAAAGCGACAGCCGTGCGTCATCAAATTTAACCCCCCGTAATGACAGGCGAGAATCTATTTGATACTTCCCTAAGCGAAGGTTTTTAAAAACGCCTTCCTGCACGCCATCTTTTTTATACGATAAAAAAGCATATGGGTCTAGTGGCGTAACACTGTCTATACTAAGACCGTTGTCGTCTAAGGCAATTTGCTTTTCGAGCGCCTCGCGTTTTAGCCGTTGGCTAAGGGTTTCACTGTGGTTATTGGCCACTGCAACTTTATTCACCTTGGCAATTGGGACGACATCCTCCATTTGTGACATAAAAGAGATGTCATGGTCGTTTTGTTGATTCATAAAGCTCTCCTTCAGTAACACCTTAAGCGGATTAGTACGCTATTTATCACAAAATCTATCACTCAATTAACCATTGTCTTTGAAAAATAGTGAACACTCTTATGTAAATAAACAGACATAAAATAAACAAATACAGACAGCGGAACAATACAAAGTGCGTTCACTTTAAAATGAAACGCAGTCGTTGCGGCAAGAATATCTGGGCCGTAGCTATTTTGAAGCTATGTTTAGACGTCTAGACGTAAACTGGTTGACTTTTATCCTGTAATCGCCACAATAGTGTTATTCACCTTTTATCAGCGCCTGTGACCTTTACGCTTAAAAGATCATGGGCTTTTGATAGCCAAAGAAGAGTTAATACTTTATGCCAATAAATATACCTGCTGAACTCCCCGCGCTGGAAGAATTACTCAGTGAGAATATTTTTGCAATGAACGATGCCCGCGCGACCAGCCAAAATATTCGTCCTATGCAAATTGGCATCTTAAATTTAATGCCTAATAAAATAGAAACTGAACTACAAATACTGCGTTTACTGTCTAATACGCCGCTGCAAATTAACATCGATTTGATTCGATTTGACGAAACGGCGCCTAAGAACACACCCGCTTCCCATATGCAGGCTTTTTATCATTTGTTTAGCCAAGTAAAAAACAAAAAATACGATGGTCTAATCGTTACCGGTGCACCGCTTGGCACGCTAGACTATGAAGACGTGCACTACTGGCCACAAATGTGCGAACTAATGGATTGGGCAAAGCATAATGTGCAGTCAACCTTTTATATATGTTGGGCTGCACATGCTGCTATGTACCATTATTTTGGCGCCCAAAAGAGCTTACTTGACGGTAAGCTGTCGGGCGTGTTTAATCACAAAGTACAAGACGAACAAAATGAGCTAATGAGAGGCTTTGATCCTGAATTTTGGGCGCCGCATTCGAGGGTAGCACAAGTTAATCGGTCTACCTACGCTAGTATTAGCGGCCTTGAAATACTGGCTGAGTCGGAGCAAGCTGGCGTTTATGCCGCCGCCACCACCGACAAACGGCTGGTATTTGTAACAGGTCATCCTGAATATGATACCGCTACGCTTGAGCAAGAGTTTGCGCGCGACACTCAATCAGGCTTGTTGCCGCAAGTGCCTTCTAATTACTTCAAAAACGACGTGCCTGAGCATGGTATTATGGTGCGCTGGAAGTCTCATGGGAATTTACTGTTTACTAATTGGTTAAATTATTACGTGTATCAAACAACGCCATATGACTTAACGCAGTTGACCTAAGCTTAGTGTATGTATTGCGGCATGATCTTTTAGCATAATCTTTTAGCATAATGCTCGCAGCATAAGCAGCATAGCCAGTATTATGCATGGTTCAAGCTTCACGTAAGGAAAAAAGCAGTGCAAGATAAACCTTTTAGTCAGGCATGTGAAAATAACAAACCTTTCATTCTTAAGGAGCTACTTAAGCACTTTGCTAACGCCAGCAAGGTCTTAGAAATAGGCTCAGGTACTGGTCAGCACGCAGTATACTTTGCCGCAAATCTTTCTCATGTTCAGTGGTATTGTTCAGATCAAAGCGATTACCACAGCGCCATTAATGCATGGATAGACGACACTCCCAGTGAAAATTTGCACAGGCCTGTCGCGCTGAGCTTTCCAGATGACGACCTGCCTCTAGTAGAATTTGATGCAATATTTACGGCTAACACCGCCCATATTATGCAGAACGATCAGGTAAAAGCGATGATGCAAAAAGTGGCCGCTAAGTTACCCAGTAAAGGTGTGTTTTGCCAGTATGGCCCATTTACAATCAAAGGCCAATTTAGCAGTCACAGTAACCTCGACTTTCATCAGCACTTATTAGACATTGGCTGCGGTGGCTATAGGGGAATTGAAGAACTACAGCAGTTTGCACCTTCATTAAAGCTGTTAGCCCCAATAACGATGCCTGCAAATAACATGTTGCTCGTGTGGCATAAACGCTGATACAGCCACTGCCAGCAGATATGTTGCTGACAACGACAAAAAGCGTCTACCAAATGCGCACGCGATCTTCTGGGGCTAAGTACAAAGCATCGCCTGGCTGTACGTCAAACGCTTCATACCATGCATCGTGATTGCGCGGTGCTAATGCTCTAAAACGACCCGGCGCGTGCGTGCCGCCTTTAAGTCTGTTTAGTAAAGCCTCTTCGGTAAACTTAACACGCCATACTTGTGCCCACGCTAAAAAGAAACGTTGATCGCCGCTTAGGCCGTCAATAATGGGTGCTTCTTTACCTTCAAGGCTTAGCCTGTAGGCGTGATATGCCATGGCCAAACCGCCTACATCGCCTATGTTTTCACCTAGACTGTTGGCGCCGTTCACAAATTGACCATCAAGTGCTTCATATGCGCTGTATTGAGCAATTAATTTTTCTGTTTTTGCTTCAAAAGCGGCTCTGTCTTCGTCGGTCCACCAGTTACGCTGTACACCCATGGCGTCAGATTTTGAACCTTGATCGTCAAAACCATGGCCAATTTCATGGCCAATAACCGCACCAATTGCGCCATAATTCACTGCTGGGTCTGCATTCGGATCAAAAAACGGAGGTTGCAGTATAGCGGCTGGAAACACAATTTCGTTAAAAGACGAATTATAGTAGGCATTGACGCGCTGAGGGGTCATGAACCAGTCTTGTCGATTGGTCGGTTTTAGCTCGTCGCGAATGCTTTGCTCTCTAAAAAACTGACGCATGGCAATAGTATTGCCGACAAGATCGGTGCTACTCATGCTGAGGCCTTCAAATGACTGCCATTCATCTGGATAGCCAATTTTTGGCACAAATGTGTCTAATTTAAGCTGTGCATTTTTCTTAGTTTCTTCGCCCATCCAATCAAGATTGGTAATACGCTCCTCTAAGGCAGTGCGTAGGTTGGCCACCAGCTCACCCATTTGCTGCTTCGAGCTTTGCGGGAAGTGACGCTCTACAAACACTTTACCAATGGCAAAACCTAGTGACTGGGTATCGCCCATAGAAGCAACAGCTCGTTTCCAGCGAGGGCGAGGCTCTTGCTGGCCGTTTAAGACTTTGCCATAAAATGCAAAGTTTGCGTTATAAATGTCATCTGACAACATGTCGGCGTTGCTTGATACAAGATGGTAGGTCAAATATAGTTTCCATATATCAAGCGGCGTATTATTAATAATGTCTATTACGTCGTTAATAGGCTGGGGCTGAGTCATGTTTAAATTTTCGGCGGTGTAGCCATGCGCACTAAAATACGTATCCCAATCAAAGTCTGGGTATTCACTGGCTAGATCTGTGCGCGCAATTTGGTTTAAGGTTAAATCGCGGTTACGGCGTTTTTCTCGTGGCCATTGGGCCTGCGCAATGTCAGTTTCTAATGCAATAATTTTGCCTGCTGCAGCTTGTGCGTCTTCGTCAGACATGTCGCTTGTAAACGCTAACATAATGGCAATATTATTTTTATACTCACTTAAAATATCAGCAAAGCGTTCGTTTTCTTCCAAGTAGTAGGAACGATCAGGTAAGCCTAAACCGCCTACACCCACCGACATTTGATATTCATCGGGATTTTTACGATTAAAGCCCAATCCTGCAGCTATAGGTGATTGGGTATTTATAAGCCACGATTTACCGAAAGTTTCGGTAAGCTTTTGCACACTGTCAATAGCCGCGATGTCTTTAAGCATGGGACGTAAGGGTTCAATTCCCTTCGCATTTATCGCTTCAATATCCATGTATGAATTGTAGTAATCCGAGATAAGCTTTTCTTCATCACTTAAATCTGTCTTAGCGGCGAGATCTTCTATAATCGCTTTTACACGGTCTTCGCTGCGCTCTGCTAGCACGGCAAATGCACCGTAGCTTGTCTTATCAGCCGGAATGACATAGTTATCATACCATGTGCCGTTTGTGTGCATGAAAAAGTCGTCACCCGGCTTTATGTCAAGGTTGCGTGCGCTTAAGTCTATACCAAAGCGGCCTAATTCGGGCGTGGTGACAGTATCTGTCACGGCCGGTTTGACGTCATCTGCGGGCAGAGTACTATTGTCGCTACAGGCGCTAATGGCAAAAGCGCCACATATAGCGATTGCTAAAAAAGATTTTTTCATAATTTTCCTTGCATTGATTAAATCGTTATTATTAATAGTAGTGTTTGTGCATAGTGATTCTTGAGAACCGCGAATTTATAATTGTTTTAATACTGTGCAGTTTAACCGTTACACGACACTGCCTGAACTTGTCGCGCCCATATTTTTATATATTGGTTGTCAACTATACTGAATTATTCCCTTTAATTAAAGCGCTAGCCAACGCTATGATTGCGCTTGACACGGCTTGTAACAATTTATTCACTTTCATCATGTCGTCTGTACGGCAATAAAGACGCAGACTTTTCTGCGTAATCAATAATATGAGGTGTCTCTCGCTGCAAGAAATCGGCAATGGCGTCGTCAAATGCCTTTTCTTGCATTTTATGATTTGAATAACACAGTGTAGGCGCAAAGCCACGTAAAATCTTATGCTCACCTTGGGTTCCGGGATTGAAAATGGCAATGTCTTGCTCAATGCAAAATTCAATGCCTTGATAGTAACAAGCTTCAAAGTGCAGGCCAGATACATCCGTTAAGGCTCCCCAGTAGCGTCCATACAGCCCATTTTCGTCGTATAGAAACAAGGCGGCTGCAATAGGCGTAGCGCTTTTAATGTCCTTGCTATTTGCCGTTTCTGTAATGGCTAACTGTTGACTATCGCGAGCGGGTTGTAAACGCTGTTCGGCGATTACCAAGAGTAAATTTTCCGGCATGTCTTGCAGCAGGGTTTCAAAAAACGCCGAGCTTAAATATCCGTTATGACCACTGCGTTTTAAATAAGTTTGCTGATAACAGCGATAGAAAAACGCCATATCAAGTGCAGTAATAGCGCCACCCACTATACGATTCACCTGCACGCCCTGTTTGGCGATGCCCGTTCTCTCTTTTCGAATAGAGCGGCGACGCCTTGCGGTAAGCTCCGCCATAAAATCGTCAAAGTGCGCGTACTGCTTATTGTGCCAATTAAACTGAACTGACTGACGCTGGTGAAAACCGCGGGTGAGTAATTCGTTCGACGTTTGCTTAGGCGCAAATAAAATATGCACAGAAGCAACATGCAAAGATTGCATTAACTCATCGCTTATTTGCTCAATGTACTGCGCCATTTTTTCAAGCGCAATATTTTGTGCGAGCAGGATGCGCGGGCCAGTAACAGGCGTAAACGGCACCGCAACAATAAGTTTTGGATAATACGCTAGGTTATGCTGCTGATATGCGTGCGCCCAGCTATGATCAAACACATATTCTCCGTAGGAATGAGTTTTGATGTAAGCCGGTAAGAAGCCAATTAGCGTTTGTGTTTCATCGCGAATTATTATGTGGCGGGTGAGCCAGCCTGTGTTGCCGCCCACGCAGCGCGTCTCTTCAAATGCTCGCAAAAATTCGAATTTTAAAAATGGCGAGCTTGGGTGGCTGCTGTGGGTTAAAACGTCAAATTCTGGTTGCGCGAGTGCATTTATGCTATCAATGCTTGTCCATTGCCAATTCATGCGTAAAATAACAGGCTCTATTAAAAATTTTATATGTAAGCAATATGAGTGAAGACCAAGCAAAGATCATTAATCACACCATTACACGTTTATTGTCTAGACGCGAACACAGCCAGTTTGAATTAATTCAAAAGCTGGTGGCACGAGACCTTGATGAAAAGCTGTGCTACAAGCAGCTCCAATTCTTTATTGATAGACGCATTCAGTGTGACCAGCGCTATGTAGAAGCTTACGTGCGCAGCGCTTTTTTAAAAGGGAAGGGCCCGCAGGTGATCCGTCAAACCCTTAGCCAGCATAATATTGAAGGCGTTCAGGTGAACGATAATATTTATCGTGAAGAATATGACTGGTATAATTTAGCTGAAGTGGTGCGTGAAAAACGTTTTGGTGAAGCACCGCCCGTAGACTTTATTGATAAACAAAAACAAATGTGCTTTTTACAGTATCGTGGCTTTGAACAGGCTCATATAAAGGCTGCTGCTGGTTAATATAAATCGCTAGCGAGTAAAATCAATCTAAATGCTTTTATAGCCTCTTTGCGGGCTTAATTTTATTGGGTAAAAATGATATTATTTGAAATAAATAGCTAACTCACTTAATTAGCGTTATGTGTTGATGATAGCTGTATATGACTTTTACATGATTGCGCATTGCAATTACATAACAAACACGTGGCATGGACAAACCTTGCCCTGCAGTATTCAAACCCAGCTTAACAGTGCATTTTTACATAACACTAGCGGGTATTACATAGGAATTTAAATGACACGCTCTACCGCCCAAATTCGCCGCGCCTTTCTCGATTTCTTTGCCAGCAAACAACATCAAGAGGTCGCCACGTCGTCGTTAGTGCCTGTTGACGATCCTACCTTGTTGTTTACAAATGCCGGCATGAATCAGTTTAAAGATGTATTTTTAGGCACCGAGCAACGTAATTATACCCGTGCAACTTCGTCTCAGCGCTGTGTGCGTGCCGGCGGGAAACACAATGATTTAGAGAATGTAGGCTACACTGCCCGCCATCACACATTTTTTGAAATGTTGGGCAACTTCAGCTTTGGTGATTATTTCAAACAACAGGCTATTCAGTACGCGTGGGATTTTTTAACCATTGAGCTGGGCTTAGCCAAAGAAAAGCTGCTAGTCACCGTATATCATGACGATGACGAAGCCTTCGATATTTGGGAAAAACAAATTGGCGTGCCCAAAGATCGCATCATAAGAATTGCTACCTCGGACAACTTTTGGTCCATGGGTGACACGGGGCCATGCGGACCCTGTTCGGAAATATTTTATGATCACGGCGAGCACATTTGGGGCGGTCCTCCGGGGTCGCCCGATGAAGACGGTGATCGCTTTATTGAAATATGGAACCTAGTGTTCATGCAGTACAATCGCCAAGCCAATGGCGATATGCTGGCGCTTCCTAAACCTTCAATAGACACGGGCATGGGGCTTGAACGCGTATCGGCCATAATGCAAAACGTGCACAGCAATTATGAAATCGACCTTTTTCAGGCGCTTATAAAAGCTGCCGCCGTCATAGTAGGCACTAGCGATTTAGAAGACAAATCGCTGCGCGTGATAGCTGACCATATCCGTTCTTGCTCCTTCTTAATTTGCGACGGCGTGATCCCCTCTAATGAAGGCCGCGGCTACGTGCTGCGTCGAATTATTAGACGCGCGGTGCGTCATGGCAATAAATTAGGCGCTAAAGATGTATTTTTCTACAAGCTAGTAGACGAACTTGTCAACCAAATGGCCCACGCCTTTCCTGAATTAGCACAGCAGCAGCTTATGATTGTAAAAGTGTTAAAAGCAGAAGAAGAGCAGTTTTCAGCTACGCTAGAGCGCGGCATGGGTATTTTAAATGATTCCTTAGCTAAGCTCACCACCAAAGTAGTGCCGGGCGAGTTAGTCTTTAAACTGTATGATACCTTCGGCTTCCCCGCCGATTTAACCAATGATGTAGCACGCGAACAAGATTTTACGATAGATGAAGCGGGCTTTAACCTGTCTATGCAGGCACAAAAGGCCTTAGCGCAGTCGGCCAGCAAGTTTAGTGCCGACTACAATAACATTATAAAACTTGATCATGAAACGATGTTTACGGGTTATGGCGAGCTAAGCGCAAGTGCCACAGTAACCGCGCTACTTGTTGATCAAGTGTCTGTACAAGAGGCAGCATCAGGTGATGTGCTGGTAGTGCTTGATACTACGCCTTTTTATGCGGAGTCTGGCGGTCAAACCGGCGACACGGGTACGCTTGGTTTTGCCAATGTTAGCGTGAATATACTTGATACACAAAAAGTAGGTACCGCCTTTGTGCATAAAGTATCGCTTAAAGACAGCGTTGACAGCACGCTAAAAGTGGGCGATACGGTTATGGTTACGGTCGACTATGCTCGTCGCGAGGCAATAAAGCTTAACCACAGCGCGACGCATTTATTACATGCCGCGCTGCGCAATATTTTAGGGGAACACGTTACGCAAAAAGGTTCATTGGTAGACGCTGACAAACTTCGCTTTGATTTCTCTCATTTTGAAGGTATCAGCGTCACTAAGGTAGTGGCAATAGAGAACAGTGTAAATCAGCAAATTAGGGCTAACCATGCACTAAGTACAAAACTGATGGAGCTTGAGCAAGCAAAACAGGCAGGCGCAATGGCCTTATTTGGAGAAAAGTACGACGATGAAGTAAGAGTGGTACAAATGGGTGATTTTTCTACCGAGCTGTGTGGCGGCACGCACGTTGGGCGCACCGGCGACATTGGCTTATTTAGAATTGTGTCAGAAGGCGGTATTTCCTCAGGAGTGCGCCGTATAGAAGCCATTACCGGGCAGGCTGCCTTGGATTATTTGCATAGCGATGCAGACAGTCTGTTCACTATTGCAGGCTTGCTGAAGTCTGACAAAGCAAGTTTAGTGAAAAAAACGCAGCAAGTCCTGGCGCAATTGAAGCAAAGTGACAAAGAATTAAACCAGTTAAAGCAACAGTTATCTGGACAAAAATCTAAAGACTTAGTTAAAAGCAGCGTGAGCGTAAAGGGCATTAATTTATTAGTGAACAAACTTGAGAATACGGACTCTACTTCATTACGAAGCATGATGGACGATTTGAAAGTGCAGATGAAATCGGGTGTCATTGTGTTAGGGCTACAGGCCGATGGTAAAGTGAACATAATTGCTGGCGTAACTAAGGACTTAACCAAGCAAGTGCATGCAGGTAAGCTAGTAAGCTTCTTAGCGCAGCAAGTTGGCGGTAAGGGTGGTGGTAGACCCGATATGGCGCAAGCTGGAGGCACGCAGGTTGAGGCATTAGACTCTGCATTAGCGTCTGTTGAGGCTTGGTTACGTGACAATTTAGACAATTAATGTTAGAAAAAACATAAAAACGTTGTGAAATACCCACACTGCGCTATTGTAATAAGCATCGGGTCAGGTGCTGGCGGTAACTACCTGATATTGCTAGAATGAAGGCGTTAATATTGAAAGAAGTGTGATCCCTACAACATATTTTCTACTATTTAATAGTATGGGTTGGTGAGATGGAATCTGTTGTGCCTGAGCTTCGTACCGAGCAAACGTTCATTGCAAATATGCAAAACATGCGCTTAAAAGCGCCGCATTGAATCGCCAAGGTATGGCGAACAATAAAAAAGTTATAATTAATAGGAGCAAGACATGCTAATTCTTACACGCCGCGTTGGCGAAACCCTTATGATTGGTGACAACGTTACGGTTACTGTTTTGGGTGTTAAGGGGAATCAGGTCCGTATTGGAGTAAATGCACCGAAAGACGTATCTGTGCACCGTGAAGAAATTTATATGCGCATTCAGGCTGAAAAAGGAAACGGCAACGTTCCCGAGGTCTAAGGTGATTTGTGTGAAAAAAGCTCGGTTAACGCCGAGCTTTTGCGTTTTAGTCACTAAATGTTTACCGAACTGCTTAAATTTGTATCAATCAATATTTTCTAGCCAAAAAAGCATTGACTTACCGCGCTGTATCAGTAAACTTGCGCTCCACAAATCGGAGAGGTGGCCGAGTGGCTGAAGGCGCTCCCCTGCTAAGGGAGTATAGAGTTTATAGCTCTATCGAGGGTTCGAATCCCTCCCTCTCCGCCATTATTTGTTGTATAGATTTTGCGCGTGCGTAGCTCAGCTGGATAGAGTACCTGGCTACGAACCAGGCGGTCGGAGGTTCGAATCCTTCCGCACGCGCCAATTTTTTTAACACATGGGTCTGTACATTGAAGGTGCAGAGTAAAAGATTTTAAGTTGTACCATTTTTGCGCGTGCGTAGCTCAGCTGGATAGAGTACCTGGCTACGAACCAGGCGGTCGGAGGTTCGAATCCTTCCGCACGCGCCAATCATTATAGACCACCTCCGGGTGGTTTTTTTGTGCCTGTGATTTAATGCTGTTAAGGCATTGAGTGTTGTTAACTTTATGGATAACTGCATAATAAACTTGATTTGCCGTATGTTTATAAAGTTTTTTCGTTGTTTTTTAGCAATTCTCGTGATATTCAATGTTCATTGAACTTCATATAGTACAGCTGTGTAAACTATATGCGTAAAACATAACAGCGTAGACGAGCAGAGCTTAAATTCGCATGGCCTAGACCCGCAAAGTGAAGCTGCGCAGAGGTATGTATAATTATCAAGTTTGGTGGGCTCATCGCGTTAATAAGTATTCATAAAGGTAGCCTAGCATTCGTAACCTTAAATATAGGAGCATAACTTATGATGACGGATCAATTAGCACAAGCAGCAGTATTATTTGCAGTAGGCATGAGCGTAGTATTTGCCTTTTTAACCCTGCTTATTGGCGGCATACACAGCATTGCATGGTTTGCTAGAGTATTTCCGGAGCCTGAAGCAGTTTCACATCACAAAAAACCAAAATACACCCAGCAGAATAAAAATAATACAACTGAAACGACAGTAGACCCAAGCATTGTCACGGTTATTACTGCGGCGGTAAATGCACACAGGCGTAAAGGCTAATATAAAAATAATAATGTTTTGGCCACCGTTATAAAATTTACTAAAAAGGGAAGTGTTGATGTCTACAACGTTGAAAATTACCGAGCTTGCATTTCGTGATGCTCATCAGTCTTTACTTGCCACTCGTTTGCGCTTAGATGACATGCTGCCCATTGCCCAAACCCTAGACAAAGTAGGGTATTGGTCGATGGAGTCGTGGGGTGGGGCTACTTTTGATGCCTGCATCCGCTATTTAGGCGAAGATCCTTGGGAGCGCATTCGCGCCATTAAAAAAGCAATGCCTAACACCAAGCAGCAGATGCTATTGCGCGGTCAAAATTTGCTAGGTTACCGCCATTACGCCGACGACGTCGTCATCAAGTTTGTAGAGCGCGCGCACAAAAACGGCGTAGACGTATTTAGAATATTCGACGCCATGAACGATGTGCGCAATTTAACCACTGCGATAAAAGCCACTAAAGATGTGGGCGCACACGCGCAAGGCACACTGGCTTACACCATAAGCCCGGTGCACACCCTACAGTTTTGGCTAGACATGGCTAAACAAGTTGAAGACTTAGGCGTTGATTCAATATGCATAAAAGACATGGCAGGCTTGCTCAAACCTTACGACTGCGAAGAACTCATTACTGAGCTTAAGGCCACCATAAAAGTGCCTATTGCCATGCAGTGTCATGCCACAACCGGGCTAAGCACTGCCACTTACCAAAAGGCAATAGACGCCGGCATAGATATGCTCGACACCGCCATTAGCTCAATGAGCATGACTTACGGCCACACCCCCACAGAGACCATAGCCTCTATTGTAGAGGGCACTGCTCGTGATACAGGCTTAGACAAGCCGCTTATGGCTGAAGCTGCAGCCTATTTTAGGGGTGTACGCCGTAAATACGCCAAATTCGAGGGCAGCCTAAAAGGCGTAGACGCGCGCATTTTAACCGCGCAGGTACCAGGCGGCATGCTAACGAATATGGAAAGCCAGTTAAAAGAGCAGGGTGGCGAAGATAAATTTGATGAAGTGTTGCTTGAAATCCCGCGCGTGCGTGAAGATCTTGGTTTTATTCCATTAGTCACACCTACCTCACAAATTGTAGGCACCCAAGCGGTCATTAATGTATTAACAGGTGAGCGCTATAAATCTATTACCAAAGAAACTGCCGGCGTGTTAAGAGGCGAATATGGCGCAACCGCTGCACCGGTAAATAAAGAGCTGCAGGCTAGAGTACTCGAAGGCGCTGAGCCGATTACCTGTCGTCCAGCCGACAACATCCCGGGCGAACTGCATGATTTAGAAGCCGGGCTGAGCGTTATTGCCAAAGAGAAAAACCTACGTTTAGCCAGTGACAGTATTGACGATGTACTTACCTATGCTTTGTTTCCTCAAATTGGCTTAAAGTTTATTGAAAACCGCGATAACCCATCTGCATTTGAACCTGCGCCATCAAACGAACCAGAGGCGCTTAGCGGCCAAGACATTGCGCCATTTGCGTCTGACGCTGCGAGCTACGCGGTGAAAGTAGACGGCAAGGTTTACCATGTAGAGGTGGCAGCCGGTGGCGAATTAACGCATGTTTCACGCAAGCATTTATCTACTCCCACCAATGAGCTTTCGCACAGCGCAGCGCAAACATCCTCTCATAGTGCCAACAGTACCGATATAAAAGCACCCCTTTCAGGCAACATATTTAAAGTAATAGTAGATGATGGGCAGCTCATAGAGGAAGGTGACGTAATTTTAATACTCGAAGCCATGAAGATGGAAACCGAAGTGCGCAGCACCGTTAGCGGCACCGTGACCCACATAAGCGTAAAAGAAGGCGACGCTGTGCAGGTAGGCCAAACTATGATGTTGGTAGGCTAATATGGAAAAGCTAGCTATGTTGTGGCAAAGCACATCCTTGCCGCACTTTGAAATAGGCCAAATTATCATGATGCTGGTGGGTCTTGGTTTATTATACCTTGCCATTGTGAAAAAATTTGAGCCGCTGTTATTACTGCCCATTGGCTTTGGCGCGGTGTTAACAAACATTCCATTAGCGGGGTTTAGCGAAGTAGGTGGTATACTTCATTATATTTATTATATAGGGGTAGATACAGGCGTATTTCCACTGCTCATATTCATGGGTGTTGGCGCAATGACCGACTTTAGCGCGCTTATCGCTAATCCTCGAATGCTCTTGTTAGGCGCTGCGGCGCAGTTTGGTATATTTGCGACATTGTTTGGGGCTATTTTGTTAAACGGCCTACCGGGCTTTAATTTTACCCTTCAAGACGCCTCAGCTATTGCTATAATCGGCGGGGCCGATGGACCTACTGCTATATTTCTAGCCTCAAAGCTCGCGCCAGAGTTATTAGGCGCTATTGCTGTTGCTGCTTATTCTTATATGGCATTAGTGCCTATTATTCAGCCGCCGATTATGAAAGCACTGACTACCCCTGAAGAACGTAAGTTAGAAATGAAGCAGTTGCGTGTGGTATCGCAAAGAGAGAAGATCTTATTTCCTATCGCGGTGCTAATATTAACGTTAATACTTTTACCCACCGCTACGCCCTTAGTTGGTATGTTTTGTTTTGGTAACTTACTCAAAGAAAGCGGCGTGGTAGAACGCTTAAGCTACACCGTGCAAAATTCACTTATTAACACCGTAACCATATTCTTAGGCTTAGGCGTGGGTTCTAAACTATCGTCTGAAGCTTTTTTGACGGTAGAGACCCTAGGGATCTTGGCGCTTGGCGCGGTGGCTTTTTCAATTGGCACTGCTGCTGGGGTGTTAATGGCTAAAGTTATGAACAAATTCAGCAAGGAAACCATAAACCCGTTAATAGGTGCTGCTGGCGTTTCTGCGGTGCCTATGGCGGCACGTGTGGTGAACAAAGTTGGCCTAGAGGCAAATCCGCATAACTTCCTGCTGATGCATGCTATGGGGCCAAATGTTGCCGGAGTGTTGGGGAGCGCGGTTGCCGCAGGGATATTGTTGGCTCTGGTGGGTTAGCTTGACAAAATAGTACATGAAATAAAGTATTTACGTTTGCGACCGATAAGTGATTAATAAAAATGCGTTTTGTGCAAGCAGGCTTGATTATGCAAACATTAACTGAAACATTTATAGACGGATGTCTAAAGGGCTATCAGGCTCCCATGATTGATAGAAATGATAATATATTTGCTATGTTGTGGGCTGAGATTACACTAAACTCGCATGCCGCTCCACCAAACTAAAATGCGACTGCACCAACTTCTGCGTTAACACCTCTTTGGGATCAGCAAGCACCTCCTCGGTTCTACCCGCCTCAATAATTTGCCCTTTATCCATCACCAGCACCCTGTCACTTATATGACGCACTATGCCAATATTATGCGATATAAACACAAAACCTAAGCCAAGCTCATGCTGCAGCTTCAAAATAAGATTAACGGTTTGCGAACGAACCGAAGGGTCAAGCGCGGCAAAGGGTTCGTCGGCAACTATAATTTTGGGGTCAAGGATGAGGGCGCGGGCGAGGGCGGCGCGCTGCTGCTGCCCGTCCGACATCATATGGCTATAATAATAATAATGGTCGCGTAATAGCCCAACGAGCTTAAGCGTTTCTTTAATTTTTTCTTGGCGCTGGGCTTCATCCAAACGGGTATTGAGTTTAAGCGTATTGTGCAGCACGCTGCCTAAAGACAACGCGGGATTCATGGCGCTGCTGCTGTGCTGCAGTATCATGCGTATGGGGTGTGAATGTGAGCTTTGCTGGCTTGTTTCATCGGTAATGAAGGTAATACTGCCTGAGCTTGGGCGTATAGCGCCGGCCAATACTTTTGCCGTTAAGCTTTTTCCTGCGCCGTTGTTGCCTATAATGGCAATGGTTTCGCCTTTCACCATGTCAAAGCTAATAGGGCCAAGCACAAAGGTGCGCGGTGCTGAAAACAAGCCTGTTTTCCTGCTGTTGGTATAGCTAAGATCTTTGACGCAGAGTATCTTAGTCATCGGCGCTATCCTCTTCTAAAGCAGGATTAATAAGGTTGAACTTTATCGGGTCCTGCTCACCGAACTTGTCGTCTGTAGGGTCCTTCTTGCCAGCTTTTGGTAAGTGCAGTGGATAATGGCAGCTATAATTATGGCCTTGAATGCTGCGCATTATAGGTACCTGTACACATTTTTTTCGTGCGTTAGGACAGCGTGGTCCTAAGCGACAGCCTGCTGGCAAATGCTGCAGGCTGGGAATTGTGCCGCTTAAGGCTGTTAAGGGGGATTTTGTTTTCAAGGCGCTTTGAAAGCTTGGCACGCTGTCTAAAAGTGCTTTTGTATAGGGATGAAGCGGGCGTTTTAATAAAGATTTTACCTTACCCGACTCAACCGTCTGTCCGCAGTAAAGTACGGTTATGGTGTCTGCAATAGTGGTAATAGCGAGTAGGTCATGACTCACAAATAAAATAGACAAATTTTTCGTTTTGTTGAGTTTTAACAATAGCTTTAGCACTTGCGTTTTGGTGGTACTTTCCATACCGCGGGTTGAGTCATCGGCAATTAAAATACGCGGCTCTGACGCAAGCGCCATGGCAATCATTATTTTTTGGCTTACATCGGCCGGTAATTGATAGGGATAGGAGTTCATCCAGCGATCATGCTCTCTTATGCCCACTTTATGCAGTAGACCAGTGGCTATTTCTTTTCGCTGCTTGTTGCGCTCCCAAAACCACTTTTTAGTGACAAACTCATCGGGAATACTCTCTTGTATCTGCTCGCCTAATTTCACAGACGGGTCGAGTGAGGAGGTGGGCTCTTGAAAAACTACTGCAATTTCGCGGCGCATTATTTGCCGGCGCTGCTCGTAATTCATTTTCAGCAAGTCTTGGCCTTTGTAGGTTAAACGGTCAGCTTTTACTCGCCAATGTTCGGGCAGGGCGCCAATAATAGCTTTTACCACCAAGGTTTTGCCTGAACCCGACTCGCCCACCAGTGCTTTTATTTCACCTTCTTGTAGCGTGAAGGTGACCTTTTCAAGCGCCTTGATTGTTTCGCCTGGCCCGTCTAGATAAAGCGTGAGGTTTTTGATGTCAAGTAAGGCCATTAGTGTTTAAACCTATTTCGTAGTGCGCTGCGCAGGCCTTCACCCACAATATTCACCGATAGCACCATCATAAAAATAACCAAGCCGGGCAGGGCAATCAGCCAAGGCGCTACGTAAGCGGCATTAAGGCTTTGTGACAGCATTTGGCCCAGTTCAATCGTAGGGTTTTGGGCACCTAATGACAAGAATCCTAAGGCTGAAATGTCCAAAATAGCGATTGATAACGCAATGGTGGCCTGTATAACAATTAGTTCAAACATGCCCGGTAAAATAGAGGTGAAAAAGATGCGCACTGAGCCGGCGCCGTCCAATTTGTCTAATAATACATAGTCTTTGCTAAGCTCTTCTTTCACAAAGCTTCGGGTTTGGTGAATAAATTGGGGAATAAGTGCAAGCGTAATAGCAAACATGCTGTTGTACAAACCAGTGCCCATTATAGCCACGACTATTATAGCGATTAGTAAGGTGGGAATAGACATTATAGAGTCAAATAGGTGATTCACTATGCTTGAACGCACACCCCTTAATAAACCCGCCAATGCGCCAACGCCTACACCAATAATCATGGCCACAAACACAATAAATAAGCTGCTGCCCAAGGTTACCCGAATGCCATACAGTAAACGTGAAAATACATCGCGCCCAAGCGCGTCTGTCCCAAGCAAATGGGAAACAGAACCGCTGGCTTCCCACGCCGGCGGCAGCAATAATGCATTGGTGTTTTGAAGATCAGGGTTATATGGTGCCACGATAGGCACCAGCACCGTGATCAGCAAAAATATGATAATAAAAATCAAGCCAACTACGGCCAAATGGCTGCGCTTAAACTCTATCCACACGTTTTCAAGCGGTGAAGCATGATACTCTTCTTGGTATAAATCAAACCGCTGCACGGGCTGTTTCGTCCTTAGTTGGGTCGATGGCTCGAGTAATGAATTCAAGAGTAATGGTTAACGTTAACACAAATAACGCCACCACCAACATACCGGCGCGAATAGCCGGATAATCTTGTTGATAAATCGCCTGAATGAGCCAGTTACCTATTCCAGGCCAAGAAAATATCGTTTCTACAATCATTGCGTTTGTGACTAATGTTGAAATTTGCAGCGCTAATATAGGCAATATGGGAATTAAGGCGTTTTTAAAGCTGTGTTTGATGAAAATTTGCCATTGTGTAAACCCGCGCGATTTTGCTGCAATTATGTAGCCTTTTTGCATAACATCCATTATAGAGCGGCGGGTAAAGCGAATAAACAAACAAGTGGTCACAATCGATATCGACAAAGTGGGCAGTATCGCGTGGCGAAACGCATTTTCTATGGCCTCTTTTGTATTGTTCAAATCTGACAGTATAATGTCTATAAACACGAAGCCCGTGATATGTTTAACTTCAAACAATAAATCGATTCTTCCACTCATGGGCAGCCATTCAAGCTGCAGGCAAAACAGAGTGATAAATACCAGCGCGAGCCAAAATACAGGAAAGGAATAGCCCACAATGCTAAACGTCACTACGCCCATATCGGCTGGATTATGGTGTTTTAACCCTGATAAAAAGCCTACCGGAATACCCACAAAAGTGGCCACAAAAAGAGCGTATAGCATTAGTTCCAAAGTCGCTGGAAAAGCGTAAGCTATTTCGTCATATAAATTTAGCTGCGATACGCTGCTAACGCCCCAGTCGCCTGCAAAAAAGTTAGAAAGGTATACTTGAAACTGAACAAAAATACTTTCATTTAACGCAAACGCTTTCTCCAAAGCTTGTCTTTGCTCAAGGCTTTGTGGGGTAATGCCAGAAATATTGGTGAGTAAATCGCCCGGGAAAAAGAAAGGCAGCATAAACGAGAGTAAAACTAAAGCAAATATGGTTATCACCATTAAATTAATGTAGCGAATGAAGAGCTTTATCATGGCATGCGCTCTACATTGTCAAAGCCAATGCCGCCAAATGGGTTAATTTCCATGCCGGTTATATCACTGCGTAAGGCTTGGTATTGATAAGCATGGGCAATAGGCATTAGCGGCATTTGTGCAAACAACAGTTCGTTGGCTTGCTTGTATATTTGTTTACGTTTTTCAAAGTTGTCGGTCAATAAGGCCTGTTGTACTAGTGCGTCAAAGTCTTTATTACACCACATGGCACGATTGGTGCCAGAGGGTATAGCATCGCAGGTTAGCAAGGGGCGATAAAAGTTATCGGGGTCGCCGTTGTCTGCATTCCAGCCTATTAACACACTGTCGTGCATGCCTAAGGTTAGGTTTTCTCTAAATATGTTCCAGTCATAGCTGATAATATTTAAGGTGATGCCAATTTCGTTCAAGTAACTTTTGATGAGCTGCGCCATTTTCATCGCATTAGGGTTATAAGCTCGCTGTACCGGCATAGCCCATATGTCCATGGTAAAACTGTCTGGTAATCCAGCTTCATCTAACAATTCTCGGGCTCGCACGGGGTTATATCCAAGCTCTGGGGCGTCGCTTTGATAAGCCCACGACGCCGACGGTATAAGACTCTTTGCCCGCGTGGCTTGACCTAGAAAGACCGCTTCTAGTAAGGATGTTTTGTCGACCGCTAGCACCAATGCTCTGCGAACCTTGGGATCATCAAAAGGGGCTTTGCTAGTATTAAAGGCCCAAAAGCCGATGTTTAGGCCGGGTTTTTCCAACAGGGTTAAGTCGTCTCGCTCGCTTATAACGGCTAGGTCGCTCTGTGAGGTGAATGCAATGGCATCGCATTCACCGGTAATCAATTTAGCCATACGTAAAGACGGTTTAGGTGTTATATCAAAAATAAGGTGTTCAGCCCCTGTGGTTGGCAGAAAATAATCGGGGTGGCGGATATACCGTATGTATTGATTTTGTTTATATACGGAAAATTTAAAAGGGCCGGTGCCTATTGGATAATAATCAATTTTACTGGGCGTGCCAATTTCGAGTAAGTTTTGCGCGTACTCCTGCGACAAGATAACTGAAAAGTCGGTGGCTAAGTTGGCCAAAAATGCACTGTCGGGTGTGTATAAAGTAATTTCAACTCTGTAGCCATTGATGCGTTTTACATCTTTAATGGTTTTATCTAAACCCAGGCTATCAAAATAGGGGTAGATGCCACCGCTTACTTCGTGGTAGGGGTGTGACGCTAGGCGCCATCTGTTAATACTAAAGATAACGTCGTCTGCATTGAAGGTGCGCGTTGGTGTAAAGTAGTCAGTTTGATGAAAAGCGACGTCGCGCTGTAGTTGAAAAGTGTAGGTTAAACCATCGTTACTTACTAGCCAACTGCTAGCAAGACCTCGCTCAATGCGTCCATCTGTGGGATTAAATTCCAGTAGGCGATCGTATAGCTGATGAGCAGACGCGTCGGCGGTTGTACTTGAAGTATCAAGCTGGGGATTAAAATAAGTGGGGTTACTCTCCGAACAAAAAGTAATGGCGTCATCGTTTATATTACTTTGTTTACCACAGCCTGCTAATAAAAAAATAGCGCACAGTACGCGGCACAAATACCTCATAAACCGGCTTGTGCAATCGCCGAAATTGCTGATATTAAAGCCGCGATCCCCGCAAATAGTCATGCTATTAATACGCTCATGTAATAAACCACCCTTGCCAGACATTACATTGACTCAGTATTCTCAAGTAGATTATACTTTTTCAAGTACCCTCTTAGCTGATGATATGTCAGCGACAATTTTTCTGCAGTCTTTTTTTGATTATATTGCGAATCTTTAAGTGCCTGCTGCAGCATACTAATTTCATAGTCTTGAGAAGTTTGTTTCAAATCTACCGGAAACTCAAAGTCATTAGCAGGAAAAATACCTTTAAAAAGGTCCGTTGCAGCAACAATATCGGCGCTTGCCTTAGGTTTTTTGGGCATAAGATCCTGTGTTGCTGCGGCATTTGTTGTGGCAGACTTAGCGCGCGATGAAGGACGAAATTTAGAATCAAAAGGGTCCAATATTATATCATGCACGGGTACGTTGGGCGGTGTTCTATACACCGCTCGTTCAACCACGTTTTTTAATTCTCGTATGTTGCCTGGCCAATTGTAATCAAGTAAAAGGTCGCGAGATTTTTTACTAAAGCCTGCAAACAGCTCGAGTTCGAGCTCCCTTGCCATATTGATAGCGAAGTGCTCTGCTAACATCATAATATCGGCTTTTCTCTCGCGCAGCGGCGGAATGGTGATGACATCAAAGGCTAAGCGGTCTAGAAGGTCGGCCCTAAAGTCACCTGCTTGGGCTAAGGAAGGCAGGTCTTCATTGGTGGCAGCGATTATTCTCACATCTACTTTTACTGGGCGTGAGCCGCCCACCCGTTCAAATTCACCGTATTCTATTACGCGAAGCAGCTTTTCTTGAATTAAGGTAGAAGTATTGGCTAGTTCATCTAAAAACAAAGTGCCTTGGTCAGCATATTCAAAGCGGCCTTCTCTGCGTTTGCTAGCGCCAGAAAATGCGCCGGCTTCATGACCAAATAGCTCGGACTCAAGCAAATTGTCGTTTAAGGCTGCGCAGTTTAATTTTACGTAATTTTGTTCCCAGCGCTTTGACAAAAAGTGCAGCCTAGCAGCAATGAGTTCTTTGCCTGTGCCGCGCTCGCCTATTACCAATACAGGTTTGTCTAAGGGAGCCACCATGGAGGTTTGTTCGAGTATTTCTAAAAAGCTATTGGCTTGGCCAATCAAATTATCGTTTTGTTTGAACATGCTCATAATAAAGCCTAAGTATTTTGGTCAAAATAACTAAAACTTAGTGTACTTTAAAAGTTAGAGAATTGCCTGTTAAATTCTAAAAATAATATTATGTAACTAAATCATATATTTACTGGTTTTTAGTAAGTTGGCAAGCATATTGTATAAGCACTAAATAGACAAGACATGATACCAAATTGTGATTTATCGCGAATTGTTATTTTAAGCATCAACTAAAGAGGTATTGCACCATGGGAATTTTTTCACGTTTTACTGATATCATCAATTCGAATATCAACGCTATATTAGATAAAGCTGAAGATCCAGAAAAAATGGTACGCTTAATCATTCAAGAGATGGAAGATACCTTGGTAGAAGTGCGCTCTGCATCGGCAAAGACCATTGCTAACAAAAAAGATGTAGTGCATCAAATCAACAAATATGAAAGCCAAGCAGCTGACTGGGAAGCTAAGGCAGAACTCGCCTTAAGCAAAGAGCGCGAAGATTTAGCCAGAGCGGCTTTGCAAGAGCGTAAGAAAGCGGCTGAAGCAGCAGTTACCTTAAATAATGAACTAGGGTTGATTGATAGTGAGCTAAGTAAACTGCAGACCGAAACTGGTCAGCTTCAAGATAAACTAGCGGATGCAAAAAGTCGTCAAAAGACCATAATTATGCGTCAAAAAACAGTAAGTTCTCGGTTGGAGGTCAAAAAGCGCCTTGACTCAAGCACAGTTGATGACGCAATGGGACGTTTTGAGCAGTTTGAACGCAAAATTGGTGACTTAGAGTCGCAGGTAGAAGCTTATGATGTAGGCACGCGCTCTTTAAAAGACGAAATAGCACGTCTTGAAGCCGACAGCAAAATTGATGACGAATTGGCCGCTCTTAAGCAACGAATGAGTGCTAATAAAGCGAAGGCCTCGGGCGTATCTGATGTAAGTCAGGCTAACAAAGCATAAGGTTATTATTGCCAGCATGTTTGAAGGAAAAAATTCATGCATGCAAGCTTAATGCATAGCCTTATCAAAACGAAGGAAGGAGAATGATAGTGGGAAGTTTTTTTACATTAACAGGTGTAACTCTTGTAGTGTTTATGATATTCGTCGCCCCCATTTGGCTAATATTACATTACCGCAGCAAAAAGCAAGTCAGCCAAGGCTTATCTGAGACTGAGCTTCGTTCATTGCAGAACTTAGCTGAAAAGGCTGAACTTATGGCAGATAGAATTCAAACCCTCGAAAGTATTTTAGATGCCGAGGCCCCAAATTGGAGGAATAGAGCATGAAACGCGGCGAACTATTAAGAAACAAACGCAATGGTAAAATAGGCGGTGTATGTGCAGGGGTAGCCGACTACTTTGGCATGGAAGCGTGGTTAGTAAGAATTCTGACCATAACTGCTTTCTTATTGTTAGCAGGACCATTTGTGTTAGTAGGCTATATAGCGTTATGGCTGATTTTAGAAGATAAATCAGGGGCAAAATCGCATACATCTAGCCATAAAGGTTTTGTAAATGCTCAGCAAAGCTCAAATACGAGCACTTATGACGGCAAAGGTTTTAAAAATTCTCCCTTTGACGATTACCATAAAGTCGAAGTGAAATCAAAAGTGTGGCAGTCTGGGGTGCCTCCTCGTCAAGCGTTTATTGATATAAAGCAGCAGTATGAGAACGTCGAAAATAAACTCAGAAGGCTAGAAAGTTATGTCACGTCTAAAGAGTTTGAGATTAACCGTGAAATAAACCGACTTTAAGCATTGCTGCGCGCTTTGTATTTAATTCCTTACAATAACACGTGGTAATACCAGTTGCAGTAACGCCAAATATATAGGCCCTTTCCCCCTTATTGATATATACCTAGGGCACATTATTTTACAAAAAGGGCGTGTGCTTAGGCTATGTCAACGCAATCAAAATATATTTCCAAACAGGCCGATAATAACGGTATTATTCATTGGTCCAAAGAAGAAAACCAGCGCTGGCAGAGTTTATACGATCGTCAAATGAAACTTCTTCAGGGCAGAGCATGTAAACAATATATGCACGGCGTTGATTTATTGGGCATGACAGCTAATGAGATCCCACAGCTCAAAGATATAGACAAAGTGCTTCTAGCTACAACAGGCTGGCGCACAGCGCCGGTACCGTCGCTGATTAACTTTACTGAGTTCTTCACCTTACTGGCTAACAAACAGTTTCCAGTGGCTACGTTTATCCGTAGTGAAGAGGAATTTGACTATCTGCAGGAGCCTGACGTTTTTCATGAAATTTTTGGTCACTGCCCCTTATTGACTAATCCTGCATTTGCGCATTTCACGCATACCTACGGTCAGCTTGGCTTGGCAGCGAGTAAAGAAGATAGAGTGTTTTTAGCGCGTTTATATTGGTTCACGGTAGAGTTTGGTTTACTAAGTACGCCTGAGGGTTTGCAAATATATGGCGGTGGTATTCTATCTTCTCCGGGTGAAACCATACATGCACTTGAATCTGACTCACCCATTAGGCAGCCGCTTACGCCTTTAGACGCTATGCGCACGCCTTATAGAATTGATATAATGCAGCCTATCTATTACGTGCTTGAGCAAGGCAACGATTTAGACGAAATGGCCAATATGGACTTGATGGCGCTGGTAGAAGAGGCGAAAAAGCTTGGTTTATTTACGCCTAAATTTGCTCCTAAAGTAAGTGTTCAACCGGCTATAAGTTAGAGCGGCGTGCTTTTTGTGAAAAGCTTGTGACAGCTGCGTTACAGGCTTTTAAACAAACATTAAAGTTTAGTAATAATGCGCTTTAGCAGCGCTCTTTCTTGATCTGCCTATCGAGTTCCTCGTAAACATGAACATACAAGTAATTATATGTTTACATGCGTACTAGGAGATATCAGTTATGCGTTTGGAAATTAGCTGCGAAGATAGAACAGGGATCACGCAAGATGTACTAGACGTGCTCAACGAGTATGAAATAGACTTACGTGGAATAGAAATAGATGAATTGGGAAAGCTATTTTTGGATTTCCCCACCATAGAGTTTTCAAATTTTCAAAATCTCATGTTAAAACTACGCCGAGTAGAAGGCATTGTAGATGTGCGAACCACCCCATTCATGCCCATTCAGCGTGAGCGTAATCAGCTGCGAACCTTGCTTGAGACATTGCCTGACCCCGTTTTTTCAACCGATGCCAACGGTAAAATAATTTTATATAACGATGTGGTGGCTTCCACTTTAGAAATGTCGGCAGATGAAATTCGAGAGCTCAATATCGATGATCTAATCGAAGGCTTTAATTTTACCAAATGGCTACATTCTAAATCTGTCAGCCCGCAAACGCACAAAGTGCAGTTTATTCAGCAAGACTATATTGCCGATTTGTTGCCTGTTAACATTCCTGACAATGGTAAAAATATACTCGCAGGGGCTGTTGTAACCTTAAAATCCGAAGTAAGATTAGGCGCTCAAATCAATGCGTTTAGAAAACCTGACTCGGGGAGCTTTGATAATTTTGAAGCAAATTCTACCGCTATGAAACGGGTAGTCAGAGAAGCCAAGCGTATGTCTGACTTAGACGGCAATATTTTAATCACGGGTGACACTGGCACCGGCAAAGAACAAATAGCAAAAGCCTGCCACGATAATAGCAGGCGTTCAGACGGTGAGTTTGTGACTTTAAATTGTGCCTCTTTGCCCGACGAGGCCGCTGAAACCGAACTCTTTGGCTATGCTGTGGGTTCAGCAGAAGAATCAGAAGGTAAAGCGGGACTGTTTGAACAGGCCGCAGGCGGTTCCATATTATTTGATGAAGTGTCTGAAATGTCGGTATCCCTGCAGGCGAAGCTACTGCGAGTGTTAGAATATGGCACTTATCATCAACTTGGAGACAGTCGGGTTAAGTATATAGACTGCCGTATTATTTGCACAAGCTGTAAGGATCTATCACAGTGCGTTCAAGACGGTACATTCAGAGAAGATTTATACTATCGCCTAAACGTATTGGGTTTAGTTGTGCCATCTTTGCGTGAAAGGAAGGCCGATATTATTCCACTTGCAAACAGTATTGTGCTTCAACACAGTAAAAAATTGAGTATACAGGCGCCCAAGCTGAGTAAACCTTGTATAGAGTATTTAGAGTCATATCCTTGGCCCGGCAATATAAGACAGCTAAAAAATGCACTTTACAGAGCGATTTCTCTCATAGACGGCAATGAAATTACAAAGGAAGCTATTCAATTACCTAGCTGTACAGCAAGCGTGACTTATATCGATGAAAACTTCGATGGCACACTTGAGCAGGAAGTAAAACGTTTTGAGCGGGATATGCTCAAACGGCTCTATCCTTCTTACCCAAGTACTCGTCAATTAGCGCGAAAACTAGGTTTGAGTCATACCGCCATTGCTAACAAGCTTAGAGAATATGGTATTAGTAAACACTCGGTTAAAATGCAGTAGTAGTTAAGGGTAGGTGCACCTGCACCTGCTTTATGTGATACTGAAGGAAGGAAATCAATCGAGACATTTAACATGAATATAAAGTTATATAGTTATTGGCGTTCTTCTGCTAGCTATCGCGTAAGAATTGCGCTTAATTTAAAACAATTGGAATACGAGTATGTCCCTGTGCATCTTGTTAATAGCGGTGGTGAACAAAAAGGCGATGCATACAAAGGCTTGAATCCGTCTATGTTGGTGCCGACATTTGTTGATGAAAATGAAGATGTTATACTGAATCAATCTCTGGCTATAATTGAGTATTTGGATGAAAAATATCCAAGTGAATCGCCATTTTTACCTCAGCACAGCTTGGACCGGGCACGCATAAGAATGATCGCACAAGATGTATGTTGCGATATACAGCCGGTGTCTAACCTACGTGTGTTAAATAAACTAAAAAGTGAGTTTAATGCCAACGGTGACGCTGTCACAAAATGGTCACATGACGTGATACACGCAGGTTTTGAAGCAATAGAAAGCAGATTGGGCACAAGAGCAGGAAAATATGCATACGGCTATGATGTTACTCTCGCCGATATATGTATAGTACCTCAGGTTTACAATGCGCTACGATTTGAAGTAGACATGAGCAAGTTCCCAACGATACATAAAGTGTATAACAATTGTCAGAAACTGCCTGCCTTTATCGACGCCGCGCCACAGAATCAGCTCGACGCTCCTTAAATATTGCGTATTTAGGGATTGTTTAGATAGGCAGCGCGGTGGTATTTTTCACTTGCTTTAGTGCAAACGTGGAGCTTATATGGTCAACAAGTGGCAAACTTGTCAACTTTGTTTTAAGTAACAGTTCATACTCTTCAATACTTTGCACAATTACCTTCAACAAATAGTCCTTTTCGCCGCTGGTAGTGTGACATTCAACCACCTCGTTTATGTCTTGTACTGCATTCTCGAATTTTGTGAGTGAATCACCGTCATGATTTTTGAGCGTTACGTAAATAAACACCGAAACCCCTAAATTGAGTTTCTTGGCGTCAAGTAAAGTGACTTTTTGGCGAATAATGCCGTCGGCCTCCATCCGCTTTACCCGTCGCCAGCAGGGTGTATGAGACAAGCCGACATGCTGGCTAAGTTCAGCCATAGAAACGGTCGCATCTCGCTGCATTACCCGAAGTATTTCGCGGTCAAATTTATCTAGCTTTATAATCACATTTTCTTTTTGCATAGTGTTTATCATTTAAATAAGGTTAAGTTAATTTTAAGTATATAAAAATCGTTACTCACAACGGTTAGGATCCTATAGCCTTAGTATAGGATGAATATCCTATAAATCATAAATAAATATATGATTATGTGAATGTTCGTTTAGCATTCTGGTGCAATAGCAAGACCTATCCTTTGGTATTTCAGATATCATGATCACCAAAGCAGTGATAATGGATGCTATGAGGAAAACAGATCCGAGACAATGCGGATTCTTGAAACAGTAAAAATAATGAGAAGCAAAATGGCCTTATTTGAACACTCTGATTTTGACAATCACGAACAAGTTGCATTTCACCATGATAAATTAACAGGCCTTAAAGCGATTATCGCTGTGCATAACACAAATTTAGGCCCCAGTTTAGGCGGCTGTAGAATGTGGCCATATGCCTCAAGTGACGAAGCGCTAACGGATGTGTTAAGGCTGTCAAGTGGTATGTCTTATAAGGCTGCCATGGCTAATTTACCGAAAGGTGGAGGAAAAGCAGTTATCATTGGCAATCCGCGAGAGCATAAGAGTGAGGCGTTAATGCAGGCAATGGGCCGCTTTGTTGATAGTTTTAATGGTCGTTATATTATTGCTGAAGACTCAGGTATAAACGTACAAGATATTAATCAAATGGCCAGCCAGACGAAATACGCGTCAGGTAATAAAGCGCGCTACTCAGTAGACGGCACACAGCCAGATGGCAATCCAGGCCCATCGACATCATACGGCGTGTTTTGCGGTATTAAGGCCGCTGTAAAGCATCTTTATGGCAGCGATTTACAGGGTAAAACTATTGCTATTCAGGGGGTTGGAAATGTGGGGCTTCGCTTAGCCAAATACCTTCATCAGGCCGGCGCTCACATATTCGTTTCTGATATTTTCGAGGAAAACCTACTAATTGCGCATGAAGAATTCGGCGCTACCATAGTGGATAATAAAACTATTCATAGCCTTGATGTAGACGTGTTTGCCCCTTGTGCACTGGGCGGTGCAGTAAATGAAAATACAATAGAAGCGTTTAAGGCAAAGATCATAGCGGGCGCTGCCAATAACCAACTGGCTAACAGCACTATGGATTTAGCATTGATGAATAGACGTATTACTTATGTACCAGACTACGTGTTAAATGCGGGCGGCATTATCGATATTCATCATCAGACCCTTGACGATAGCAGCGATGAAAAGTTAAAACATCAGATTAGCAATATTGGCAATACTGTAGTTACGGTATTGGAGCAAGCGCAAGAACAAGGCTTACCGACGCAGCAAGTTGCTAATAAAATTGCGGCGAGTCGATTTGGTTAAACAAGTAAAGGTTAAAAAATACTGTGCGTAAAATGTACGTTTTATAGCGCTCAGTATTTTTTGTCAATAAACACAACAGCAATTTAGTATACATAATGTGCAATCAGGCGTTTACGGCTTATAAAACTAGGGTCACTGCTTGCATAAACAGCATGAACTCGGCATAATGCGGCGGCCTTGATAATATTTTTCAAGGTTCTATGGTAAACTCTGGTTCTCTCGCAATGATACATTGGGAACTCGGTCAGACCCGGAAGGGAGCAGCCGTACTAATGGACTCATGTGCCGAGATGTGGCTGGGGTTTGCCACCACTTATTTCTCTTTACTTGCTAGCGTCAAACTTATCTAAAAAATCTGCACCGGATTGCACTGCACCAATTACATTGAGCCTCATTTTTTGACTTTCTGAGTTGGGTAAGTAAAATGCCGCAGCGAGCGCATATCTTATTTACCGTGGTGATAGCTGATTCAAAGCTAGACGGGTAAGGTCGGCCAAATAGTCGTGGCCTTTTGCTGTTTCCAGCCCCATTTCCACAATATGTTTAAATACCATATGTTCATGATAATTAAGAATATTATCATCTAATTTCATCTGTTTTCTCATTTGACGGGCGTGAGTAAGCCAATATAGCTGTGTAAGTCGTGTAACGGCGCGGTGATAATTTTGATGAATTTTTTTGCAACTGCTGTGTAAGCGTAGTTTGTCGTAGGTTAAGCAAAAGAAAATCGGCTAAGGCGCTGCGACGAAAGCAATTTACTAAATAATTTGTTAACGCTAAATATGTTTTAACAAGATACTTGGTAATGAACTATTGACAACAAATCACCTTTAGCTAAAAATCAAGAAAAATATAAACACTTTTTTTTGTTTAAGGGTGTCGAGTTTCTTGACATTTATGCAACATCCTGTGAGTATTTATAGGTGTGCCGGACTTTGTAATGGCATAAATATAAATAACTATAAACCTTATTAGGTCCCACAGTGGCCTTAACAACAGACTTTAATGGTTGGGAATATGTCCAAAATGAGCAATAGAACTCAAATCGCAGCTTGCATTGTTGGTGCTTTAGCACTTACATCAGCAAGTATGGCCTTTGCCGGTCCGCTAGAAGAAGTGCAAACGGAACAGCGTAAAATCCATGTGGCAGCGGCTCAGTCTCAAGAAAAGATAAATGGTCTTTTTGAGCAATCTCAAGAGCTGTTGATTGATTATCGCGCGGTTGTCGATCAAACAGAGAATCTTAAAATATACAATGATTACGTTGCCCGGCTGGTTACCGACCAACAGCGTGTGGTGGATTCTTTGCAGCGTCAAATAGACTCAATTGAAGAAACCAAACAGAATATTGTTCCGCTTATGGGCCGCATGATAGACAGCTTAGAGAAGTTTATTAACCTAGACGTTCCGATCAATAAGCAAGAGCGTCTTGATCGTGTTCAGCGTTTACGTGACGTAATGGGTAACTCAAGTGTCACTGTTTCTGAGCAGTTTCGTTTAGTGCTTGATGCATACTCAATTGAAAATGCATACGGCACCCGCATTAATGCATACGAAGGAAATATTCAGGTAAACGGTGAAGATATTTCAGTTGAGTTCTTTAACCTTGGCAGAACAGCATTGCTAGCGTTAACGCTTGATCAGCAAACAGCTTGGGCTTGGGACAATGACACCAGAAGCTGGCAAAAGTTAGGCGATGAATATCTCAATTCAGTTATTCAAGCAACCCGTATGGCAGGGGGTCTAGTACCCGAAGACTTAATTAAATTACCAATCAAAGCGGCGGAGTAAGGTAAATGAAAACAACAATAAAAGCGCTTATCGCAACTGCTTCTATCACTTTGATGGCGAGTATGGCCAGTGCACAAGCACCGGCACCAACTAGTTTGCAAGAATTACTTAACCAAGTTAAAAATGATCGTGTGTCTGAAGCACGTGTTAATCAAGAGCGTGAGGCAGAATTTACCAGTGCACGCGCTGACAAGCAGGCACTTTTGCGCAGAGCTCAAGGGCAATTAAGAGATGAAGAGCAACGTGGTGATCGTTTAGGCGCACAATTTGCCGCAAACGAACAAACCATCATAGACAAAGAAATTGAGTTAGACCAAGCAAGCGGTACTTTAGGTGAAATGTTTGGCGTAGTACGCCAGGCATCAGCCGATGCATACGGCACCATATCAACTTCTATAGTTAGTGCTGAATTTCCAGGTCGTGAGTCGTTTCTACAAGAAATGGCACAAGACTCTAAGGGCCTTCCTAACATTCGTGAGTTAGAAGAGCTATGGATTTCATTGCAAACTGAAATGACTGAGTCTGGCCAAATATCTAAATTCACTGCTGACGTAGTCGATTTAACAGGTGGTTCGTCGTCTCAAGAAGTGTTACGCGTGGGTACGTTCAACTTAATTGGTGAACAGGGATATTTAGTGTTTGATGAAGCCACACAGACTATCCGTCCTTTAGGTCGCCAGCCGGACGGGCACCAGGTAGCATCAACACAAAACTTATTAAATGCCACTAGTGGATTTATACCGACGTTTGTTGACCCATCACGTGGCGTGATACTAAACTTGTTCAAGCAAAAAGCCACCATGTCTGACCGTTACCATCAAGGTGGTTTAGTTGGTTATATAATCACGGTTATGTTAGCAATTGGTTTATCAATTGGTGTTTTTAAAATTGTTCAGCTAACGATTGTTAGTGGCAAAATGAGAAAACAAATGAACAACATCGACAATCCATCCAATGCCAACCCACTAGGGCGTATATTAACTGTTTACAATGCCAACAAAAAAGCTGATGTAGAAGGGTTAGAGTTAAAACTCGATGAAGCCATTCTCAAAGAGCTACCGCGGGTAGATGCAGGGGTCAATATTATTAAGATATTTGCTGCAATTGCACCGCTGTTAGGTCTTCTAGGTACGGTTATAGGGATGATTGCGACGTTCCAACAAATAACCTTGTTTGGAACGGGTGACCCACGCATTATGGCGGGTTCGATTTCTATGGCACTTGTAACCACTGCCCAAGGTATAATCGCAGCATTGCCGCTAATACTGATGCACAGCATTGTTGCAGGTCGTGCTAAGTCGATTGTTCACATACTTGACGAGCAGACTGCAGGCGTTATCGCTGCGCATGCAGAGTCGGAGAAAGCATAATATGTTATTCCTAGTAGGCTTATGGGAAACGGTTAGAGAATTCTTGTCAGCAGGAGGCGACGTACTGTATTTTGTTGCCGGCGCTCTCTTCTTAATGTGGGCATTAATGATAGAGCGCTATTGGTATTTAACGTCGGTTTTTCCACCAATAAGAAAGAAAATTATTGATGATTGGGAAGCGCGAGTTGACACTACCTCTTGGCATGCACATAGAATTCGTGAGGCATGGATTTCACAAGCCTCTGACGGTTTGACCGCTAGACTGATAATAATCAGAACTTTAGTCGCAATGTGTCCTCTAATAGGGTTATTAGGTACTGTAACAGGAATGATTGGCGTATTTGAGACAATGGCCACCCAAGGTACTGGTAACCCAAGATTGATGGCTGCGGGTATTTCGATGGCAACTATTCCCACAATGGCAGGAATGGTTGCAGCTCTGTCTGGATTATTTGTAAGCTCACGCATTGAAGCAAAAGCTAAGAATTTGAAAGAGCAGTTAGTCGACAGCTTGCCACATAATTAAGAGAGGTTGTTATGGGACGTAAAGTTAGAGAACTTCAAGATGATGCAGCAATTGATATGACGCCAATGCTCGACATTGTGTTTATCATGCTCATATTCTTTATTGTAACAACAGTATTTGTTAAGCAAGCCGGTATTGACGTAAACAAACCTGAAGGCATAACTGCAACTAAATTCAAAAATGCGAATATTTTTATTGCGGTCACTGAAGATGGTGCAGTGTGGATTGATCGCCGTGAAATTTCGCTAGAAGCAGTCAGGCCTAACGTAGAGAAATTATTGTTAGAGCAGCCTACTGATGCCGTATACATAGAGGCAGACGTGAAAGCGAAACATGGTGTAGTAATCAAAGTAATGGATCAGGTTAAACAGGCTGGTGTTGACAAAGTCGCTATTGCGGTAAGGAGTTAATAATGATTAGATTTATTGCATCAATATTCCTTGGTGGCGTGGTGGCTTTCTCACTGTTTGTGCTGATGGCAAAATTAATTGAAAACGATGGCGTGGCGGGTAAGCCAGTAGATCCGCCACCCATTATTGATATTATTATGGCCGACCCAGACGAAAACTTAAACACACGCGTGCGCAGGCCACCACCACCACCACCTCCGCCTAAGGAGCCGCCTAAAGTTGAAATGGTAGAGCCTGATGCAGCGGAGCCTGATGCAAATGCCTTTAGTATAAATATACCGGGTATCGATACGGGCAGTGTTGGCGTAAATATAGGCGGCATTGGCGCGATGATGCGTGACGGTGATGCAACGCCAATAGTGCGTATAGATCCAAAATATCCGCCCGAAGCGGCACGTGATGGAAAAGAAGGATGGGTTGACCTATCGTTCACCATCAACGAGGTGGGCGGGGTTGAGGATGTAGAGGTGCTTGAAGCAGATCCAAAACGAATTTTTGACCGTGAAGCAAAAAGAGCACTGCGTAAGTGGAAGTACAGACCAAAAGTTGTCGACGGTATTGCACAAAGACAGCCTGGTTTGAGAGTTCGACTAGAATTTAGTTTAGGCGGAGATGATTAATATGAAAAAATTAAATAAAGTCTTGATGACAGCTGGTGTCGCTTTGTTTGGTTCATATTCGACACTTGCGATTGCGCAACAGTCAGCTGCTATTGTTTGTCCGGGTTATGAACCGGCCAAAACACAGCTGTTAGGCGAGCGTTCTGGTAAGAAGCTTCAGCGAGCATATGAAGTCTATCTAAACGAAGAGCTTGACGAAAGAGAAAGGGTTAAAGAAGCAATCAGCATGCTGCGGGATATTGATTCAAAAGAAGATTTTGATACCGCAACTGTTAATAGATTTCTTGGACAATTGTTGGTGTCAGAAGACGGTAAACAGTTAGAGGCTCTATCACTGCTTACACGGGCTGCTGATTTAGGCGTTTTGAATGATAAAGACCAAGCCGATATTTTAAAGTTGGTGGCTGACTTGTCTATTCAAGAAGAAAAGTATGAAAACTCCATCAAGTATTATAAGAAATGGATGTCGTTTACCTGTAAAGAAGATCCGGACATTTATACGCGTATGGCGAAAGCTTATACTGAAATGAAAGACTTTGATAATGTGCTACTTACCGCCGATCTTGCTATTGCGAATTATGTTCAACCAAACAAGAACCCTTTCGCATTAAAGATAAATGCTTTTCACGAGAAAAAACAATATGATGGCGCCGTTGAGGTTGCTGAAATACTTGTTTCCTTGTTCCCAGGAGAGAAAAACTGGTGGTCACAGCTAGGCTTTTTCTACATGTTGGTAGAGGACTATACCAAAGCACTTTCTACGTTCTCATTAGCACATAAACAAGGATATTTAACAAAACGGTCAGAGTTTAAGGCTTTAGCCCAGCTATATGCCTCAAGTGATGTGCCTTATAAGTCTGCTCAGTTGCAAAAGAAATACATGGCGTCGGGTATGCTTGAATCGGAAGCTAGTGACATTGCCAGTTTGGCAAATACGCTTCAGTTAGCACGTGAGTACAGCGAAGCGGCTAAGTATTATGGACAGGCCGCAGCAAAAAGCGCTGATCCTGACCATTACCGCAAGCAAGGTGTTTTATTGTTAACGGCGGAAGATTATAGAGGGGCTATAACGGCGCTTACTAAATCTATAGAGTCGGGCATAGACGAAGAGGGCAAGGTGCATTTCTCGTTGATGGAAGCTAATTTCTATATGGGTAATTTTCGGAAAGCCTATGAGCATGCTACCGAGGCTCAGAAAGATCCCAGCTTACGCAGGAATGCTTTAGCTTGGATACCTTATATCAAGCAAAAAGCTGAAAATCGTGGCGTTAAAATATAGACGAATGTAGATAATCGAAATCCCGCTTACATTAGCGGGTTTTTTTTTGCCTTGAAATATAGATTCATAAGTAGTCAAAGAGGTGATCCTGTTCCGTATATACCCTAAAAATATCGCTAACAGCACTAAATACGACATGTTCTATTTCACACTTTTCCGGCTTATGAATACCTTTTTCATGATATCTTAGTATCAGTTCTTGGATGGACCGTGCCGATATCGGTAAGATGTGAGCATCGTCGTGTGTTAACAACCATAGCAAGATAGGCGCTATTTTTTCTAAATTTATATCTTTTGCTAAGTAGCGTTTAAGCGCTTTATTGACAAATTGCTTATGCACTGTATCGGTAAACATAAAATCCGCTTTAAAGGTTTGATATATGCTTTGATATAAAGTGTGTAAGCGTTTATGCGTTTCGCGTAAGTACTGTCGTTCTATTTGTAAGCGAAACTGCAGTAAACTTTTGCTCAATTTAGGGATATCACGCAATGGTTTAAGCATTAATAGGCTGCAGGTTCCACTAGCAGTATCAATACGATGTCCAAGCTTAGCCATTGTAAAGTCATTTTTTAGCCAAAACGAATATAGAGAAGAAGTAAAACCATAAGATACACTAACACAGTCAACGTTTGTAGAATGCGCGTATTGTTCACAAAACTGCAGCAGATTAGTGCCTATGTTAAGTCGTTTATGCGCGTGCTTGACTGCAATTCTGTTGATGCGTAAATACTTCAGTTCACACAAATCAGAATCTAATAAGTAGAGTGACAGTGCCTGAGGACTCAAATGTCCTTGCACCCTTCTTTTACCAAGACTTATGTCATGCTTTAGTGATGAAAGGAGTTCCCCTCCCTCTTCAAACAAAATGGCTACGCCTAGCACTTGACGATTGGCCTTATTGATATGGGAGCTGTTTTTATAGGCGATTGCTATTATGCAGTCATTAGCATCTAAGGTTCTTACAATATCGTTAGGGGTGGTTTGATAATGGGCGTCGCTAAGCAATGTAAATATTTGAGCATAAAGCTTATTGCTTTTGACCAATATTGTTTTGTCTATGATTCCAAATTGTACATCATGTAAAACATCTTTATTTATCTTGCTCTGTAAGGATTTATCAGTTGTGTGTGCGGTTCTTGTCGATGATCCCATATTTGGCATATAACCAAGCAGTGAGTGTAAACACGTTTCTACGGTGTCTCCTTTTAGCCACCTAAACGGTTTGCTTAAGGTGTATACGTGCGTATTTTTATGGGAGACTAAGTAAGGCAATACTCTATGTATAAAGCCATTGCCGCTACCCTCATAACCGTCTGTAGTGCCAGTAAGTATGCAGTGTGAAAAATGAGAAATAGTACGCTTAAGCAGCGCCGGCGCGATCGACGCTAATTCATCAATAATCACTATGGAATGGGGCGGGGCAAGTGCGGTGATCTCATCCATCGCGTAGAATTTAATTTCATTTTTTTGAATAGCATGTTTTTCTAAAGGTGCATTACGGTTCGCTTCGTAGGGAGCTTGGCTCGCTGTGTTCACGTCGTAAAAACGCTGTAATTGACGTTTCTTTAATGCACTGACCACGACAGGGGTATTCTGGTTATTTACCTTAGCGGATAATCTACTTGCAATATGACCTATCAACGAAGACTTGCCCCTTCCGCGTGGGCCAAGAATAATTGAAACTGACCCCGTGGATGCTTTAGCATTGATCCTTTGCGTTATTTTGGTTTCGATATCAGTCTGGTCTTTTGATAGTTGCCAGTCTTGCTGATTTGTTTGTGTTTCGTGTTCAATTGCTTGCTTCAAAGGAGATGATATGGCACTACTTGGGAAAAACGAGTGCGTGGGATCTACGTAAGCTCCATTGTTTTTTTTAACGTGTCGTATAAAAACGTCAGTGAAATATGATGTTTTAGGTGTATACCCATAGCTAAACTTTAGTGGGCCTAAATTTGGCTTATATGAGCTTTCAGATGCCAGCAGCACCACAATAATTCCGCCTGCCTGAACCATGCCAGCGCTTGCATACAGCGCATTTAAGTGAAACCCATTTCTGGCATCAAAAATAAGAGAGTTGGTTTGCTGTCCCAAATAGTCTTGGTAGCGAGTTAAAGGGATGTGTTTCACATGGCTTATGCATAAGTTATTTGAAACAACAGAGCTGTCTTTATAATCTGCCACTACAGCCTCTAGGAAAAACATTGCTTCATCTAAAGGCAATGATAAAAGTAAGAACTGCCTATGGTGAAAGCCCGTCTTTTTTACGCTAAGCCATTTTGTGAATGCTTCTTTATTCGGCATCATTTTTTAACATAGTCACGATAATCCAGAAAGTTGAGTTCATACTATATTTGTTGAGATTAACTCACTTGGCAATAAATCGCTAAAATTTTAGTAACAATGCGTAAACAGGCATTGATTATTGCCTGATTCTTGCTATTCTCTGCGCGAGTATGATTTTTAACTAATAAACTTAGGTTTATGTTTACCTCATACTTATGTTGAACCAAGGGGTGCGTTAATTCGCTGAGATTCATTAAGAGAACCCTTAGTTACCTGATCCGGTTAGTACCGGCGTAGGAATGGTCAATTACTTACCTTCTCAATGCCACGGTTGCCGGATCTTTTCGTATTCTTGAAGAGATCCATACATGTATAAGACATCAAAAAAAGTTTCATTATTACTCACGCCAATTGCTATTTCTTGCAGCCTTTTATATGCGTCTAGCCTTCATGCTATGCAAGTAATCGAGGGTAACGATAGTTCACAAGCAGGCCGTGATGATTTAACGTCAGTTGAACGAATTGTGGTTACGGCTGATTTATCGCAGCGAGATTTATCTGAACTACCCGCCAGCGCCTTTGTTATAGGTGAGGCCGCTATTAACTCACGCCAAGCGAGGCACATTCAAGATATTATTGGCATGGTGCCCAACTTGAATTTTTCGAGTGGCGCTTCACGTGGCAAGTTTTTGCAAATTAGAGGCATAGGCGAACGTTCGCAGTTCGCTGAGCCGATTAACCCGTCGATTGGTTTGTTTCTAAACGACATCGATATTTCCGGCATTGGCGGCTTAGCGACCGTTAATGATATAAGGCAGATAGAAGTGTTGTCTGGACCACAGTCAGTTGCCAGCGGCGCAAATAGCATTGGTGGTATAGTGAAGCTAGTGAGCAACGCGCCAAGCGATGATTTATTTGCCAATGTTAATATCAGTTACGGGCAATTTAACGAGTCTCGGCTCGCCGGCACTTACTCAAATGCCTTATCAAACAATATATCTACAAGAGTCTCTATACAACAGACTAAAAGCGATGGTTTTATCAAAAACGCTTTTTTAAACACAGACGACACCAATCGCATTGACGAAACCACCGCGTCTATTATTACCAGCGTTGCCCTCAATGCCGTTAGCAGCTTAGATATAAGCGCGTTCACTTTTGATATAGACAACGGCTATGACATTTTTTCGCTTGACAATGCCTCAACGCTTGCAGACAAACCTGGTTTTGACAGGGTGGATGCTAGCGCAGGCAGCTTAAAATATAACTACCGATTTGACCAACACAAACTACAGGTTAGTGCTTATTTGTTAGATGCGCAAACCGAATACGGTTTTGATGAAGATTGGACATTTGTCGGAATACACCCTGATGGCTATTCGTCATTTGATTTTTATCAGCGTGATATAAAAAGAACCGGACTTGATATAAAGCTTGCAAGTACAATTGCAAGAGGGCAAAACAGCTACTTACTTGGCGCTAATATTACCGATAGCGATGAAGATTTATTACGCCAGAATACTTTTTTTGAAAGTGATTACTTGAGTACTTATGAGCGCTCTAATCAATCAGTCTTTGGTCAGTACGTGCATGTGCTTAACGACAAAACAAACATTACCAGTGCAGGGCGGGTCGAGCGTTTCAATACTGACTTTGCAGATGCAGTCGGCAGCTCAAACATAAGTGACACCTTGGTGGCAGCTTCGCTTGCGCTTGACTACCAGTTAGGTGAGAACTTAGTTTTTGCCAGTATTTCGCGCGGTTATAAAGCTGCAGGTTATAATATAGATGCCCGACTTGCCGCTGATAGCCGTACATTTGACCCAGAATATAATATGAACTACGAGATAGGGGTAAAAGGCCGCGCCTATGACGGCTTGGCCACTCTTAATTTAACGTTCTTTTACATGCAAAGAGACGACGCGCAGGTTAGCGACTCTGTCCTTTTTGCGATTGACGATACAGGCGCAAGTTCATTCGCCGACGCCATTGGCAATGCTGACACGGGCACGAATAAAGGCTTTGAATTTTCAGGTACGTGGGATATTGCAGGAAACTGGTATTTACAAACTAATGTGGGTTACCTAGATGCTACATTTGGGGGTTATACAAAAGAAAATGGCGAGTTTGTGGGCATTCAGCAACAGGCGCATGCGCCTAAATACACTGCCTATCTGGCGTCTAACTGGCAGCTCTCAACTAGCGTAAACTGGTTTGTAGATATAGACGTAAAAGATGATTTTAGATTAGGTATAAACCATGATGTGCGCGCACCTTCTACCACTGTCATTAACTCTGAACTAACCTGGCGGGCAATGGGAAAGCACGCATACTCTTTCAAGCTGTGGGTAAAAAACGTGACCGACAAGGCGATTGTGACGCGCGGCTTTGGTAGCTTCCCTAATGATCCACGTGACGGCTACAGCACTAACGGCCCGTATTTTCAGTTTGGCCAACCTCGCCAAATAGGCGTAACGTTTAACTATGATTGGGAGTAGGCTTAACACTGTGCTATGACGCCTCTATGACGCCTTTATATCTTACTGCGATTAGATATAAAGGCGACTATACATAATTGACAGCAAAGATGAACTGACACTAACACAACTTTACATGAGAAAAATTATGAATGAGAACACCCTGCAGTTAGGCGTTGAAATTTCTCTTTATCCGCTGCATCAAGAGTATGTGCCCTACATCAAAGATTTTATAGATAGATTAAACACCGATCAGCATTTACACGTGCAAACAAGCCACACTTCTACCTTGGTGAGCGGCGAGTTTGCGTATGTAATGAAGGTGATACAAACCGAAATGAAAACCACGTTTGAACAAGTCGGGCAGGCTGTTTTTGTATGTAAGTTTCTAAATGCCACGCATATGAACTTATCCTGACATTGGCATTTTTTGAAGCCGTTTCGCAACAGTGGCAGCAGCAAAGTATAAGCGAGGTTTTCGCTGTCTTGTTAGCGGTGGTGTATGTTTGGTTGGCCGCTCAAGAGTCTCTTTGGTGTTGGCCTGCTGGGTTTATAAGCACATGCTTATACGCCTATATTTACTGGGATGTTACGCTTTTTTTTCAAATGATATTAAATGTCTACTACATGGCAGTGGCGGTGTGGGGATTTATTTATTGGGGCAGAAGCGGAGATAAAAAAGTTAGCATTTCGCGTATGAACTGGCACAATCATGTTAGTGTCCTACTGTTTGGCGCCGTAACAAGCACCGTTATTTTTTTTATTGCGATTCAATTTCTTAACTATGAGCTTGTACTACTCGACATTACCCTGACCGTATTTTCGCTCATTACTACTTATTTAACGGTCACTAAAAAGTTAGAAAATTGGATTTATTGGAGCATTATTAACGTCGTGAGCATGGTGCTTTTATACGACAGAGGCTTATACTTAACGACAGTACTTATGCTCATTTACCTTGTGCTCGCATTAAGAGGTCTAATGCATTGGCAAAGTGTGTACCGTCAGGGAAAGGACTATGTCGCCTAAACCTTTGAAGAAAGAAAAAGATCGCTTATCCATTCTCAAAATGCTTGAGCGTTATGAGGTGGTGGATGTCACCAGCCCTAATTTTGAGATAAATCGTATTAGAAGCGGCACCATCAATCGTAACTTTAAAGTTTGTGATGGCGATAAAACGCTGATGCTAAAACTGTTTGATAGCAACGAATTGCTGCCTGTAGATCGAAGGCAAGTATTTAGGATGCAAGAAGAGCTTGCTATTTTAGGCTTAGCGCCAGCACCCGTTTTTTTAAGCGTAAACGGCAAGGTTTATTGTGAGCAGTGGGTCGACATTCGCCAGCATGAAGACGCAAAACATGGGCGTAAGGTCAACTCGGGTAACGCCATGGGTGATAAAGTAGAAACCTTGGCCGAAGTATTGTACAAGGTGCATAGCTCGTTCGTGTCAGCGCCGCTGCTTGCATTAGATGAGCACTGGGAAGTGTACTGGGATAAAATTGAGTCTCCATCACCGCAGCTTCAGCAAAAATATTTGCAGGTTAAACAGCAGTGGCAACGCTATTTGGACGTCTGCATTGATGAATTCGTGCTTTGCCATAACGATTTGCACATTGATCATATTAGTTATTTAAACGGGCCTGTTTTTGATTGGGAATATGCGGGTATGGGCTGTCGTTATTTTGATATGGCTAGCTGCTGCACCATTAATAATTTAAACCAAAGTGAAATAAAAAGCTTGTGTATTTATTATGCAAATTTGGCTAGTCGAGACATACAAGAAGTATGTGATAAAATGCATCAAGCCAGTGTTATGGTGAGCTTTACCTACGAATTATGGGAAACGTCGCTTAACATTTCAAAATAAAGTCCTTTATTTATTCACAATGCTCGCTATAATGCCATCGGCAATAGGAGTGTAGTTCCAATTGGTAGAACAGCGGTCTCCAAAACCGATGGCTGGGGGTTCGAGTCCCTCCACTCCTGCCACTTTTTCATGCCAACGGGCGCAAGTAACTGGCATATATATAGCGCCTAATAGGAACTTAAGAACGTGTCTGCTTCATTAACCGCCAGTTGCCAGCATTTTTCAGCCCAGCAAAAAGCGCAGCTTTTAGCTATGGGTATAAGTCTGTATGAGCCCACTGTGCCCATTGACCTCAAGCAAATGCCATGGATTGCCGATGTATGTAAATTACTCAAAATTTCACCCCAAAGTTGCTTATTTGATAGCAGCCAACCGCTGTTTAACAGTAAAACGCAAACACTCCATCTCCCTCTGGTAAGCTATGCAAACGAAGCCAATATTAAAAAGTCAATTTGGCTAAGTATTCGCCAATACGTTGACTAAAACGGTGAATAATATTCGTATTGTTTATTCGGCTGATGCAATTAGTTTGCATCAACGGGCATATTCAATATTTTGTGCGCATCGAGATAGTCCTTGGCAATTTACCACCTTTGAAAAAGCACTCATGCTGCCAAACTCTTTAATTGCTATAATAGATAATGAATGTGTGGGATATGCGCTGATTACTGTGGTGCTTGGTGAGGTCGAAATAGAAGACATTTGTGCTCTGCCAGATTTAAGAAGACAAGGTATTGCGAGCACCTTACTTTCGCATGTGATTAGTGACGCCAATCGTCGCCGCGACGATTATATTTTACTTGAGGTTGCCCAGAAAAATAAACCGGCAAAGGCTTTATATGAAAAGCATGGTTTTGCTCTCGTTACTACTCGCAAAAACTATTATCGCTTGGTTAACAACACCTTTGATGATGCGCTGCTGTTAAAAAAGATATTGCCGTAGCGGGCGATTTAGTCGATCGTTTTGTTGGGTTAAATGCCGAATTTAGCGAAGCAGAAGAACATAAATTTCGGTAGAATACGACGCGGTTTTCGCTGACGCGATCATTGTTAAATTAATTAAGTGTAAATAAGGGTTTAATGGATATGAGCGATAGCAATTTTATTAGTGAAATCAATAAGCGAAGAACGTTTGCTATCATTTCGCATCCCGACGCGGGTAAAACTACGATTACCGAAAAAGTGCTCTTGTTTGGTAATGCTATTCAAGTTGCCGGCACGATAAAAGGCAGAAAATCGGGTCAGCACGCTAAATCTGACTGGATGGCGATGGAAAAAGAGCGAGGGATTTCTGTGTCTACGTCAGTTATGCAATTTCCGTATCTTGACCACTTAGTTAATTTACTTGATACGCCTGGACACGCCGACTTTTCAGAAGATACCTATCGTACACTGACCGCCGTAGATTCATGCTTAATGGTAATTGACGCGGCTAAAGGTGTTGAAGCCAGAACAATCAAGCTTATGGAAGTTACGCGACTGCGTGATACTCCTATTTTAACCTTTATTAATAAATTAGATCGAGACACTCGTGACCCTATCGATTTACTTGATGAAGTGGAAGACATACTCAAAATAAAGTGTGCGCCAATAACCTGGCCAATCGGCATGGGTAAAGAATTTAAAGGCGTTTATCATTTACTGCGCGATGAAACCATCTTGTATAAAACGGGCCAAGGCCACACCATTCAAGCTATTAAAACAATAAAAGGCATCGATAACCCCGAGCTTGACAGTGCTATTGGTATCTACGCTGAAGAATTAAGAGAAATGCTTGAGTTAGTGCGCGGCGCGTCACATGAGTTTTCACATGAAGCCTTCTTAAAAGGTGAGCTTACGCCTGTATTCTTTGGTACCGCATTGGGTAACTTTGGGGTTGATCATATGCTTGACGGCCTCATTGATTGGGCGCCTGCGCCAATTGGCAGACAGACCGATGCCGACATATTCGTAGCAGCTAAAGAACCATCTTTTAGTGGTTTTGTATTTAAAATTCAGGCTAACATGGACCCAAAGCATCGAGATCGTATTGCCTTTTGCCGAATAGTGTCTGGCAAATACGAAAAAGGTATGAAGATGCACCATAGCCGCATAGGTAAGGATGTACGTATTTCTGACGCGCTTACTTTTTTAGCCGGCGACAGAAGCCTACTAGATGAAGCCTACGCTGGTGATATTATCGGCCTGCATAACCACGGGTCTATGCGTATAGGTGACACTTTCACCAGCGGTGAAAAATATGCTTTTACGGGCATTCCAAACTTCGCGCCTGAACTATTTAAACGTATACGCTTGCGCGATCCACTCAAACAAAAGCAGTTGCTAAAAGGCCTTATACAGCTAGCTGAAGAAGGCGCGGTACAAGTATTTCGCCCGCTCATGAACAACGATTTAATTGTAGGCGCGGTAGGGGTGCTGCAGTTTGACGTAGTTGTGGCTAGGCTAAAAGCTGAATATAATGTGGATGCATTGTATGAGCACGTCAATGTTAGTACAGCTCGCTGGGTATATGGTGATCCTCGCAAGGTAGAAGAGTTCATGCGCAAAACCGAAATAAACCTGGCTTACGACGGCGGTGACAACTTAACCTATATTGCCCCCACCATGGTTAATTTATCTTTGGCGCAAGAGCGCTACCCCGATATTAAATTTACTGCCACGCGTGAACAATAGCACTACCCGATAACCATATTTCCTTATAGGCTTTTTTTACCACATGAATATTCAACAACTATTAGTCGAACGTTTTACCTCAGCCCTAAACATCTTGGGCTTCACTGATGCTCCTGTACCCGTGGCTAAAAATACCAAAAAAGGTTTTGGTGAATATCAGTTTAATGGCGCGATGGGCCTAGCAAAAAAATTAAAACAAAACCCAAGGGATATTGCCCAGCAAATAATAGACGCTGTAGATATAAGTGACATGGCGTCAACCCTAGAAATTGCGGGTCCTGGTTTTATTAATATCCATATAAATAATATGTGGTTGTCTGCGCAACTAAGCGCAGTACTTAGCGATAAACGCTTAGGCATTGACATTGTGCCTGCCAAAAACGTGGTGGTTGATTACTCTGCGCCAAACCTAGCAAAGGAAATGCATGTGGGGCATTTACGCTCTACTATTATCGGTGATGCAGTGGTTAGGTGCTTAGCGTTTTTAGGCCACAATGTTATCCGTCAAAACCACATGGGGGATTGGGGTACGCAGTTCGGCATGCTGCTAGCCCATCTTCAAGACAAGCTAGCGCAGGATCAGGTTGCTGAAACCGCATTAAGTGATTTAGAAGACTTCTATCGTGAAGCTAAAGTGCGTTTCGATAATGAGGAAGGCTTTGCCGACACCGCGCGCCAATATGTGGTGCGTCTGCAAGGTGGTGATAAGGAATGCTTGGCGCTTTGGAAAAACTTTATAGATGTGTCCATTAGCCATTCTGAAGATATTTACAAAACGCTTGGCGTGTCACTGTCGCGCCAAGACGTAATGGGCGAAAGCGCTTATAACGACGACTTAGCCACTGTAGTGAGCATATTAAAAGAGAAGGGCATTGCGCAAGAAGATGCAGGCGCTCAAGTTGTTTTTTTGCAGGAGCTTGCAGATAAAAACGGCAAGCCTGCGGTGTATATTGTGCAAAAATCTGGTGGCGGCTATCTTTATGCCACTACAGACTTAGCCGCCATTCGTCATCGCTCGTCAGTATTACAGGCTGATCGCACGCTCATATTCACCGATGCACGACAAGCGCTGCATTTTAAACAAACCGAAATGGTGGCTAGAAAAGCTAATTTTATGCAGCCTGACGAAGCCTATCAACATTGTCCTTTTGGCATGATGTTAGGCAAAGACAACAAGCCTTTTAAAACCAGAACTGGCGGCACTGTAAAGCTAATTGATTTACTCGATGAAGCCGTTGAGCGGGCCGAGAAACTAGTGCTAGGGCGTAAGCCTGATATTGATCCACAACAGCTTGCTCAAATGAAGTCAACGCTAGGAATTGGCGCGGTTAAATACGCCGATTTAAGCAAAAATAGAACTACCGACTACGTGTTTGACTGGAATGCCATGCTGAGCTTTGAGGGCAACACCGCACCTTATTTACAATATGCGTATACTCGCATTCAGAGTATTTTTGAAAAAGCAAAATTTGATCCTGCTGCCCACGCACAAAGCACTATTGAGATGAGTATTGAGCAAGACGCTGAGAAGGCACTTTGTTTGCACTTATTGCAGTGTCAAAACGCGCTCGAGTTAGTCGCAATAGAAGCAACACCGCATATTCTGTGCACCTACTTATATGAATTAGCATCACTTTATATGCGCTTTTATGAAGCCTGCCCCATTTTAAAAGATGATGTAAGTAGGCAAAGTAAGCATACGCGTCTGAGTTTGTGCGTATTGACCGCAAGCACGCTTAAATTAGGGCTAGATTTGTTGGGTATTGGTACTATGCAAAAGATGTAGATGCGTGCGCGCATTTAATTTTTACGCTGTGGGGCAGCGTAACGGTTTGGGATTTAGCCTTATATTGTTGAGCAGGCATGAACAAATTCACCCCAATCGCGTAAACTTTACTAACTAATACATTTAATACCCCAAACTTAAAGGATCTGTATGTGTAAACTATTGGCTTTTAGTGGCAGTCTTCGTCAGCATTCATATAACCATAGCATAGTGGTTGCCGCCAGCGAAGGTGCAAGAGCTGCTGGCTGTAAAGTCACGATCGTACATTTGAACGATTTTAAAGCACCTTTATTTAGCGAGGAAGACGAGGCAGTATCGGGTATTCCAGACGGTGCTAAAAAACTTAAAACCCTAATGATGGAGCATGATGGTTTTTTAATTGCAACACCTGAGTATAATAGCAGCTACAGCGCCGCCTTAAAAAATGCAATTGACTGGGCTTCACGCATGGAAGACGGCGAAAAGCCACTGCAGGCTTTTAAAGGTAAAACTGCCGTAATTATGGCGGCCTCTCCTGGTGCTTTAGGCGGCATAAGAGCATTAGCCGCACTCAGAACGCTACTAGCCAACATTGGCATGTATGTGCATCCAGCCCAACAGGCAATTGGCAAGGTTTCTGGCCTTGTAGATACAAGTGGCAAAGTGGTTGATGAAGCTACCTTGAAAAAGCTTCATGCATTAGGCAAACAGTCGGTCACTTACACTAATGCGCTTAAAAACGGGTAGCATAAATCTTCTGTATCTGCCAAATTGGCCTTTGTAAAACCTTGCATTGGCCAAAACTAAGCACCAAGCGTAGATTGAAATATATTTACGCTGTTAAAAATACGCCATTTTGCGTACAATCTTGCCATTGTAGAACTAAGCGAAGCGATCTCATGTTTGAAGTAAACCCTATTAATAACGCCTTAGCCGATATTCGCCTGCGAGCTGATTCGCTTCGGGGGTATCTTTGACTTCGACAGTAAAGTCGAACAGTTAGAAGAAGTTTCTCGAGAGTTAGAAAACCCCGATGTATGGAATAACCCTCAAAGAGCAACGTTACTAGGTAAAGAAAAAGTAGCGCTTGAACTTGTTGTGAACACTATTCAAAACTTGCATCAAGGCAGCCAAGACATAGAGGGTTTGCTAGAATTAGCCATAGAAGCCGATGATCAAGAAACCTTTGACGAAGCTCAGCAAGAACTTAACAGCCTTATAAAAGACTTAGAAGCCCTAGAGTTTCGGCGCATGTTTTCTGGTCCAAATGATGCAAACAATGGCTACATTGACATTCAGTCTGGCAGCGGCGGCACCGAAGCGCAAGATTGGGCAGACATGCTTTTAAGAATGTATTTGCGCTGGGGTGAACGCCAAGGTTTCAAAACTGAACTTATTGAGCTGTCTGATGGCGATGTAGCAGGCATTAAAAGCGCTACTATTAAGTTTACAGGTGATTATGCTTTTGGCTGGTTGCGCACCGAAACAGGTGTGCATCGCTTAGTCAGAAAGTCACCTTTTGACTCAGGCAGTAGGCGCCATACCTCATTTGCATCGGCCTTCGCCTACCCAGAAATAGACGACGATATTGAAATAGATATTAATCCAGCAGACCTGCGCATCGACACTTATCGTGCCTCGGGTGCAGGTGGCCAACACGTAAACCGAACTGACTCTGCTGTGCGTATTACGCATTTGCCCACCAATACGGTAGTGCAGTGTCAAAATGATCGCTCGCAGCATAAAAATAAAGACCAAGCCATGAAGCAGCTCAAGGCGAAGCTATATGAGCTTGAAATGCAAAAACAAAACGAAGAAAAACAAGCCATGGAAGATACGAAGTCAGACATTGGTTGGGGCAGTCAAATACGCTCTTATGTACTAGACGACTCTCGTATAAAAGATTTGCGCACAGGTATTGAATCGCATAATACCCAAGCAGTATTGGACGGTGATCTAAATAAATTTATTATTGCGAGTCTTCAATCGGGGCTGTAATAGCAAGTTTCTCATTGGGCTATAAATCACACTTCTCTTTGTAGATAAAATACACCTTAAGTTTATATAAACAGTAACGGAAAATAGATGACTATTGAGCAGCAAGACGAAAACAAATTGATTGCAGAGCGCAGAGCTAAATTAGATAAAATTCGTGAGAATTGTCCTTCGAACGGCTATCCAAACCAATTTAAACGCCAGCACTATGCGCAAGACTTGCAAACTGAGTTTGGTGAGTTCGACAAAGAAACTTTAGTTGAACAGGGCAATCTGATGACGATTGCTGGTCGCATTATGGCTAAACGAGGTCCGTTTTTTTTGCTGCAAGATATGACAGGTCGTATTCAATCATACGCTGATAAACCAGCCCAGAAACTGATGAAAGAGCAATATGGTAGCTTAGACATTGGTGATATTATTGGTGTAAGCGGCGTTTTACACAAATCGGGTAAAGGCGATTTATATGTCAATATGGCTGACTTTCAACTGCTCACAAAATCACTGCGTCCCTTGCCTGAAAAATTCCACGGCCTAGCGGATCAGGAGACTAAATATAGACAGCGTTATGTTGACCTTATTACAAATCCTGACACGCGCAATACTTTTCGAATAAGAAGTGAGATTGTGAGCGGCATAAGACGTTTTTTAACACAACGACGTTTTATGGAAGTAGAAACGCCCATGCTGCAGGTTATTCCCGGCGGCGCTACCGCAAAGCCTTTTATGACTCACCATAAGGCCTTAGATATAGATATGTATTTACGTATTGCACCGGAACTTTACTTGAAGCGTTTAGTGGTAGGTGGTTTTGAAAGAGTATTTGAAATTAATCGTAATTTTAGGAATGAAGGCTTGTCTACTCGCCACAACCCAGAATTTACGATGCTTGAGTTTTATCAAGCTTACGCAGACTTTATTGATCTGATGAATCTTACCGAGGAGATGCTACGTGAGCTTGCGCAAAATGTGTTGGGCACCACAGTGCTGAAAAATCATATTCGCGACGTTCGTGGTGACGTAATTGAAGTCATAGAATATGATTTTGCAACGCCATTTGTGCGTTTATCAATGGCTGATGCAATATTAAAGTATTGGCCCGAAGCAAATGCTGAGGCTATCAATGATCCAGAAAATCATTTAGCAGAAATGAAATCAATGGCCAAACAACTGCATATTAAAGAGCCTGAGGTTGACGGTATTTGGGGCGCCGGTAAATATTTATGTGAAATATTTGAAGCCACAGCGGAAGAAAAACTTGTGCAGCCTACGTTTATTACGCAATACCCATGGGAAGTGTCGCCCTTAGCACGCCGAAATGACAGTAATCCATTTGTGACTGACCGTTTTGAATTTTTTGTCGGTGGACGTGAGCTTGCTAACGGATTTTCAGAGTTAAACGATTCTGCTGACCAAGCATCGCGCTTTCAAAAACAAGTGCAAGAAAAAGACGCAGGCGATGATGAAGCGATGCATTTTGACGAAGACTATATTATTGCACTAGAGTATGGCCTTCCGCCCACGGCAGGAGAAGGCATTGGTATTGATCGCCTTGTTATGCTATTTGCTGACTGTAGCACCATTAAAGACGTTATTTTGTTCCCGCATATGCGTCCTAATGTTGACTAAGGCAAGATTATAACAAGACCAAAAAAGCTCGTTTTACGGGCTTTTTTTTGGACTACTGCACAGACGAAAAGTGTAAGTTTGATTTTTTTGGCAATAATAAAACCCTCCTGCAAAACACCACTGACAAAAAAGTTTTAATGATAAATTATTAATAAATCTTCGGTATTGGAGACACACATTATTACAAAGTGAAAATTGACGAACTCTGTTCGTCTAACCATTGCGGTGGGCGTAGCCTCAATTGCTATGCTTGCCAACCAAACTGGGTTTGCACAGCAAAACTCGGGCGCTATTGAGCAAAGCCCAGAGAAAATACAGGTGTCGGGTCCACATATCGCCCGCCCAAACGCGGTTTCTGCTAGTCCTATTATGTCAATGAGCGCGTAAGATTTTGAGCCTTTGCAAGAGCTAGAAGTTGAAAAGATCATTAGTACTTTACCCGGAACTATCCCTGGCGATGTTACTAACGTAAACAACTGCTCAGCTGGCGTAGCCACGGTTAACCAGCGTGGTTGGTGCTCACAAAGAACATTGATATTGATGGACGCCAGCCAAATAGTGCCTTTCAACTTCAATGGTCAAGTAGACACTGCTACTGTTGCAACCGCCTTAGTTGAGTTAAATAAATCACAAACAGGTGTTAGCGACGGCGACAGAGACAACATATCGCTTATATTAGGTTCTAACCTTGCTGATGATAAAGGTAATATAGCGGTATCATTAAGCTGG
>NZ_BAET01000012.1 GCF_000252165.1 Glaciecola punicea ACAM 611
ACTACAGCCCCCTGATTTACTGCAAGTTTGCCCTCATCTACGCCTAGAAATAAAACTTGCTTAGAGCCATCTGAATTATTTAGGATCCATTGGTGCGTTGCACCGTCAATTCTTTTTACATGCAAAGTTGTAGGAATTCCATCTTCATATTCCAGCGCCACTGCACTTCCTGCGGCGGGTTCTCCTGGAACCCAGTTTGAATAAAAGACTAATTGCTTATTAGAATCGACGTTTAAAAATGCGCCATAACCAACGCCATGAAGAGGCTTTTCAGGTGCATTCAAGGTCGTTTCGCTAGATGTAAAATTGGATTCTGAGATTTGTAATGAATTAAACCAAATATTTCCAGCATTTATTATAGTTGGTAGAGTTTTGTACTGGAGAGAAAATTTATCAATTTCTGTCTTAAATGACGTCCATGAAACATCAGTTGGTAGGACAACATTTTTGGAAGGTAAAACAGTTTTAGTGGTAGCCACTGTTTTGCCCTCATTATCGGTTACTGACAAAGTAACTGTAAACTCTATGAACTCCCCATAGTTCACTTGAGCTGTCGTTGTACTTCCCGTTTGACCATTGCCAAAGTCCCATTCTGCAGATGTAATCTGACCGTCACTATCTGAACTGGTGTTTTCAAAGTTACATTGCAAACCAAGGCAATCAATTTTAAAATCTGCCACCGGGGCGCTGTTAACGACAGGAGGAGAAGGGACAACTGGAGATTCATTTTCGGGACTTGAGGAGCCACCACAGCCGACCAAAATAGCTGTTGCTACTAGTAAGGTCGATAATTTTTCAATAATGTGTCTTATTTGTATTACTGGTGTATAAAAATTCATGTCACATTCCTAATAAGAAAGATGTAATAAATCAAAGTAATGGCCATTATTTTATTCGTACTTACGTCTGGTTTAATGTGCCGTTCGAAGTGATGTAATCAACATTTTTCGAACATACCAATTAGAATAAAAATAAAAACACGGAGCAACGTTATGTCTATCTTGCTTGGAATATAGCCTAATGCTCTAATCTTAGTGTCTTGTGGTCATTTTATTTTATGTGTGGTAAAAATAGCCTTCATTGTTGTTTCTATCAACCCTTAACCGGGACAACCACGGCTCAACCACGTCAATAGTCACAATCTAAATCTTAAAGTAAGCGAACAATTCCGCTGGTAAAGGAGTGTGTAATTTCCAAGTTACATTCATTGGCGCCTCGCCCTGATGGTTCTGGTAATCTATTTTTCCAAGGTAATAAAAAGGTGAAGCTGTTTTTGCGGTAAGTTTGTTTTTTCTCACAAAGAGATGCACTTTATCGTCAAACTGAACTGCTTTTCCTTTGGCACTATTTGCTTTGGTTGATGCCTGACTTTGCCAGTGGAATGTTTTATCGTCGATAAAATAGTCATTGTATTGATGCTCACTGGCTTTCCCTTGCTTATTCAGCGTAACCAATAAAAACTGCTCATTAGAATTTTTGGGCCTAATATGGCCGGCTTCCCACAAGCCTTTATTAAATTCCAATCCGAACAGCCCTGGAATATCTTGGCGCATAAACTCTTGATGGCAGTAAACATCAGCAGGATCCAGGATGTTTTTTAAAAGAGCCAATAAAGTCATATCAGTATATGACTTTATTGGCTCATGAACAGCATTCTGCTCTATCAACTGGTATTTCTGGTCGCCTAACTTTTTCACTTGCCGAAGAAGGTATTGCTCATCACCACTTGCATTATTGCGCTCAATCGCAATAGTTTTACCGCTTATATCGTCAGTATACTCAGGCGTAATATGTTCCAATAATAACAAGTCACCATGTTTAATTTGGTATTCCCCACCATCCATTGAATTCCCTGATGCAAATACTACAAAATGTCGTTTGGGGTCTAAGTTGCCATAGGAGAGTGGGAGATCAATCGTTTTTGAGTATTCATGGCTTTTTGACTTGAAATGTCCGTAAGCAATTTTAAGATCGGTAAAAAAGGGAACAGACTGTTTTAGTGCTGAATTAATAGAAATAACCTCTGCTAATGGTTTTTCTGAATTGACGTCACTATTTGCCAGTCGATTCTCGTACTGTAGAAAGCGATAGTTTACTAATTCCTGCATTATATCCGCTAGAATATCGCGCAATTTATCAGGCACATCAAGGTTGATAGCAAAAATCTTCTCATCGAGTCGAAAATAGGCCTGACTGTTTATGCTGTTTTCTCCTATCCATGCCTTAACTGGGTTGCTGCGCCAATAGTTAGTCCATTTTTTTAGATCAACATTGTCATCTATAATACTGTCGTAAAACTGTGACGTTAGATCTCGCAATAATGGCCGGTGGCGTTTTAGAACTGATAACGAACGCATCGATAAAGCTTCCAGTTCAATTGGCGCGTTAAGGCCACCTAATTCTAAAAATGCCTCTATTAAAATGAGCTTAAAAGATTTGGTTAAATGAGTGGTTTCTAAAGCTCTTAAAAATGTTCCAAATTGCTTTAAACAATCGTCTTCCTTTGCTTTTAAGTCTTTTTGGCTCAGTACAAATTCAAACCAACCACCATACTCTTTGCGAATTTTTTCTACCGATCCGCCGGCATGGTATAACTCCGAGAGGGTAGGTCGGCGACCAAAAGAGTCTTTGAGCCCAATGTAGATATCAACTTGTTGATCCGGGTTGTCGGAAATAAGCTGCTGCAAAATATCAATCGCAGCAAGTTCGAAATTAACGAAACACCCTTTAGGAAGCGGCAAATTGCCACTTCTGGCATCTGTTAGAAACTTTCTACGCGCACCATTGGTTACTCCAAAGGCAAATAAAGAGTCAACCTTACGGAAAAAGCTAATATGGTTACCTATAAAGTCCAAGATCACCAAGCGCTCTTTTTGCGTTGCAATGCTGGTTCGTAGCCCACGGCCTAGTTGCTGCAAAAATATAATTTTTGAATCGGTAGGGCGCAGCATCATAACTGTATCGATGGCGGGTAAATCGACGCCTTCGTTAAATAAGTCCACTGAAAAAATCACTTGGATGGCACCGGCTCTGAGTTCGTTGAGCGCGACATTTCTTGGCATTTTGGACTTGCTATGCACTGAAACGGCGTTAATTCCTTGTCTATTAAAGTAATCAGCCATAAAATCAGCATGTTTGGTAGAGACACAAAAAGCCAGAGTTCTGGTTAGCTTATGTTTCTGCCAATGGACCAAATTGTGCTTGGCTCTTGAAACAGTCGCTAATTTATTTTCAAGCTGTTCTGGGTCAAACTTACCGTTACGCCAGCTTATCTCATTATAATCGACAGTATCAGCTATGCCTTGGTAGTCAAAGGAACATAAAACGCCAGACTTAATGCCATCAAACAAACCAAAATTAAATACAAGATTATCGTCGCATAGCGACAAGATGTCTGATTGATCGGTACGCTCTGGTGTAGCTGTCAATCCCAGCATAAACTTAGGCGTAAAATAGGCTATTAGCTTTTGATAACTTGCTGCTGCAGCATGATGAAACTCATCCACTACGATATAATCAAAATGTAATGGCGAAAATTTGGCTAGATGTTGTTGTTTACCAATAGTTTGGATTGATGCAAATAACAAATCAACATCCTGCTGTTTCGTTTTTCCTGAATAGCGCCCTATACGTGTGTTTGGGTGGATCCTAACGAATGTCTGCTCTGCTTGATCAAGGATCTCCTCTCTGTGAGCCACAAATAAAATCTTTTTGGCAGACACATTTTTTGAATCAAACGCGGCAAGCCATGTTTTACCTGTGCCGGTCGCCATGACTACCAAGCCGCGCTGATACCCATTTATTCGAGTTTGGTGTAATGCGGTTAGTGCTTGTTGTTGAATAATATTAGGCTCAGGTAAAGGCTCAAAAGCCTCAGTACCTGTGTTGGATGCTAATTTAAGAGGTGATGCCTTGGGGATCCTCTTTTCATATTTATCTATCCAATCATGGTTTAATGGGACACACCTTGGATCGACATAAAGCTCTTCGTATTTTAAGCGAATGGTATTAAATTTGTCAGGTTCGGTTTTTAGATCAACGCTCACATTCCACTCGAGCCCGCCTTGCAAAGCGGATTTAGATATATTACTTGAGCCAATAAAAGCGCAGCCTTCTAATGCATCTTGCTGCGAGCCCTCGATGAATAAATAAGCTTTCATGTGAAAACTTTGGTATCCCTTGGATTCAAATACTTTTATTTCAGCCCCTCTTGATTGCATTAAAATCAATTGGCGTAAAGCTACCGGCTCTGTTATGCCCATATAATCGCCAGTTAAAATCCTGACTGTTGCGCCGCGTAAAAGGGCATCTTCCAACGCTGGGAAAATTAAATTAAGGCCGGTTTTTCGAATAAAAGCAGCTGCGATACTGATTGAAGTCGCATAATTTATCGCTTGCAGCAAATTAGGTAAAAATGGGTCAGTTCCACCAACGGTGAGATGTTGAGATGGGAAGGTCTTCATTTTTTAGTTCCTGTTTTTCTAACCAATATGTTGACCCATTTCTGTGTCGTGTCTCTCAATGGTTTTGTTTCTTCCCAGCACTCAATGACTTTAAAACCGCCAATACCGTTGACTAAGGCTTGTAGTTGCTCACTGTTATAATTATTAAACAAACGACCTAATGCGTCACAAGATTCACCGTCACCCCACTTAAATGAGGCATAAAAAACGCCGTCTTTTTTCAAGGCTTTATTTACCCGAGATAGCACAGATAATATTTGATCTTCAGGGCAATGTAATAAACTGGCGCATGCCCATATAGCGTCAAACTCATTATCAAACAACATGTCTTGATATAAGGCGACAAGAACTTTTTGTTTAATAAGGTTCTCGGCGATTTTAGCTAGCTCTGAGCTACCATCTAAGGCAGTGATTTCAAAACCGTGGTTTAAAAAATAACGGGAATCACGACCTGAGCCGCAACCGAGATCTAAAATATGTGCATTTGGTTTAAGATGTTGTAAAAATCTTGCGTACAGAGGCTCCAAGTCAACACTAGTAGTTTCTTGGGCGTAACTGCTAGCCTGTTTTTGATAGAAGCGCGTTAAACTGACTTTGGATTTGAATTGACTAATTAACGGGATATCTGCCTCTGCCCATACTAAGGAATCTAGTTCTGGTATTGCGACCCATTGCATCTGATCATGATCACGTAACTGGAAATCGCCGCTTAAGTACTCCACTTGATAAGCAATTAAGCGAACGGTTTTATCGTTATAAGAATGTATATTTTCGCCAATGTAATGGGTAACCTGAGTTTCAATCCCAAACTCTTCTCGCAATTCACGTTCAAGACACTGTTCAGGGGATTCACTCTGTTCTATTTTTCCACCCGGAAACTCCCAAAAGCCGGCAAGATGCAGCCCAGGTTTTCTGCGTGCAGCAAATACTTTGTTATTTTTGGCAATAATGCCAACGGCAACATTTATAATCGACAACATAAAAGTGGGTACTTCCTTTTAATTCAAGACTCTCCCTGCTGCCAGGTTAACTTAATTTAGAAATGGTTGCGAGCGCTGGCAAGCGCATTTTCATATTGAGAATAGAATAAAAAGATAAGTACAAAATGATTTGAAATTACTCTCATTTTTGGTGTAAAAATATGGGTTTAGCTAGCGAAGGTTTAAACAGTCTGTTTGACGTGTTTGTTCACTTTTTGCTATGCGGAATAATTTGTAGAAGCCTAGGTGTGCGTCACTTTTTCAAGTTTGCTTCCGCGCTCCACAACTCAAAATTTGCGTTAATCCTATGATAGTCCAACCATGGTTTGATTAAGTCAGTATTTTTTATAATACCTCGTTGATCGCTGTCTTCTGGTTTAGGATTTTCCAAATCTATTGATTCAATATCTTGACATGATTGAGCAAGAAAATTAGATATCAGTTCATCAAAAGTTGGTTGAATATAAGCAGAGTGGCTATTATCAAAACCCATAAAAACTCAAAAACGTGGCAGATTTCGCAATTATACAAAGGCTTGTAAATCTGTGATCTTTTCTGTCATACTTTTTTGTTGAATCTGTCATACTTTGTTTAATGCTAATTAATATGGGAAAAATATAAACTGTTGATATTATGATTATATTTTATCTAAATTGATGCTATTTAACCTTTACTCAATATTTTGGATCTGCTCCCGCATCTGCTCAATCAACACCTTCAACTCCACCGCCGACTGGGTCACTTGAGAGTTAATCGACTTCGATCCAAGCGTATTCGCTTCACGATTAAACTCCTGCATCATAAAGTCTAAGCGTCGCCCAATGGCCCCGCCTTGCTGCATAATCTTATTCGTCTCGCTCACGTGCGAACGCAAACGGTCAATCTCTTCGGTAATATCTGATTTTTGCGCAATCAGCACCATCTCTTGCTCAACACGCGTATCGTCTAATTCAATCTTCGCTTCTTTAAACTTGTTGCGAATGCGGTCTTTTTGCCATTCCAGAATTTCAGGCATATGGCTTTCAATTGTCTTTGCTTCATTTTCAATACCGGTGAGGCGTTGCTCAATTAGCACTTTCATGTTTTCGCCTTCACTAGCGCGTGATGCAATAAACTCTTTCAAGGTAGCGTCAAATAAATCAAGCAGCTCTTTTTGCACGCCATCCATGTCGGCTTCAACACTATTCATAACGCCGGGCCAGCGTAAAATATCGGTAGGATTGATGTCGCCGTTTGCCCCTTGCGTCTGGCTCCACTTTGCAGCTTCAATTAACTGCTTTGCGAGAGCTTCGTTCACGCTAAATCCGGCGCTGTTGCCGTCATCTAAATTGATGCGTAGGGCGCACTCTACTTTGCCGCGCTGCAGCTTTTTACGCAGGCGCTCGCGCAAACTTGGCTCAAGGCCTCTAAAATTTTCAGGTATGCGGTAGAAGGTTTCTAAATATCGTTGATTAACCGATCTAATCTCCCACACTGCAGTGCCCCAATTGGCTTTGTGTTCTTTGCGTGCGAATCCGGTCATACTGAAGATCATGGGTGAGTCCTTAGTTTTTAGTCGCGTGGTGCTTCTTCGAACTGCAAGTTTACAACAAGTGATTGCGTTTTGCGCGCTCTTAAACCATGTAATCTAGTATTTATATAGGCTATAATCCACGCTTCTTAAAGGCTGTTTGTTGTTGCACCGTTAAGGCGTACTTATATCGCTTTTACGGCAATTTTCATCCTTACTCATTTTTTCAACACCCTAGGAGCTTTGTTTTATGCGCCCAAGTAGCCGCACCGCTAGTCAAATCCGCCCTGTTACCATTACCCGCAACTTTACTATTCATGCTGAGGGCTCGGTGTTAATCGAGTTTGGCGACACCAAGGTCTTATGCAACGCCAGTGTGCAAGAAGGCGTACCGCGCTTTATGAAAGGCCAAGGCAAGGGCTGGATAACGGCTGAATACAGCATGTTACCGCGTGCTACCCATACTCGTTCCGATCGTGAAGCGTCGCGTGGTAAACAAGGCGGCCGTACCCTTGAAATTCAGCGCTTAATTGCTCGCTCACTGCGCGCGGCGGTTGACTTAAAGCTCTTGGGCGAAAATACCATCACGGTTGACTGCGATGTTATTCAGGCCGACGGCGGCACTCGCACCGCGTCTATTACCGGCGCCTGCGTTGCCATGGTTGATGCACTAAGTTGGATGCGCGCCAAAGGCATTTTAAAAACCAATCCGTTAAAGCACATGATTGCAGCGGTATCGGTAGGCATTTATAAAGGCAACCCTATTGCCGATTTAGAATATACTGAAGACTCGGTTGCCGAAACAGATATGAATGTGGTCATGACTGAAACCGGCAAGCTTATTGAAGTGCAAGGCACCGCTGAAGGCGAACCGTTTAGCTTTGACGAAATGCAAGAAATGCTTGATTTAGCACATGCGGCTATTAAAGAATTATTTGAGCTTCAGCGTAGTGCGCTTAACTAATTAGCAGACCCTTTAAGGAATGTCATGAAAGATTACAAACGCGACTTTATACGTTTTGCTATTAAGCGCCAAGTACTGCGCTTTGGCGATTTCACGCTTAAATCAGGAAGAGTAAGTCCTTACTTCTTTCATGCGGGGCTATTCAATACAGGCAAAGACTTAGCTAAGCTAGGCGGTTTTTACGCCGCCGCTTTACATGCCGAAGGAGTTGAGTTTGATATTATGTTTGGCCCAGCTTATAAAGGCATTCCAGCCGTTACCGCAACCGCAATTGCCATGGCAAATAACTACGGTGAAGACATCCCTTATTGTTTTAATCGTAAGGAAGCTAAAGCGCACGGCGAGGGCGGCAATCTAGTTGGCTGTGAGCTAAAAGGCCGCGTAATGCTAGTTGATGACGTGATTACTGCAGGCACCGCTATTCGTGAATCTATGCTGCTGCTTGACGCTAATGGCGCGTCATTAGCCGGCGTGCTGATTGCCCTTGACCGTCAAGAAAAAGGACAGGGCACGCTGTCTGCTGTGCAAGAGGTAGAGCGCGATTTCAGCACCAAAGTGCTTTCTATTGTGACTTTGGGTGATATTGTTGAACACTTGAAAGCCGATAAGAGTAATGAAGGATCCATTGCGTCTATTAATAAATACCGCGAAACCTATGGCATTTAGGGCTATTGCTTATAAATACGACAGTAAGCCTAGCCGCGCGCTTAAGGATCATAGCGCTTAAGGATCATAGCGTTAAATGCCATGACGGTAACCATAACAACCATAAACGCAGTAGAGTGAGTGAAGCGTGAACGATGAACCTAATGTAAGCCCATTGGCATTGCCCGAGCCATTTTCCAAGGCTGATAAACACCTAGATGCTTTAGGCCTTCGCTGCCCCGAGCCTGTCATGATGATTCGCTTACAAGTCAGAAATATGCAGCAGGGGGAAACACTCACTATTGTGGCAGACGATCCCGCTACTACACGTGATGTGCCAAGCTTCTGCCGTTTTATGCAGCACACGCTGTTAGCTAGCGACACTCAAAATATTCCTTACACCTATCTGATTAGAAAAGGGATTGAATAACTTTATCGCTGACACAAAAAAGCCTGCAGGGTCTTAAGTATCACACTCAAGACCCTGCAGGCTTTTTGTTATAAGGTTTAGGGCTTCATAAACTTGAGCGTCCAGCGATCGCTGTTACCCGTTACCGTCTTTGCACCTACCTCAAACCGTAGCTCATCATCTTCACGGTAGTGCAGGTCGCTGTAGTCGACTAACACAAAGCCCGCGTCTTGAATTTCTTTAATCGCTTGCACCGGATCCATGCGGCGGCGGTTGCTGTTTGTGGCCGGCTCCATATGACGTGCCGTATGGTCAATAACACCGTATATACCGCCCGACTTTAAGGCATCAAACGCGAGTTTGTTCATAGTGGCGCGGCCTGCATCGTTGAAGTTATGGTAGTTTCTAAAGGTAAGCACCATGTCTACATCGTTTACTCCGAGGCTTGATGCTGCTAAGGTATAAAAACCGGTGCCGCCTTCCTCAAGCGCAATTTGTGCGTCTTTAGCAATGACATTCATGCGCTCAAAGCCAGGCGCTTCTGCTAAATTATTTTCTATGCGTGTGGCGCCTATCGCACCATAGTAATTACCTTTTTCGTTCAACAAAGGTACTAATAGTCGGGTATACCAGCCACCACCGGGAACAAGTTCGACTACCGACATGTCAGCTTTAATGCCAAAAAAAGTCAGTGTCTCTAATGGTTTGCGATTATCGTCGCGCGCTAGGTCAGAGGCGCTGCGTACATCTGAGGCCATTGCCGCTTTTAATTTATCTTGTACGCTTGCAGTACTTGTAAATGCAGCGGCGCTCATTGCGCAAATTAGGACAATGTTGGTAAGTTTTTTTATAGATGTTTTCATACAGTTTCCCTGTTTAGATAATGTTCGGCTTGTACGTAAATTAAGCACTAGGCCAAAACTGCAGGCCAAGAAATAACAATACTGCCAGCACGCCAATCACTATGGCTTGAAATTTATACTGGCGGATCAGCGCTTCGGTTTTATCGCCAAAATAATAAACGAGCAGCGCTAGGCCAAAATAGCGAATTATTCTGCTGCTGGTCACGGCTATCATATACAGGATCAAAGAATATTGCGACACGCCTGCTGCTAGCATGGCCAACTGCAGCGGCACGGGCGTTATGCCGGTGCTAAATATCAACCAAAATCCTTGGTCTTTCATAGTGCCTTGAAAGATTTCAAACTGCTCTTCGCTGGTGATATAGTCCATAATGAAGTCGCGCGCGATATCAAAAAGGTAATAGCCTACCGCATAGCCTAAAAGTGCGCCTAACATGCAGCCTAAGGTGGTAACTGTGGCAATAATCCAAAGTTTTTCACGCCTTTTTTGCATGAGCGGCACCAAAATAGCCTCAAGGGGTATAGGCACAATCGTTGATTCTAAGAAGGAAGCCGTGAATATACCTTTGAGCATGTGCTTTGAATGTATAAAAGATTTAATGCGCGCTTTGATTGACATAAATGTGTGCTGCTATCCATATTTTTATACGCGCTAGCCTGCATTGAAGGTTCGCTGCAGGCTAGTGCGTATCACCAATGGGCTTGAAACCACACTAGTAATTATGCAAATGTAAAAATGTATGTATAGCGCTACTCTTGCGTGTGCTTGTAAACCTTACCGTCTTTCATCACAAAGCCAATATTTTCTAGCAGTGAAATATTCTCAAGTGGATTGCCTTTCACTGCGACTAAATCGGCCAGCTTGCCTACTTCGATAGTGCCTAATTTGTCATCAATTCTCAGCAATTTAGAAGCATTGTAGGTGGCGGATCGTATTGCATCCATTTGCGACATACCGGCCTCAACCATCAGCGCAAACTCTTGGCCATTGTCACCGTGAGCCGATACGCCCGAGTCGGTGCCAAAGGCAATCATTACGCCGTTTGCATGAGCTTTGGCGAAAGTGCCTTGAATAAGGGGGCCAATGGCGGCGGCTTTTGGGCGCACTATTTCAGGAAAGTAACCGTCAATTTTAGCTTTTTCGGCCACAAAGTTGCCCGCTAAGATGGTGGGTACGTAATACACGTTGTGTTTGCGCATCAGCTTAAATATTTCATCATCCATGTAGGTGCCGTGCTCAATAGAATCAACGCCGGCTAAAATGGCGCGCTTCATGCCTTCTTTACCGTGGGCGTGCACCGCTACTGTCATGTCGTAGTCTTTTGCGGTTTGCACAATGGCGGCAAGTTCATCGTCCATAAACTGTGGGTTTTGTCCACTTTTAGCGACCGATAATACGCCTCCAGTGGCGGTGATCTTAATTAAATCAGCGCCGTCTTTATACCGCTGACGTACCGCTTCGCGTGCTTCATCTGCGCCGTTAATAACGCCGTCTACTGGCTGTGGTGAACCCATCAAGCGTTTGCTAAATGAGTTCGTTGGATCGGCATGACCGCCGGTGGTCGCGATTGATTTTGCGGCAGTATAAATTCTTGGGCCTGGCACTTTTCCGGCGTTTATGGCATTGCGCAGCGCCACGGTTTCGTTTAGCGAGTCGCCTAAGTTTCTGACCGTGGTAAAGCCTGACATTAAGGTAGTTTGCGCATATACCACTGAGTCTATGGCATAATCGGCTTCGTTATTTGTAAAACGCTTCATGTAGCCGGCAGGGCCTTCATTTTGAAACGATAAGTGCGTGTGCATGTCCATGAAGCCGGGCATAAGCGTGTAGCCGCTTAAATCAATGAAGGTGTCATCGTTGTCACCCTCAATTCTGCCGTCTTCAATGCTCACTATTTTGTTGTTTTCGATAATAATTGTTTTATCAGCGCGAATTTTTGTGTCTTTGCTTGAAATTAGTGTGCTTGCAAAAATATGCGTCGCGCTTTGAACGGGCATGGCGGCAAACAGAAGTGCGCTGACAACTAGGCCAGACATGGCTAAGGTGTGGGTTGTGGAAGTGCAGATTTTAAGCATTGTGATAACCTTTATATGTAGTCATCACACCATAAGACAAATTGAACAGCAAATCAAAGCTTTAGAATGGCTTGCTTGATTTATTTCAGAAAACCGTCGGCAAAATAAGAAAATGGTACAAGCCACTATATAAGTGCCACACGCAGCTTAGCGACGCTATGCCGCGATTTAAGGTGTATCCGCCACTGTCTTATATTTAGCTAGCGGCGCTTATCAACACCGCTACGCGACTATTCTTTAAATGTGCCAATGGCGAAACTATAGTCTCCACTGCTAAGATGCAGCGCGGTGGTGTTGTTTTGCTTAACTTGTTTGGCTTGATCGACCCATCTATACAGCACGTTTTGGTGCACGCGCGCCCACAAGTTTCGCCGAATGTGGCAATAGGGGACCAAATTCCCCTCAAACTCTCTTATTTCCACCGGATGCTCTTTACTTATGCGCACCGAGTCGCCGGTTAGGGTGTCTACTTGAATAAGGCCGCTAGCCTCATCAAGCGACGCATCTATTATCACAAATGGAACATCTTCTACGGTAATGCCTATCTTTTCACCGGGAGTGACTAAAAAGTACTTTTCGCCCTCTTTTTTTACCACACTTGCTAGCAGCGCAATTAGTTTAGCACGGGTAAAAGGAGTACCTTCGTGCCACCATTGGCCGCTTCGCTTTATCACTAGGTTCATGTCACCACAAAAAGGCGGATCCCATTTGTCTACTGGAGGCATAGATTGTGCGCCGCTGCCTGCCGTTGAAATTTGTTTTTGAAGCTGTGCTATATCCATACCTTCTCCAACTTACCTATTCATTTCTATCTTCTAAGCTTTCTCTTAAATTGTGCAATACATCTTTTATCCGGCGCATGTTCTCAGGGCCGGTTCTAAGCAATTGCTTTTGTGGCCCCGACAGTCGCTCTAGGCGATCATCTTTAAATTTAAACATAGCGCTTTCGGTATACACCTCAATTGGAACGGGCACCTGTGGCGTATCTAAAAGTGTATTTATAGCGTCAATGAGCGCTGAATCGAAGTTTTGGCCAGGACGGCTAATTTCCGCATATTTATTTTTGATATTAGCTTCATAGCTATCAAATAGCGCTAACAGTTGGTCAATATCAATAGATTCTAGTGCGTCAATGTATCGGTTATAGCGCTGAAAGCTAGCGATATCTATCCAGGTTCGGTCCGCCTGTTGATAGGTTTTAAATTGCTCAACTGGAGGTGTTAGCAAAGTGTCTTTCACAGAAAGCTGTGCGTTTGCCAGGTTGTCTACGTTGATAACAAATTTCTCAATTAAACGCTCGTTTACTAGCAGTGATGCTAGCGCTGGAGACGAGGCAACGGCCGCTATTGAAGATTTTACGAGAGCATCGTCTAAGCCAAGCACTAGGTCTACCTCTACTTCCACCACCTCAATTTGAGTCACTTCCATATCAGGTGAAATAACCATTTCGGCGGGTTTTGGCGGTGCTTCAAATACATCAGGTTCAGGCGCGTCGTTTATGTCATCGGCTTCAATGGTGGTTTGACCAAGGTCAATTGCAATAGGGACTGGGCCAGTCTTTGCATCGTCTGAGGTAGGCCACAATATAACTGTGAGTAATACCACAAATAGTAAGCCTGCCACGATTAAATACGGCTTCATTTTTTCTATCTGATTCGGTTCACTAGACATATAATTCTCCTTTTTCTGGCATAACGTGTGTGATGGGTTTGTAATACAATGCCATTTACCAACCTCAATGCGTACACCTAGTATACACAAAAAATACGACCCTATATTTATCAATTAATTCGCTGTTGCTAAATGTTTTTATGTCGCTATTTTTGAACTCCTCATATTTTTTGGCGTATACCAATATTACCAAACGCGCTGTGTTAAGGCTCAGTACGCACATTTATAGTCTAATAAGAGATGTAATTTTGATGATAAAATTCCTAATGTCGAGTATTGCGAAGCAGCCAATAAGTATCGACAAGCTTGAAGTACAATCGTTTGAGATGAACGTTTATTTGGTCAAACTGCACACACTACATAGTGCCGGTTTTGTATATGATAAAAACGACCGTCCTATGCGTTTCCACAACTCTCAGCAAGTGCGCGATGCGTTTGAACAATGTGATGTAAAAGAAGCGGTTATGGTGCACGATTCTCCTTATGACGAAATGGTGGGCAACCCCAATAAGGCTGAGCAGTCCACGGAAATGCCGTTTTCAATGCAGCAGCCTTATTAGTGTGCTAAGGCTGAACTTACGGTAAACCAATGCTTGCTCTATAATTCAGCACTTAACAATTCAGCACTTTACAATTCAACACTTTACAATTCAACACTTGCAATAAACGGTGCCAGTAAGCAGCGCAGGCGAACATCAGCATTCACTTTATTGGCCAGCATCACTGCGCCGGTGATTTTGCGATTTATCAAGGCAATGTCAAAGTCGGGAGATGCCACCGCGCTTTTATCACTTAGCAGTACCATGGTTTCTTGCTGCAGGCGCTTAATGATTAGGCTTTGTTTGAAATTATAGCGGTCGACCTTTAGGCTTTCACCCGCCATTAAGCAGGCACTTTTGACTATTTGCTTAACATGCGCGGGCGAATCACGTCTTAACAGTCCTAAATGAAGTAGCGCTGCTAACATGGCTTCCCCATCGCCTGCTTGCATTGCAGCGGTCATTTGCTTGTATGCCTTGCTTGCTTTATCGCTTATTGTTGTGCACGCGCCAAAGTCTAGCAGCACTAGCTTTTGGGTGTCTTGTTGATATAAAAAGTTAGCAAAGTTGGGATCGCTTTGGGTAAATTTAAACGTAAACAGCTCGTTAAACACCAGTTCCATTAAATGTTCAGTAATAGTGTTTTTAAGCTCGCTAGGGGCTTCATCTAGCTGCGCGATAGGGCTGCCTTCCACAAATTCCATGCACAAAATAAATTCATTGCTGAGCGCTTTGTAGGTGCTTGGCACTATGTAGCGCTCATCATGCTGCAGCAGGCTTTGGTATTTTTCTAAATAGGCTAGCTCAATGCGGTAGTCGGCTTCTTGTTTGAGTTGCGCTTTAGCTTGAATGAGTATGGTATCAATGTCGATGCTTTTGGGGATCAACCGAGCAAGCTTTAGCAGCCTAGCCACGTTGTCTATGTCGCTGTCGATAGAGGTGGATACGCCGGGATATTGCACTTTTACGGCTAAGTGTTCGCCTGTTTTTAGCTGCGCTTTATGCACTTGTCCTATAGAGGCTGCCGCAATTGGCTCAAACGAGAAATATTCGAATTTATCAGCCCAATCGCTGCCCCAGTGCAGGTTTAACATACTAAGTAACTGGTGTTTCGGCATGCTGTTAGCCTGTTCTCGCAGCAGCGCTAGTATAGGCTCCCAGGCAGGAGGCAGTATTTCACCGGCATCCATGGAAAGCATTTGTCCTATCTTCATGGCCGCACCGCGCATTTGCGCTAAATGCTTGGTAAGCGTTTGTGCATTGTTAGTATTTAGTAAGGTGTTTTGCACGTTGGGCTTTTGCGCACTAAACGCCGCCGATACCGAATTTTTAATCACGTTACCGGTGAGCGAGCCGGCTAAGCTTCCTAGCGAAGTGAAGCGAGCGATACGCGAGCTAGGCACTGATTTTTCGGTGAACTTGTTGGGCATTTTTACTCTTTTTTAACGGTGAGGTTCGATTTATATAGCCTCTACTAATAGTTTACACACAAGCTAAAGATCATACTATTACACATAGTGTGTGTGCACTGATTTATCGTACATTTTTTATAAACCGCCTTGCATTTTTTCTCGTTTAAAAAGGATATGAAGTAGTCTTGATAGTCGCTGCGCGAGCGCAAATAAAAAGCGAGTGCAGATGTGTACCTAAAACGGAAAGTTGACGGATATGCCGTATAAAATTGCCATAATATGTGTATTGTTACCTCTTATTACCGTTCATTTAACCTTAACGGTGTCTATTTCTTTTGATAATCTGCGCGCGTGTCTGCCGTATTGGTCGCACTGCCATTCCATAAGTGCCACGGGCCGTCAATATCCTGAATTCTTTGTGTTTAAAGCGTTCATGATACCTACCGCGGTATTTATGGGTATGTACTGGCTGCTGCTGCACACATGGCTAAAGCAAATAAGTGACAGCAACATCAAGCCTCATATAATCACCGCGTTTGGGTGCATGGCCGCGTTTATGCTCATTGTGTACACGGTAACGCTTGGCGCAGTGGGAGAGCCATATGCCTTAGCCAGACGTCTGGGGGTAACCGTATACTTTGGCTTTACTGCCGGTGGGCACCTGCTGTTGCTGCTCAAATTTAAGCAGGTGAATACGCAAATGTTGAATATAGCCGGTGAAGTCAAGGCTATGGCTTATTTGTGTTTCGTGATGCTTACCACGGCGCTTGCTTCAGCGGTAGCCGGGTTTTTATGGGAAGGCTGGGATAATTGGGAAAACGCATACGAATGGTGGTTTTCGATCATCATGATATCGCTTTTTTACTGTGTGGCGAGAATGTGGAAAAAAACCGGCTTTACGAGCGCGCTTTCTACTAAAGTGAAGGTTAAAAACACGGGGTAAATAAGCATTAACGCTTAAAAGTATACGTTTTAACGTTCAGTAATGGCTAAGAAGGTGTATTATTCAGATAACACATGACTTCTTATTTAGCCCGAATGACCCATAGCAGCCAAGAATATCCTCATCCATCCTCTAGCGTTTCGCATATTGCGCCTTGGCAACGCGCGGTGATTAAAGTAGGAAGCGCGCTGGTATCGCCCCACGGGAATGGTTGCTCAACGCAGTATCTAAGGGCTATTAGTGACTTTATTGTTGCCAGTATCAGCCAAGGTAAGGAAGTGATTGTGGTGTCCTCGGGCAGTATAGCAGCAGCAAGGGGCAGCATTAAAACCGGCTTAAAGCCGTCAATTGCCGAAAAACAGGCAATGGCCGCGATTGGCCAAATGCGAATGATGGCTAATTGGGCGGCGCTGTTTGCGCCTTTACCAGCGAATGAACACAGTCATAAGGCAAGCGCTATAAACTGCGCGCAGATTTTAGTGACGGTAGAAGATTTGGCTGATCGCAAGCGCTTTATAAATATTAAAAGTACCTTAGAAACGCTGCTTATCAATAAAATTATTCCCATTGTGAATGAAAACGACACCGTCGCCGTTGATGAAATAAAAGTGGGTGACAACGACAACCTAGCCGCGCACACCGCTATTGCCGCCCAAGCCGACTGCTTAATTATTTGCACTGACGTAGACGGTTTATTCACCGCAAACCCCAGAACATCGCCCAGTGCGCAATTAATAAAACACCTTAGCGTAATAGACGCAAACGTTATGGCACTTGCCGGTGGCGCGGGCTCGGCAGTTGGCACCGGCGGCATGATCACCAAGCTCCAAGCGGCTCAAAAATGCACGCAGTCGGGTATTCAAACTATATTAATAAACGGCACCAAAGCCAGTAGTTTCATAGCGTTGGCAAATAACCAATGTTCAGGTACAATTTTTATGCCTCACGCTAAACCAAAGCGCGCTAGACAAGACTGGCTTGCACACACCAGTAAAGTGAAAGGCAAAGTATTTATTGACGCCGGGGCAGCCAAGGCCTTATTTAATACAGGTGCGTCGCTGTTAGCCGCTGGAGTGGTAGGCACCCAAGGCGTTTTTAGTGCAGGTGATAGTATAGAGATCGTTCATGCTGATCACACTTGTGCTAAGGGCTTAGTCAACTATTCCAGCACCGAACTTACGCGCATATTAGGCCGTCCAAGCAGCCAAATTAAAGCTGTTTTGGGCTATTGTGAGAGCGAAGCGGTGGTGCATCGTGATAATTTAGTGCTTAGCGCGCTTGACGCTTAACTGCTTATAAAAGAGTGCTGTAGTCTTTAAAAAAAGTGTGTGCCTGCATTTTCACTCAGTTTTAGTTTTTCGGTTTACAACATGCCAGCTTATGATAGTAAACCTTTTATTATTGCCGCTTCAATCTTAAAGCTACGGGCTTTTACCTCAATATTAAGCCCTGTAAAATAGTGTAAAGATGTGGTTTATTCTTCATATACTATTGTTATTTATATACATTACGGAAACAATTAATGCACGCATTCAAATACTACCTAGCCACTGCCATCCTATTTTTTGCAGTATCATCTTTCGCCCAAACAAAACCCATGTGGCCAGGCGCGGAATATTCTGCCGATATACCCACCGTTGAATCGGTGTTAGGCTATGCCATAGGCGAGCGTATTACCTCGCATGCAGATTCGCTTAAATACTTTGAGGCCTTAGTTGCGGCGGCCCCTAAACGCATTACACTCGTAGAGTATGGCAAAACATGGCAGGGCCGCAGTCTTGTTTATGCGGTGCTAGGAAGTGGCGAAACACTGGCTAATTTACCCGTCTTTTAAGCTAACATGCAGCGTTTGTCTGATCCACGCCTCACCAGCAAAGCCGCAGCACAAGCGCTTATAAAAGCTTTGCCAGCCTCGGTATGGCTAGGCTACCCCATTACCGCAATTCGTGTCGCGCAATTAGATGATGCAGACTTAGCCCGCTATGACGTACTTATTTTGCCTTCTGGTGACTACCCTGATAATAAAGATATGATCAGCAGTATCCGCAGTTGGGTAAAAGCAGGCGGCGTGTTGCTTACCTTAGGTGATGCCACCGAGTTTGCCGCTAGCAAAGACACCGGCCTGCTGGCGCTTAAGCTTGAGCTGGCGCTTAAACAAGACGGCGATGGCAAAGACGAAAAAGACAAAAACGGAAAAGACAAAAACGATTCTACTTCTCGTGAGGATGACGCAGTCGCCGCAAAACAGATAAACGCTAAAGAAGATTTCTTTAAGGCGATTGAAAGTCACAAAGATTCTCCTGATAGTGTGCCGGGGATCTTAGCTAAAATTGATATTGATACCGAGCACTGGCTAGCCGCAGGGGTAAGCAGCAAGGTGTATGGATTGGTCAGAGGTGACACTATATTTCAGCCTATTAAATTAGCCGACGGCATCAACGTTGCTTCATTTTCAGCGAAAGACACGCTACTGGCCAGCGGTTACATATGGGAAGAAAACTTAGCGCAAATGCCGTTTAAACCCTTTATGGTGCAACAACCATTGGGCAAAGGCATGGTTATTGCGTTTACCCAAGACATCGCGGTGCGTGCTTATCAAGACGGTTTGAATATTTTGTTAGCCAACAGTATCTTTTTAGCCCCTGCGCACACTGATAAATTGCATTAGTGAATTGCTTGTAAGGATGGCAGCGCACTTTATAAGCAGCTTACGTTTAAATTGCCGCTGCAGGCCCCTGGCTGTTAAGGATTACAAAGCGTGCAAAAAGCAGCCGAAGCGCTCCCAGAAACTTCGCTGCTTTGCTTTTCAAAATGACAGGCATCGCACTTTAGCGCCCTAGGCGCTTGTTTTGTGGTTTTTGCGCCACAATATTCGCAGGGCAAAAATCTGACATCTTTATCACCATGTTTTTGCACAAAATTAACCGTCCGGCATCGTGGGCAATGGCTTTGCAGGCGCTTCACCACATCTTGCGCGGCCAGCGCAATAGTTTGTTGCCGGGCAGGGCAGTGGTGAGCTCTAAAGTCGGGTTCAACAACACAAGGCCATTGCTTCACTAATGGCAAAATATCGCTAAAGTCGAGGCCTTTATGCCACTGCTTACCCTGCAGAAGGAGCCATTTTTGGGACGAGCCGAATTGTGCTATAAAAGGCTGCATTTTTTCACCTAAGGCGATTTCGTTTTTGGCCTCAATGGCTTGTAAGCCTATAAACTGCTGCGCAAATCCAATTACTTCTATTTTTGTTTTTATATCAACAAATGCGATCACCTCCGTGTTGGTAGTTGCGCCGGTAATGAAGGTGCTAAAGCTTCCTTCGCTGCCAAGCCCTTGTGTGCGTTTGGTAAGTTCGCAGGCTAAGTAGGCTTTTTTTAAGGCGGCATCGACAGGCGAGAGTGTGCGTTTGATTTTGTTGTCAAACGTGCCTAGTTCATCTGTATCAAAGGCGCTGGTGCGCTCTATTTGTGCGCCAAATGCTGTATGAAAAATAGGTCTTAATAAATCTTCTTTGCCATGCTTTGTGAGCAGCGCAATGTGTTTTTCTATTAGAAAATGTGTTGTCATCTTTGGCACGTTTAATATATTGAGGCTTAGTTTATACAGTATAAACTAAGCGCGTGTGCAATAAGAAGAAAGTAGGGTGAATCAAAGTTATTAGCCGGGCTTTGCTTATGCTTTTAGTTTTAGTCGTCGCTGTTAAATTCTACTATAAATATATTCCAGAATACGAGAAATAGAGCTGCTATAAGCGGGCCTAAAACAAAACCAGTTATGCCAAATATCGACAATCCGCCTAGTGTTGAAAACAGGACCAGATAATCTGGCAGCTTGGTGTCACGACCAACCAAAATAGGCCGCAGTACATTGTCTGCCAAGCCAATTATAATCGCGCCATATGCCACTAATATGGTTGCTTCAATCCAACTGCCTGTGGCATATAAATAGACAGACACAGGCAACCAAACTAAGCTAGCACCCACGGCCGGGATCAATGACAAAAATGCCATTATCACGCCCCACAGAAGCGCCCCGGGAATACCCAGTAACTGGAAAATAATGCCGCCTAAGGCACCCTGCACAAAAGCAACCACTAAGTTACCCTTAACGGTCGCGCGGGCGACCTCGACAAATTTACTAAAAAGCTTATGTTCGCGCTCATCACCTAACGGTAATGCTTGAATGAGTAAGTTAGTTAATCGGTGGCCATCACGCAGCAAGAAAAAGGTCAAATAAATCATTAACGCCAAGCTGAGTAAAAAAGCGAATGTGTTTTGTCCTACTGTGAAAGCTTCTTCTGCTAAAAACTTACTGCCGCTAATAGCTGTTGCTGATATATTTTGTCGCACTACGCTTGCATCAATCCCAAAACGCTCAAGTACAGTGTTGACGATCGGGAATGCCGTTTGAACGTCATTGAACAACTTACCTGCATTAATATTTCCAGAGTCTAACTGCTGATAAAAGGCAACCCCTTCTTGTATAAAGGTGTATGCAATAGCCAGGGATGGGATTATCACAATAATAAGTGCGATAAACAAAGTGGCTAGGGCTGCTCGGTTTGGCTTATCACCCAGCTTACTGAGTAGTTTTTGGTACACAGGGTAAAAAATAACAGCCACCACACAGGCCCAAAAAATGGCGCCCCAAAATGGGATTAATACCCACACAAAGGCAATACTGACAAAAGCGAGTGTGATTAAAAATGACCGCTTCTCTAAGGATTCGCGCATATTTTAGTACCTTGGTTTTAAAGAGTTTTGTACGAATATTCGACAAACTCTCAAATTGATAACTGTGACAATACAATTGATAATTTAATTTACCATAACTGATAAGAATAATCGGTATTTAAGCGGTAAAAGTGCGCGTTTTATTTATCTGTCTCAATACACGCTTTGTGCAGTAATTGCGCCAAAAGTGAGCGCTTAAGCTTACTTTATGGTAGTCTTTTGGGCTGCTTTTTAGTCTTCTTATCAAACGAGTTATGTAAATCAATGGAAACCGCAAGAGTTAGCGTCAACCCGCCCGCCGCGGCTAGGTTGCCGCTAGTAGAATTTATTTTATTAATGGCCTTATTAACGTCATTAGTCGCCCTTAGCATAGACGCCATGCTGCCTGCGCTTGATCAAATTGGCGCTGAACTTAATAGCACCAGCGCGCAGCAAACCTACCTTATTGTGTCTATATTTTTCGTTGGTATGGCCGCAGGTCAAATATTCTTTGGCCCGTTTGCCGACGCTCGTGGACGTAGGCTAACCATATTAGTCGGCTTAATCATCTTTTTAATTGGCACTGCGGTGTGTTATTTTGCCAACAGCATTGAGGTGTTACTGGCGGGTAGGCTTATTCAGGCCTTTGGCGTGTCGGGGCCGCGAGTTGCTTCAATGGCCTTGGTGCGCGACCTTTACGTAGGCGACGCGATGGCGAGAGTTATGTCCTTTACCACCGTTATTTTTATTCTGGTGCCCATGATAGCGCCGCTGATGGGTCAGGTGGTCATGGTGCATTATGGCTGGCGTCACATATTCACGGTGTTTGCGATTGTGGCGGTAATATCAGCGCTGTGGTTTTTCAGCAGACAAAAAGAAACGTTGCCGAGAGCGAAACGGGTTAAATTTAGCTTTCCTCATTTTGGCCGATCCTTAGTATGGCTGGTAAAACAGCCAGCTGTAATGGGGCCTGCGGTTGGCATGGGATTCATTTTTGGTGCTTTTTTAGCCTATTTGAGCGGGTCACAAACTATATTTCAAGACATTTACGATACCGGCGAATATTTCCCTTTGCTGTTTGCGCTATTAGCCTTTGCCATAGGTGCGGCTTCATTGTTCAACGGTATTATGGTGGTAAGGCTTGGCATTCTTAAGCTGGTTGGTTTTGCCCTAAGCATGACGGTGGTATTTGGCTTTATGCTGGTCGGCATTAGTATTGCCTATGCGGGTATACCGCCGCTGTGGCTGTTTATCTCGGTTATGTTTTTTGGGTTTTTCTTTTTAGGCGTGCTGTTTGGTAATTTAAACTCATTGGCTATGGTGCCGGTGGGTCATATGGCAGGTGTAGGTGCTGCCTTTGTGGGATCATTCACGAGTGTGCTTGCGGTGCCTATTGCAACATTTATCAATATTTTTCTACAGGATGACATCGCGCCCATCGCCTACGGCTTCTTAATCTTTGGCATGATGACTTATTTTGCGGTAAAACTCGGCATTAAATACACGCCTCTAGACAGTTAATACACTGCATGTTTACGCGCCTTAACTTTTTACGTTTATGTGTGCGTGCAAGTCGTCTGTAATAATTTCCACTATCAAAAAAAACAAACCTGCCGACAGTGCATTGCCCGACACTTTGTTGCGCAGGTTGCTTGAGCTGAGCACCACGTCGCGCTGCTCTAATTTCTCGACTATGCCGTCGTAGGTCATTTCATACTCAACCATTAACTTTTTTATGTGTAACGTAGTTGCTTTAGCGTACGGTAGAATTGACTTCTTGTTATTGACGCTTATATTAACTTGGCTGTGATTACTTGTTTGCATAGTAGGATAGTCCTTTGCGATGATAAAACCGTACCTACAGTATAGCGGCCAACGCAATTTATACAACGCAAATGTTATGCATTACGAGCAGTTGCAATAAATAATAAATAATTGCAACAAATGTGTTGCAATTATTTCTAAACTCACTATTATAATCAACGTCAAACACAAAAAGTAAATTGCTTTTTAACGGAGACCAACATGACAACGAAGCGCGACCACATTCTTTCGCTGATGAACGAACAGATTAATTTTACAGCAGAAGTGGAAGGAGACTGCATTAGCATCTCTAATGACGAGGGCGTAGACGCTTTCTTGGTAGTAGGCGAACAACAGATTGTGGTGGAAACTATATTATTCCCCCTAAGCGCCGTGAAAGACGTGGCCGCCTTAGACCATGATATTTTACGTACGCACCGCTTGGTGCCTTTATCAACCATCGCAGTATCGCGCATTGGCGAAGACGAATATTACGTTGCGTTTGGTGCATTAAGTTTCGACAGCAAAGACGAAGTGGTAGTTGAAGAAGTAGAGGCTCTGTTTGCAAACGTGCCAGAGTTTATAGAATTATATTCAGAACATTTAAAATAGTAGGAGTCAGATCATGAGTTTAGGTAGATTATGGACAGCACTGAAAGGCCATACCAACAAATCCCTTGAAGATGCTGCAGATTCACAGGCGCTGACTATTTTGGATCAGCAAATACGCGAAGCCAAAAAGGAAATTCAACTGTGTGGGCAAAGTCTTCATTCCATCGCAGCGAAGCGCAAAATGGCGCAAAACAAGATAGAATCTTATAATGCTGATATTGACAAATACAGCCAAAGCGCCGCTCAGCATGCTGAAACTAATCGTGAACTAGCGCTAGAGTGCGCCCAGCGCGTTGGTGAAATTGAAAACCTAAAGGCAAGTGAGCAGAAAATTTTAGACAGCTATATGAAGAACGAAGGCTCGCTTAAGTCAAACCTAGTCACGGCAAAAAACAATTTGCGTATGCTAGAACAGCAGGTTGATCAGGTGAAGGCCACTCAAGCCGTACAAAAAGCCCAAGTAGCAGCTTCTACTCATTTTGAGGGCGGCAACAGCAAGGTAAAAACCGCGCTAGACAGTCTAGAGCGTATCAAGCAAAAGCAGGCTGAAAGAGAAGCCGCACTTGACGCATCAGCTGAATTAGCAGAAATTGAAACAGGGGCAGACCTTGACAATAAGCTGCGCCAGGCAGGCGGCAGCGCCGGCGGCGGTTCAAGTGAAGATATGCTGGCGAAAATTTTAGCAGGCAAAAAGTAGCCATTTTTTATTCACATATCACCTGTGGTATTAAACGCTACACAACAAAAATCATACAGATGCGCCCAACATAATGTTGTCGGCGCATCTATACATTCAGTCATTCGATGAGATGCTGACATGGTCGATAATTTTGTTAATTTTATTTTCGCTAATTCGGCCCATACTGGCAACTAACTAATAAGTCGCGGAGCCACCACATGTTCAATTTTTTCAAGAAAAAACCACCACCAGTCCCCTCTATCAATAAACCCGAAGTGATGGGTCTTTGCGTGGGCTCTAGCTTCGATATTGATAAACTTGCTTTTCAACTGATTCTAGAAGAACTGGTTATTAGCGGCATTGCCGACACACAGCTCATTCAAGGGGCGGGTAGGGTCGACTTAGGCTCAAGTGTATTGCTACGTTTTTATACCGACGATGAAGCCTGGCTGCAGGTAGTGTGTGAAGGCGGCGAGCTAGAAGAAAACATCGTGGATGTGACTTTATTTCATTACTACGACACCCTACACGTTAACGCCGCTGAATGGGACGACATTTTGGCGAATAAAATTGGCGCGCCTACCTATTCGCTCGAGGGTAGGGAGTATGAGCGAGTATGGACGAGCATTGCCACTTATCATCCGCCGGTGGCGATGCAAGAAAAAACCTTTGATGACACTAATGACATTAGCGAAACCGACCAGTTTGTTATGCTATTTGAACGCGCGCTTAGCGATGGCTCTTTTGAGCAATTATATTTGTCTGGCGAAGAAAGCCTAAACGATAATAATCAGCTAGAAAGATGTTTAGTCATTAGCACTGGTGTTAAGCTAACGTCAACTCAAATTAGGGTGAACGGCTAAGCTGCTCATTTTAAAATCGTTTTACGCAAACAGCGTGTAAATACTAACACTCAATGGAAAATACTATGGAAAACTACAACTTACTAATTGGCATATCACATTTTGCCCTGTACTTCGGTATTGCAATTTTGTTTTTGATTATATTCAAAACCGTGTATGCGTGGATTACCCCGCATGCTGAATGGAAGCTAATTAAAGAAGACAAAAACACCGCGGCAGCGGTTGCCTTTGGTGGCGCAATTATTGGATTTTCTGCCGCGCTTGGGGGCGCAGTAAGTAACTCTCAAGGATTAATCGACTTTGCTATTTGGGGCGTTGTCGCGCTGCTGGCGCAAATTATTGCCTTTGCAATAGTACGATTCGTGTTTATGCCAAAAATAAGTACCCGAATTGAAAATAACGAAGTAAGCGCTGGCCTAGTGTTAGGCTCAACAAATGTTGCGGTTGGTCTAATTAACGCCGCTTGCATGACCTATTAAGGGAGGCTTGTATGAAACGATCTTCAATACTCGATTTATCGGCATTAAGAAAGCGCACGCGTATATTTGTGCTAGCGCCGATTTCTTTGGCGGTTATGGCCGGTTGTTCAGGTGGTGGACAAAATGAGCAGGTAGCTTTCGTTACTTCTGTTGACAACTGCGCTAGTAGCACCAAACTGTCGGTTATAGAGTGTCAGGCTGCCTATGAAGAAGCGGTAAAAGAAGCCGAGTCTACTGCCCCGCGTTATCAATATCAGCGCGATTGCCAAGCCGAGTTTGGCAATTGTGAAAACCGAGGGGGCTTTTTTGTACCCTTTATGGCCGGCTACATAGTGTCTAATATCGTCAGCGATTCGATGGAGCGTAAGCATAGATTCACCAACTCGCATCCATCTTATATGTATCGGGGGCCGGGCCAGTTTCGCAATAAAATAATGACCAGTGACGGATTTGTGGTGGGTTCGCCAGGGCAAAGCTCATATCGTGTGCCCAGAGATGCTTTGAAACCTAAACCTGCCGTTACGCGCACTATTTCACGTGGTGGTTTCGGGGCAACGGCGTCGGCTAAAAGCAACTGGGGCAGTTCAAGGGCCACTAGCAGAAGCAGTTCAAGAGGCTGGGGCGGCTAAATGCTGAGAGTTCCTTGTGATGAGCGCAAAAACTGGGAAGCTATGGCGCAGGAATTCGGGTTCAAGTTTCACACTATGTACGGTGAGAAATATTGGGACGAATCGGCTTACTATCAGTTTTCCCTTGCGCAAATTGAGCAAGGCATTGAAGCCCCAACTGCTGATATTCACCAAATGTGCCTAGCAGTTGTAGAGCAGGTGGTAAATAGTGACGAGTTGCTCACGCGTTTCGCTATTCCCAAGGCGCAGTGGGCGTTTGTGCGCAAAAGTTGGCAAGACGGCGACCCTTCTTTATATTCACGGCTCGATTTTGCGTATAACGGTGAAGGCTTTGCTAAGCTGTATGAAAATAACGCTGATACCCCCACCTCTATTTACGAAACGGGCTTTTGGCAGTGGATGTGGCTTGAAAACAAAGTAGACAGTAAGCTTTTAGGAAGGCACGCCGACCAGTTCAACTCCGTTCAAGAAAAACTAGTGAATCGGTTTAAAGAACTGCATGCTCTTAACCCCCAAAGGTATTTGCACTTTGCCTGTAGCAAAAATACCGAAGAAGATCGCGGCACCGTGCAGTATCTTGAAGACTGCGCTAAGGCAGCGGGTGTGCAAACCAAGTTTGTATATATTGAAGACATTGGCATAGACAAAGACAAGCAGTTTGCCGATCTAGACAACAATGTGATCACGTGGATGTTTAAGCTTTACCCTTGGGAGTTTATGTTTGAAGACGCCTACGGTGCACTATTAGGCCAACAAAATATACGCTGGCTAGAGCCGCCATGGAAATCCATTCTATCAAACAAAGCCTTACTGCCGATGCTGTGGAAACTGTTTCCCGATCATCCTAATTTATTGCCCTCGTTTTTTGAAGATGAATTACATTTAGTGCCCGATGACATGCTCTTGGTTAAAAAGCCAATTTTTTCGCGTGAGGGCGCAAATATTAGTTTTACCGATGCGCGTGGGAATGCTTTAGATGACAAGGATAATTCGGATGGTCCTTACGGTGAAGAGGGTTTTATTTATCAGCAAAAGTATTCACTGCCAGTGTTCGATGGCAATCACACGCTAATTGGTAGCTGGCTGATTGACGATCAGGCTGCCGGTATTTCAATGCGTGAAGACAACTACGCGATCACGCAAGATATGAGTCGTTATTTGCCGCACGTCATTTACTAAACACATCCTTGAGTTTACTTTTATCTTTTAAGTTTGTTCAACATTCGCGTTGAGTATAAGCAAGCATAAAAAAGCCCGACCAAACTGGCCGGGCAAAAGGAGCTTATAAAAAGCACCTAACGACAGAACTGCAGTGAATTACATTTGCGCTTACTTGACGATTGCCTGCATATCAGTCATGTAACCCCTCAAAACTTCACCAATTGACTCAACACCATGACTGCGAATGGCTTTGTTTATGGCCACTAATTTTGTGTTGTCTACGCAATTACTAGTAGTGCTTAAACCACCGCCAATGTGCTCTAAGGTAATCCGCGGCATTAATTTATCTTTTAACAACGGAATAGCAGCATTTGCGAATAAATAGTTACCGTATTCAGCTGTATCTGAAATAACTACGTTCATTTCGTACAAGCGTTTGCGCGAAATAGTGTTTGAAATAAGCGGTGTTTCGTGTAGCGACTCATAATACGCAGACTCAGGAAGTATGCCTGCGTCAACCATAACGTCAAACGCAAGTTCAACGCCTGTTTTAATCATAGCAACCAACAATATGCCTTTGTCAAAGAATTCTTGGTCTGAAATAGTGCCAGTATATACCGGTGCATTTTCAAATCCAGACTGTCCAGTTTCTTCGCGCCACTTAAACAGATTGGCATCGCCGTTGGCCCAATCTTGCATCATGTTGCGTGAAAACTCACCTGAAAGGATGTCGTCTTGATGTTTTTCAAACAGTGGGCGCATTAAATCGGTTAATTCTTCAGACAATTCAAAAGCGGCTACTTTTGCCGGATTTGACAGGCGATCCATCATGTTAGTGACGCCGCCAATTTTTAGTGCTTCGGTAATAGCTTCAAGGCCATACTGAATAAGTGCACCTGCATAGGCTGCATCGACGCCGTCGGCTACCATCTTTTCATAGGCCAAAATGGCCGCAGCCTGCTGCATACCGCATAAAATAGTTTGTTCGCCCATAAGATCTGATTTTACTTCTGCTACAAAACTGCTTTGTAAAACACCTGCTCGGTCACCGCCTGTCGCGCTAGCAAGTGCTTTTGCAATTTCAAGGCCTTCTCCCTGTGGGTCGTTTTCAGGATGAACCGCAATAAGGGTAGGCACGCCAAAACCGCGTTTGTATTCTTCGCGCACTTCTGTTCCAGGACATTTAGGTGCGCACATTACGACTGTAATATCGCTGCGAATTTGCTGGCCTTCCTCAACAATATTAAAACCATGAGAATAAGACAGCACTGCCCCTTTTCTCATTAAGGGCATTACCGCTTCAACGACACTTGCATGCTGTTTGTCGGGGGTTAAGTTATAGACTAAATCGGCATTTGGAATAAGGTTTTGATACGTGCCAACAGTAAAGCCGTTATCGGTGGCTCGCTTGAACGATTCTCTTTTTTCGTCTATGGCAGACTGCCTTAAAGCATAGCTTACCTTTAAACCTGAATCGCGCATATTTAAGCCTTGGTTAAGGCCTTGCGCCCCGCAGCCAACGATAACAATCGATTTTTCTTTGAGGATATCACAGCCTTTTGTGAATTCTTCACGCTGCATAAAACGGCACTGACCCAATTGGTCGAGCTGTTGGCGAAAAGCTAAGTTGTTAAAATAATTTGCCATGTGGTTTCCGAGCATTTAAGCATGCGTTAACGATAAAAAATGGTCTGCTACGATTCTTATCGTCATATTACGCTTATTGATTGTTTTATAAATTGAATTATTTGAAACTTAGTGTTTCAATATGTGAAACAGTTATCTTTTCTTACTTGATTCTGAAGCTGATGCAGCTTCAGAATCAATGGATGATACGCATATTTCACTCGCAAGTAAGCTTAAAAACAGTGGATTAAATACATTAAATGGATATAAAAACACTAAAACACTTTCAGCATTTAGCGTCTAGCTTAAGTTTTTCTCGAACAGCCGCGGCTATGTTCGTGTCTCCACCCACACTAACGCGCAGCATTATGCGCTTGGAGGACGAATGTGCTGCTTCACTATTTTTACGTGATAACCGCAATGTGCAGTTAACGCAAGCGGGACGAAAATTACTCGCGTTTGCCGACGATACCTTAGCAAAGTATCACCAATTAAAAAGTGAGGTGGCGCAGCAAAAAGATGCGCTCAGTGGTGAGCTGTCATTATATTGTTCAGTGACCGCCGCGCAAACCTACTTGCCCAAAATACTCGACAGCATGCGCAAGCTATACCCGCTTGTCGACATCAAACTAGACACCGGTGATCATGAACTTGCGCTAAGGCGGATAAGTGACGTGCAGCATGAGAACGCGGCCGACTTAGCCATTGCTATTCACACCCCTGACTTTCCAGCCCACATACATTTTCAGCCCATAGACACAGTGCCCTTAACCTTAATTGTGCCCGCTACTATGGATGTGAACAGTATTAATGATATAAGTTGGCAAGCGTCGAACGTGATCATGCCTGCGCGCGGGCCCTCTAGGCGCATTGTTCACCATTGGTTTGCTGAACAAAATATTCGTCCGCGTGTCTATGCGAAGGTATCGGGTAACGAGGCTATTGTCAGCATGGTTTCATTGGGGCTAGGCATTGGCTTTGTGCCACGCTTGGTGCTAGAAAACTCAACGGCTAAAAACAAAGTGAATAGTATCGCAGTAGACAACATTGAGCCCTATCAGCTTGGGCTTTGTTTTCTAAAAGAGCGCTCAAACGAACCTTTACTAAAAACGATCAGCCAGTTGTTTTCGCGCTAAGATTTACATTTTATAACTAGATCTCATGAGTAAGGCTTAATTTCCCGCCAGCTGCTTTAATAATTTGTCAAAGTTACGGTACGATAATGCTTCGGCTATGTGCTGTTTTTGAATATCGATACTTGTTTCTAAATCAGCAATTGTTCTGGACACTTTTAGAGTGCGGTGGAATGCTCGCATTGACAGTCCAAGCGCGTCAATTGCGTGAGTAATAAACTGCTGATTTACTTTAGATAATATCGCAAATTCAGCCAGCGTTTTGTTAGTTAAACCTGCATTTAAAGTCCCTTGGCGCGCAAACTGTAGCTGTTGGGCTTTTGATACCAGCTTTTTAATGTGGGCGCTTGTGTGCGCTTTGGCATTTTCAGCTTTGCTGCTACGTTGCGTGCCCTTGGTGCCTAAAGCTTTGCTTATATCTACTCGCGGTACATGCACCTGTAAATCTATACGGTCAAGTAAGGGGCCTGAAATTTTATTCAAATAGCGCAATATTTGGTCGTCGTTTGAGCGCTGATCGTCCACATCACCGGTAGGACTTGGGTTCATGGCTGCAATCAGCTGAAAGTCTGCAGGGTAGGTCATTTTATGCTTGGCTCTTGACAGATTGATTTCACCCGTTTCTAGGGGTTCACGCAAAACGTCGAGAACATGGCGTCCAAACTCTGGCAACTCGTCAAGGAAAAGTACCCCTTTATGCGCCAACGTTATCTCACCGGGCATCGGGTAACTGCCACCGCCCACCAAGGCCGCCGCTGAACTTGAGTGGTGGGGTTGGCGAAAAGGTCGCCGACGCCAGTTGTCAGCGGATACTTGTTCACCCACTATTGAGCGAATTGAGGCTACCGTGAGCGCATCTTGCTCGGGTAATTCTGGAAGTATAGACAGTAATCGATTTGCCAGCATACTTTTGCCCGTACCAGCGGGGCCAAAAAGTAGCATATTATGGCCGCCTGCCGCACAAATTTGCAAGGCTCGCTTGGCATGCTCTTGTTCAATGATGTCGGCAAGATCGCCATATTTCTCAAGGTTGTGGTCAAGTGAAATATCAGCGTCTCGCACTTGCGCACGTTCCAGCATTTGCTTGTCAATTAAATGCAGATACACACCCCATAAATGCTTTGCTGATAGCACGTGAGCTTTACTGACTAAGGCGGCTTCTTGCGCGTTTATTTCAGGCAATATTAATTTTCGACCCGACTTTGCGGCGGCAAAGGCCATGGGTAATGCGCCCTGCACGCTGCGAAGATCGCCAGACAATGCAAGTTCCCCAACAAATTCATAGGCCTCTAAACAGCCAGCACCTAAGGCTTCGCTGGCACAAATAATACCAATGGCAATCGCAAGATCGAATCTTCCGCCGCCTTTAGGTAAATCAGCAGGGGCCATGTTAACCGTAATGCGCTTACTTGGGAATTCAAACCCAGCATTAATCATAGCGCTGCGAACTCTATCGCGCGATTCTTTCACGGTAGTTTCAGGTAAACCCACAAGGTGAAATCCGGGTAAGCCATTACTTAAATGCACTTCTATGGTGACAAGGGGCGCGTCAATCCCTAAGTTAGCGCGGGTATATACAACAGCAAGATCCATATGCTTTTCTGGTCTGTTTTGAGTACGCACATAATGCGATTTACCTATAAGATAAGCTACTGTCCTTCGGTAGCGTTTTTCTATTGTCCTTTGTGCTTGCGTTACAATGTGATTAGAGGCAGACTCTTGCGGCAACCATTACATGAGTACATAGCACACGCTGTTGAGCATATTTACGAATCAACTATTACGCGATAAGAGAATGCCATTGTCTACACAAACACTATCTTCCCCCCCGTCAAACTATGAGTATTTAATTAAGATCCTCAAAGCCCCTATTTACAATGCCGCTGTAGTGACAGACTTGAATAGACTGGCGACCCTGTCAAGCGCTTTGGGAAATGAGGTGTATTTAAAGCGTGAAGATCAGCAGCCCGTAAAATCGTTTAAACTACGCGGTGCCTTTAACTGTATGTCACAGTTGAACGAGCAGCAAAAAGCCGCTGGTGTGGTGGCAGCCTCAGCGGGCAACCATGCGCAAGGCGTCGCCTATGCAGCGAAAGCAATGAATATAAAAGCTACCATTGTAATGCCAGATACAACGCCTGAAATTAAAGTAAATGCGGTACGCACTTTCGGAGGCAAGCACATTAACGTGGTGCAATACGGTACCAGTTACGATCAGGCAAGTGCACATGCGCTGATGCTTTCACAGCGCCATGGCTTTACCATGATACCGCCCTTTGATCATCCCGATGTGATTGCCGGACAAGGTACTATTGCAAAAGAAATGCTAGAACAGTTAAGTGATTTTGATTATCTATTTGTGGCCGTAGGCGGCGGCGGCCTAGCCGCAGGGATGGCAGTTTACTTGAAGCAAATAAAACCCAGTATCAAAATTATTGGGGTTGAATCTGACCAGTCAGCTTGTTTGTCCGCGGCGCTTGCGGCTGGAAAACCCGTTACTTTGCCCCAAGTTGGTATTTTTGCTGACGGTGTAGCGGTCAAAACAATTGGCGAGGAGCCATTTAGGTTGTGTAAGCAGTATTTAGACGGCGTAATGACGGTTACTAACGACGAAATTTGTACCGCTATTAAAGATATTTTTGATGATACGCGCGTAATAGCAGAGCCTGCAGGCGCGCTTTCTGTGGCTGCAATCCGCAAGTTCTGCCGTGAAAATGATGTAAAAAATAAACGCCTAACCGGTATTCTATGCGGTGCTAATATAAACTTTCACACTCTTCGATATGTGTCCGAACGATGTGAATTAGGCGAGCAAAAAGAAGCAGTTTTTGCGGTAAATATCCCTGAAACTAAAGGTGCGTTTAAGTCTTTTTGTAGTCTGTTGGGCGGCATTGTTATTACAGAATTTAACTATCGCTTCAATGCACGCACCCAAAGTGTTGGGGAATCAGCCACCGGCAGCGCCCAGATTTTTGTTGGTGTAAAGCTGCGAAACGGTGCGTCTGAATATCATGAGCTACTTAAAAAGCTCGATGATAACGGCTATACGTACTGTGATCTTTCGCAAAATGAACTGGCCAAGCTGCATGTAAGGCACATGGTGGGCGGGCGTCCTCACCAAAAAATAGACGAAAGTATTTTTAGTTTCTCATTCCCAGAATATCCTGGTGCGCTGATGCACTTTTTGAATACCCTTGGCGAATCGTGGAATATTACTTTATTTCATTATCGCAATCACGGGGCGGCGCAGGGCCTTGTATTAGCTGGCTTTGAGATTGGAGAGCAGCAGCGATCCAGTTTCCAAGAGTACCTCGACAAGCTCGATTTCGAGGTGCAAGAGCATAAAGACGATCCTGCCTATACTTTCTTTTTATCTAGTAAAGGCTAATGCGATTATTTAGAAGACGGTTAACGTCATTTATAAATCCGCTAGTTTGGCTAAATAAGTCATCGCAGATGTCCGCGATTATTACATTGTCTATAAGCGTTCCAAATGCTGCACTATTTCAGGCCATACCAGCGGCATAATAGCGTGTTTTAAGACTAAACTTGACTCTGAAAATTCTAAACTACCATCTTCACGGCTGTGCACATGTTTGTTTTCACGCAGCGCGTTTACAAAGGAGGCCAACACGTTTTTATCGTAAAACTCAGGCGAGTGCATGCCAAACAAAGAAGACAAACGCTCAGCTACATCGGTAGACTGTCGCTCAAGTTGGGCACGCGCGATGATTTTTTCAGACTCCAGCACGCTCAGCACTACCGCATAGCGCTGCCAAGTTTCCTGCATACTTCGGCTTAATAGCCACGCGCTGTGAAATTTAGGTGAGCTTGGTTCAACCGGGGCTAAGTATTTGCCATTTTGCACCAGCATGCCGCAGGTCTTTAAATAGATAACCAACTCTTCAATATATACGACCACTTCGTCATGGCTAAAGTACATGAAAAACTCGCGTTTCAGAATTGGGTACAACTGCTCAACAAGACTCAATAAAGCGGTTCTGGTGAGGTTTCGATGAGCAAAAGCGGCAGCCATTATTAAGCTAGGCAACGCAAACATATGTAAAATGTTATTTCGGTAGAATGTCAGTAGCACGGCATTATCTTGTTTAGGAGACACCATTAGGCCGTATTTATCTTCGCTTTGTTGAAATCTGTTTAAGGCAAGCGTACGCTCTACTAAATATTCAGCGTCTTGGGTGGGAAACGTCGCGTCTGCGCTATAGGGGTTGGCTTTGAATAGACTCAGATAATCATCAATAGCGTTTATCAGATCATCTTTACTCATGACATGCGTTTTTGATGACAACAAACAAAGCGCTAGCAAGGCAGTGCCATTTAAGGCCGCATTTTTATTAATTATTGCCATTATATCGTTGGCTAACACATTCACTGTAGGCGTAAGCCACGTTGGTTTCTTTTCATCATCGCTTATGTCGTCGCGCCAATCGGGTACTTGTTTGTCTAAAAACTTATGTAGGGAAATAGGCTCGCCAAAGTTAACATAGCCATGGCCATAGTTTTTAAGCTTACGAATGGCAGAGAAAACTTGTGTATTTGACTCTTTCTTTTTTCCCTTTCCCTTGAGTTCTTTCTGGTAACTTTTTACTTCCATTACGTGCTCGTAACCTAAGTAAACCGGTACCACAGACACCGGACGATTCACGCCTTTAGTGACCGCTTGCAACGTCATAGCGAGCATGCCTGTTTTAGGTGGTAGTAATCTACCGGTACGACTTCTTCCCCCTTCTGGAAAGTATTTCACCGAATAGCCTTTGTTGAACAAAAGCTCTAAGTATTCTCTGAAAATACTGCTGTAAAGCTTGTTGCCTACGAAGCTACGGCGCAGGAAAAATGCGCCACAGCGTCTAAAAATGGGTCCAGCAGGCCAAAAATTTAAGTTGATACCGGCGGCAATGTGAGGGGTAACCAAGCCTTCTTGATAAATAACGTAGGTCAGTAACAAATAGTCCATATGGCTTTTATGGCAGGGTACGTAAATAATTTCATGTCCGTTGGCGGCTAATTCACGCACGCGTTCAGCGTGCTTGACTTCAATACCGTCGTAGATACGGTGCCAAATGCGTGCCAGCAGTCTTTCTCCAAGGCGCACTAGGCCCTCGCGATAGTCTGCAGCTATTTCATCTACGTATTTCTTCGCTTGTTTACGGGCTTTTTGGGGGGAGATGTTTTTGTTGGCAACTTCATCTTCAATGGCTTGTTTTACGCCCCTTGCGCCTAAAATAGAGTTGTATAACTCTTGACGTTCAAGCAGCGTTGGTCCTGATAATACCTGGCGTTTACGCTGAAAGTGTGTGCGCGCTACGCGGATTAATTTATGTGCTATCTGTTGATCGCTGCCGCTTAGCGATGCCATTTGTCTTGTTGAAACAGGCTTTGAGTAACTGACAAAATTATCGCGGCCAAAAAATAGCACAATGAAACTTTTACGTAGCCAGTTTGGCGACGCTTTTGAGGCGATTAGCTGAGCCCAACCCGATTTACCTTTACCCGCCGAGCGTCCCCAGGAAATGAAAACGGGAATAAGCTGAACATCTAGATCGTCATATTGCCGGTGGTATTGAAACATCTCGGTAAAATTATCTTCAATAGTGGTGGGCTTTACTTTGCGCGTAAAGATGTTTTGCGGTCTATTGAGATAGTAGCTTCGTTTATGCTCGTGATCCACCAGCGCAAGTTTTTTACGTGGACTGGGAAGGCCAAGAAACGCAGTTGATTTTTCAAGCGCTATCGAGTCGGTGAATGATTTTGTTTGCAGTAAATATACAATAGGCCTGGTTTTGTCGATGCCAAGTTCATTTTCTAAGTCTGAGGGTATACTTTTTACTTTGACCAGCCAGCCGATTGGTTTGGTCAAGAACGAGCGTAAAAACGAGGCCATCCAATTCATAAGTACTCCATAACTAAGGCGGATGCAGCGGGATGAAAAAGCAAATTTCACTGCGGTTTTCTATATTTTGCGAAAATTTTGTTGTAATGTTAGCACGAAGATCCTTAATGTAATCAGCATTTGTCTCATTCGATGGGTATATTGCGCTATGCTGTGATATGGCATTACCGTTTACATCAAATAGACAAATACTTGTTGCTAAAACACTGTTTGTGGATATACTCACATCTACTGTATAGAAAAACAGGCTGTTTATGCGTCCACTAACACCAAGGCAACAGCAAGTTCTAGAACTTGTAAAACGTACTATGATAGACACGGGAATGCCGCCTACACGAGCGGAAATCGCGCGCGAGTTAGGTTTCAAATCTGCTAACGCTGCAGAAGAGCATCTTAAAGCGCTCGCTAAAAAAGGCGTTATTGCAATTTTACCAGGGACGTCTCGCGGTATTAAGTTAAACGTAGAGCTTGAGGATCCCATTGAAGATGGCTTGCCATTAATTGGTCAAGTTGCTGCCGGTGAGCCTATTTTAGCCCAAGAACATGTTGAATCTAGATTTAAATGCGACCCTACCATGTTTACTCCTCGCGCCGACTTCTTGTTACGCGTGAAAGGTGAAAGTATGAAAAACATTGGTATAATGGACGGCGATCTGCTGGCTGTGCACAAAACAGACCAAGTTAACAATGGTCAGGTAGTGGTTGCACGCGTTGACGAGGACGTAACGGTTAAAAGGTTCGAGCGTAAAGGTAGCGAAATTTTGCTACACGCTGAAAACGACAGTTTTCCACCTATTCGTGTGGATCTTGCATCCCAATTTTTTACTATTGAGGGTTTAGCCGTAGGCGTAATACGCGATCACGTGGACTTGTAACCTACTCAGGAATTGACAAAAAGGTTCACTTCACAATGCCATTTGAGGGCCCGTAATAATAAACGGGCCCTTTTTTTTGCGTCTACTTTTTGAACAGTTCGGAAAATACGATGATTAGCAGCAAATAAAAAGATAAAAAACTAGACTAACGACGCCATTTGAACGATTATTGTCCTGTAATTAACAAAAATTATACAAATTACTTACTTAAAATTAAACTTGTTTCTACAAAAATGAAAGCGCCGCTTCGGTTAAAAAAGTTTTCATTAGCTGTAAACATAGGGGGAGTGTTAGCGTGAAGTTCAGCAGTTTTATCTCTTATATGTCCGTGCTTTTAATTGTGTGCTTAAGCTTTGCGGCGCAAGCGATAGATACAGGCCGGTCAAATTTAAATATGCGCCCCGGCGTATCCGGTATTAGTAACCAAGTCTATGATTTGCATATGCTTATGTTCTATGTGTGCATCGCAATAGGGGTGGTTGTGTTTACCTTTATGTTTTATTCGATGGTGGTCCATCGCAAATCTAAAGGGGCTAAAGCCGCTAATTTTCACGAAAATTTAACGGTGGAAGTGGTCTGGACAATCGTTCCCTTCGTTATTTTGATATTCATGGCCGTACCAGCGGCTTACACGCTGATAGATATGGAAGACGTCAGCAAACCTGATGTAACAGTGTTAGTCACCGGTTCGCAGTGGAAATGGCACTATAAATACATGGACAACGATGTTGAGTACTTTTCGGTTCTGGCAACAGAGCAAGGTCAAATACGTAACCAGTTAACAAAAACCCAAAACTATCTCCTAGAAGTAGACCGTCCCCTAGTTATTCCCACGGGTAAGAAAATCAGATTTTTAATCACCTCAGACGATGTTATCCACTCTTGGTGGATGCCTGACTTTGCCATTAAAAAAGATGCCAACCCAGGTTTCATCAACGAAGCGTGGACAAACGTAAACTCGCCTGGCGTTTACCGAGGACAATGCGCTGAGCTTTGCGGTAAAGACCACGGCTTTATGCCCATTGTGGTAGTCGCGAAAGAGCCCGCGCAATATGACGCGTGGGTAGCAGAGCAAGAGGCCATCGCGCAGCGTGCTCGTGACGAAGAACAGCGCTTGCTGTCTATGAACATGAGCATGGATGAGCTTATGAGCCAGGGTGAAAAAGTATATGGTGCCGTTTGCGCAGCCTGCCACATGCCAAACGGTGAGGGGTTACCCGGTGTATTTCCGGCGCTTAAAGGTTCTGCTCTTGCGCTTGAGGACATTCCCGGACATATCAGAATTATCGTTGAAGGCAGTCCAGGTACCTCAATGGCATCATTTGCTAAACAACTAACAATGTCAGAAATAGCGGCGGTAGTCACCTATGAGCGTAACGCTTGGGGTAATGATACTGGCGATATTGTGCAAGCAAAAGACATTAACGCAATTATGTATGGTAAGGAATAACAATGGTTAGCACAACTGATACAACCCATTCGGGCGACCACGACGCTGATACTCAAGACCACGTTGCTAGCGATCATATTGATGATCATCACCACCACGAGGCGCCATATGGTATATCGCGTTGGTTACTCACTACGAACCACAAAGACATAGGCACTCTATATTTGTGGTTCGCATTCATTATGTTTTTGGTGGGTGGGGCGATGGCAATGGTCATTCGCGCTGAACTATTTCAGCCAGGCCTGCAAATTGTAGAACCTAACTTCTTTAATCAAATGACCACCGTTCACGGATTAATAATGGTATTTGGCGCAGTAATGCCGGCCTTTACCGGCTTGGCTAACTGGATGATACCCTTGATGATTGGTGCGCCTGACATGGCCTTGCCACGCATGAATAACTGGAGCTTTTGGATTTTACCTTTCGCGTTCTTAATATTGCTTTCTTCTTTGTTTATGGAAGGCGGTGGTCCCGCATTTGGTTGGACCTTTTACGCACCTTTATCAACTACTTATAGTAGTGACAGCACCGCCTTGTTTGTATTTTCTGTGCACATAATGGGGATCAGTTCAATTATGGGAGCCATTAACGTCATTGTTACCATATTTAATATGCGTGCTCCTGGCATGACCTATATGAAAATGCCTCTGTTTGTATGGACATGGCTCATTACCGCATTTTTACTTATAGCAGTAATGCCAGTGTTAGCCGCGGCGGTGACCATGGTCTTAACCGATAAGTTCTTTGGGACCAGCTTTTTTGATGCGGCCGGCGGTGGAGATCCAGTCCTGTTCCAGCACATTTTCTGGTTTTTCGGACACCCTGAAGTGTACATAATGATATTGCCAGCCTTTGGTATTATTTCGCAAATAGTGCCTACTTTTTCACGTAAAAAATTGTTCGGCTACGCGTCGATGGTTTACGCGACCGGTGCAATCGCCTTATTGAGCTTTATTGTTTGGGGTCACCACATGTTTACAACGGGTATGCCTGTGGAGTACGAGATCTTCTTTATGTTTGCCACTATGCTAGTTTCGGTGCCAACTGGAGTGAAAGTGTTTAATTGGGTGGCTACTATGTGGCGCGGCTCAATAAGCTTTGAAATTCCCATGATGTTTGCTATCGCCTTCATCGTCTTATTCACCATTGGCGGTCTGTCAGGCTTAATGCTTGCGATAGTGCCAGCGGACTTTCAGTATCACGATACATACTTTGTGGTTGCGCATTTCCACTATGTGCTGGTTACTGGGGCCATTTTCTCAATTATGGCAGCTGTTTATTATTGGTTGCCAAAGTGGACCGGTAAGATGTTCGATATTACCTTAGCAAAATGGCATTTCTGGTGTTCGCTTGTGTCGGTAAATGTGTTGTTTTTCCCTATGCACTTTGTCGGCTTAGCGGGTATGCCACGGCGTATTCCTGATTATGCGCTGCAGTTTGCTGATTTTAATAAATGGATTTCAGTCGGAGGCTTCGCATTTGGTTTATCACAGCTAATTTTCTTAGCGCTTATTATAAAAGCGTGTCGTCACCAAGGTGAGTCAGTGTCTAGCCAAGTGTGGGATGGAGCAGAAGGTTTAGAGTGGGAAATTCCTTCACCAGCGCCCTATCATACCTTTGAAACGCCACCAATAGTGAGGTAGGAGCTTTATATGCAAGATAATAAACATGATGATGAAGTAGATAAAAGTGCCCATGCTGGGGTAAGAACGCCGTTAGACCATACAAAAACGGTGAATAAAATCTTATTGCTCGTTGCTGGCATGTTTTGCTTCGCTTTTGCCTTAGTGCCGCTATACGACGTTTTTTGCAAAGTGACTGGCATTAATGGCAAAACAAACACCGAGGCTGCCGTATACACAGCCACCGATATTGACGAAACGCGCACTATTACGGTAGATTTTATTACTCGCACTAACTCAGGTATGCCGTGGGAGTTTACTGCACAAACGCGTAAGATTGATGTACACCCTGGGCAAATGAACGAAGTTGCTTTTTACGTTCGAAACCCAACAAACCGCGATATTATCGCGCAAGCGGTGCCTTCTGTGTCGCCTGGCACTGCCGCTTTATACCTCAACAAAACGGAGTGTTTTTGTTTTCAGCATCAGCCTTTAAAGGCAGGCGAAGAAGCGCTTATGCCCATGGTATTTTATGTTGATCCGCAACTACCCGAAGATATAACATTTTTTACCTTGCAATATACGTTATATGACATTACCAGAACGGTTGATAAAGATACCGTCGATGTAGCGATGAATTAAGGAAGGAAGCACAATATGGCTGAAGAAGAATACCAAAAATACTACGTACCCGCACAAAGCGTTTGGCCCATTGTAGGCGCAGTTGCTTTGTTTTTAATTGCGGTAGGCGCGGGTAATTTCATTATTGAATCAACCAGAGATAAAGATGGCTACGGTGCTTACACACTTATTGCTGGATTAGGTTTGCTGCTGGTAATGATCGTAGGGTGGTTTAAAAACCAAATTGATGAGTCAATGTCAGGCTTGTATAGCGCGCAGTTAGGTCGCTCTTATCGTCAAGGTATGGCATGGTTTATTTTTTCTGAGGTGATGTTCTTTGCGGCCTTTTTTGGTGCGCTTTTTTATGCGCGAACCATATCAGTACCCTGGTTAGGCGGCGCTTCTAACAATGCAATGACCAATGAAGTGTTGTGGCCAACGTTTGAAGCTGTGTGGCCTTTACTTACCACGCCCGGTGGCGATACCTCTACTCAAATGGGCTGGTTTGGTCTACCACTTGCCAATACGATTATTCTGCTTATCTCATCAGTGACTTTGCACTATGCCCACACGAGCCTAGAAACCGATAAGCGCAATTCGGTTAAAATTTGCTTAGGTTTAACGATATTGCTAGGCGTAATATTTTTAGGGTTACAAGGATACGAGTATATTCACGCCTACGATATTGGTTTAACGCTCGATTCAGGTGTGTACGGCAATACTTTCTTTTTACTCACTGGGTTTCACGGGCTGCATGTTACCTTAGGTACTGTCATTTTAATGGTCTTATTTTTCAGAGTAGTTTGGGGCCATTTCACCCCTAAAGAACATTTTGCATTTCAGGCCGGTGCTTGGTATTGGCACTTTGTTGACGTCGTGTGGGTAATGCTATTTTTCTTTGTTTATATTCTATGATTTAGTAAGGTCGCGGGTTGGGTGTTATTACGCCCGTGGCAAGTGCTAGCAGTAGAAGGGCGACAATTATGACCGACACCAGCACTCTTCGTCCTATAAATTTGCTCATGGGCACGTTAGGGTCATTTTTAAGCATTATCATCATGGCGCGACATAAATTGTACACCATGAATACAAGTAAACCTGAAACAATAATTTTTATAGCCATTGTAATCCCGTTTTTATGAATAGACATCGCTTTTTATTTTTAGACAGTGTGTTGTTAGGTATTGAGTCCAACTATTATATGATAATAAATACTTCACCAAAACAATTCCCCTACCTCGCTACAGTAGTCGCTTTTGTGGCAATTGTCATTATGGTGGGTCTAGGTTTTTGGCAATTAGATCGCAAAGCAGACAAAGATATTCGCTTGGCCAATATAGAAATGGCCAATGACAGTGCACACATTGATTTAGCTCAAGCCCTAGGTAACATTCAAAGCTACCAAGACTTTACAGTTGTTGCCAGCGGCAGAGCGCAAAACAAATATTTCTATATAGATAATAAACTGTTGGGCGGACGCGCGGGATTCCACGTGCTGGTGCCTTTTGAGGCAGACCAAGGCACCCTTATGATCAACCTTGGCTGGATACCCGGGACGGGTATGCGAGGCAGTTTACCAGAGTTTATAATGCCAAGGCTCACCACAGTAGAAGGCGTTGTTCACATACCGCTAAAAAATACTTTTATTAAAGAAACAAATATAGCCTACGGAAAATTTCCAGTGTTACTGCAGCAAGTTGATTTACAGGAAATAAGTTTGCATTTGGGCACGTCAGTGCTGCCGGTAACCCTTAGATTGCTGCCGCACGGGACAGATTTTGTTAGACAATGGCAAGCCGTGATCATGAGCCCACAGAAGCATCTAGGCTACGCGGTGCAGTGGTTTGGCCTGGCAATTGCGGCATTAACCGTGTATCTGTTGTCTATGTTAAAAAGAATGCAGGGTTCGTCCTCGCGGGCAGAAAATGAATAAGCAATTAATGACTCTTAGCATTGGCTAAGGGGCGTCGATTTACCGGCAACGTACAATGAGATACAGGTTTATCAAACATGAGTGCACAAAATACAAAAAACAAACGCAGCCTTTTATTGTTAATCGCAGTATTTGTGCTACCCGTCATATTTGCTTTTATGGCACTGAAGCTTGACTGGTTTAATCAAGCGGTAACTAACCGCGGTGAACTACTGCAGCCGGTTATAGAGGCCTCATCATTAGTCAATGAGAGTGATACTAAATGGCATCTTCTTTATATTATTCCCGACATTTGCGACTTAGCCTGTGACAATGCCCTATATGCGGTGAAGCAGATTTTTATGGCTACAGGTAAACACGCCGACCGTGTTAACGCGCTATTTATTTATAGCGATACGTCAAGCGCTGAAGCCGTGGCGAAGGCGAAAGCCTTCACTAGCGCTGATGTGTTAAATAAAAGTAATGAAAATGTAAGTGAAGTGTTTAAAAACACCGATATAAATGCTATTTTCATCTCAGATACTTTGCACAATGTTGTGCTTAGATACCCGGTAACCACCGACAAAGAACAAGCAATAATGGACAGTCGAGATATTCTCGCTGACCTAAAGAAATTATTAAAATTGTCGCGTATTGGTTAGCCTGTAGGATAAAGAGTTGTACATGAAGAAGTTAGTGCTCGTCAGTATTTTTTTAGCACTGGTTGTCATTATACTAGGTGCATACACACGCCTAACTGACGCAGGCCTAGGCTGTCCCGATTGGCCTGGTTGCTACGGGCAGTTATTAGTGCCTCAGTCAGACGCACTCATCGAACGTGCTAACCAAGCCTTTCCCGATCGCCCCTTAGAAGCTGAAAAAGCGTGGAACGAGATGATTCATCGTTATTTTGCCAGTGCTTTGGGCTTATTAATTATCATTATTGCCGCAGTCTCAGCGCTTAATAAACGCAAAGGTAAGGACTGTCCAGTCAAACTTCCTTTCTTAATTCTTGTGCTGGTTTGTTTTCAAGGTGCGCTTGGCATGTGGACAGTCACTCTTAACTTACTGCCGGTGGTCGTGATGGCGCACTTGCTGGGTGGGTTCACGGTTCTGTCTTGCCTATTTGTGCTGTATTTGCGTTTGAGTAACGTTAATATTTCCCGCAGTGATCCAAACATAAAAGGCTTCGCTAAATTCAGCATAATTGGCATTGTGCTGCTGGTGGGGCAAATTGCATTAGGCGGTTGGACTTCAGCAAATTACGCTTCCCTTGCCTGCACCGAACTTCCTATTTGTGAAGGGCAGTGGTCGGCTAGATTTGATTTGGCAGGCGCATTTAGTGTACCTGCTGCCGATAACTATGAATATGGAGTGCATTCATACGCAGAACGCATGACGATGCATGTAATGCATCGGTTTGGTGCAATAATTGTGTTTTTGTATTTGGTTGGGCTTGCCATCTCGCTTTTTTGGAAAACATCCTCAGGGATGATTAAACGAATTGTCGTTTTGATGGTAGTTGTGCTTAGCCTGCAAATTGCCTTGGGCATTAGCAATGTGGTTTATGCCTTACCACTCATAGTAGCGACTATGCACAACGCGGTAGCAGCGTGTTTGCTGCTGGTCATGATATTACTTTCCTACACTATGCGAAGGAGATTTTAGCATGATGCCTACCGTCTATTTTCTTAAGAGCTGCTACAGCAGCTCAACTTTCTTAAGGAGCCAAGCATGAGTAAGTCTGCCTTAGCAATAACAGCGAAAAAGATAGCGATACCACATCAGCGCGTGTCTTGGCGTGATTATTATGAGTTAACCAAGCCTAGAGTGGTCATGTTGCTTTTGTTAACTGCACTGGTGGGAATGTGTTTGGCGACGACTAGCTGGGTTGACCCCCAAATTTTAGTAGCAGGAATGCTTGGAATAGGCTTATTGTCATCGTCCGCAGCCGTTATAAATCATGTAGTTGACCATAAAATAGACTCGCTAATGGCGCGTACATTCAATCGTCCTGTCGCAAAAGGGAAGATTTCAGTGCAAAGCGCGCTAGGCTTCGCGCTCGTGCTGGCGATAATCGGTTTTGCGGCGCTGGCGGTGTTCGTCAATATGCTTACCGCGTGGCTTACACTTTTGGGCTTAGTGGGATATGCGTTTATTTATACCATGTATTTGAAACGTGCTACCCCGCAAAATATCGTTATCGGCGGTCTTGCTGGTGCCATACCGCCCCTTTTGGGCTGGACGGCGGTAACAGGTGAAATTCATGCCTACGCTCTTTTGCTCGTATTGATTGTGTTTACGTGGACTCCCCCACATTTCTGGGCCTTGGCTATTCATCGGGAAAAAGATTATGCAAAAGCTAAAATTCCAATGCTTCCGAATACCCATGGGATAGAGTTTACAAAAACATGCATTATTTTATATACGGTCCTTATGTGTTTAATTTGTGTGTTACCGTATTTAACGGGCATGAGTGGTGGCCTATATTTGGCAGGATCCACTGTGCTTAACGGCTATTTCTTATATATGGCCTTAAAACTTAAATTTAAACCGGAACCGGGCACGGCAATGGAAACATTTAGGTTCTCAATTATCCACTTAATGGTATTATTTGTTGTATTGTTAGTAGATCACTATATTCCTTACTGAGGTTTACAGGTTTGAGGCGTCATAATATATGCAAAATAAATGGTTAGGCTTGTTATTATTTTTGGTTTTTTGCGGCGGTATCTATGCCGCTCTAGTCATTGCACCGCCAGGACACGAAGTAGATAAAAGCAACAGCACTGCACTGAGCCAACAGACCAAGTACATGAGCTGGTTTCCTATGCCACGTAAACTCAGTGATTTTACGCTGTCAAAACATACAGGCGATGCATTCACTAATGAAGACTTACAGGGTAAATGGACCTTAGCGTTTGTTGGTTATACATTTTGCCCTGATATTTGCCCGGTTACATTAGCTGAAATAAACGCTGTGTATCCGCAGTTACAAGCAGCGCAGGCGTCTTCTGAGCTGCAGGTATGGTTTTTGTCGGTTGACCCAAAGCGCGACACTGTTGAGCGCTTAAATGAATACATCGGATTTTTCAACGATGAATTTGTAGCTTCTACAGGCCCTCACGAGCAATTGTTTCCACTGGTTAGGAGCATGGGCATGATGTATTCTATGAGCGAGAGCACCGATAACCCCAATTATCTAGTCGATCACAGTGCATCCATCGTGGTTATTAACCCTGATGGCAACGTGGTGGGTAGGTTCAAACCAAAGCATGTGCTGGGTGCATTATCAATTAGTGATACCGAACAAATTTTGGCGGACATGCCTATTTTAATGGGCAGTCGCTAGTGCTACTGTTTTAGGACTATGAAAAACCTATCGCGTTGGAATGATGCGAATAGCGCAAAAGTAGCGACCCTTATTTTATCATCAGCGCCGGTTTTACTGCCTTATTTATTTACGGATGAAAAAAAGGCACTGAATTTTTTGGTTAATGCTGCACAGCGAGAACATGGACAGTACAGCGCTGCGCGTCACCATTTTGCATACAGCGCCAATAGTAATGCGACACAATCTTAAGTAGGAAAAAAGCATATTATTTTAACTGCAAAACCCCATGCGCGCGTCCTTTATCTAGCATTTCCACTTATTTTGGCAAACGTTACCACCCCCATATTGGGCCTAGTAGATACCGCTATTTTAGGACGAATGGACGACGTCACAATAATGGCAGGCGCGGCAATAGGCAGTCTCATTATTACGCAGCTGTATTGGGTATGCGGGTTTATGAAAATGTCGATCACTGGTTTAAGCGCTCAGTCGATCAATAAAAACCCGATTGATAGCTGCAAAGTTTTGTTACAGGGAATCTTACTCGCGCTCGGACTGGCTGTCGCAATATTAGTGAGTCAAACCTTGGTGGTTAAAGGGGGTTTATATTTTGCACAAGCTAACGATGCACTCAAAATTAACGTTGAAGCCTATTTTTATACTCGCGTGTGGGGGGCACCGGCAACGTTAATCAATATGGTATTGATTGGCTGGCTAATAGGCCAGCAAAAAACCAAGTACGTGCTGATTCTGCAGGTTATTATAAATTTAGCAAACATACTGCTAAGTCTGACATTCGTGTACGGCCTAGGGTTTGGGGTAAAAGGCGTTGCAGCGGCAACCGTCTGTGCAGAATACCTAATGATGTTTATTGGGTTTTTCATGGTTCACAAATACCTCCTAAACCACAAATATTTTCGCCTTTTTTCTATCTCTGGACAGTCTAGATTGAAACTTATGCTGGTTAGGTCTTGGTTTACGTTTACGCAACTAAAGCAGATCCTGTCCTTAAATAGCCACATGTTCGTGCGTAATCTCATTCTGCAGTTTACCCTTGCTTTTATCACCTTGAAGGGGGCTCAATACGGTGCGCAGGCTGCTGCTGTGAACGCCATCATTATGCAGTTTTTTGCTCTAATAGCCTTGGGCTTGGACGGGGTAGCAAATGCGGTCGAGGCATTAATAGGAGAGGCAAAAGCTCAAAAGAATAAAGCTCAGCTTAATTTGTATGTGAACGTTGGGCTTATTTGGTCATCTTTTTTTGCGATTGTATATTCGTTACTTTTTTACTTTCTAGACAGTCTGATTGTTAACTTACTTACCCACCATCAAGAGGTGGTGAGCCTCATGGCAGACTATGCATTTATTGTAATACTAATTCCGCTGCTGTCTCATTGGTGCTATTTGTTTGATGGTGTATTTGTAGGCTTGAGTTTAGGAAAGCCGATGCGCGACAGTATGTTTATAAGTACCATAGTGGGTTTTTTACCTACATGGTGGTGGTGGCAGGACAGTGGCAATATGTCGCTTTGGTATGCGATGTTGGTATTTCTTAGTTTTAGGGGTATCTTGTTGGGTGGCTATTACGCTTATTTGTACACACAAAAGCCTGAATATTTACTATAAAAAAAGCGAGAAAAATCTCGCTTTTTGAAGTTCTGGTTATTTCTTAGTAGTATGAATGCTCACCGGCTTCATGCTCTGTGGCATCTTTCACACTGGTTATTTCACCTTTGAACTGCTCTAGCATTTGTTTTTCAATACCGTCTTTCAAGGTTACATCAACCATGGAACACCCATTACAGCCGCCGCCAAATTGAAGTACCGCTGCGCCGTCTTCGGTAACTTCAACTAGCGAAACCTGGCCACCGTGGCTGGCTAGCATAGGGTTTACATCAGACTCAATCATGTAGTTAATACGGTCAATAAGGGATGCATCGTCAGCAATTTTGCGCGCTTTTGCGTTTGGTGCTTTCAGCGTTAGCTGTGATCCCATCTGATCGGTCACAAAATCAATTTGTGCTTCTTCTAAAAACGGTATGCTCTCTTCATCAACAACAGCGTCAAAACCGTTGAAGTTTAGCCTTAAATCTTGTGGTTCAACCGCATCCGGTGGGCAGTAAGACACTCCGCACTCAGCTTTAGATGTTCCGGGGTTAATCACAAAAACGCGGATATGCGTCCCAGCTTCTTGTTGTGCTAAAAGCTTGCCAAAATGTGTTTGGGCAGATTCAGAAATATTTATCATGTTCACCTCTATCATGTTTGTGTGAGCATTGTAGCAAATATTACCCGAGTAAAACACTCAAGTATTAATCATTTTCTAAAATTACAATAAGAAATGTTTATTGTGGCTAAATAAAGATGAAATTATACTTTCGTAAGATTTTAAGCGACAATCAATATATGTTGTTTATTTTAAAATGATTATCTACAAGAGAGCCCACATGTTGAAAAGTTTTTTCAGACTTGCCATTCGTTCAATAATACTATTTGCTGTTTCATTTCAAATTTTTGCGACTACGCAATTAAGTGATTTACAGTACTTACCTCAAGACCAAAATTATGACGCCGATATTCCGCTGCCAGCAGATGTGTTGGGCTATCCTGTTGGTACCTGGCACGTTAGGCATGACCAATTAGTGCGTTATATGGAGCTGCTAGCTGAAAAGTCTGACAGGATCACGTTGACCGAGACAGGCCGAACCCATGAGCAGCGGCCGCTAGTGTTGTTGACCATAACATCACCCGAAAATCATGAAAATATTGATACCTTAAAAGCAACGCACATAGACAGCATTGCAAACGGAACAGCGAAAGAGCCTGACGCGCCGCTAATTATTTATATGGGATACAGTGTGCATGGAAATGAGCCATCGGGGAGCAATGCGGCTTTACTTATTGCCTATCATTTAGCGGCTTCAAATAGTCCTGAGGTAGACAAATTATTAAGTGAAAATGTTATTTTGCTCGACCCTGCTTTAAACCCTGATGGACTGGCTAGATTTGCGCAGTGGGCCAATATGCACAAGGGCCAAAACCTGGCGTCAGATCCTATGCATAGAGAACACATTGAGCATTGGCCGTCGGGTCGAACTAATCATTATTGGTTTGATCTAAATAGAGATTGGTTATTACTTACTCACCCTGAATCGCAAGCGCGTATTGAGCAATTTCATAAATGGCGCCCGCATATTCTGACTGATTTTCACGAAATGGGCACGAACAGTACGTACTTTTTTCAGCCTGGTGTTCCTTCGCGAAAAAATCCTTGGACGCCGTCACAAAATGTGACTTTAACGGCCGCACTGGGGGAGTTTCACGCAAAAGCATTAGACGCAGACAAACAACTGTATTACACGGAGGAAAGTTTTGATGACTTTTATTATGGTAAAGGGTCTACATATCCGGATGCTCATGGCAGTATTGGTATCTTATTTGAACAAGCCAGTAGTCGAGGGCATTTACAAGAATCTATGAATGGTCTATTGAGTTTTCCGCGCACCATACAAAATCAGATTACCACGACTATTTCGACCTTCGATGGCGCAGTGGCAAATAAAGCTGCCATTTTAGCTTATCAAAAGCAATTTTATAGGGATACTCGAAAGCTGATAAACGACGATGAACTAAGTGGTTTTTTAGTGAGCCAAGGCGCAGATGAGTCACGTTTCGAGCGTATGGTTGATATATTAAAGTCGCATAAAATAGAGCTGAAGTTAGTGACACAAGACATCGAAGTGGATGATTTTACCTACCGTGCTAACAATGCTATTTTTGTTCCATTGGCGCAAAATCAGTATCGTTTAATTCAATCTTTGTTTAGTGAGCGTCAGCGCTTTACTGACAACACCTTTTATGATGTTTCAAATTGGAATATTGGTCTGGCGTTTAACTTACCTTATGCGGCGATAAAGCCATCGTTAAGCCGTAAATTGAAGCTTGCCGATTGGCAGTCTCCACAGCCTAAAAAAGTGAATATAGTTGAAAATGAATATGCCTACGTGTTTGAGTGGTTTGATCATCAAGCGCCTACTATGCTGCAGAGCTTGCTAGAGCATGATGTACAAGTGAGAGCCGCAGGTGCAAATTTCACTGCAAAAACTCCACGCGGTGAGATAGCCTTTAGTAAAGGGGCAATCGTTATACCGGCAGCTTTACAACAGCCAGACACCTTAGCCTCATTGCTTAATGGCTATGCTAAACAATATAATATTGAGGTGCACACGATTACGTCAGGCCTAACCACGACAGGAATTGATTTGGGTTCTCCTCAGCTTGCAAAAGTAGAAAAACCTGAGGTGTTATTGATTGGTGGAAAGGGCACTTCTAGCAATGAGGTAGGTGAAATATGGCACTATCTTGACACGAGCTTAGGCGTACCGGTGACCATTTGGGACTTATCTGATCTTGGCAGCAGAAGTGTTGAAAGATATTCACATATTATCTTTGCATCAGGTCGCTACGATGACTTGAGTGATTCGTTGACTAAGAGATTGGAGACGTGGATAACCGAAGGCGGCGTACTCATCGGCCAAAAATCGGCAGTGACTTGGTTTGCCAAAAATGATTGGATAAATAATGAAACTGTTTCTAAAGATACCGTGAACGCGGCATTTTCAACCAAAGCGCTAGCGTTTGGCGATCAAGACGCTTTGGCTGCTAAAAAGTTAGTGGCAGGTGCGGTTTATCAAAGTAATATTGATTTATCTCATCCTCTATTTTTTGGATTTGAACGAAACATGCTGCCTCTGTTCAAAACTGACAACATGGTGCTAAACGTTACTGACAACCCTTTTGAAGACATTGCAACATATTCAAGCGAGCCTTTAATGGCGGGATACTCAGCCGATGAAATGCAAGCGTTGATCCGCAACACCGCGGCGATTGTCGCCGTTAAGAAAGGGAGTGGCGTTGTGATTGGATTCGTAGATAATGTGCACTTTAGAGGCTATTGGGATGGTACTAATAAGCTGACGGCGAATGCCTTATATCTGTCGGGCCTAATGTAAAATAAACGTCGCTAGCCGAGAGTGGCGGCCACACACCACACACTAACGCTAATATCTGGGTAAGCCTGCTGTATTGTTGCACAGGCTTCATTCACCGTTGCTCCCGTGGTAATAACGTCATCGACAATGGCAATTGATCCTACGTCTAATGGTCGGTGAATAGCAAACGCTTGGCGGATATTAAGTTGGCGGTCTGCACGGTCAAGCGTTGATTGTTGATGGGTGTATTTTATTCTTTTTAGGCCGTCTATGCTCCTTATATTAAAGTGACTCGCCAGCGCACATGATAGCAGTCTGGATTGATTGTACTGTCTTTTTACATGACGTCTGTTAGCTAGTGGGATAGGCACCAAGGCTTCTGGTATAGAATGTTGCATCCTCATTCTAGGGCCTAAATAAGCAGTAAAAAGTTCTCCTAGCACCTGCGCGGCTAATGGTTTGCTAGAGAATTTTAGCTGATTAATTAGGCCTTTCAGCACTCCGCTATATTCTCCTAATGCAATTAACGATTCATAAGCAGCAGGCACTAAGTTGTCATAAACCGGCGGATAGTCTAATAAATTGTGTCCCGGCGCTGGGAACAGAGGTAATTTAGTTTCATGAAGACAACATTTGCACACTAATAGCAAGCTAGTTTGATGACAAAGAAAGCAACATCTATTGCCAATTGCATCTGATACCGCTTTAATTAGTTGTTTTAAAAGCTTATGTTTATTCATTTTGATCTGTTATTTTTTGTGCCATTTACAGTAGGAGTTGCTGCTTCTAAAAGGTCATCTTCACTATGTAAAAAGTGTATCACTAAAATTGTTAAGTGAGAGCTGTTCGGGAGTATGGTTTGAGTAAGCAAAATAACTTGAATATAGTGTTCACGTATAGGTAGGTGTAAATAGGGGTATTTGGTCTGGCGCTATGGAGTGTTGCGAGTCTAAATTTAAAGCTAAAGCGCAGGCTTATGAAGCAATCAGCGCTTATCGGACGAGGTTTAGCGTGTCCATAAGCGCCTCACTATTACTTCCTGAGTGCTATTTTTTAGCCTTAGCAAAGGCGTCAGCAAATGCATTTCCCATCATCGCATTGTTTACCGGCACGGATTTTTGCGATGCGTGGCCTCTCGATGAAGAAGGGGCTCCACTTTTCTTGGCGCTAGGCTTGTCATGCTTTGCTTGCGGTCTTTCATTCTTGCTTGAAGAGGCTGTGTGTGCAGGCTCATCCAATCTCATTGTTAACGATATGCGTTTGCGGCTTATATCAAACTCTGTCACTTTTACCTTAACAATATCCCCAGTTTTAACGACTTCGCGCGGGTCTTTTATGAACTTGCTAGTAATCGCCGATATATGTACTAGTCCGTCTTGATGTACACCTATATCGACAAAAGCACCAAAGTTAGCAACATTACTGACCACACCTTCTAGTACCATGCCAATTTCTAAATCATTCATTGTAGAAACTGATTCGTTGAACTTGGCGGTTTTAAATTCGGGACGAGGATCACGGCCAGGCTTTTCTAATTCTGAAATGATGTCAGTAATAGTGGGTAGCCCGAATGCTGGTGTTACAAACTCCTTTGGATCAAGGTGTTGCAATAGGGTTTTGTTACCTAGTACGTCATTAACCGCGCCGCCAGTTTTTGCAATAATGGTAGTCACTATTTCGTAGGCCTCTGGATGCACGGCTGATTTATCCAGCGGATTTTTACCGTTCATAACGCGCAAAAAACCAGCTGCCTGCTCATAAGCCTTAGGCCCTAAGCGGGCAACTTTCTTAAGCGAACTGCGATCGGTAAATGCCCCATTGGTATCTCTAAAATATACGATATTATTTGCTAGTGTCTTATTTAAACCTGATACATGCGCTAGCAGGGCAGGCGAAGCGGTGTTTAAATCCACGCCAACCGCGTTCACACAATCTTCTATTACGGTATCAAGCGATGTGGCAAGCTTACTTTGATTAACATCATGCTGATACTGTCCAACGCCAATTGCTTTGGGCTCAATTTTAACCAGCTCGGCCAATGGATCTTGTAAACGTCTGGCAATGGAGACCGCGCCGCGAATAGATACATTCAGGTCCGGCAGCTCGTTAGACGCTAGTTCTGAGGCCGAGTACACCGACGCGCCGGCTTCACTCACGACTAGTTTTTGCAAAGCTAAATCAGGATTTGCTTTCATCATTTCGCCTACCAGTTTGTCGGTCTCGCGCGAGCCGGTGCCATTTCCAATGCTAACTAACTCAACTTTATGCTGCTTGCAGATATTGGCTAAGGTGCGCAAAGATTTGTCCCATTGATTTTGAGGCTGATGAGGGAATATTGTCGCGCTTGACAATACTTTGCCAGTTGCGTCTAACACAGCTGTCTTAACGCCGGTCCTTAAGCCAGGATCAAGGCCTAAGGTGACCTTTGGTCCCGCAGGAGCTGCCATGAGTAAATCTTGCAGATTTTTAGCAAAAACGTCAATTGCTTCGCTTTCTGACTTTTCGCGCAATTGAGCGAATAATTCGGTTTCCATATACTGACTAATTTTAACACGCCATGTCCACACAACGGCAAGCTTAAGCCATTCATCTCGTGCGCTTTGAGTATGGCAGTCTAAATTAAGCGTATGTAATATTATACGTTCGCATGCCTCGCCTTTGTTCTCGGGATTGGCAGGTTCACTGTCCAAAGTAACCTGAAGCATGCCCTCATTGCGACCTCTAAATATTGCCAATGCACGATGTGAAGGTACTAGGCTGAGTTTTTCTGAAAAATTAAAGTAATCTCTAAATTTTTCACCCTGTTTTTCCTTGCCAGGTACTACTTTGCTGGTGAAGTGAGCATGTTGCAATAAATACTGACGAACTTTCATTAATACAGAAGCATTTTCAGCAAACTCCTCCATTAAAATAAACTTGGCGCCGTCTAATGCTGCTTTTATATCTTCGATACCTTTGCTGTTGTCGACATAATTGGTTGCACACGCCTGCGGATCAGCGTCTTTGTTGGTTAGGAGAATGTTTGCTAGTGGCGCTAAGCCAGCCTCAATCGCAATTTGACCCTTGGTGCGCCTGCGAGGCTTAAACGGTAAATATAAATCCTCCAGTTCAGTTTTATTTTCTACCGAGTTTATTTTACCTGCAAGCGCGTCGCTAAGCTTTCCTTGTTCACTAATGGATCTTAAAATAACCGCGCGGCGGGCTTCTAACTCACGCAAATAACCAAGGCGCTGTTCGAGCTTTCTGAGTTGAATATCGTCTAAACCTTGCGTAATTTCTTTGCGATAGCGGGCTATAAATGGCACGGTGGCGCCGTCGTCTAGTAAGGTCACTGCCGCTTTAATTTGGCCTGATGTGGCGCCAAGCTCTGCTGCAATTTTTTCAATAATCATTCAATAAAATCCAATAAAGACATGTAGGGTTAGGATGCAGTTGCAAGGGGCAACACTAGGACGAGTACTTGATTACGTGATCAATTTCTTCACCGTAATTATAGCGATAGATGACATACTTAGCATGTAGTTTCATGTTTTTGTATACCATATTTTTAATATTTTCCACTGCGATGTGCTTACCGGAGTTTTCACGACTGCACAGTCGCCTTCTTCTTTTTTCAATAGTGCTCTTGCCATGGGAGAGTCGATAGAAATAGCGTCCTTTTTACCAAAAATCTCATCATATCCTACGATCTGAAAAGATTTCACTGCGCCGTTTTCATCCTCAACTTTTACCCACGCGCCAAAAAACACACGCCCTTCTTGCTGCGGTGAGTAAGCTACCACCGTAGAGTTTTCCAAGGTTTTGCGCAAATAGCGCACGCGACGGTCAATTTCACGCAGTCGCTTTTTATTATACTGATAGTCTGCGTTTTCGCTGCGGTCGCCTAAACTGGCTGCCCATGTCACTTTTTTAGTCACCGCTGGTCTCTCGGTTCGCCATAAGTGGTCAAGCTCAGCGTTAAGTTGTATGAGACCATTACTGGTTAGAAGCGGTGTCCTCATAATCTAGAGTCATTCATTAAAAGCTGGTGTAATTGAAAAGCGTCTTGATATGTCTGAAGCTGTCTGCATACACAAAATATTAATTACCTTAAGAAAAAATCTTTTACATAGCGCTATTAATAGCTTGTAGGCTTGCGCATACAAAAACCAAAAAAAGCGCAGTATGTAAGCTACTGCGCTTAATATAAGGTCAATGTCACGCTGATCCGCGTTTACTTAATGAGTCTAATCAGTGAAAGGCGCTATTGCGAGTAATTCAACGTCAAAGATCAATGTAGAGTTAGCCGGAATTGCGCCTGTTGCGCGCTGACCGTATGCTAATTCACTTGGAATATAAAAGCGATACTTACTGCCTACTTCCATTAACTGCACGCCTTCTGTCCACCCTGGGATCACGCGGTTAAGCGGGAATTCTGCGGGCTCGCCTCTATTAACTGACGAGTCAAATACGGTGCCGTCAACTAATGTGCCATGGTAATGAACGCGCACGGTATCTCCAGCCTTAGGATTAGCGCCTTCAGCTTCGGTAAGGACTTCATATTGTAGGCCAGAATCAGTTGTAACCACTTCTTCGCGCTTAGCATTTTCAACTAGATAGTTTTTGCCTGCCTCAATAAGAGCGGCTTGCTCTGTTTGTTCCGCTGCTTGAAATTTCATAGCAAAAGCCTGAACATAAGCGTCTATTTCTTCATCACTGTACTGAGAGTTTCCGTTAAATCCATCGGTAAAACCAGCTAGAAGCGCGGCTTTATCGCTTTGTAAACCAAGTTCATCTTGAACAGCAACTTGTTCTTGTGCATATATACCCATACGAGCGCCAAGTGCATACGACTCTTGGCCAACTTCGGTGGTATAAGTTGTCAATGTATCATTGGCTTCTTGTTGTGCTGCATTGTCGTTGCTACATGCAGACAGCGCCAATGTAGTAGCGATTATTAGTGTAAGTGGTGCCTTCTTCATTAATTATCTCCTAACATATAAAAGGTATGCTTTATGGTGTTTTTATTTATTCATGGTTTATACTAAGCTATATGTTAATGTTCTTCAAAGCAAAGTGAAACCCTTGTCAGTAAATAGACCGCATTTATTTTTGTTTTTATAGCACTCGCGCTACTTTTAGGCATCTGCACGATACCCGATACCCGATACGACCCCTATAAGCCGTACGAATCTATCCTTAAGTAGCGTACATGCGGCTGATATCGATTTTAAAAAGCAACTTGCGGTTGTTTCTGAGGTGAGTGGGAAGGCAAAAGTGTATGACTTGCGTTCAAATACACAGTTAGATTTATAGCGTCATCAGAGCGTGGGACTCAATTTAGTCGCCAGCGTGAAGTTTTAAAAAGACGGTGATTATGATGGTAGCACAACGGTATCAATAGCAAGCAACGGCAATTTTGAAAAATGGGCAGTTGATAACTAATCATAGGCGCCAAATTTATACATAAGGGTATGAGGTAAACAAGCAATGACAAACAATTCAATGAAAGATGCATTAGAATCACTTGAGATTAAACTTGCATATCAAGAAGATACTATTGAAATGTTAAACCTAACGATTATTCAGCAGCAAGATAAAATCAACAAAATAGAAGAAGTCCTGCGTAAAATGGCGGATAAGATCAAGTCAATGCCTTCATCTGAAGGGCACATCAATGAACAAGTAGAACTTCCCCCGCATTACTAATATAGATGTTACTCTTTATGTGTAGGTTAATCAGGCTTGAAAACCCCAATAACGCCGCTGTTTGTTTTACTCGCTTTTGTGACTTCTTTAGTGGTTTGAGTTTCTTTGTAATCACAACTCACACACGCTAGCTTCTCAACATTGTTTTCAAAATATAACATTAGTGTGTCAAGGCTCTTACAGCTTGGACACTTAGCTCCTGCGATAAAACGCTTTTTAGTCTTGTTTGTCATTGGCTCTATATTAGTTAGGTAACGTGTTACTAGTATACCTACATACAGTAACTAATGATCAACATGCGAAATTTTGTTATTCTGCGCGCCACCTTTATTTAAGTCGATGCTATGATTAAATTACAAAAACTGGGTTTACAACGCGGTATCAAAACGCTCATAGAGTCCTCCGACTTGGAGATTTTTTCTGGCCAAAAAGTCGCTATTATTGGTCCAAACGGCTGCGGTAAGTCGAGTCTTTTTTCTTTATTGCTGAATCAAATTACGCCTGACGCGGGTGAGTATTCAGTCGCAAAACATTGGCATGTAGTGGCAATTGCACAATACATTGATGACACGAGTCGCACCACACGTGACTATGTTATCGATGGCGATACGGCGCTTCGGGACATTGAGAAGCGTCTTGTGCTAGCTGAGTCGAATAACGATGGTGAATTAATTGCGCAACTGCATGAAAAGTTGGAACATGCTGGCGTCTATGACGTCCAAGCTAGAGCGTCTACTATACTAGCTGGTTTAGGTTTTAGTGAGGCAGATTTGTCATTACAGGTTGCGAATTTTTCCGGCGGCTGGCAAATGCGTCTAAATTTAGCCCGGGCGCTACTGTGCCCCTCAGATTTGTTATTGCTAGATGAGCCCACCAATCACCTTGATTTAGATGCGGTCATTTGGCTACAAGACTATTTGCAGCAGTACCCTGGTACCCTTTTGCTAATATCTCACGATCAAGCTTTTATTGATTCTTGTGCGAACGTGATTGTCAGTTTTGAAGACAAACAGCTTGTTAGCTATACGGGTAATTACTCAAGCTACCAAAAACAGCGCGCCGAACGAATGGCGCTAGCGCAAAAGCAATATGAAAAGCAGCAGCAGAAAAAACAGCATTTAACGTCTTTTATCCTGCGTTTTAAGGCCAAAGCGAGTAAGGCTAAACAGGCACAAAGTCGTGTGAAACAGCTGGAAAAAATGGAGGCTTTATTGCCTATTCAGGCTGCAAATGAGTTTTCGTTTGCGTTTAGAGATCCTGATAAACTGCCTAATCCGCTGATTAATATGGAAGATATTCAGCTTGGATATGACACGACTACTATTTTATCTAACATTCACTTAAATTTAGTGCCTGGCAGCCGTATTGGCTTGCTGGGTCGAAATGGTGCAGGTAAATCGACCTTTATTAAGTTATTGGCCGATGAAATTACCCCTTTGCAAGGGCGTTATACTACATCTGCTGGGCTTAAAATCGGTTACTTTGCGCAACATCAAGTGCAAGCATTAAATTTAGAAAACTCCGCTTTTGATCACCTACTTGCGCTTGACCGGCGCTTAACCGATCAGCAAATAAGAGATTATTTAGGCGGTTTTGGCTTTCATGGGGACGAGGCCTTAAAAAAGGTCGCGCCCATGTCGGGTGGCGAAAAAGCGCGTTTGGTATTGTCATTAATTGTGTATTCAAAACCGAATTTACTGCTGCTCGATGAGCCTACAAATCATCTTGACATGAACATGCGCGAAGCACTTGCTTATGCGCTGCAGTCATTTGAAGGCGCGATGGTAATTGTGTCGCACGACCGTTATTTACTTGAAAGCGTGTGCGATGATTTTTATTTAGTCGACAGCGGCGAGATCAGTGCTTTTTCAGGCGACTTAAGCGACTATCAAAAATGGTTGTTTGCGAATAAAACAGATAGAAAAACCATGGCGGTGACAGGTAAAAAAGATGAGACGCCAAGTATCGATAAAAAAGTACTCAAGAGAATGGAAGCGTTGTTTCGCCAGTCGACCAAAGCGTTTCGTGAAGATATTGCCAAGTGTGAAAAGCACATTGCCAAGTATCAAAGTATTTTACAAGAAAGTGAAACTAAAATGACTGATCCAGCCTTATATGATGCTGATAATAAAGATTTATTAAATGCGATAATAGCCAAACAAGTTGACGCGAAAAATCAAATAGATGAATTAGAAATGCAGTGGCTAGACTCTCAAGAAGGGCTAGAGCAGGCTCAAGCTGAATTTGACCGTGACAAGGCCGCTAGTTAATGCGCGAAGCGTTAATTCCTAGACTGTCTAGCGACGAGTTTTTCGACTACTCGCTGCAGTTTTACTTTCCAGGTAGTAATCAAGAAAATTTGATGTTGGTACAAGATAACGCTGATTTGAACGTAAATATTGTGCTGTTAATGATGTACCTACGCACTAAAAACGTGGGTTTGACAACTGACAATATTTACGCAATAAACGATAATAATCAGATTCTGGACAGTCTAACCTCAAACATTCGCCAAAAAAGAAGGTCGCTTAAAGCTGATAATATTGCCCAGGGTTTGACGGATTATAAGACCCTAGAATATAAGGATTTGCTAGCTCAGGAGCTTGCTCTTGAAAAAAAACAGCAAGCTTTAATGATTGATCTTGTAACGTTTTTTGTAAGCGAATCTCAATCATATGTCACTAGCGGATTCTATGATGATACTTTGTTAGCAGCCATGAAAAGCCTCGCTGGGGAAGATAAGCGCTCAATAATATGCGATATTGCAGATATATTAGAAGAACTTCTCAATGCGCAAAAAAAAGCTAGCCAGCACCTTCGTTGTAACCGCCAATGATTGATTCAGTTAAGACGAAATTTGGCCGTATTAGTGCGGCTAACTTTAAGCCTAAGCCATGGTTGCAAAACGCGCATGTGCAAACAGTACTGTCGAAAATGTTGGTTCGCTCACCGCAAATTAACTATATTAATGAACGCATTCAAACGCCCGACAGTGATTTTATCGATTTAGCTTGGGCAATGCCGCACAAGTCAGTCAATGTGAGGGGTATAGCGATACTTTTTCACGGCTTGGAAGGTTCAAGCCAATCGCATTACATCAAACATGTAATATTTGAATTGAACGCAATTGGACTGGGCTGCGTGGTAATGCATTTTCGGGGCTGCAGCGGCGAGCCTAATTTGATGCCTATAGCCTATCATTCTGGGGCAACTTTTGATGCGCAGTTTTTGGTGCCTATTATAAAAGCACGATACGCAGATAAACCGCTTTTTGCGGTCGGGTTTTCCTTAGGTGGTAATATGTTGATGAAACTTATGGCGCACCATGCCTATTTACCCATTAAAGCCAGTATTTGTGTATCGGCCCCGCTAAATTTGGCAGCCTCATCAGCAGCAATTCAAGTAGGCTTTTCTCGCGTGTATCAATGGCATTTGATGAAAAGCATGAAACGTAACCTTCTTACGAAAATGCAAACAGTCGATATGACGGCTAGCTTGAAGGTGTCATTGGCGGATATTGCTAAAATGACGACCTTTTTTGAATTTGACGAGCATATAACTTCCGTGCTGCATGGTTTTCGTGACGCGAATGACTATTACGAAAAATGTAGTGCTTTACATGATCTGGTGCTTATTGATAAGCCAACCTTAATTCTTCATGCAAAAGATGACCCTTTTATGGATGACAGGGTTATACCAGGTCCGCCGTTAATTAATAAGCATGTAGCGTATGAACTGAGCGAGTTCGGCGGTCATGTGGGCTTTTTAGAAAGCTTAAGTGCAAGGAGCAAGCTTTGGCTACCGCAGCGCATTACCCATTTTTTGAGTGAGTTTTTATGTTAGTCCCCCATCAAGATTTAGATCCTGACACCCTAAGCAGTTTAATTGAAAGTATTGTATTACGCGATGGCACCGACTATGGCGAGGTAGAAATGTCCTTAGATGAAAAGGTTGCTATGGTAAAACGCCAGCTAAATGACGGCGTCGCCGCCATTGAATATTCAGAGGAACATGAGTCGGTAAATATTATCGCGCTTGAATGAACTTTTGAAGTGTTTGAAATAAAAATAAAGTTAACCTCTGGACTTTCCAGAATTAGGCCAGAGTTATCTTCTAGACAGTCTAGAGGTTAACTTCGTTTAGGTTTCAGACTGTCCAGGACATAAAGAACCTATGCAATTGCAAAGGCTTCAAAATTTTCGAGGCTCTTCAGCTAAGAACAAATTAAGTTTATCTATATTGAATTACGCTGTTCCAAGCGACTCTTTTGTCGCCCAAAACAACGAAGTCTGGATTAGTCACACTTTCTCGCTGATTGTAGGTGATAGGGTCAAAAGTGGCAGCCATGATAGCTCCCCCAGCTTCATTTATGATGCATTGCGAAGCACCTGTATCCCATTCGCCCGTTGCCCCCAAACGCAAAAATACATCAGCGGCGCCTTCAGCGATAAAGCAGGCTTTGAGTGAGCAACTGCCTGCAGGTAATGTTTGATATGAACGTTTATCGCTTAAGCGCTCAAAGATTTTTTCCCGTGACTGCCTTCGGCTAATAGCAATCATTATTACGTCTTCACTTGGCACACTGAAGCGTCTAACGCTGATTGGCTTGGTTTCACGTGAGCAGCGCTTATATGCACCGCTCTCCTTACTTGCGAAATACAGTGACTCTCCACATGGCCAATAAATCACTCCAATAACGGGCTGATGGTCTTCAATCAGCGCAATATTGATAGCAAAATCACCCGAACGTGCAATAAATTCCTGCGTTCCATCAATAGGATCAATTAACCAATAGCGAGTCCAATTGGCTCTGTCTTTAAGCGCCGGAATAGGCGATTCTTCTGACATAATCGGAATGTTTGGGGTGAGTCTTGCCAACATCTCCATGATGATTTCATTGGCGCAATAGTCAGCACTAGTAACGGGGCTTTCATCCTCCTTTTGATACTCCTGGAAATCACCTTTATCGTATATGGCTAATACTTCAATACCCGCCTTAGTTGCCGCTTGTTTTGCTATTTCCAGTAAGTCGCTAAGAGACTGCGACATCATTGAGACTTTCTCCAACGTTCCAACAAAAGCAGTGCAGCAACGCTTCTTGCCTCATTAAAATCTTCTTGGCCAAGTAATTCATCAATATTATCTAGCGACCATCTTACCACTTGAAGAGGCTCAGGCTCATCACCCTCTAAGTGGGATTCAGTTAAATCTTGGGCTATTAGCACATTCATTTTTGCATCAAAAAATGTAGGTGCCATGGAGAGATCTTTTAGCGGCAAAAATTGCTCAGCTTTAAACCCAACTTCTTCCTGCAGTTCTCTATTACCGGCTTGAATAGGAGTTTCTCCAGGATCTATTAGGCCTTTAGGAAAGCCTAGCTGATATGAGTGAGTGCCTGCCGAATATTCCCTTATGAGTAGAATATGGTTGTCGTCAGTTAATGGGATTACCATCACTGCACCTCGGCCGCTGCCTGACATACGCTCAAACTCTCTGGTTGCCCCATTGCTGAAGGTTAAATCAACTCTCTCTACTTTAAAAAAACGGCTTTTGGCGACCACCGCTCGCGCATTTATTTCGGGTAATTTATTTTCTTGGTTTGTTTTACTCATTACGACTTCACAGGATATAATACAAAATTAATATATGACTTTAGCATAAGGATAAACGCTTGGCACTCTTACCTTGGCATAAGATTGAAACTGTTTTATTGGACATGGATGGCACCCTCTTAGATTTGCACTTTGATAATCAATTTTGGCTGCATCACCTGCCTAAAAAGTATGCTGAAAAGACAGGAAGGTCACCGCAGTCATGTCACGAAGAACTTAAAGAAGCTTTTGCGCAAGTTCAAGGTAAATTGCAGTGGTACTGCTTGGATTATTGGGCCGATCGCTTGCAACTCGATATAATGGAAGCAAAATTAGAGCTTGCGCACCTCATTACTATCCGCAAGGACAGTATCGCTTTTTTAGATGCTTTACGTGAAAGTAATCGCAGAGTTGTTTTAGTCACAAATGCTCACCCAGACAGCCTATCGTTAAAAGTTGAAAAGACGCAGTTGAACGATCACATTGACATACTTATATCAACGCATCAGTTTGGCGTACCTAAGGAGTTTCAGCTTCTTTGGAAGAAGTTACATAACCATCTCAAGTTTGAGCCCCAAAGTACCCTGTTTGTTGACGATGGCGAGCGGATCCTCGATGCAGCTAAAGAGTTTGGTATTGCCTATACTTTAGGCATTACCAACCCAGATAGCCAACTGCCAGATACGACAATAGCAAATCATCTGCATACCAATAATTATTACGATTTATTACAGTCTATTATAGATGAGCCGTATGTGGCTTAAGCATTACTAGGTGTATAGATACATCGTGGTTACTAAGGTTTAAAATGACAAAAAACCGTTCGACTTCTTCTCTTATCGTTGCCGTTGCATCCGCAAACCCTGTGAAAATAAATGCCGCTAAAGAGGCCTTCTCACTGGTATTTAACAGGTCAGTGGAACTTATCACTATAGATGTCGATTCAGGTGTTTCCAATCAGCCTATGAACTTTGAGGAAACGCATTTAGGTGCCAATAATCGTGTAGATAGAGCTATTGAGTCTCAGCAAGCAGACTATTACATCGCTTTTGAAGGCGGCGTTGATGTATTCTCTGATGGCCCCAAAACATTCGCGGTAATTTGTATCTCAAACGGCAAAGATAGAGTGTTTGGACAGTCTGCAACCCTTCCTTTACCTATGCGTGTATATGAAAACCTGCAAAATGGAATTGAATTAGGGTGTGCAATGGACGAGCTTTTCAATACAGTGAATATCAAACAAAAGGGGGGCGCCATTGGCCAGCTAACAGACGGTTTAGAAACCAGAATGAGTATCTATAAATCGGCCACTATTCTTGCATTGAGCCGCTTTGTAAACGCTGATTTGTTTGAATGAGAGATATTTCTTTAAACAATTATCGCGATTTTATATCTAACGCGTAACGGCCTTGACCCAGTGACTCTCCAAAAAAACTAGCGCCTTGCCTGATGTCGTTAGGAAAGTCAGATGGGATAGAGAACGTACCAACGGCAGCGTAATTGCCATTTTGGTCAAAACTGATTTTAGCATCTAATGCTAAGCCGTTTTCGGGAGAAACGTCAAGCACGAAGGCGGGTGACTCACACGACAACAGTGCGTCAAAACTGCCTAAATCTAAAGGACTCCCTTCAATATTCACCCCAGCCTGTAACCAGCTTCCCTGTCCGTTTAGTTGCTGACAGCCTTCATTAAACTTAAAATTCGCAATATCTAGCCTGAATCTTCCTAAAGCCGTTACCGCTACAGGTAAATTTACCTGTGACAATAAAAGCTTCGCGGGTGCAAATATTCTGGCACTACTAAGATTTACCTGTGCCGGATTTAAGATAGAGAGATTGATATTCCCATCTATATAGATTTGTTCGCTGTTTCTAATTGCACCGCCTCTTATATCAAGGCTTGCTTGTAACCATAGCAAGGCCAAGGGCGATAAGTCCCATTTGATATTAGTGACGCGCAGACCTTCATAAGACAAGCTTTGGGATGTTCCTGAAAAAAGCGTTCCCGCTACCCCTGTAAACCTAAGCTGATTCTGGGTACTTTCTTGCACGTAACTGGTGACATAACGTGCGGGCATGTATACCAGTAATAGTATTAGGTAAGCAAGAAGTGCTAATATCATCCACTGCCAACGCTTCACTTTACGCTTTTCCTAACTGTAAACGTCTAACCTGAACAAAACCTTGCTCGTCGACCTCTGACACATCGGACTGAAGAATAACAACGCCTCGCTTTTCAAGTACGTCAAGCCATCGTAAAAAGTCATTAAAGACGACTTGGTCTAAAGAAACAACTAACTCCTCCCCTTGGGGCTGCATTCGCGCCACAGGAATATTCGCACTTCGGGTAGTTTGATTTACCACTTGGGTTAAAGAACCGTCAAATAAGGTTTTATTCGATGACTGGCGTAAAACAATGGCGCGACCTGATTGTTCATTAACCCAAGTAAGCAGTTGCTTTTCGCTATTTAATGCAAGGCGTTGAGTTTCCAATGCGCTGGTCATAGGAGACCAGATAGCAAAATAGAAAATGCCAATAACGGCCACCGCAGCCGCCACTATAACCAACTTCTGTTCACGCGCAGACATGCTAACAAACCACGCTTTCAGCTTATCCATTATGAACCCCTCACTGTGATAACGCCAATTACTTCATCGCCACGATTATTAATAGCACCTTGATCTACTTCGAAGCCGAGATTTTGAGCGTGTCTTCTAAATTTCTCTAAGTCTTCGAAGTTTTGTGCTACCGATTGCATACGAATTTCAGAGCGTCTGCTGTCATACTTCAGCGTCTGCGGTTTCACGCCAGAGTTTTCAAAAGCACTGCCCAACCTAGATAACATGGCCAGCATGCTCAAATTTCCACCGCCTTGTTCCAATGCTTTTATTTCTCGGGTAAGCACAATTTTCACATTTGTGACTTTTCCTAAATCTGGGAAACCTTGCTCAATACTTGTGGTGATGGCTTGTCGTACTTGAGCGCGTTCACGTTTTACTTCGTTAAGCTGGGCAGTTTTGAACACTAGATTGGCGCATAGCGCAACGACTGCAAGTGCTGCGGCAAACTTCCACTTTTCCCAGCTAGGGTTAGATTTGCGCCTTACCGCATATTCACCTTGGAACAAATTTAAATCGGATATTAATGCGCCTTTAAGCAGCAAATGCATAGGTAAGCTGTCAAAATTAAAGGCTGTTTGGCTTGATTCTGTGAGTCCTTCAACTTCGCTATAGCAAGTTATGCGCGTTTCTTTGGCGCTTGCTTGTTCTAAGACTAATGGCAATAACCACTGGTTTTCACCTTGTAAGCATTGACCGTCGGCTAATTTTACGATCAAGTTACCTTCTATTTCCAACAGACTAATACCGTCATTTTGGGGCAAGCAATAGGCATCGGGCAAAAGATGAAGGCAAAATAAATTAGCATCTCCAAGCATCTGCATCCACTGCTTGAGTTTTTCTTTAGCAACAACTGCCACTTGTTGAGTATTTTCTATTCTAGGTCCCAGTGCAAAAAATAGCTGTTCTACATTAACGCATATTTCATCTTCCAGCATGAATGGTATTGCAGAAATTGCTTTACGAGACGCATTTTTTGGCAATTCAACTTGTCTAAAAACGATATCGCTTGAGGGCGCTAGGGCATAAACCTGCGCGTGGTTGGCCCTGTCTGCTAGCGAGCCAAGTGCACTGGCGTCATTGAGTTTCCCTGAGGCAATTATTTCTTGTTCCTGTTCGCTGTACAGTAACCAGTGAATAGGGTCACTGGTATGTGAACCCAATCGAATTATTAAATGCTGCATCTAAAATCCGCCTCCAAACTCTCTGCTAATAATGGTTATTTCGCCGCTATCTACTTTAAAAATAGTCGATAATGTAAACTGCGAGCCTTGGAACTTGGCTGTAACATTTAGTCGAAAATACTGGGTTGTCACCTTGAACCAACTCTTTTGTTGCTTGCTTAACGAGAGTGCCTGCACTTCAGACAGATTTAAGAATTCTTCATCGCTTTGGAAGCCCTCTGGTGGGCGACTTCCTATAATATCGGCGCCGACATTTGAATTCTGTCCTAAAAGGGCGCTCAACACAACCGCGTTCTCTTTGGTAATAGTATTCACATTTACCGCTAGCTTGGATTCGGGCAGTACACAAATGGCTTTGCGTAAATCTTGGAAGCCGCCCATAGCTAGTAATTGGTCAATGCCGTTAATTAATCTTATTTCTGAAGCGTGTCCTAATGGACTATTTGCGGCTAAGTAAGGGTTTACTAATGACTCATAGTCAGCGTCTTCAGCGCCATAGTTATTGGGTATGCTGTCCTTGTCTATCCAATCTATTAGGGAATCTCGAATTGTCTCAACGACTAGACTGTCGTTAATATAACTTTCTAATAAAAGTTGAAATGATTTTTGAGACGGGCTTGGACCTATTTTAGCAGTAGTTGGATTTGCTGAATTTGTCGCAGTACTTGAATTCATTGAGTTGGTTGAGTTTGCCGTATTAGCGCTATCACTTGAATTAATTGCGTTAAGATTAAAGCACGCCTGCATGTCGATTAACTGCGCTTTTATTGATCCGCCCTCAACTGGATATTCGAAAGTTTCAGCCCAGGGCTGGCTTAAATTGGTATTTTCGGGGGTGAGCGTATTCAAGGTTATCAACGATTTTTTAGCAAACTGCTCAGCACCAAGCGCATACCAGTAGGCCTGGTTATTGGCTTTTAAATTAAGGGTTCTGGCCACGTTTAGCTGCAGTCGGCTGCTCATTTCTACCGCAATGACCGTAATAATAGCCACAATGAGTAGCACCACGATAAGTGCAACGCCCTTTTGCTTATGACAAGAAGGTGTATTTAATGCCTTTTTCATACTTTTATCTGAAACTCTCTTCGTATTATGCCAAAAGAGTCAATCGTCATAATTACCGCTATGGCGATAGGAAGCTCGGTACTGGGGATGGTCTCAGACCACTCTAGCTCAGTTTGAACGGTTGATAGGATCTCAATTTTAAAATCACTCACATTGTCTAAAAGCACCCGTATATTTGGTTCAGTGCCCAATACCGCATCAACATAGTTTGTATGAAGCCGTTCTAAACGATTTTCTTGAAGCCTGTAGGCTACGTTTTGCAAGGTGCTGCGTTTGAGCCGTAACTGAGGATTTCGCCAGCCCCCGCGCACGAAACCGATACCATAAGCATCACTTTCAAATTCAAACTCACCGCCTCTTATGATCAGATCATTTTCAAGGCCTTGAGTGCGCGGGGTGCGCGCTTGTATTTGTAAAAAGTCGCGTTCAATAATAAGCATTGCGCGCTGTAGTTGCTCAAATTTTGCTTCTCGTTGTGCTGATATTTCATTTGATCGCATGACTGTCGTTAGCAAGGAGTTTGCGCCTAATGCTAATAGCGAAAATATCGCGATGGCGATAACAATTTCTAGTAAAGTAAAACCTCTATGATTTTTATACGTGAAGTAAAAATCTGGACAGTCTAGATTGTTATTTATGGCAGTTTGAGGCGTTTTCATTATTCGGTTTGATTTGTCATGAAAGTTGTCACGGACGTAATAGGGTTCTTAAGTTCTTCATCTAAACCAACTGTAATCGTTACTTGATACAAAGCATCATCAGCTGTCTTCACTACCACTCTTTGCCAATACCAGCGTTTGCCTAACATTTCCTGTTCGCCTTTTGTTTGCTTATCTAAAGGCCATTTAATCGTTGTTTCTAAACTGCTTTTGGTAAGTTCATTGTTGGCTACCCATGTTGCAAATGTCACCCGCTCTAATACTGTAATTGCGCTCAAATTTTCATAAACCGCTTTCATAACCGCACCACCAGCCATAGCAAAAATAGCAACAGCAACCATAACCTCCACTAAAGTAAAGCCCTTTGTTTTTTTTGCGCTTTTTATAACTCTGCGCTTATACATCATCAGGCTTAATCATTTTCAAGGGAACAGTGTCGCGTCCTTCTAAAACAAACTCAAAAGGCTCTTGGTTTATCTCTTGTGACTCATATCTAATTTGCAGTTCGAAAGGGCTTATTTCGCCGCTCGATAAAATAAATACCTGGGGTGGCGGAGGTGTTCTGTCCTCTTCGTTGCCGATCACTACGCCATCATTACTGACACTTAGCTCGTCGTCGAAAATGCGATTGTTAAATAACGAGTCATCCTCCTCCCACATAAAGCCGTCTAGCGTGATTCCTAGCGTTACGCCTTGTGTGAAAAATACTTTATCGAAATGTTTTTGATTGTCTAGCGCAACCCACATTTCATCATCGTCTAATTTGACGAATTGGTAAGACTGTTCGTCGCCATCAATTCGTAATCCTAGCTCTAATTGATTAATTAGCGCATAGTCACTGGCCATATTAAAAACGACTTGCAGTCGCTTCACTTCTTTTTCAATATCCTTTTCTACATTCCCGGTAAAAACAGTGTATCTAACACTGGCTAAAATCAGTCCTATTAAAGCGAGCACAATAATAATTTCAAGCAATGTAAACCCTGCTTGCTGTGAACGCCTTGATTTGAGTTTATTTAAGTCAAAAAACATAAGTCCTTGATTTTATTTATTTATTTGTTTGTATGCTTTTATAAACGCAAAGATTAGCATCTAGACAGTCTGGATATTTAAAAAAGTTATCGTCTGGACAGTCTAGATATTTCAAAGTTATCGTCTGGACAGTCTAGATGATAACTTCATGTAGTTATTTTAAATATTCGTTTAGGTTCCAAGTCGCAATGTCATCCTCTGATCCTTCTAATCCATCGGGCCCAAAACTATAAATATCATATTGACCTACTTCACCTGGGTAGAGCAGTACGTAGGCATTGCCCCAAGGATCTTCGGGCAGTCGCTTAATAATCCCACCTTCGGGATAACTACGAGGAATTGGGTCGATAGTTGGAATGTTTACCAAGGCGTCAAGGCCCTGTTCAGTAGTGGGTATAGTGTTCGTTTGCAAACGATATAGTTCAAGAGAGCCCTCTAAAGCTTGAATGTCGATCGCGGCTTTTTTTATCTTAGCTGAGTCTCGCTGATTAAATATTTGCGGTGCAACAACCGCCGCCATGGTGGCGATAATAAAGATGACCACCATCACTTCAATGAGGGTAAAACCTTGTATATTACTCTTCATATTGCTTTTCACAATCATGTATTACACTCCAGCTAAATTGTTTAATTCTAATATTGGCAAGATAATCGCCATCACAATAAACAGTACTATGCCTGCCATAGAAATTATCAATACAGGTTCAAATACTTTAAGTGACATATTTATTGTGTTTTCAAACTCTCTTTCTTGATTCTCGGCTGCGCGCGCTAACATTTGAGTTAATTCGCCAGACCGTTCACCAGACGCTATCATATGCATCATCATAGGCGGAAATACTTTGGTCTGCGCTAAAGCTGCTCTAAGGCTACTGCCTTCTTTAACTCGCTCCGCGGCTATGCGCACAAGGTTTTGCAAATGTCTATTTTCAAGCACGTTTCCACCAATTATCATTGACTCCAGTAATGGAACACTGCTAGAGGTCAATATACTTAATGTTCGAGCAAATCTAGCCGTATTAGTTCCCCTAGTAAGCTTGCCAACAAACGGTAATGTTAATAAATGTTTATGCCAGCGCTCCTGAAGGAGAGAATTTCTAAGCATTTTGGCAATGGCAAATATTAATATACCCAGCGCAATAGCGGCGTAAACACCATAGTTTTGCACGCCCTCACTAATCGCAATTAACACTTTGGTCACGGTTGGCAGCTCTTGCTCCATATTGTCAAACTGTCCAATTATTTGAGGTACTACGGTGGTCAGCAGCATTATAACGACACCAAGTGCAACCACTGTCATTAGGATAGGATACACGAGCGCTTGTGTAATTTGGCTCTGTGTTTGATAACGTCTTTCGGCATAATCTGCAAGGCGAGTTAATACAGCATCTAAATGGCCTGATTTTTCGCCTGCCGCCACCATCGATCTAAATAGCTTGTCGAAAGCTTTTGGAAACTCACCCAACGCTTTAGCTAAACTATGGCCTTCAATTACTTTACTGCGAACCGCCATCATCATGTTTTTGGTGCGCGACTTCTCAGATTGTTCAGCCACCGCTAATAGTGCTTCTTCAATGGGCAGTGAAGCTTCAATAAGCGTTGAAAGCTGCCTAGTGAGAAGGGCGAGTTCTGGGGTAGATATACTAGGGCTAAAAAATGCTTTTACGCTTTTTTCACTGGCTTTTTGCTCTTCAACTTGGGCGACTTCAAGTGGAATAAAAGATTGTTCGCGCAGTTGCTGCCGTGCTTGGCGAGGGTTGTCAGCTACTAAAACACCACTCTTATTTTTGCCTGCTGCATCTAGTGCTTTATATGCGTATGCTGGCATTACTCTTCTCTGGTCACTCTTAAGACCTCTTCTAACGAAGTAACACCTTGTAATACTTTGTCGCAGCCATCTTGTCTAATAGAAGGGGTGGTAGTGCGAATATATTTTTCAATGGCTTGTTCACCGCGGCCTTCGTGCATCATTTCACGTATTGTATCATTAACTATAAGCTGTTCATGTATCCCTGTTCTGCCTCTGTAGCCTGTGTGATTGCAGCTAATACAGCCTACAGGGTTGTAAATAGTGACCTCATTTGAGGTGTTCAAAATTTCCTGTTCTCCTTTGCTTGCCATATGCGGCGCTTTACATTCCTTGCATAGGGTCCTTACCAGGCGTTGGGAAAGTACGGAAACTAAGCTGGAGGAGAGCAAAAAAGGCTCTATACCCATATCTTCCAGCCGAGTAATTGCGCCTGCGGCGGTGTTGGTGTGCAAGGTTGAAAGGACCAAATGACCGGTCAAACTTGCTTGCACAGCAATTTGCGCAGTTTCTAAATCGCGTATTTCACCGACCATTACCACATCAGGGTCTTGACGTAATATTGCCCGCAGACCACGTGCAAATGTCATGTCCACTTTAGGATTCACTTGAGTTTGCCCTATACCCTCTAAGTCAAACTCGATGGGATCTTCGACGGTAAGAATATTACGATCTTTTGAGTTAATTTCACTTAAACCAGCGTACAAGGTGGTACTTTTACCGGAACCGGTGGGCCCCGTAATTAGGATGATGCCGTGTGGTTTACGAATAAGCTCAGAGAAAAAGGTTCTATTGACAAGGGTCATCCCTAGGTCTTGCAAATTTAAGCGTGCATTGTTTTTATCAAGCAAACGTAAGACTACCCGTTCGCCATGGCTCGACGGCATGGTCGACACTCTGACGTCAACCCCGCGACCGCCAATCCTAAGGCTTATGCGGCCGTCTTGAGGGACTCGCTTTTCAGCAATGTCCATTTTCGACATAACTTTAATACGCGATACCAGCATTGAAGACATCTTGCGATTTGGTCTGAGAATTTCGCGCAGCACACCATCTACTCTAAACCTGACTACCAATTGATTCTCAAATGTTTCAATATGAATGTCAGACGCGCCTTCCTTAATGGCTTCTCCTAGCATCGCGTTTATAAGTTTAATTATAGGAGCATCATCTTCGTTATCGAGTAAATCTTCTGTATCGGGTAAGTCTTCAGCTAGTGCAAATAAATCGCTTTTGTTACCTAAGTCTTCCATTAACTGCTTTGCTTCTGATGAGTCGCGTTGAAATGAATCTGTTAGTAAGGTTTCAAAATCACCTTGAGTGGTTTTTTTTAATACAAAAGTTTGACCGCTGTAGCGACGTACCTCAGCAAATGCTGACATGGGTGTTTCAGGCGTATAGTAGAGATCGTGCGGCTCAACATCTACATCCAACAGCAAATGAAAGCGTTTAGCGAAGCTAAAGGGTAGCTTCCCAGAGCCTTGCGGGCTCATTTCGTCAATTGCCATGTCGGCTATAACTTCTTCAGCTACAGAGTCCGCTAATCCGTCTAAGCCTTTGATGTCAGTGGATTGTGTATGCGCTAACTCACTAGCCATTAATCAATATCCTGCTTGTTTTTTTCAGTCAAATATTCTTCAAACGATGGGGGCAGGATCAGTTTATCATCCCATGCGGGTAAACTAGGGCCTTCTTTAAACGGCATTAGTGGAATACCCTGAGACTGCCTATTTAGCTGCTGCGCCCGAATAAAATTGTATTTTCTATGGCTGATATCGTTCATTGTAATGCCATCGCGCACAATGGTGGGCTTTATAAATACCATGAGATTACGCTTTCGAGTACTCGTGCTGGAGGTTTTGAATAGGTGGCCAATGATTGGTATATCCCCTAGTATAGGCACCTTTGATACACTTTCCTGCACATCTTCATCTATTAAGCCGCCCAATACAATAGTGCCGCCGTCATTTACGATTACGGTGGTTTTAATTTGTCGTTTGTTGATAGAAATATCAACAGAGGTAGCGCCACTTACACTCGAAACTTCTTGTTCAATGGTCAATTGTACCGCGTCGCCTTCGTTTATTTGGGGAGTTACTTTTAGTTTAATGCCTATTTCTTGTCGTTCTACCGTTTGAAAAGGATTGGAATTATTGGAGCCTGTAGAGGTGCCAGTAATAATTGGGACTTCTTGGCCAACAATGAAGAACGCTTCTTCATTATCTAAGGTGGTTAAATGTGGTGTGGCTAGAATATTGGAGTTTGTGTCGGTGCTGACAGCCTGGACAACTGCGCCCCAGCCGTTTTCAACGATTCCAGCAATTAGGCCATTGGCGCCGCCTAATAATTGAGCAAGTGGTGTTAGGTTACCTTCGATTGTGCGAGATGTCGGAACGTCGCCAATTTCAGGCAATAGTGTGGTGCCACTCACTGTGCGATCTTCAGCCTGACGTAAGGCAACTCCCAATGAACCTACTCCAATAACACCGTTGGTAAACTGCGTGCCTCCACCTTCCTCTGAAACAAGCTGCACGCCAAGGGTTACACCATCGCCTTCAAATACTTCTACTATTATTGCTTCAACCTGAACTTGAGCTCTGCGTACATCTAACTGGCGAATGACCTCCTCTAATGACCGCATCATGTCTGGCTCTGCGGTGATGACTAAAGAGTTGCTATCTTCATGCGAGTCGATACTCACATTGCGGCTGCCGCCACGGCTCCTACGCTGCTGTTGTTGAGCGCCTTGAGCTTCCGATTGAATACTGTCACTAACGCCTTGAAGTACTGTTACTAGATCTTCTGCTTTCGAATAGTTTAGAAAAATAACGCGCGTGTTGCCGCTCGTTTCAAGCTCTTCATCCATTCTTTGGATCAAGTTGATTAAACGCTGGCGTGCTTTTGCATCGCCGCTCACTATGATGCTGTTGGTTCTGTCATCGGCCACTACTCTTGGTGTTGACTTGCCACCGGCAGCTTGGTTATTTTGGGAATTGTTAACACTGTCTATAATGCGCACCATCTCTGAGGCTGAGGCAAAGCGCAATTTAATGACTTCAACGTCTTCATCGCCGGCTCTGTCGACCCTCTCGATGATCTCTACTAATCTATTTACAACTGCTGCGCGGCCAGTGATCATCATTACGTTTGAAGGGTCGTGGGCAACAACATTGCCGCCGCCCGTTTGATCATTTAGCTGCCTTAGAATAGGCGCCAACTCTCTTACGGGTACGTTGTACACGGGAATAACGCGCGTGATCATTTCGTCGCCGTTAAACTCAGTGGCCTCAACTACCGGGATGTTGGATGACTTTGCATCTTTAGATCGTACCACTTTTAGAATGCCGTTTGGCATTTCTACAACGGCAAAATCGTAGACTTGTAATACGTTTAAGAAAAATTGGTAATACTGATCTTCACTTAATAAATCGTAGCTGCGAACGCTAATTTTGCCTCTTACGTTAGGGTCAACAATAATAGTACGCTTTAAATTTTTCCCAACAATATTAATGAATTCAGTGATCTCCGTATTCTTAAAGTTAGGTTGATATTCAGCACTGCTGACAAAAAAGCTATTGCTTAACAATGTGCCCGCTATTAGAAGGCTGAATGCTAAGTGTTTAACTTTTTTTCCTGGCTTTATAAGTATCATAAAACTGCTACCTTATTCGTTGCCCGATGCATCGGAAATATCTAGATTAAGAGAGACGTACTCATTGCCGCGCAGTACTTCTAATTGCAAAGATTCTGCTTGTTGTAATTCTGTGATTGCCTCTTTCGATTGTTGTAAATCGCTTAAATCTAAACCATTAAGTTGCACAACAATGTCACCATTTTGCAAACCTACCGAATTAAACAAAGTGGGTTGCAATCCAGGGGTCACTTTAAAGCCGATAAACACGCCGTTAACTCTGTGCGGTGACAATGAGATCATATCAGTAAAACTGGCTGGTTCTTGTGCTAATTTTTGTCGAGCATCACGCAGCGCTTGCGCCTGATTACGTATATTTTGATTTTGTGCAATTGGCTTACTGGGCGAATTCATGAATGGTTGAGTGTTTGCTGAGGTAACGAAGGTCTCATCAGCTCTCTTCTTATTGGCTTCGTCAAAGTCAATACCGTCTAGCATGAGTGTTTCACGAGTAACTCTATTTTTGATAATGACCCTGTCTACATAAATTTTGTCAAGCGTTACGTTAGTTCCTTCAATTCTATCGCCCACGCCGTAAGTACTTTGATTGTTTCTATACTCTATAATGGCAGCACTACGGTTTGGGTCGTTGGAAGAAACTACGCCAGATAATATCAAATTCAACTGAGTTTGAGGTACATCACTTACTTTATCTAGCGTAGCAACGGGTGCTGGTTTATCGGCGTTACCAAATAAATTTTGATTGATTATGTTGCTAATATTATTGGAGGCACGTGAACTGCTATCATCCGTTATCTGGGGCGCCTGTAGTTGTGCTAACTTACTTTGAGGTTCTGGTAGCATCGACCAAGTTATTTTCGCTGCAAAAGCCAGCAAATAGATGCTTAGTATCACTATCAATACTAGGATTAGTTTGCCTTCGTTGCGTTGATAAGTTTCTTTTGCGTTTACTACTGTAAAAACACTCATGGTTAATTTACTAAAGTCATCTTAAATTCGCTAATCATTAATCATAGCTAGTACGAGTTAAAGCTACAATAGCAAAGATTAAAACTCTCAAAAAAAACTCATTACTGCGCTGCAATTATCTCGGATAGTCAATTTTTTTGTGGAGAGTCACGTTTTTTGTATAGTGCCAACTATTAAGCTCTAAAAGCTAATTTTTAGACTGTCCAGAAGTTATTTTCCAGACTGTCCAGATTTTATACTTATCCATTAATTTTGCTTTAGTTTTAGCGTTTTTCTATTTTTCAGTAGAGCCTTAAGTTATAATCTAGACTGTCCAGAAAAGGGCTGTTACTCAATTTGAGGAGTTTTTGAATGGCTGGTAAGTCACAAAAAAACAAGCAAGCTAATGCGTCTGATGTTGTATTAAAGGTTCGATTAGACAAATGGTTATGGGCTGCTCGATTTTGCAAAACTAGGGCAATCGCCCGAGATTTGGTGCAAGCAGGTAAAGTTCAGTACAATGAGCAGCGCACGAAAGCCAGTCGATTGGTTGAGGTGGGCGCAAAAATTAAGATACCTTCTGGTTACGACCAGAAAATTATAACCGTCGAGAGTATTAACGATAAAAGACAAAGCGCCATTCTCGCTCAGGCACTTTACAGTGAGACTTCCCAGAGTATTATACAGCGTGAAAAAAACGCGCAGGCAAGAGAGTTAAGTGCTTTTCACAGTCCCAAACCTGATTCCCGTCCAGATAAAAAGCAGCGACGAGAAATCATAAAATTCAAGCATCAGTGAGTAGGTAGTATATGGCAGACGTTCTAGACAGATTTCTTTTTGAGAATAGATCAATACGAGGCGAAATAGTGTCGTTAGAAGAAAGTTTTCAATCTATTTTAGCATCCGCAGATTACCCAGGATTTGTGCAAACACTGATTGGTGAATTGTTGGTCACGGCAAGCTTACTTGCGGCAACCCTCAAATTTGAGGGTGAAATTGCCCTGCAGATTCAGGGGGAAGGTCCCATAAAATATATTATTGTTAATGGCACGCATGAGCAGAAGCTTCGGGGTGTAGCGAGGTGGGACGAAACAATTGTCCAGCACCCCAAATCATTTTCAGAGTGCTTTAAAAAAGGTATTTTAGTCATTACCCTTACGCCTAAGGACGGTCAACGTTATCAGGGTATGGTAGCGCTTGATAAATCAAGCCTAGCGGATTGCGTAGAGGACTATTTCTTGCAGTCTGAACAACTCTTAACAAAAGTGTTTCTAACTAGTCAATTGGGCGTGAACCCCAAAGCAGCAGGACTACTTATTCAAATTGTGCCCACCTCTAGTGAGTCGAGTAACGTAGAAGAAAACCCAGATTTTGAGCATGTTGTGCATTTAGCAAACACGGTGACTAGCGAAGAAATACTTACACTTCAACACTCTCAAATGATACACAGGCTTTATCATGATGAAGTCATTAGAATTTTTGAGCCTCAAAAAGTCGAGTTTTCTTGTGATTGCTCACGAGACAGAAGTGCAGGTGCGCTTAGAAGTATGCCTATAGACGAACTTTTAGAGATTATCGTTGAGGATGGTAACATCAAAATGGACTGTCAATTCTGCCACAGCGTATATATATTCGACGAAATTGATGTTAAGAACATACATAGCCAAAACTTGGGTTCTGGTAGGGCCTAAGAGTAGATTAAACACTTTAGTGAGAGACGGGCAGCAAGAAACTTGCGTTTAGGCCACCGTCGGGATGATTAGTAAACTGAATTTTGCCGCCATGGCTCTCGATAATTCTTTTAACAATGGCCAAGCCAAGGCCGGATCCGCTTGTTCCTCGGGCTTGATCTCCTTGAGCGAAAGGCGTAAACATTTGCTCCATCTGGGTCTGATCAATCCCCTTTCCAAAATCCCTCACGCAGCATAAGATATTTCTGTTTTTATCAACCATTGCCGTTGAAATGGTGATGGTATCGCTACCATATTTTAAAGCATTTTCGATTAGGTTTTCAATTACGCGCTTAATACCTACCGTGCGTAGTTTTGTAGCAGTGACTTTGGCCAACTTTAGTTCAATCATATGCGTTGAGATAATGGTTCTGCTATCAACTAACTCATGAATTAATTCGTTTATGTTAGCAAATACCGCCGTTTCTTGCTGGTCCTGTTTTGCATAGTCAATAAATTGATTAATAATTGCGTTCAAATCTTCTATATCGTGCTCTATGCCGTCTTTAACCCACGCTTGTTCATCTGGCAGCATTTCGCTTGCAAGCCTAATCCGGGTCAGGGGAGTTCGTAGGTCATGTGATATACCAGCTGTCATGAGGACGCGGTCGTTCTCAAGCTGTTTAATACCCCGCGACATCTTATTAAAAGCCTCTGTAACGGCTATTATTTCGCTACTACCAACGAGCGCAAGAGGGGCCGGGAAATGTCCTTTTTCAACTTGTGTGGCACCCTTTTGAAGTGCTTGCAAAGGTCGATTTAAACGCTGAACGAACAACCATCCTCCTGTAACGCTTAATGCGCCAATAACAAAAAAATACATGGTTAGCGGTGACAGTGAATTTTCATTCGGTCCGGTAAGGGGTATCGAAATCCATATGTCGCGGTCTTGCGGTGGCTTTATCCACACCATATAGTTCTTCCCTGTTTTGACCCTTATTTCGGTGTCTTTGCCGAGTTGCTGCGTGATTTGCTTTGACATAAAGTCGTAGTAAGCAGCATTGCCTAAGCCTGCGTGCATAGCTGAAATCTCATCGTGAAAACGAATTCCCGTGGTACTTGTTAGTTTTTCAATTTGCGCTGGGCTTAATGATTCGATATCAAGGATAAAAAAAGTGTTTATTTGATTTGAAATCAGCTTATTAATTTGTTTGTAACTTGGGCTGATAAAATAGTGTGTTACTGATAAATAAGAGACGAGCTGATTGATAAATAACAAGGCAGCAATGAGCAGAGCCGTTTGACCAAACGTGCTTTTTGGAAGGATGCTTATAAATTTTTGCCTAAGGCCTAGATTGACCATCAGGCACAAATACGTAACCCAGTCCCCAGACAGTCTGGATATATCGGGGATTGGTCGCATCACTTTCTACCATCCTACGAAGCCTTGATACCTGCACATCGATGCTTCGTTCAAGTGCGCTATAGTCTCGGCCTCTGGCGAGATTCATTAGTTTATCACGCGATAAGGGCTCTCTAGGGTGTGTGACTAACGATTTAAGTACAGCAAACTCTCCGCTAGTCAACGTTATTGGTTTTCCTTCTTGACGCATTTCTCGTGTTGCTAAGTTAAGTGTGAATGGACCAAATTCGACAGTTTGTTCAGATCGTGAGGGTGCACCCGGTGCTTCAGTAACTTTCCTACGCAGTACCGCTTTAGCTCGGGCTAATAATTCTCTGGGATTAAACGGCTTTGGCAAATAATCGTCTGCGCCCATTTCTAGGCCAATGATTCTATCAACTTCATCTCCTTTGGCGGTTAGCATAATGATGGGGATTGGGTTTTTTTGTTGACGAAGTCTGCGGCAAATAGACAGTCCATCTTCATTTGGTAACATTAAATCCAACACCATCAAGTGAAAATTTTCTCGTGCAAGTAGCCTATCCATTTGTTCGCCATTAGCAGCGCCTCTTACCTGATAACCTTGTTCACTTAAGTATCTTTCAAGTAATGAGCGAAGGCGCATGTCGTCATCCACGACTAAAATTTTTGGGGTTTCGCGTGTCATATAGGGCATATCCTTAAGCTAATTTTTTTGAATATAGCGAATAGAAGTACGTAAGCCAATTATTCTTATGTTTCTAAGTGTGTCGAAGTCGACTTACTTATTGTCTGCTACCCAATCTACTTGATAATCAGCCCGCCGCTTTTTATCCATAAGCTCGGAAATTAAAGGGGTTAATATAAGCTCCATGGCTAAGCCCATTTTACCGCCAGGGACAACTAAGGTGTTGATGCGAGACATAAAAGAGCCATCAATCATCTTTAGCAAATAAGGGAAGTCAACCTTTGTCATGTCGCGTCTAAATCGAACAACCACAAAGCTTTCATCTTGCGACGGGATTTCTCGCGCACTGAAGGGGTTAGAGGTGTCCACGGTGGGCACTCTTTGAAAATTGATATGGGTGCGAGAAAATTGCGGAGTGATAAAATGAAAATAGTCGTCTAAGCTTCTGACTATACTGCTCATTACCGCGTCTCTTGAATGTCCACGGTCGGAGGTGTCACGAACAATTTTTTGAATCCACTCCAAATTTACGATTGGCACCATGCCAACTAATAAATCGACAAATGAAGCGACATCGCAGTCGTTGGTTTTTACACCTCCATGTAAGCCCTCATAAAACAGTAAATCAGTTTTATCTGGCAGCTCTTGCCAAGGTGTAAATGTGCCTGGCATTTGGTTAAAGGGAACGGCTTCATCGAATGTATGTAAGTACTGCCGATACTGGCCTTGGCCTTCGCGCTCATATGATTTAAACAGTTGTTCGAGTAATTCAAAATCGTTAGCCTTAGGACCAAAGTAGCTTATATGCCGTCCCTGTTCCTGCGCTTTTCTTATTTCAACTTCCATCTCAGGACGCGTAAATCGATGAAAGCTATCTCCGCCTACTGAAGCCGCATTTATGTTCAAATTACGGAAAATATGCCTAATCGCATTAGTAGTCGTAGTTGTCCCTGCACCAGAGGAACCTGTTATTGCTATAATTGGATGTTTAACTGACATATTGGACTTCTTTGTTTTGTATACCCTACTTATAGGGAAGCTAAAGGTTTGCGTCAAGCCCTTTAAGCTTTATTGGTAAATTCTAGACTGTCCAAACTTGTTTTTTCTAGACTGTCCAGAAGAGTTTTTCAGAAGAGTTTTTATGCTGTTACTCTGGGCGAAAAGGCACATGTTGCGGAAAAACTAGACTACTGAACAGTAACAATACATCGGGTAAACGATTAGTCTTTTTGCATGACAATTGCACGCAAATACCTAATCAATTATGCAACAACATGCTTCTATCACTGCATTACAAGATGCGTGCGCCAAGGCTTCTTATTAAATTCACTTGAAATTAACGAAGGGCATTCTAATTACAGGAATGAATGGATCCAACGTCGATTGCTGTTCTTGTCTGATGTGTTTGCCATCGACCTGCTTTCCTTTGCGATAATGGATAACCATACTCACCTTGTGTTATTCGTAAATCTTGAATTATCGCAGCAATGGAGTAACGCGGAGGTACTACAAAGATGGTCTAAAATTGGGAAATTATCCGTATTGTGTCAGTCATATTTACAGCGTGACTGGGGCGCTAAACTAAATGACGTTGAATTGACCGTAGTAATGAATGAAATTGATGAGTATCGGCGAAAGTTGACGGATATCAGTACTTTCATGAGCAGGTTTAATTGCTATGTAGCCAAAAGAGCCAATAAAGAAGATAAAATAAAAGGGCACTTTTGGGAAGCCAGGTTCAAAAGCCAAGCCCTACTTGACGCAAATGCAGTTTTATCATGTATGCAATATGTAGATTTAAATCCAATAAGAGCAAGAAAGTCGAAATCCCTTTTTGATTCGCACTTTACTAGTATTAAGTATCGCTTAGACAAGGCGGTCAACTGCGCCCAGACGCAAATGATACCATTACGAAAAACCTGTTCTTGCATGGTTTGTAGAGGATGTTTAAATATGTCTTTACAAGATTACATTGATAGATTGGAAAGTTTGATTGCTGATGTTAGTAAACATGAAGATTTTGCTGAACTAGATGACAACTGCAAAGACGGAGAAAACTGGGCTAATCGTTCCTTGGACTTCGAAAAGGCCTTTGAAATGAGTGCTGGAGAAAGTCAGCTTGTCGATATGTTTACTAAACAAGCTAGACTACTTTCAGGTCTACGAGAAGCGCAAACTAGCGCATTATGCGAAACTATTCTCTCTCGATTGCGCGATTACCAATATCGCTCCGAAAAAAAGAACCCTTACAGCTGATCTTTCTAATTTGTTTATAAGCCTGCGTTTGCGCTTCTTTAACCGTGTCACCTAGGCTGGTAACGCATAGAATTCGTCCGCCATTTGTTGACACAATACCTCTCATAAAGACGGTGCCAGCTTGAAACACTTTCGTATCTGTAGCGCGAAAGATATAATCTAAGCCAACGATGGGAATATTTTTTTCATAGCTGTCAGGATAACCACCAGAGGCTAACACCACACCAAGCGCAGCTTGAGTTGTGAAGTTTATCTCAGCTTTATCCAAATTACCTTCGCAGGCTAGCAAACAAAGCTCAACTAAATCTGACTCTAAACGCATCATAATTGGCTGGGTCTCAGGGTCTCCGAATCGGCAGTTAAATTCAATTACTTTTGGGCGACCTTGGGCGGTAATCATCAATCCAACGTAAAGTATGCCCTTGTAGGGATTCCCCTGTTCTATCATTCCATTTATGGTTGGGTAAACTATTTTATCCATAACTTTTTGATGAATTTCTGGCGTCACCACCGGTGCGGGAGAGTAAGCGCCCATGCCACCTGTGTTAGGACCAGTATCATTATTAAATGCCCTTTTATGATCTTGGCTGGTCGCAAAAGGAAGTGCATTTTTACCATCAACCATTACGATAAAACTAGCCTCTTCACCCGTTAAAAAGTCCTCGATCACTACGCGTCTACCTGCACCGTCGAGCGAGCCGCAGTCCATCATTTGAAAAACTGTCTCGCGAGCTTCTTTTTTAGTATTCGCTATTATTACTCCTTTGCCAGCGGCTAAGCCGTCTGCTTTTATGACAATTGGCATGCGTTTAGAATTTATGTAATCTATTGCTTCATCTATGTCATCAAAGGTTCTATATTTAGCAGTTGGGATTTTATACTTGGCTAAAAAGTCCTTACTAAATGATTTAGAGCCCTCCAACTGGGCTGCTTTTTGGCTTGGACCAAAGATCTTAAGCCCATTTTGCTCGAATAGGTCAGTTATACCCATTACAAGAGGTTTTTCTGGACCAACAATGGTAAGTGAAATTTCTTCTTTCAAGGCAAATGCTAACAAACCATCCAAATCGTCTATTGCTAAATTTATTAGCTCAACTTTTTCTTCGTCCGCTATACCCGGGTTACCTGGAGAAACAAATATTTGGTCTACAAGAGAAGATTGGGCGACTTTGTAAGCTATTGCATGTTCTCTGCCGCCGCCGCCGATGATTAAAATTTTCATATTTATCTTTCTACCTATTACAGTTGGACGATTAAGAGTTACCCTATCCATAACTTTGCCATTGTTGTTGCTAAACAGTCTAGATGTTGCTAATGCTTAAAATGACGCATGCCGGTAAAGACCATCGCAATACCGTGTTCATTCGCCGCTGCTATCACTTCATTGTCTCGCATTGAACCACCAGGCTGTATAACAGCCTTAATTCCTGCGGCAGCGGCGGCGTCTATGCCGTCTCTAAATGGGAAAAATGCGTCAGATGCCATTACGCAGCCTTCTACCGTTAATCCCTCATCTTGCGCTTTTATGCCAGCTATCTTAGCTGAATAAACTCGGCTCATTTGACCAGCGCCAACCCCAATTGTCATAGTGTCTTTACTATAAACGATAGCGTTAGATTTTACATATTTAGCCACTTTCCAAGCAAATAATAAATCGCTTATTTGTGAATCACTTGGGGCTACGTCGGTCACCACTGTCAAATCATCAATGTCGACCATACCAAAGTCGCGTTCTTGTACAAGTAAGCCTCCATTTACTCTTTTAAAGTCAAACTCATGAGTTAACTGACCTTGCCAATCACCGCACTCTAGTAAGCGAATATTCGCTTTTTTCGCAATTACTTTACATGCGGCATCGCTTATTGATGGTGCGATGATGACTTCTACAAATTGGCTTTCAATTATGGCAGTGGCGGTTACTTCGTCCAACTCTCGATTAAACGCTATTATGCCGCCAAATGCCGAGGTTGGGTCTGTTTTAAAAGCTTTGGAATAGGCCTCTAATATACTCTCCCCTAGTGCAGCACCGCATGGATTTGCATGTTTCACAATCACACATGCCGGCTCTTCAAACTCTTTTACACATTCTAAAGCCGCATCTGTGTCTGCTATGTTGTTGAATGAAAGCTCTTTGCCTTGCAGTTGTTTTGCTGTGGCAACTGAGGATTCTTGAATATTGTGCTCTACATAAAAAGCAGCATTTTGATGGCTATTTTCACCATATCTTAAGTCTTGCTTTTTGACCATTTGTAAATTGAGTGTTCTTCCAAAAGAACTGCGTTTATGTGTGCAACTATCGTGGCAAGTATGTGCTGCATCTTCAATCATTGTACCGAGGTAGTTTGCTACCATACCATCGTATCTTGCAGTGTGCTCGAATGCTTTTACGGCTAATGAGTATCTAGTTGCATAGCTTATTCCAGAAGGGTCTAAGTTTAACTCATCCAAAATTGTTAAATAGTCATTAGGTTCTACAACAATAGTAACGTCTTTAAAATTCTTGGCCGAGGCTCTAACCATCGCTGGGCCGCCAATGTCGATATTTTCAATGGCATCTTCAAAGCTGTAATCGGGGTTTGACACTGTCTCAGCAAATGGATACAGATTAACCACAACTAAATCAATGGCTTGAATTTCATGTTTCTGCATTACGTTCGCATCTATGTCTCTTCTACCAAGAATTCCACCATGGATCTTGGGATGTAGTGTTTTAACGCGCCCATCCATTATTTCAGGGTGGCCAGTATGTTCACTAACGTCTTTAACAGTCAAGCCTTCTTGGCGCAGAAGCGATGCAGTTCCACCGGTTGATAAAATTTCAATATCCATGCTCGCAAGTGACTTAGCGAACTCAACAATCCCCGTTTTATCAGAAACACTAATTAGCGCCCTAGTAATAGTAGTATTTTGCATTGGTTACTCGATAGTATGTGTAATTTTTTAAAAGTCTGGACAGTCTGGATTTTAATAATCAACTCAGCCGAGTAAGTTCTAAAAGTAAAAAGCTGGACAGTCTAGATTTTAGTTTTCCAAAAAAAAGAGCGTTATCATACGCTCTTTTTTTAAAATACGAAGTTAGCCTAATCCGTATTGCTTTAGCTTTTTACGGAGTGTTCCTCTGTTTATACCCATAAGGTTGGCAGCACGGGTTTGATTGCCCCTAGTATACGTCATTACTTCTTCTAGAAGAGGTGCTTCTATTTCCGCTAACACCAATTCATATAAGTTGTCGATGTCTTGATTATTAAGTTCTTTTAGATACTTGTTTACAGCTTGTTTCACAGAAGAGCGCAATGGCTTTTGGGCATTTGCCTGTGATGGCGTCGTCACTGTTGTTGTAAAGGGTGAGGTAAGGTTTTGATCGAACATATATTTGAGAGCTCTCTTTGGTTATTCCATGTAACTAAGCTGCGTTGCAAGGATTGTAGTTAACTTGCTTTGACAACAATGAAAAAAATTCTTCTAGTGCCTCTATCTGGAGAACACCTTCGTCTATTTTATTGAATCTGCGACGAAATTCCTTTTCAGGATCGTACGAGTCCAGATACCATCCAACATGTTTGCGCGCTATCCGAACGCCCATATTAAGACCATATAGGTCATAGATATCGTGAACGTGCCGTATGGATATCACCGCCATCTCTTGTGGTGATGGCTTTTCTAGCTGAATTCCTTGTGATAAAAAATGCTCTATTTGCCTAAAAATCCACGGATTTCCTTGTGCAGCCCTGCCAATCATTATCCCGTCAGCACCGGTGTAATGTAAAACTTCCTTTGCTTGTAAAGCGTTTTTAATATCCCCATTGGCGATGACCGGAATGCTCACATTTGCCTTTATTGCCTTTATGGTGTCGTACTCTGCATGGCCTTTGAACATGCATGTTCTCGTTCTGCCGTGTACTGCAATAGACACAATACCTTTATCTTGCGCTATTTTAGCGATGTGTATTCCGTTTCGATTATCTACGTCCCAACCGGTTCTAATTTTCAGGGTGACCGGTACATCAACGGACTTAACCACTGCATCCAAAATGTTAGCTACTAACTCAGGTTGTTGCAATAACGCCGAACCCGCTAGTTTCTTATTTACTTTTTTTGCAGGGCAACCCATATTGATATCAATAATTTGAGCACCCCTTTCGACATTAAATTGCGCCGCTTCTGCCATCAAAGAAGGCTCACTGCCGGCAATTTGAATAGAACGAATGCCCGACTCACCCTCATGGTTCATACGATTTAGTGATTTTGCTGTTTTCCAAACCTTTGGATTTGAAGACAGCATTTCTGAAACCACTAAGCCTGCCCCCATTTCTGAGCATAAACGCCTAAAGGGTCTGTCAGTTACACCCGCCATAGGAGCCAATATTAAATTGTTTTTTAATGTGTAGGGTCCTATTCGCATACCACAACCTTTATATTGGATTCATGATCTAATGGAGCGTAGAAACGAACGCCATCCCGAGCGGGGCAGTATAGTACTTATTTTTGCTTTATTTGTGAAGGTTAATATTTAAACAAAATATTATTTTTCAGCTTGACTTACTGCTTTTTTTTCAAGGCACTAAGCCTGACCCACTCGCCTTCAAGTGTGGCAGGGTCAAAAATAAATTGGTTTTCATAGACTTGAACAACTGACTCGTATTGTTCTTGTAATATACCTGACATAACGAGCATGCCCGCATTTTTACAATAATTTGAAATTGTGTCAGATAATTCCTTAAGCGGCGCCGATAAAATATTGGCAATAACTATATCGGCTTCTAAATTGGGTTGGTTTTGTGGAAGATATAATGACAACCTGTCTTCAACGCTATTTCTTTGGGCGTTATCTTTGCTAGCTATTAAGGCTTGAGGGTCAATATCTATGCCAATAACTTCTTTAGCGCCTAATTTTAAGGCCGCAATTGCTAATATTCCAGAGCCACACCCGAAATCAACCAGCACTTTATCGACTAAATCGACGCTGTCTAGCCATTCTAAGCATAATCTTGTGGTGGGGTGTGTGCCTGTTCCAAATGCAAGTCCTGGATCGAGTTTAATGTTAACGGCGTTAATATCGGGTATGTCATGCCAACTAGGGCATATCCATAGCCGCTTACCGAACTTCATAGGATGAAAATCTTTCATCCATTCTCTTTCCCAATTTTTATCTTCAAGCTGATCTACCGCAATCTCATTAGTATCAATAAAGCGATACTGCTTAAGAATAGCGCTTATTACTGGTTTTAAATCTTCCTGTGCATCATATAAAGCGATAACTTGCGTGTCAGGCCACAGCAATATCTGACCAGGTTTGGGCTCATACATTGGAGTGTCTTTTGCATCAACAAACGTTACCGCCTGCGCATTTAATTCCGTGAAAAAGTCAGCTAAAGCCTCAGCATGATCGGCCTCAACATTGATTTTTATTTGCTGCCAAGCCATATCAGAACACCTAAAGATTAATTCGTGTAAATGGATAGAAACGCGCGCATATCGTCAGCAAGCTTCTTCAAAGAGGGGTGATGAATATACATCATGTGACCTGATTCATAATACTTCATTGTAATACGTTGTGTATCAAACCCGCTTCTATTAAATGAATATTCAGTTGCAAAGAAAGGGGTGGCTAGATCGTAATAACCATTTGCAACAAATATTCTAAAAGAAGGGTTTTGGCGCTGTGCTCTGGATAAAAAATGTCCTGTGTTCAAATATCCTTGGCTGCGAGCACTTCCTTCATATAGCCAGTCCCAGTTTGAAAATACCTCGCCTGATAGGATATTGTAACGCTGCTGTCTTAGAATATTTAAATCGCTAGCAAGATAGGTCTGCATTGCTGCGGTATACGCACCGTCTATTGCGTAACTAGATGGATCGGTGTCAAAACGGGCTTCCACATTACTAGCGTCAACGCCTAAGTAGCGACTGTCTAGTCGGCCTACGCTGAGGCCCCTGTCGCGCAGAAGCTCTTTCATAAACAACATTTCATCTATTCTTAAGTTTGTTTGCTCCAGATACTTCTTACTGAGGCCTGTGTACTCGTGTAGTCTATCAACTACATTTGTAAACGCTTCCTTTGAAACATTCTGGCCAAGAATGAGCGCTGAAGCATATTCGGTCATGGCGAAGGTTCTGACTTCTTCTATAAAGGTAGGTAGATCCGCATAGTTTTCTTTATTCGGCAGTGCGTTATGATACCAAGCCGTGGCGGCATAAGTTGGCAAAAATGTGATGAAAGGTAAGTCGTTACCCGTATTGAAGTCTCCTGCTTGAAAATCGACAATACTTGAAATTAAGAATACGCCGTTAAGGTCTATACTTCCCCACCCCTCTTGGAGTTCCTTTACCATTACCGCTGCGCGCGTTGTACCATAGCTTTCGCCGGCTAGATATTTGGGTGAATTCCAGCGCTGATACTTAGTGATAAATTGGCGAACAAAATCTGACATTATTTCAGCGTCTTGGCGCACGCCCCAGAAGTCTTTACCTTCATACTCACCAAGGGCTGTTGAATAACCTGTTCCCACAGGGTCAATAAACACCATGTCAGCGATGTCGAGTAAGGTTAACGCATTTTCTTTTAGTGTGTACGGTGGCGCAGGTACCGCTTGCGCGTCGCTGGGGATTTGGACTATTTTGGGCCCAAAAACTCCAAGATGTAACCAAACGCTCGATGAGCCGGGGCCGCCATTAAAAACAAATATTAAGGGACGTTCCGATGTATTTTTAACATCGCTTCTAAAATAGGCAGTGCTAAATATAGAGGCTTTTGGTTTTCCTTTACTATCTTTTAGTTCGGTGTCGCCAGCTACTGCAATGTAGTTTAGCTTTCCATTTTTCCCACGAATACTATGTTTTGTTTCAACCAAATCAAATGGAAGTATGCCTACCTCATCTGATTTTGCTATAAGTGAAGTAGTAACCAGTGTTACAAATAAAAAGCTAATTAAAATTTTTTTTACCATCATGACGACCCGTAACCTTTTTATTTATTTGCTTCGTTTGCCTTCTTAATCGTGTCGATTTGTTTTGACAATTCCTCAGCCTGCGATGTTATTTGTGCATACAATCTCATATCACCTTTACGCTGTGCATCGACTCCTTTTTGAAGTAGTTGATCATGCTGGCGCTGTAGTTTTTTTGTGGGGTCAGACTTAAATAATCCAAACATTGTAATACCTTATAGTTTTAGTAGAGATTCTATATACGACTTAAACTCAGTCTTGATTACTTTTATATTGGAAGACGCATTAATAGCGGCTGTCTTCTCGATAACTTGCAGGAATTCACTCAACTCTTCTTGTTGAGAATCAGTTAGCTTACTGACCAATATCTTTGCTTGTTGAGCACTTAAATCGAGATTGCGTTTATTTGCCGCCTTTCTGTTGTATTTCTGCCACTCAGCGTTGTAACTACTCATCAAGCGCTCTGGAAAATGCTGTAGATCGTATACGTCTGAGTGCAAGTTAACGATATCATTTTTTTCATCAAATATGTATCTGTAAGTAAAAACTGTATAAATATCAGTGATTTTAGTCTGTTTACTTTTTAGTGTCATAAGCTATCTTTATTTGTATTTGATAAGTGTGGACAGTCTAGATTTAAACTTATTAAAGCTGGAAAAGGTTTTAAAAAAATCCAAGTTAGTTCCAAAGCTTCATTCTAGACTGTCCAGAATGAAGAGTTATGCTTTAGACTGTCCAAACTAAATGCTGTCTATGGTTGACCACCAGACAGTCTAGCGTGAGTCCACCAGACAGTCTAGCGTGAGTCGTCTAACGTGACTCCAGTGCGAAAGAACCATGACTTTTGGGCACAAAAGAGCCAGCTTTAGCTGGCTTCGGGTTTATTTCTCTTTCTCGAGTTTTCGTTCCAAATAATGGATGTTGGTGCCGCCGTTAAAGAAGTTTTCGTCTTTCATAATTCGCTTTTGTAGCGATACGTTAGTCTTAATGCCGTCTATCACGAGTTCATTTAAGGCGTGGCGCATTCTGGCTATAGCCTCATCACGACTCTCACCAAAGGTAATTAATTTGCCAATCATAGAGTCATAATAAGGCGGTACAGTATAGCCTGAGTAAATATGTGACTCCCAGCGTACCCCTAATCCACCGGGTGCATGAAACGTGGTTATTTTGCCTGGACTGGGAATAAATGTCTCAGAGTCTTCTGCGTTTATACGACACTCTATGGCATGGCCACGCACTTTTATTTGCGACTGCTCTATCGACAATGGCTGCCCTGCGGCAATGCGCAGCTGCTCTTTAATAAGATCAACGCCGGTGACCATTTCGGTAACGGGATGCTCTACCTGAATTCGGGTATTCATTTCGATAAAAAAGAACTCGCCGTTTTCATATAAAAACTCAAAAGTACCTGCACCGCGATAGTTTATTTCAAGACAGGCGCGTCGGCAGCGCTCACCAATTTTTTCGCGCATTGAATCTGAAATGCCTGGAGCAGGGGCCTCTTCAACCACTTTTTGATGGCGCCTTTGCATAGAGCAGTCACGCTCGCCTAAGTGAATTGCATTGCCTTGACCGTCGGCTAAGATCTGAATTTCAATATGGCGGGGATTCTCTAAAAATTTCTCCATATATACCACGTCATTATTAAACGCGGCTCCAGCTTCTGCTTTGGTTGTGCGAATGGCTTCGTCTAACTCGGCTTCGCTGCGCACAACACGCATGCCGCGTCCACCGCCACCGCCTGCTGACTTTACAATCATGGGGTAGCCAATGCGTTTCGCAATGGCTTTATTTTTCTCAATATCGTCGCCTAAAGGCCCGTCTGAACCCGGCACGCATGGCACACCTGCTTTTCGCATAGACGCTATAGCGGATACTTTGTCGCCCATAAGGCTGATCGTTTCAGCTCGTGGTCCAATAAACACGAATCCGCTTTTTTCCACGGCTTCAGCAAACTCAGCATTTTCTGATAAAAATCCATAGCCTGGATGAATAGCAATTGAGTTAGTCACCTCGGCCGCAGCAATTAACCGTGGAATATTTAAGTAGCTTTCTTTTGCAGGCGCACTGCCAATGCAAATGGATTCATCAGCTAACAGCACGTGCTTTAAGCTTCTATCCGCGGTGGAATGAGCCGCAACGGTTTTTATGCCGAGTTCTTTGCAGGCGCGAAGTATACGCAGCGCTATTTCTCCACGGTTCGCTATTAATACTTTATCCAACATAGTGGCGCCCTTTATTCAATAACGAAAAGTGGTTGGTCAAATTCGACCGATTCTTGATTTCCAACTAATATTTCTTTGACCACCCCGTTTTTGTCACACTCTATTTGGTTCATCATTTTCATGGCTTCGATGATGCATAAAGTATCGCCCACGCTCACCGCTTGACCTATTTCAACGAAGGCTTTTGCTTCTGGAGAAGAAGAGCGATAAAACGTACCTACCATAGGCGATTTTAATACATGACCGGTTGTAACTGGTGTCACTTCTGCGGCCACGGGAGCTAAGGGCGCTGCGGGAGGAGGTGCCATGTGAGAAGGATAAGCAAAAGGTGCTTGGCTAGCACTGCTGCCTCTATGAATACGCACTGACTCCTCGCCCTCAGTGATCTCTAACTCAGAAATGCCTGATTCTTCGACTAGCTCAATGAGCTTTTTAATTTTTCTTATGTCCATCACTATGCCTTTTAATGTAATCGTCGTTTGTTAGGAATGTTGTAATTGTTTTATCAGTGCGTCAAGCGCATATTCGTAACCATTTGCGCCTAAGCCCACTATGGTGCCTATGGCGATGTCTGAAAAATAAGAATGATGCCGAAATGCTTCACGTTTGTGAACGTTTGACAAATGTACTTCAATAAATGGAATGTTTACGCTTAATAAAGCGTCACGCAGGGCAACGCTGGTATGGGTAAACGCAGCAGGGTTGATAATAATGCCATTGACATCTGCCGCGCTTGCGTGAATTTTGTCTATCAGCACATGTTCTGAATTTGACTGCACACAAACAAGCTGAACATCCTTTGCTTGCGCGGCAGTGGACAGTGTTCTTTCAATGTCAGCAAGCGTTCTAGAGCCATAAACATCAGGTTCGCGCTTCCCCAGCATATTCAAATTTGGCCCATTTAATAACAATATTTGCATGTACGTTCTTACTTGTTGTGGTCATTGCATGTCAACTGACTGGCAAGACAAGGTTTGGGTAGTAATGTTATTATCAATCTCATTTGCACTTGTTAAAATTAATCTAGCTAAAGTAGCACACTTGCCAGCATGTTTTCAGCAAAATACTGGTCTAATCAGCGACGTTAGCTGATATTGAGCGTTTTTGTGAGCCCATTTTGACATGCGCGGACATGATTTTTCAATCGCAAACTAAAATAGCCACTATTATTTTAGCGTGTGCGGCACCGAAAATTTGATATTGACAGGGTAAAACCAGTGCAATACGCAAGCTTTCGTTTTTACATCAACAGGTAAGTGCGCACGCGTCGCGCACTAGCCGCACTAACTGCAATAGATGACCAAGCATTATTATTGATTGACAAACGCTTAGTGTAATGAAGGTGATAGGCAGTGGCAGGGCAGATTTTCGCAAAAAGACGGTCGTCTTCGATAATAGAAATGTGCATGGCTTGTCTCCTATCTAATATCGAATAGACGAGCAAGATTAGCTGAAACAAGCGGTTTCTCAACGCTGGTTTATTATATCCTCCGGTGCGTTGATTTTTTTGCGCCCGCTATAAGAGTGCTGGCACTAAGTGCCACCAAGCTTGCTAACGTAACTGAAATCATCTAGCGCGTAGATTATTTCGTTTACTTAACTATGAAGTTATCGTAAGCATTGCCTAAAAGTTTAGCTTTTAGGCAATGTGTTTTTTGCGTGGTCTGCAAAGACGTCAGCTTTCATAAAGCCAGTTACTCTTGCGCGCTCAAGTTCAATACCTTGTTGATTAAAAAACATGATGGTGGGCAGGCCTACTATGCCAAATTGCTCTTGAAATTCGAAGTTACTCGGGGTGTTGTCGGTTAAATCTAGCTGCATCCAAACAGCCTGTGAGAGGGCATCAACTACTTGGGGTGCAGGGAATGTATACTTTTCAAACTCTTTACAGGCAACGCACCAGTCAGCATACAAGTCTAGCATAACGGGCTTGCCTTGTTCATTTGCTTCATTCAGTTTTTGTCTAAAGTCGGCTAAATCACGCACCACCATAAATTCTGGATGTTCAAATGCGTTGCTGCCAGTGCCTTGGGCACCCGAACCTGCGTTATTGCTAACGATGGTGGGGATCAAATCAACTTTTTGCAGCGCTTGAATGCTGAAAATAATCACAAATACCAAACCACCTAAGCTAATTGTAGTGCGTAGACCCTTGGCAAAACTCATTTGCGTATTTTGATTTACTGTATACCAGTAGGCAAAAAGCCCTAAGCCTAATGCAGCCCATAATAAATCGGTCCAATCTGCCACAATAAAGCGTTCAACAAACAAGATCGCCACAGTGAGCATCATAAAGCCAAACGTGACTTTTATAACGTTCATCCATGCGCCTGCTTTGGGCAATAATTTACCGCCGGTTATACCAAATAATATCAGCGGAATGCCCATGCCTATGCTAAGGGCGTACAGTGAGAAAAACCCAAAGGCCAAGCTATCGCTTTGGGCCACCACGATTAATACGGCCGTTAAGGGGGCTGTGGTGCAAGGCGAGGCTACGAGTCCCGCCACTATGCCCATTACGAAAACGCCAAAGAAGTTACCCTGTTTTTGCTCATCGCTAAGGCTATTAAGCTTATTTTGCCACTTTGAAGGCATCTGAATTTCGTATAAGCCAAACATAGCCAAAGCAAGCACCACAAACAGCACAATAAAAATGACTAAGAGCACAGGATGCTGCAAGGCGGCTTGAAAGCGCACGCCAGCCGAGGCCACAATAAGCCCAATGATTGAGTAGGTAATTGCCATACCTTGCACAAATACAAAACTAAGGGCGAAGGCATGCGAGGTTTTAAGCTGTTTTTTCCCCTTGCCTAGTACAATGCTCGATAAAATAGGGTACATCGGATAAACGCAGGGCGTGAACGCAAGGCCTAAACCAAGTAGGGTGAGTAAGCCTAAGCTTATAAAGATACTCTGATCTGAAAGCAGTTTTTCGGCTAACGTAAACTGCTCAGACACGGGCGCAGAATTATCCACTAGTGGCATTCTTTGAGGTGCAATTACGCCAATATTATTAGCATCAAGTGTTACGCTTATGGACTGATAGCAGATATTTTCATTAGCACAGCCGGCAAAAAACAAATCAACCATTGGCGGTGCTTGTGACTGTGAGTCGGTACTAATAATGGGAAAAGTGACGCTGACCTTGTCATAAAATACATCGGTGATGCCGGTGGGCGTTAAGGCTTGTTTAACGTAGCCTGTTTTACTTTTCTCTCCTGGGGTAGAAAGCCCTTCATTATCAGACTTTTCATTGTCAAGCTCTTCATTGTCAAGGAATAGCGGTTCACCAAATTCATGAATAAATGACTCGATACTGATACTGTCTTTACGTAAAAAATAACCTGGGGCAGTACTTAAATCAAACACCAGTTCGGTGCTAGTTGATTGCACTAAAGCAGCTGTAAAAGCCTGTTCTGGCGACAGCAGTCCGGTACTAAAAGCGTCTAAAAACACCACTTTTGTGGTGGGTGGGTAACACAAACCTGCTTTTGCACAGCCTTGAAAGCGAATTTTTATAGAACCGTCTTGCTGTGCCTTTATTATAGGGTAGACCATTTGCATGTCGTCAAAGAAAACGTCAGACAAGCCAAAAAATTCATCTTCTATTTGTTCATGCGCAGGATAAAGGGGCTCACCTACAAGGGCGTTTTTGCCTGCCGCTTTGAACTGCCTCTTATATAAGTAGTAGCCATCGGCAATGGTCCATTTAACAATAAGTTTGCCGTTTTGTTGTTCAAAATCAAAGCCAAAGGCCTCGTCAACTTTGAGAAAAGTAGGGGAGTCGCTAAAAATAGATTCAGGCGTGGTTTGCGCGCTAGTGAAACCCGATACGCCTAAAGTACTAAGCATTAGTGCAAATATGAACGCCAGCATAATGCCAGCGCGTTGACAAAATGCCATGTGTGGCTTGAGTGCTAAGATATAATGGCTTTGAGCGAGTTTTTGCACGCCTATTCCTTTTAAAAACGATTGGTAGTATTGTAATAGTAGTGTGGATAACACTTGATTACTGTTACGTTTTGGTCGTGTTAGGTAGCGCTGTGTCTGGGTCGCCGTTGTTTTATTACCAGTGCTATATAGGTGAATATAGATGCATAAATACTATGAAAGATGCCAAGCGGCTAGCATATCATACTCAATTGACGCCGGGTTAGATTGAAATATTTATAGGTGTCCCAATTTATGTGTATAGGAGGCAGGCACTTCACCTTTTTACACAGTATGTTAAACAAGGAGCATTAATGCTTATATTGTTCACTTTATTCGTGGTTTTGCCTATTGCTGAAATAATACTGCTCATTAATGTATCTGGCAGTATTGGCGGCTTGAACACATTCTTAATCGTTATCGTTACCGCTGCATTTGGCGCTTATTTCGTGCGTCAACAAGGGTTTTCTTTACTGCAGCAAATTCAAACAAAACTACGCGCCGGCGAAGCACCAAGTACCGAAATGGCTGAAGCAGCATTGTTGTTAGTTGCCGGTGTGTTGCTAATTACTCCTGGGTTTATTACCGATATACTTGGGTTTTTATTTACATTGCCGTTTAGTCGCGCCCCTATCGCCGAGTTTTTAATGCGAAAAATACCCATCATGCAGGCAGGTGGTGCGCATTTCAGTCAAAGCGGTTTCAATACCCGTCCTACCGGCAGGCCATTTAATGAGGGCAAAACCGATGACGGCGATATTATTGACGGCGAGTTCACCGACAAGACCCAAAGTGATGATAAAAATCGTTTAAATTAATTATTTTTCATTGTCTGCCCTTGAGATCGCCTTCCTAAGCCCCACCTCCTTTTTACAATAGACAATGACATTATTTAAATCGTTTTTTTTATTTGCCGTTCGCAAAAAGAAAATGGCTAGAATAAGGCCATAATGCTTTGTTCTATCGTTATATAAACAACTTTTTTAGTAACAATTCTGGAGATTTGAAAAATGGCAATTCGTCCCTTACACGACCGCGTAATAATCAAGCGCGAAGAAGTAGAAAGCAAGTCAGCTGGTGGCATCGTATTAACAGGCTCTGCCGCCGAAAAGTCAACGCGCGGTAAAGTTATTGCGGTAGGCAAAGGTCGTATCTTAGACAACGGTAACCTGCAACCTTTGGATGTAAAAGTAGGCGACAGCGTAATTTTCAGCGAAGGCTACGGCGTTAAAACTGAAAAGTTAGACGGTGAAGAAGTACTAATATTAAGTGAAAACGACATTTTAGCGATTGTTGAATAAACCCTATTCAGCATATCAGCGTTACGTAAATATTTGATTTTAAGCCCTGTTGGGCTTACCACATAAGTTTAGAGGAATAATTATCATGGCAGCTAAAGAAGTTCATTTTGGCAACGACGCCCGCACTAAAATGCTAAGAGGCGTAAACGTATTAGCAAATGCAGTAAAAGTAACTTTAGGTCCTAAAGGCCGTCACGTAGTTTTAGACAAGTCTTTTGGCGCGCCTACCATTACCAAAGACGGTGTATCGGTAGCTAAAGAAATCGAATTAGCAGACAAATTCGAAAACATGGGCGCCCAAATGGTCAAAGAAGTGGCTTCTAAAGCAAACGACGAAGCCGGTGACGGAACCACTACTGCAACTGTGTTAGCTCAGTCAATCGTAGCGGAAGGCCTCAAGCTTGTAGCTGCAGGCATGAACCCAATGGATCTTAAGCGCGGTATCGACAAAGCCGTTATTGCTGCTGTTGAAGAGCTTAAAGCACTTTCAACTGATTGCGCCGACAGCAAGTCTATTGCACAAGTAGGTACAATTTCTGCAAACTCTGACACTATTGTGGGCGAAATTATTGCCGAAGCGATGGAAAAAGTGGGTAAAGAAGGCGTTATTACCGTTGAAGAAGGTCAAGCACTTCAAAACGAACTAGAAGTGGTTGAAGGTATGCAGTTTGACCGCGGTTACTTATCTCCTTACTTCATCAACAGCCAAGAAAGCGGTTCAATTGAGCTAGAAAGTCCGTACATTTTGTTAGTTGATAAGAAAATATCTAACATTCGCGAATTGCTACCTACCTTAGAAGCAGTTGCGAAATCGTCTAAGCCATTATTGATTATTGCTGAAGACGTTGAAGGCGAAGCCTTAGCTACTTTAGTGGTAAACAACATGCGCGGTATTGTGAAAGTAGCAGCCGTTAAAGCGCCAGGCTTTGGCGACCGTCGTAAAGCAATGTTGCAAGACATCGCTATGCTAACGGGTGGCACTGTTATTTCTGAAGAAATTGGTTTAGAACTTGAAAAAGTGCAGCTTGAAGACTTAGGTACCGCTAAGCGTGTAGTTATTACTAAAGATAACACTACCTTAGTTGACGGCGCCGGTGAGCAAGACGCAATTCAAGGCCGTTGTAACCAAATTCGTGCCCAAATTGAAGAATCTTCTTCAGACTACGACAAAGAAAAGTTGCAGGAACGTTTGGCTAAGCTAGCTGGCGGTGTTGCCGTGATTAAGGTTGGTGCAGCCACTGAAGTTGAAATGAAAGAGAAGAAAGCGCGCGTTGAAGATGCACTTCATGCGACTCGCGCAGCTGTTGAAGAAGGTGTAGTACCTGGAGGTGGCGTTGCATTAGTAAGAGCCGCGTCTAAGCTACATGGCCTTACCGGTGAAAACGAAGACCAAACACAAGGCATAAAGTTATTGCTACGCGCAATGGAGTCTCCACTTCGTCAAATCGCATCTAACGCAGGTGCAGAAGCTTCGGTGGTGACTAACCAAGTGAAAAGTGGCACCGGAAACTACGGTTACAATGCGGCAAACGACACCTACGGCGACATGATAGAAATGGGTATTCTTGACCCTACTAAAGTGACTCGCTCTGCACTCCAGTTTGCAGCGTCAATTGCCAGCCTTATGATCACCACAGAGGCGATGATCGCTGATGCACCGACTGACGAATCAGCCGGTGGTGGTATGCCTGATATGGGCGGCATGGGTGGTATGGGCGGCATGATGTAATTGCATTAGATTGCATAAGCTTGCATAAGCTTGCAATGTAGTAGTATTAAAGCCCGCAGATTTTATAGTCTACGGGCTTTTTTATTTTAAAAGGAATGCGCCATAAGGTATCGCAAATAGCCTATCGCCGAACGAAAGAATTGATTCACCATCATAAAATACAATACCTTTGATAAATCTATCCCCGATTGAATCACGCAGTTTAACCAGACCCTTGAAGTCAGCCATTTGAATAGTTGCTGAAGCTTTGACTTCAATACCTGTGATAAATTGCCCGTTTTGTAATATGAAGTCGACTTCTACTTTATCCTTATTTCTGAAATGATAAACCTCGAATGTCGAATCTTGCCAGCTTATATATTTCTGTAATTCCTGAAATATGTAAGTTTCTAAAAGTTGTCCTAAGAGATTTCGGTCAGCTTTTAAATCATCTGCTTTTATATTGAGTAAAGCACAAATTAAACCTGTGTCTGTAAGGTGCATTTTTGGCGTCTTGATAAGCCTACTAAGTCGATTGGTGTGCCAAGGTTGAATTTGTTCAACTAAAAATAGTTGTTCAAGTAATCCAATATATTCTTTAATAGTAGGGCGGCTAATATTAAATGGCGAAGCGAGGCCTGATACATTGAATAGTTTAGCTGTTTGACTGGCACATAAACGCAATAACTTAGGAATGACATTGATATGTTGAATGTTAGCAATGTCTTTAATATCGCGTTGAATGAGCGTATTTGTAAAGTCCCTATACCATGACATTCTTCTGCTTGTGCTTGCTCGAGATAGTGCTGAAGGGTATCCACCAGCCGTGATTAATTTAGTTAATTCATTGCCTAGTTTGGAATAACCCGTGGTAGTCAACTGATAACCCACCTCGGTTGAAAATAAGGTGTTGAATACACCAGAGAGTTGACCATTAATTTCAGCCTGTGCTAATGGCCTTAAATGGATGATTTCTATTCTTCCTGCTAAAGAGTCTGATAGGGTGGGTAGAAGCAATACATTTGCAGAGCCGGTTAAAATGAACCTTCCTGGCAATCGGTTTTTATCCACACTTGATTTTATACTGGTAAAAATTTCGGGGACTCTTTGGATCTCATCTAATATTGTTTTTTCGGGCAAACTATCAATAAACCCGACAGGATCAGCTTTGGCTGAATTGAGTTGGTTAACATCGTCAAATGTAATGTAAAGATAGTTATGTCGTTGACCCACCATTTGTGCAAGTGTCGTTTTACCAGATTGGTGTGAGCCATGAATTAAGACAACGGGCGTGTCTTGTAGCGCTTCTAGTAATTTATGCTCAACGAATCGTGGAAACATGCTTTGCGCCTGAGAAGATATTTGCTCGGCTAATTGTAGATTCTTTATCGTCCAATTGAAAGTTTAAATTCGTCTAATTGAAATTTTACACGAAAATTACTACCCGCCGACAGGGGCAAAAGCTCTTAGCGGCATTAAGTAATGCCGACAGTTCACCGTTCAAAATGTAGTTAGTCTCTATGGCGTAATGATTGAATAGCGTAAACGTACTTTTCGAATTATTACTGATACTTTTGTGTTGTCGTCTTTAATTTGTCATGGTCTGTCAAATGAACAGTATATCCATTGCATGCGATTGCATAGGGTTGCATTAAGTTGCATCATTTATAGGGTACCAAATGGGGGTGCCTTTTTTAAATTAAATGGAAATAACCAATAGAAACAAGGCTCTAACTGGCATATGGGCGGCATGATGTAATTGCATTGTCGTGCATAGGCTTGCAATGTAGTAGTATCAGAGCCCGCAGATTTTATGGTCTGCGGGTTTTTTGTTGTTTTAAACGAAGCGCGTTTCCTATTATTGCGTTTGTTCAATGGTTAATTAGCAACTGCCTATAAAACTCGGTGCAATGACCTAATGATTGACTATTTTGGTTTTATAAAGAGTCCTAGCTAAATATATTGGCCATTGCTCCACAACTCGCTGAGCATTTACCTCTACTAAATTAGCACTCAGTTTATAAGCTTTTGGCAAATCAAAGCGGGTCACAAGCGCTGTTAAACTTTTAGCTTTAGTGTTTTTTCCACTTTTTACTTCCAGCGGTATTGGGTAGCCGCTTGCTCCTTGGAATAAAAACTCAACCTCACTTTCGCCTTTTTTGTATGCGTAAAACGCAGCGTTACTTGGCCTAATATGCGCACTTACTATTTCATTAAGTACAAACACTTCGGCAATAAAACCTTTGAAAGCAAAGTCTTTGTTTATAATTTGTTTGTATTGAATATTTGCCATCGCATTGAGCAAGCCAATATCAGTGAGTGTTAACTTAAATAAGCTTTCCTGCCTATAAGATGCCAGTGGAAATTTACTATCTGCGGTATCAATGAGTCCTATACGCTGTACTAAGTTGAGTTTTCCCAAAAACGAAATAGGTGAACTCACATCAGCATACGATGTGTTTCGATTGGGGTTGACTTGTTTAAACTGAAATTTAGGAATGGGTTTTTCATTTTGTGTTTGCGCCAACTGCACCGGAATATTCCTATAGATGCGTTCAACCATTAACGCTGACATCTTCTCCCCTTCAGAGAATTTACCGAAATCGTTTATATAATCTGTGACGAGCTGATTTTGGGTATCTCTTACATTTTGAAGTGTTTTCAAAATACTTTGATCGCTGTTAATTCCCGCCGTCCATTCTTTAATAGCATCGGGCATCCCGCCCACAAATAGATAATCGTTTAATGCCTTCATTAATTTGTCATGCGCTATTTTGGGAATGCTAGAGGGATGTTCGTTTAGTAATTGAGCTAATATATGTTCGCCACACGCTAACATAAATTCTTGAAAAGTGAGAGGGTATATAGTGATCCGAAGGGTTTTGCCAACAGGGAATCGGCCAAAAAGGCCAATATTGGAGCCTGTAGCAATTAAAAAAATATTAGGGGCATCTTGGCTAAAGTACTTGAGCGACTCAAGTGCTTGTTTGCACATGCCTACTTCTTCAAAATATAGAAGATCTGTATCTGGATTGAAAGCTTGTCCTGTGGCAATTTCTGCATTTCTAATGATTGACTTTGGTGACAGACCATCATCGAAAATAGCACTAAACTCTGGCGTTTGCATAAAATCTAGCTTTAGTGTTTTTTCGAAATGCTTAGGAGCGAACCGCTTTTCAATTAAAAAGCTTTTACCTACTTGCCTTGCTCCTTCCACAAGTAGGGGCTGACGATTTTGCTTGTTTTTCCAAGAAAGCATGATGTCTTCGTAAATCCGCACAAACACAATAAATCTACCTGTTACAATTTTATTGATTGAAATTATCATGCTAATGAGAATTTAACAAGGGAATAATTTCTATGTAATGAGATATACTAGTATGTATAATTCCAAAAATTGAGATTTATAGAGTGATATAAGTGATTGGATACTACTAAATTCATTGTTAGACTACATATGTATTAAGCCTCTAGCCTATTGTATGAGGTCGCAATATGACACGATTAAAGCCCGCAGATTTCAATATTTTCAGGCTTTTTCTCTGGTTTAGAAAAAAGCGCGCTGCTCACCAGTATAGTTCAGGCGTAACCAAACATAGTCGGTCTCGTCAACCTGAACTGTCTGGCTAAATTAAGCTCATCAGTCGCGTTTGGGCGGCAGTGGCTTACACATCTTCTTAAAACCGCGTTATATTGAACACGTAAATACTCTTATTCTCAATAATTGATTCTTTTGAGAAGTTAGTCACCTTTTTATTTAAAAAGCGTAATTCTGAGATTGGTTGCATTACATTGCATAGGGTTGCATTAAGTTGCAATATTAATGGGGTACAAAGTGGGGTACCTTTTTTATAAGTTTAAATATTCATTAAAAACGTTGCGCTAAGTCGAGTATGGGCGGCATGATGTAATTGCATTAGATTGCATTGTCGTGCATTGCATAAGCTTGCAATGTAGTAGTATCAGAGCCCGCAGATTTTATGGTCTGCGGGTTTTTTGATGTTTTAAACGAAGCGCGTTTCCTATTATTGCGTTTGTTCCATGGTTAATTAGCAATAGCCTATAAAACTCGGTGCAATGACCTAATGATTGACTACTTTGGTTTTATAAAGAATCCTAGCTAAATATATTGGCCATTGCTCCACAACTCGCTGAGCATTTACCTCTAGTAAATTAGCACTCAGTTTATAAGCTTTTGGCAAATCAAAGCGGGTCACAAGCGCTGTTAAACTTTTAGCTTTAGTGTTTTTTCCACTTTTTACTTCCAGCGGTATTGGCTTTTCATTTTGTGTTTGCGCCAACTGCACCGGAATATTCCTATAGATGCGTTCAACCATTAACGCTGACATCTTCTCCCCTTCAGAGAATTTACCAAAATCGTTTATATAATCTGTGACGAGCTGATTTTGGGTATTTCTTACATTTTGAAGTGTTTTCAAAATACTTTGATCACTGTTAATTCCCGCCGTCCATTCTTTAATAGCATCGGGCATCCCGCCCACAAATAGATAATCATTTAATGCCTTCATTAATTTGTCATGCGCTATTTTGGGAATGCTAGAGGGATGTTCGTTTAGTAATTGAGCTAATATACGTTCGCCACACGCTAACATAAATTCTTGAAAAGTGAGAGGGTATATAGTGATCCGAAGGGTTTTGCCGGTACGGTTGCTGGATTTGCCACTGGCGCCGCAATTGGCGGGCCAATTGGCGGGGCTATCGGTGCTTTTGTTGGCTTTGCTGTTGGGACAGGAAGCAGCTCAACTTTTGCAGGTGCGATGTTAGGAAGAAAAAGTATGAGGATCGAGAATTTTGAAGGCGGAAAATACGACCGGAATTAATTAAAGCATTCTGCTGGCGGCTTTGTTTGTTTGTTAGTCCGTCAACTATCTTGTTACTGTAGTCCAACAGCCTGAAAGAGATAAGCGTACATGAACAAAAACCAAATATTTGCTGTGTCATTGGTTATGGGTTTAACAGTATCTTTTACTGCATTGGTTTGTGCCAATGCTTTTGTTTGATACCTATAATGTCGAAAAAAACTTTTATGCGTACGCAGCACCTGGTTTAGCGTCTGTAGCATCTATCTTGATATTTAAGATGATTAAGCGCTGTCTGGCATATTATTATCTTAAAAAAGACGATTCACGTCACCACAGCCAATAAAGCAAGCGCCTGTGACACCCCGCGCATTCGCTTGTTCCTTCTCAGTTGTTTATGAGCCAATTTCAATAGGGGGACTACGATTACTGCTGACCTGAGAAGTTTCCTTTCTACAAGTTATTCGCCTATCGTTTCTATTATATCCGACACCCAAAGTTACGCGAGTAAAATCATACGACAGCCAGACACCATATAACTCGTTCGAACCACTTACTCTAAAAAGCGATATTTGACATCCTAACTTGTGCTTTTCCAATACCCCACCTTTACTAAGTGCTTCCAAATAACGGGTTGCTGTTGCCCCGGAGACATTCAGGTCTTTTTCTACAAAAGCGACTTTTGTGTATGGATGTGAAAACAGGTTATTCATTAGATCTTGACTGTAGGATTTGTAATCGCGTCGAATAAGCTGCTTTTGCTTAGCGAGTAACTGACTAATTCCTCCTATCAAAATGGTGGTATGTTTCGCTGTGTTGGGAACTGCTTTGGGCATATAAACTAACCAAGGCTCCCAATTACCAGTATCTCTGGTTTACTGGAACAGCTGATAATAGTCGTTTTTGGTATGATTAATATATCGACTGAGATATAAAATAGGGGTGTTTAATAGACCTTATTGAACCAATTATAGAATATTTATGATCCGCTCTGTACGTCCGTTACCGTCATAAAATGGGTGGATAGTTTCAAATTGACGATGAATAAGTGACATACAAACAAGTGGGTCTATTTGTTGCTAGGTATTCATAAATAGCGCAAACGACGACATGTATGGTGCAATAGTCTCAGGCGATGGTGGTTGAAATACAATCTCACCAGTGCGTTCATTTTTAAGCACAGTGCCAGGAGTTTTGCGCATTCCTGCGCTAGCATGAATAAGGGCTTTAAGCACAATCGGGGATTAAACGTCGCTTTTAGGCGGCAGTGGCGCAAGCATCTTCTCAAAACTTCGTTACCCAATTATAAAGCAATTTATCGGTAATATTTAATGAAGCAGGAGCCTCAACAACTGAATAACCTTGTTCAGTTGCCAGTGACACTGCTTCTTGCTTAAAATTATTTGGGTAATTCTTGTTTGTACGTTTAGGCATTCTTACACCTCAATAAGTTGGAGTTTATTCTTTATTGAAGTGTCCTTCTAATTCAACCATAACAAAAGTTCAGGGTAGTAAATTATTTCATTGTTGGCATTGAAAACTCTGCCCCTTCACGCACTCCGACAGAAGGCCAACGCTGAGTGACCGTTTTACGTTTGCTGTAAAAGCGAACCGCATCAGGTCCATAAGCATGTAAATCACCAAACAAGGAACGCTTCCAACCACCAAAGCTGTGATAAGCAACAGGCACAGGCAATGGCACGTTAATACCAACCATACCCACCTGAATGTTGTCAGAAAAATAACGCGCCGCCTCACCGTCACGAGTAAAAATACACGTGCCATTGCCATATTCATGGGCGTCAATTAAATCCATTGCCTCTTGCATTGTTTGCACACGAATAACTTGTAACACCGGACCAAAAATTTCTTCTTTATAACTCACCATATCAGTTGTCACGTTATCGATTAACGTACCGCCAACAAAGAAACCATCCGAATAGCCTTCAACCTCTGGGTTTCGACCATCAACCACAATTGTTGCGCCTTGCTCTTGAGCATGATTAATATAGCCAACCACTTTGTCACGATGCTGAGCGGTAATAACAGGGCCAAAATCATTGATGCTATCAGTATATGCGCCAACCTTTAGACCTGCCATTGCCTTGGTCATCTTTTCAACTAACGCATCACCGGCAACATCGCCAACAGCAACTGCAACAGATAGCGCCATACAACGTTCGCCTGAAGAGCCAAATGCAGCACCAAGTAACTGATTAACGGCGTTGTCCATATCCGCATCTGGCATCACGATGGCATGATTTTTTGCGCCACCCAATGCCTGACAACGTTTACCATTCGCGTTGGCTGTGGCATAAATATATTCAGCAATCGGTGTTGAACCTACAAAGCTAACCGCTTTAATACGCTCATCAGACAACAACACATCAACCGTCACCTTATCGCCATTAACAACATTCATGACGCCATCAGGTAGTCCCGCTTCTTTTAATAACTGAGCAATAAGTAACGTTGAACTTGGATCCCGTTCTGATGGTTTTAATATAAAACAGTTACCACACGCAATCGCCATTGGGAACATCCACAGTGGTACCATCGCAGGGAAGTTAAATGGCGTGATACCCGCCACAACACCTAAGGGTTGAAACTCGCTCCATGAATCAATATTTGGTCCAACATTTTTGCTATGCTCGCCTTTTAATAATTCAGGCACGCCACAAGCGTATTCAACATTCTCGATACCGCGTTGTAATTCACCCGCCGCATCATGTGATATTTTACCATGCTCTTCCCCTATCAATTGGCAGATTTTATCCGCATTGGCTTCAAGCAATTCTTTAAAACGAAACATCACTCGCGCCCGTTTAATCGGCGGCGTATTTCGCCATGCTGGGAATGCGGCCTGAGCATAACTAATAGCTTGCTCTACTGTTTCAACAGAGGCTAATGCCACTTGTCGTATCACCTGACCCGTTGCTGGGTTAAACACATCTTGAGTGCGAGCAGCGTCGGTGCAGATTTCACCGTTAATTAAGTGTCCAATTGTATTCATAAATAATTCCTAACGTTATAAAAAGTAATGTAAGTACAGAGCTTAATCCCACAGGCCTTGGTAGATAGCGACGATATCGCTAATAGACGGTTCAATCGGGTTATTAGCTGGAGAGCCTGAAGCCAAGGCTTGCTCTGCCATAGTTTGACAAACCTCGAAAAAGTCATCGCGTTTAATACCAAACTGCTCAGGCGTTGGCACCGCTAATTCATCGTTTAATGCACGAAGTTCAATTAATAGTTTCTGGTTAGCAAGCTCATTGCTGTCTTGCTCAGTTGCGATACCCATAGCTCGTGCACAATCGGCATAGCGTGCTGGTGCGGCGGGAATAGAAAAAGCGGTAACGCTTGGTAATAACATCGCATTAGACAGACCATGAGGCACATGAAAAAATGCTCCAATAGGGCGACTCATACCATGTACCAATGCCACTGATGCGCTAGAAAATGCAATACCAGCTAGGGTTGAACCAATCATTATAGCTTCACGCGCTTTTTCATCACCTCCATTGTTATATACTTTCCGTAAGTTTGGCCCTATTAACTTAATTGCGGCAATCGCTTGGCAATCGCTATATGGATTAGCTTTCTTACTAACATAAGCTTCTATGGCATGTGTTAAGGCATCAATACCCGTATCGGCCGTTGTTCGTGGGGGTAAACTCATTGTTAATTTATAATCAACCAAGGCCGCGACGGGCATAAATCCAATGCCAACACATAGCATTTTCTCATCACTTGTTTCGTCGGTGATAATGGTGAATTTAGTTACTTCAGATCCAGTGCCAGCAGTTGTTGGTATAGCAATAAGAGGTAAGCCTTGTTCTGTAACCATGCGAGGAAAGCGATAATCCTGCATCACACCACCATGCTTAGCTAAAATCGCAATGGCTTTAGCGCTGTCAATTGGGCTACCACCACCCAAAGCAATAATGCAGTCATAATCGCCATTTTTCGCTTTGGTAACACCTGCCTGAATAGATGCTACTGTCGGTTCTGGCACAGTATCATCAAAAACATCACATGAAATATCATACTGCTGTAATACCGTTTGAATAGTATTGGCGTAACCTAGCTTAACCATCATTTTGTCGGTAACAATTAAAGCTCTGTTGCAGTTTAGGCTAGCTAAAACATTAGGTATTTGAAGGCTGGCGTCTGCGCCAACTTGCATAATGCGTGGTAAGATTATTTGTGAAGACATAAATTTGAATCCTTATCTCAAATAGCACCATTTAATCATTTCTTGTATATACCTGTGTATAAAGGAGATTAAACAATAATATTTTTGTAAAACAGTAACTGATAGCCAAAGTTGTCAGTCGCCAAAAAGTTAATCATGTGTGAACTGCATGTTTTATTTTTTATCATCATCGGGGTTACTCCCGACATAGTATATGATCGTTTTATTGCACTGCCCTCCTCTCTAAGATATTTATATAGACCCTATACCATCAAGAGAGAAAAAATAAAAAAGGCAAAAGCAAAGATGCTTCAATTGAGGCTGTTTGTAACATATAGAGTCGGCCCGCCAGTAGTAATCCTCCCACTACGGATCCAATAGGCACAAAAGAATACGCACTATTGAGTCGGAGAGTGTTCGTTTCCACCGATGTGGCTTGTTTGCTTTTGGGCCAAATATAATTCATGGCGCTTTTTTAAAGTTTCTTTGTCTAAGCCAAGGTGTCTTTTCTCCGGCGTAATAATCTTTGTGTTGCTATGACACTGCTTTTTATTGTACCAATGCGTAAATTCTTTTACCCAGTCCCGCGCTTTTTCAAGCGACTCAACACCCTTTGAAGGCTAGTGCGGGCTGTACTTCACTGTTCTAAATAATGATTCACAATACGGATTATCATAGCTCAAGCTAGGGCGTCCGCACGAGCCTTCTACACCCAATGCGCGGATTTTTGCTCGCATTGTCAGGTTTTTCATCGGGCTGGCGCTGACACAATGCTGCACCACACCTCATTAAGGTCTATCGCGGTATGTGTGTTTGGTTTAACAACCGTCCCTTTAGGCTTATCACGTCCGCTATGATGCAAGTGATTCTTGCCTCTAAGTAAACCGTAAAATGTCGACTCACAGGCGATATAAATACCCTTATCTGCCAACTTTGGGCCATCTGGCTGGGCGGTAGTTAGGCGTATTCATCTTGATTACAGGCCGCTAAAATGTGCTCACGCTCAGCTTCTGTTAACTTACTAGGCGGCACCGGCCTAATGACTTCAGGACGCTTATCATCGGACATTTCATCCTCTTGACGCCATCTTTGGAGTGTTTTTATGGACACACCGACCTCTTCGCACGCTTTTACTTTACGCGCACCCGCATTGACAGCTTCATCTATATTTACTTACCGACACCTCTCTTTTATTTAGTAAATTAATTAAGGTAACAACAACTATGACAGAGGGAGAATCGATCCTATGGTGATTCTTTTGTTCGTACTTATTTCACAATTCTTGCGGTTGCAATATTAATCATCATTTTGTGAAATGATCAGCAAATCCACAAACAATAAAAAACACCCCTGAGACATTAAAATATTTATATCTCTGCTGTGATTACTTATGAGGCAAGCGATAACAGTATGCTAATATCCGAAAATAAATGAGGTTATATTTATAATAAAAAGCAGAACTACGGCAATATTGGAATTGATAATGAAAAAAAAATTACCTCCACTTAACTGGATCCGATCATTTGAAGCAGCAGCGCGACATTTAAGTTTTACTCATGCCGCAGTCGAATTAAATTTAAGCCAAGCAGCGATCAGTCAACAAATTAAAGGACTTGAACACCAGCTTGGCACTGTACTGTTTAAGCGACTTCCTCGCGGTTTAGAGCTGACTAATGCTGGTGCAGCTTATCTACCTATTGTGCATGAATCTGTTGAGCGTTTAAGAGTTGCTACTGAAGAAATTTTTGGTCAAGGCCGAACCAATTTATTAACGATTAAAGTTAATTTGGTTTTTTTTATGAATTGGCTTGCACCAAAAATCAGTGACTTCAGAATTACATACCCTGAGATTAATCTGCGCATTACCAGTAATATTTGGATCAATGACAAAGATACTCCTTCAGATAATGATTTCGAGATTCGTTATGGCAAAGGAAAGTGGAAAGGATTACAAGCAGAACGTTTAACTTGGGATAACCTTTTACCTGTGTGTAGCCCAAATTACCTAAATAGTAATGCACCTTTAATAACCCCAAACGATCTCGCTAATCACACATTGTTGCACGTTATAGGTTACGAAGATGGCTGGGGATATTGGTTAAACCAGACAAACCATGAGCACCTTAAAATAAGTCAGGGGTTTCAGTTTGACACTTTAATTACTGCGCTCGAAATGGCTATCTTAGGTGAAGGTATTGCTCTGGGGCGTACTAGTTTGGTTGATGAAATGCTAAGCTCGGGTAAATTAATAGCTCCATTTAAAGAACAAATTGCTACTGACGAAGCATTTTACCTTGCTTATGCAAGCTCTAATTTAATACATCCTCACGCGAATAAATTTAAAGAATGGATCTTAAATAAAATAGACAAAAAATAGAAACACTTACTTCCTTTATGACGCTTGCTTCTACAATTTAGGCAAGTTGTTAACCACTAAATATTTCAGCTAATTCAAATTTAAAAAAGCTCACGTCAATAAGCGTAACAATTTTCAAATAGTACTAATGACGTAATCTCCCTTTGTTCATCCCTCATGAGCGTTACCAAGCCATAAAAAAAACAGCGTTATAGGTGTATTTTTTATTGTTGGTTCAGACAGTAATAACAACCTAATATCCACCTAATCAGGCTCTAGGTCTTTGAAATAACCTAACTGATAAATATAAAAGCAGCCTGTTTAGCAAACTCTTTAAGTGAGATTAAAAAACATTTTGGCTAACAATATTAATGATAGGAAAAAAACAAATGAAAACAAAACTACCGTTAATCGGCGTGCGCGTCATTGATTTTGGTCAACAAATAGCTGGACCTGCTGTTGCTATGATTCTCGCTGACTTAGGGGCAACAGTGATTCATATTGAACCACCTCAAGGGCCGCAATGGGATCACCCTGCAAATGCGATATTGAACCGAAATAAAAGTACACTAAGGCTAGATCTAAAATCGCCCAAAGGCTTAGTTGAAGCACTAACTCTAATTGAACATGCTGATGTAGTACTTGAAAATTTCCGACCCAATGTAATGAAACGTTTGGGAATCGATTTTGCTAAATTACGCGAAACTCGCCCAGAGCTGATTACGCTATCCATGCCTGGTTTTGCTAGTAACGACCAACTTAGAAGTCAATGGAAAGCCACTGAAGCAATTGTAAATGCAACATCAGGAGCATTTACTGACATGGGCTTCAATCGTATATTAATGGGACTTAATCCAAGCTTTTCACCTTTGTCTTTGGGCTCTTCTTATGCAACCACGTTAGCTACAAGCTCTGTAGTGATGTCATTATTGGCGCGTGAAAAAACCGGGCGTGGTGATAGCATCGAAGTACCTCTCGCAGCGGCATTAATGGAAGGATTATCTTATAACTCTGTTGTCATTGAAGATTTGCCACAGCGTTATCTGACAATGCGCGAGCTTGAAATAGAGCATCGTAAAGTAAATAATCTTGAAATGGATTTGAGCTACCAAGATCTTCAAGAATATTTAGACCCCTTTTATCGCACCTATAAATGCAGTGACGGACGCTTTTTCTATGTGGTATGTCCATCGCATCGTAATCATGCTCGCCGCTGTTTACAAGCTTTAGGTCTGTATGAGGAGTTATTGTCTGATGGATTACCCGAAGTAAATGATCTGCACTTACCTATAGAAGAATGGGATGGTGAAACATCAATTGGTGTTTACCCATTACCGAAAAAATGGGCTGATATTATTTCTAATAAAATGAAAAAAGTTTTTTTGACCAAAACGTCAGAGCAATGGGGCACTATTTTTGGTGAAGGACAAATTCCAGGGGCTCCACATAGAACAACGCAAGAGTGGGTGAACAGTCAACACTGTGTGGCTTCAGGCCTTATTGTTGAAGTTAATGATCCTCAATACGGTTTGATGAAGCAACCAGGGCCAATAGCATGGCTTGAAGAATCGGTCGAGCAAATGCTAACACCAAAACCACGTAAAGAAGTTGATTTTAGCCAAGCGATGGCTCAGCTAGTCGATATTATTGACAGCCAAGTCATTACTCGCCCTGTAGGTAATCAAATTCAGCCTATTAATAATAGTGCTTGGTTAGATGGCGTTCGAATTTTAGATCTTACCAATGTTATTGCGGGTCCACACTCAACAGCATTTTTAGGACGATTTGGCGCTGAAGTTATTAAACTTGATCCAGTTACACCACTATATGACCCTCTTATTGGTACATTGTTTACTTTTCAAACCAATCTTGGCAAAAAGAGTGTGCTCGTTGATATTACGATGAGTGAAGGTCGAGAAATATTTGAGCGTTTAGTTAAATCAGTTGATGTTGTGGTGATTAATGCGCCAGAACGTCAAATGGAACAGCTTGGTTTAGATAACGACAGCTTACAAGCAATTAACCCAGGGGTTTTATTTTGTCGTTTAGATTGTTTAGGGGGTCCTAAGCGTGGTCCTAAAACGGACTATATAGGCTATGATGATATTATTCAGGCAAATAGTGGCATTATGAGCCGCTTCGGTGGTATTCAAACACCAGAAGAACACGCACATTTAGGTACCTTAGATGTTAACTGTGGTTTTGCAGGAGGCTTGGGCATGGTCGTCGCTTTATATAACAAACAAAAACATGGTCAAACATCACGCGCTAGGACATCGCTTTCAGCGGTTACTAATCTGGTACAAATCAAATTTGCCTTTGATTATGAAGGTCGAGCTCCATTTAATGAAGCTTCAGGGCGTGAAGCATTAGGCAATGATGTATATTCTCACTTTTACCATACTCGAAATGGCTTTATTTTTATTGACTCAAACGAAAGTGAGTTAGCAAAGCTTGAAACGATCAGTGGACTATCAGGGATTGCTAATACTGAAAATATAAGTGAATTTTTAACTGAAAGATTTAGTCAGGATAGCTCAGAAAACTGGGCTGAGGTTTTACAAAGTGCCGATATTGCCGCCGCAAAACCTATGGGTATTGAGCAACTCAGAGACTTGTATACTCGAGATGCTGATGGCACTGTTGGACTTGACCGTGGCAGTTATGCTTTTTCTGTTTATGATAACCACCCAAGTGGCCATCGCGTTACTATTATTGACCAATATGCTATTCGTCCAACAGAAGCGAGAATTTTAGCTATAGAGTCTACAGAACGCTTTGGTCATTCGACACAAACAGTTCTCGAAGGCCTTGGTTACAATAGTGCAGAAGTGCAATCAATGATCGATAGAAAAATTGCTGCTACCGGCTGGGGGAGAGAGTTTTTACCTAGTTAATCTTCGAACTGGATTAAAAATTTGCTAATAGCCTGTTCCACAATCACAACTTTCTACTGATAAAAGATGAATGAATGGAACAGGCTTAAATAAGCTAGCAAGAACCATATAACTGACATTGCGGACCTACTTTAATAATAAATCCTCTGATATTTTTTGCCCAAGCAATCAATGGTGGTTTGATTGCGCGTTTGTAAATTTGCCACTATTGGCGGATTATCCGGCCAATACATGATGGTAACACCTTCGAAACACTTGAATATCCAGCGCGCCATCAGCCGCTAGCGAGCTTTGTATTTCATATCGGGGAAGTAGCAGGACTTTTCTACCAAGGTTTTACGGACTTGATGCTCTAAGCCTGCATATACCATCAAGCAGTAAGTTATCACCATCAGCAGGGCTTCAATTCGTTCGGGCTTTTTAACATAGATTGCGCTGCTTAGGAAGTCAGGACTTTTTAAAAACGAAAGCCTTTTTCAACATTCTGCTGTGCTTTATAAATGCTCAGCAAGCTTGCCATATCGAGGTGTTCGCTGACATTATTGGTGGCAATAATAAACAATCCAAATTACTGCAAGGCTGTCTTACGAGACGCCAATGGCGTGAATAATGCGCCAACTATTTGGTATTCAATTCGCTGGAGTAACTGGCCTAATTTAGGGCGACCAGTACCTATGTACACAGCTATTTCTGGCATATCCGCATCGACATTGCTGAGCTTGTTTTTCTTTCCAATGACATCCTGCACTTTGAATGGCAACGGGGGATAAAGTATTCTTATTCTTATTTTTATTTTTATGTTTAATTCTCACCTTGCAGTACTTCATTGTAAGAACGAACCAAAGGTTCGTGACAGTCGTCGATATACTAAGTTCATCATCACATCCACACCTACTAATCCTAATTAGATTGCTAATCATTAAATTTAGCTGGCGCTTGTTAATAGTTTTACCTGGGGAAAGAGAGTGCCAGTCTTCATTCTTAGATTTCAATAAAAGCTTGTTATTTGTGTTTAAATTCTTTGGTTGTGTCTCTTGATTATTAATGCACGATGGTTATTACTTGGAAAAAGTGGATAGTTAATTGGAAGCATATAGAAAATCATAAGTGTGCATGTTGAGCTGATCTTAAACAGTTAATTATTATTACCAAACACTCAAAATATTTCAGTTATGCTGACGTGGTATTTACATAATAATAATCATATATTTAATTATTCAGATCTAAATATAAATGGTACTAAGCCTTGTTGGTGAAACTGGGTAAATTCATTTAGCTAACGGATCTGGTTCAGGCTTGATACGGAATTAGGAAAATTTAACATCAACTAAAAACAAATAAGCAACTTATCAATAAATAATATGCGTGATTTAAATTCCTAGTACTGTAATGGCGAAGTAGATAGCATAAGTGGGCAATGATGGCGAAAGACCAAACAAAACCGATGTTCGAGAAAACTCAAAGAAATATATTTATTTTTAACGTAAAACATGGCGTGTTTTGGGCGCCTTTTTTATTATTGATAGTTGCGGTTGTTTTTAGTTTTGTCAATTTAGAACAGTATATGCGCATTGCGACGCAAATTAATGACTGGATTTTGTCTAAATTTGCTTGGCTCTTTAGTCTGTCTAGTTTTCTTTTGTTAGTCACATTGATTGTTACGTATTTCTCACCATTAGGTAAAATACGTATTGGTGGCGATGACGCCAAACCGCTACTGTCTAAATGGCGTTGGTTTTCAATTACCTTGTGTACCACCATAGCGACTGGCATTTTATTTTGGGGCACGGCAGAGCCAATGTTTCATCTTTATCAACCACCAGAGTCTTTAGGAATTGTTCCCCAAAGTACCGAAGCTATTCAATTTACTATGGCCACAATGTTTATGCACTGGTCCTTTACCCCCTACGCCATCTATTGTCTACCTGGTTTAGTTTTTGCATTGGTTTATTATAATTTACAGCTGCCTTTTTCTATTGGCTCAACATTAAGCCCCATCTTTGGGAGTTGGGTACAAGGAAGAAAAGGTCAAGTAATTGATGCTATAGCATTATTTGCTTTAGTTGCAGGAATGGCTTCGTCTTTAGGCACCGGAATTTTAGTGTTAAGTGGTGGCGTAGAGTCAGTCTTTGGGATCTCTAGTAATAAGACCGTTATGGCGATGATTGCTCTTGCGATTGTTATGACCTTTATTGCTTCAGCGGTTAGTGGCCTACAAAAAGGGATTGCTCGGTTATCAAATATTAATGCTCAAGTATTTATCCTTTGTTGTGTATTTGTTTTTATTTTTGGGCCAACAGGCTATATTTTGTCTATTGGTTTTGATGGCATTCTTGATTATTTTGGCAACTTTTTTGCGAGAAGTTTTAATACCTATACCGGACCAGAAGATAACTGGCCAAAACTTTGGACTGTGTTTTATTGGGCCAATTGGTATGCATGGGCACCTGTCACCGCTTTATTTTTAGGGCGAATAGCGTTAGGTTACACCGTTCGTCAATTTATTATGATTAACTTAATATTACCCGCTTCATGTGCAATTGTTTGGATGGCTACTTTTTCAGGTACCGCCATGCGTTTAGATCATCTCACTTTAGGCAGTTTACATCAGGTCATGCAAGAGAAAGGTGCTGAAGCGGTTATCTTTACCGTATTTGATAACTTGCCTCTGTCAGCAATTACTATTGCAATTTTTATTGGTATTACCTTCATTTCATTTGTTACCGCAGCTGATTCCAATACAGATGCAATGAGTAATCTCTGTGCCGCTGACTCTGGCGAAAGTACGAGTGAGTGTGCGCTAAATAAAAGTGATGAAAAAATTAACAGCGAAGATTCAACAGCCAAAACTAAGATGTTACTTAAATTTGTTTGGGGCATTTCTATTGGCGTAATCGCTTGGGTTATGGTGAGTTTTGCTAGTATTGATGGCATAAAAATGATGTCTAATTTAGGTGGTTTACCCGCGATGATTATAATCATTGGTACTAATATAACGTTGTTTAAACTGATCCATAAAGCCTCTAAAGGGCATTCAATGGAGCCAGTTAATAAGTAGATAAACCGATAAATTAAGTTGCAATAGATAAAGAATATTAAAAGCTCAATTTACGCTTTTATTATTGTATTTAGTGCTACATCACTAATAACACCAACCGGACTAAGTAATACTCGCGCAGTGACCAACAAAGTAGTCAGATTTATACGAATATTTATTTGCTGAATCAAGTTTAGCTTAATGAGTGCAGCCAGGTACAGAAAACTCTGATTTCTTCACGTTTTTTACGCCGTGCCTCAGCACAGCATAAAGTGAAGAGAGGTTTGGTAAACGGTATTCAAATGGCGAAACGAATAGACCTTGGTCTAAATACCATTTCGCGCATTGTCTGAAAAAAAATGGTTGAGTTCTGACCAGATAAAACTGCCTGTCAGGTAATCAGCGATGAATCTGCTTTAATCCAATTAGCTGGCATTTTAAGATTTAGCTCATAAAGTTTAGACATTTTAATCCAATTTGTTTCAGCACCAACAGTTTGTACAACTTCAGCTTCGGCCATATGTTTTATGCTTAGATCCTTTCCAAAAGATTTCGCAAAGTCAGGATGGCAAACAACTAAGGTAGGATGGTTGCCTAGGTGCATAAGGTTATCTTCTTCCGAGTTGTTGTAAGCTCGCCAACATGCTGCCACCTTTCGTAGGGCTGCTGTTATCAGATTATCCTTTTATCATTTAGCAATATTATTGTTGACAAGGGGGAGTCCACATAAGTGAAGTCATAGCGACTGAAGGCGATTCTTACCGCATGAGAGAAGCGCAAGAGCAACGAGTCGCACGGGACAAAGTCAAAAGAGGAAGACAACATGAACGTACTGAAAATTTTACTACCCATTGGACAGCCGAAAAAGCGAGCAGTTTAATGATGATATGGATTTGTAAGGACTAACGAAACCAACTCAACTACCATTAAAAATAGCAGTAAACGCTATTTATAGCCATTTTAACCTGCGGCAAATAACAGCGGTTTTAGACCGGTGTTTACACCTTAAATCTAACAACCCTAATTATTTAAAAATCCTAGTAAATTACCAAATTGAACTTGCACCCAATAACTAAAGACCTAGATTTTAGTTACTTACTACCCCATTATAATAATCACTCCTTCTTTCTTGTGCGGCATGTTTAGTTATCCACTCAATAAAACACTTTATTTGTGGTTCATTTTTAATATCTGATCGGCAAATGACTCCCCAACCTCCTGGAAAAACAATTTCATGATTGCAAGGTTTGATTAATCGACCAGAACGCAGATCATCATCAACAAAAGGCCCGTTAACTAATGCAACCCCCTCATTGTTTAGTACCATCTCCAAAGCAACGGCTTTAGTATCTACAACCATATGAGGTACTACGGTTTCTACTTCTACACCAGCATTGCGAAACCATTTTTCCCAATGGTCAAATTCTGTTTCTACTGACAGAAGAGGTAAATTTAACAATTCTTCGACTTTAAATTCACCATCTTGTTTGCTCATTAATTGTGGAGTACAGACTGGGAATAAGCGGTAGTCGAAAAGTGGCACCCAATGATAGTTTTCTGAAGGTGGGGTTTCTCGGTATATAATGCCAATATCTGAGGATTCTTCATCAAACCCCCAATTTGCTGCACAAGTTGCCAAGTATATATTTATATCGGGATAATCTGAGCGAAACGATAGCAATCTACGGGCAAGCCAACGAATGGAGAACGTAACATAAGTGTGAATTCGTAAGGGTGATGATTTCGTCGCTCGTTGAACAGCAGATACGCCGTTTGCCAACTGTTGAAGGGCTTCAAGTACGTAGGGGTAAAAGAGTTTACCTTCTTTACTAAGAACAACATTTCTGCCATCTCTAGTAAATAATTTAACACCCATATGGTCTTCAAGGTTTTTAATTTGATGACTTATTGCAGGGTGAGTTAGATTTAGTTCTTCAGCTGCCGCTCTATGGCTAAGTTTACGTGCTGCAGCTTCAAACCCCTTTAATGTACTAAGCGGTGGTATTAATCGAGAGTCCATAGAATATTCCTATTGTTAATTGAAATAGTTACCCCATATAAATATTGCCACAATCAATTAACAAAATAGTAACGGAATATTAATATGTTATATCAATTTAATGCGGGTCAAACAAGGAAAATCCCTGTCGTTAATGCTAAAACTGGTTTTAGACTCCACGGCGGGATCCTACTAAATGCATGGATAGCGGGCATAAAGAATCGGAAATGGGCTAAACATACAGTAGAAGCGGTGTGTACTCACCAGCAAGAAGGGCGGCCAGACAAAGAGCAAATCACGTACTACCTAATTTCTATGGGTAATAATGTTCAGGAAATTGCTAAGATTATCAGAGGCCATTGGCAGATTGAAAGTGATCACTGGTCGCTAGATGTGACGTTTAGAGAAGACGAAAGCCTCATTTACGTTGAGGATGGCGCTAAAAACATCGCCTTATTTAAACGCATGCTAGTAAACTTACTAAAGAGACATCCGCTCAAAGACAGTATTGCTGGGAAACGACATAGGTCGGCATGGGCTGATGATTTTAGAACATAAGTGCTGTTTGGGTGATGTCAAAGTATAACTCCACCGTGTTCTAGACTCGATATCGCGCAATGATTTTTTCATTGAGCGTGATACCTAAACCATGGCGAGTGAATGCGGGCAGGTTCTGTATTTACTCGTTAAATCAATCTGAAGTTCAATGTCGTATCCTACCGCGGTTCTAACGCCATCGACTAGATCGGCATCCGTAGTTGGATCAAGCGGAGCTATGATAGTGCCGGTTTGGCATCCTCATCACCTATGCGGACTTGCCCTATGGGAGAAAAATAAGCAGCAAAACATGTTAGTACAAGTAGTACTGAGCCGATAATTAGTAGCCAAGAAAATTCAGCTGGTAGTCAGTTGTTCGTCGTAAGGATTATTGACTAGCTTCCTTACTTATCAATTAAATTAGCGACTATACCTATAAATAAAACACTGAAAGGTAATAAAGCAGGAATTTTCCTTATTCTTCTCATAAAATCTCAGCTAGTTTAGGAGCAATGGTTTAGGCCTAACAATAGATGATAGGCCTAAACTACAGATTAATAATCAGAGCGTAATGGTACAACAACCTCATAACCTGGTTCTTCTGGCTCATCATCAGTCATTTCAGCAGGGAAGCCCTTGCCTAACACTTTGACATCGCAAGCTTCTTCTAACCTGCGGATGATATTAGGCGAGTATTCTCTTGCTCCAAATCGTTTTTGTCCATCTTCAAATATCTCAACCATTAATGGCGCTAATTCCAAAGATAAACCGTTGCGACGAGCAACCTCGTGAAAAAGACCTACATCCTTAAGTACTAAATCCATAGTAAAACTTATGTTTCGGCTACCATTTAGGATAACTTGAGATTCAGTTTCATGAACAAATGAATTACCTGAAGAAGCTTTAATTGCCTCATAAGTCACATTCATGTCCATTCCCATTACTTTAGCGGTTGTTAGTGCTTCCGCTAATGCCGCCAAATGAACAGTACATAAGTAATTAGTTATTACTTTTTGGATAGATGCCGTTCCTAACACACCCGTATGTAAAATTCGTCGGCCCATCTTTTTTAATATAGGCAATACGCGGTCAAAGGCTTCTCGCTCACACCCTGCGAAAATAGAAATATTTGCTGTGTCAGCACGATGACATCCTCCAGAAACAGGACAATCAACAGGTAGAGCTCCTTTAGCGCTTACCAACTCACCTATACGACGAACTTCAGACTCATCGGTGGTGCTCATTTCCATCCAAATTTTACCCTCAGTGATACCGGCAAGAATACCATCCTCGGCCTCCATTACTTGAGAACAAGCACTAGGTGAAGGTAAACACGTAATAACAACATCACACTTTTCAGCCATTTCTTTTGCTGAATTAGCAGAGCTAGCACCACGTGAAACAAAATCAGAAACAAAATCTTCATTGAGATCTCGCACAGTCAGATCGCAACCATTACGCAGTAGACTTCCGGCGAGTTTTCCACCTACATTACCTAATCCAATAAATCCTATTTTCATTCCTAAATCCTCATATTTACACCTTTGAAAATATTATGCTAAAGGTGTTGATAAACTATCTATATATTTTAAAAGACATGAACTAAAGTTTTTGTCTAAATGTATTTCTATTACAGTCAATTTAATAGAACTATGTACGAAATAGAAAACGTCGACATTATTATGTAAATATCGATTCAGCATAACTGATATATTTTGAGTATTTGGTTAGAATAATTAACTTCTGGAGTTATTCACCACATAAGAATATTTTTACATTCACCGTTTATCTGTGTTTTTTTGTCCGTGGAGAAAACCCACACTACCCACATCAATACTGGCTTTAATTTTCTGGGATTTAATATCACAAAGTACAAAGACAAATTGTTAATAGAATCTGCTAAAACCAGAATAAAGCCTCGTGGGACACTGCTACATTTACTGCCGGTTCAGTTTGATCACTGGACTTAAATAGGCATGAGCTGTGTGCGGGGAACCTTGCATGTAAGGTTCTTAGGAGAGTGAGCAGCAGAAATGCTACTCACTCATCCGATAAGCTCACTTTCAAACGATACGTGCAGATAACTGACGAGCAGCCTGTACCAGGTTTTTAGCGTAATGACGCGCACTCTCTGGGCTTAGATATTCGCCATTGATTGCAGCACTAATAGCAGCAACTGGCTCATTTCTCAAATTTAGCACCGCAGCAGCTATGCAACTAACCTGATTATCATTTTCGCCATGAGTCACTGCATAGCCCAAGCGTTTTGCGCGTTCCAATTCTTCATCAATATTAACTAAATCCTCTTTGATATTAGGATTGCTTTTCACTTCGCCGTCTCTATAACTGCGTTGAAACTCGACAGAGTGCATCGATAAAATGGCTTTTCCAGATGCGGAACAATGCAATGGCATGGTTTGGCCAATATGAATGTTAAGTGAATTACCCAGTGAAAACTCAACTTTCGAGACGACAACAACTTTATTACCAACTGGCGCACAAAGAAAAATTGACTTGTAAATTTCATTTTTAAGGATTTCAGCAACGGGT
>NZ_BAET01000011.1 GCF_000252165.1 Glaciecola punicea ACAM 611
GTTAATTTGCACTTAAAACTGAACCACGATTTGCATCTAAAACTGATCCACCCAAGTAGCCTTATATGACCATAATCATGTTTTAATTTCTAGCCTTTTTCTCCTTTGATTTTTTAGTTGATTCTTTAAAGCGGAAGCTGTCATTGCCGGTTTCAATTATGTGGCAATGATGCGTTAGCCTGTCTAGCAAGGCTGTTGTTAACTTGGCGTCACCAAACACCTTTGACCATTCAGTGAAGTTGAGGTTGGTGGTGATAAGTACGCTAGTCGTTTCGTAGAGTTTGCTTAATAGATGAAACAGCAAGGTGCCGCCCGCTTGACTGAAGGGTACATAACCTAATTCGTCAAGCACAACTAGATCACAATTAGCTAAACGATTTGCCATTCGCCCAACGTGACCTGCTTGCTTCTCCAGCTCTAATGTATTCACAAGCTCGATAGTGGATAAAAACCGCACGCGGTATTGATGGTGCTGAATGGCTTGTACCCCAAGTGCTGTGGCTAAGTGGGTTTTTCCTGTCCCAGGGCCGCCTACGAATACAGCATTTTGGCTATCTTCAATAAATTCACAACGATGTAAACCTCTGATGAGATATTCATCCACTTCACTTTCACTAAAGTCGAAGCCATATAAGTCTCTATAAACGGGGAACTTAGCCGTCTTCATTTGGTAAGCAATACTGCGTACTTCTCTATCAGCAACCTCGGCTTTTACGAGTGTGTCGAGCATAGGCAAGGCTAGTTTATAGGCCGGTGAATCTTGCGATGATAACTCGGTAATACTGCTTGCCATACCATGCAGTTTCAGTATTTTAAGCGTGTGTAATAAGGCTTCAGTGTGCATGGTGTTTTCCTCTTAATGTATCGTAGCGTGACGTATCGCTGGTTGGCTCGGTGATCAATTGCAGGCCGTTAGCAATCGGTACCGGTTCGGGTGATGAAGGGTTCAGTAGCCGACTTAGACAGTTCATTACATGCTGTTTGGACGGACAGCCCACGTCTAAGGCCATTTCAACAGCCTTCACAACATCGGCTTCATCGTGATGTAATATCAGCGATAACACCTCGACCATTTCTTTATCCCCACGCTGATGCTGTAATAAAATCGATTGCAAGTGTTTAAAGCTATCAGGCATCGTGTTAAACGGTGCACCATTGCGAAGTGCGCCGGGTTTACGTTGCGCGACAAGCAAGTAGTGGCGCCAGTCATAAATGACTTTGCCTGGTATGTCGTGACTCGTCATGAATACGCGGGTATGCTCAGCTATTTGCTGACCTTCGGCAATGAATTCAAGCCGACTAGGGTAAACATGCAGGCTAATACGCCGGTTAGCGAAACTGGAGGGGACTGAGTATTTATTGCGATCGAAGTTGACCAAGCAGGTGGAGGATACTTTTTTACTATGTTCAATAAAACCATTAAACGGCGCATTCACCTTCATAAGTTGGCGCTGCTCTTGATACCATACATCTTCAATGGTTCTATCTGAGAACTGCGGGTGCTTGCGTGTTTGCCAGTCTTTAATGCATTGGGTTTCGAGCCAATCATTGAGTTCAGTTAGCGTGCTAACACGCGGTAGCCGTTGCCAGATAATCGAACGTGCGTCCCGCACATTCTTTTCAACTTGCCCTTTTTCCCAGCCTGCGGCTGGATTACAGAAGTCAGCTTCGAACAGGTAATGACTCACCATAGTGAGGAAGCGACGATTAACAATACGCTCTTTGCCTTTTTGCACCTTATCAACCGCTGTTTTCATATTGTCGTAAATACCACGCTCGGGCACGCCATTAAACACGCGGAACGCATGGTTATGTGCATCAAATAGCATTTCATGACTTTGGGTAAGATATGCCCGCAGAATAAATGCACGGCTATGACTGAGCTTAAAGTGAGCGACTTGTAGTTTAGTTTTACGGCCATCGATGAAGCCATAGTTCTCGCCCCAATCAAATTGAAAGGCTTCGCCTGCTGCAAACTCCAAGGGTACGTAAACTTGATTAGATACCGATAATCTATGCTCTTCGCGCCACTTGCGCACAAACGCCGCAACCCTGTCATACGAGCCTGTATAGCCCAAAGGTAACAAGTCCTCGTAAAGGTTTTTGACGGTTTTACGCTCTTTTCTTCGTCGCCTAGCTTCTCGTTTAAGCCAACTGATAAGCAGTTCTTCGAACTCTTTGACTTTACCCAACGACTGTCGTTTGGGATAAACAGGCTCAGTGATTTCACTTTTCAGATAACGACGTACGGTATTGCGAGACAATCCAGTACGTCTAGTAATTTCTCGCAGGGAAAACCCATCACGAAAATACCATCTACGCATAACACTTAATAATGACACATCTATCACTCCACATTCTCCTGCTTAGGGGCGGCAGGAGGTATTAAACATGTGGATCAGTTTTGAATGCAAATTAGGGGGTAAAGTGGATCAGTTTTGGATGCAAATTAAC
>NZ_BAET01000010.1 GCF_000252165.1 Glaciecola punicea ACAM 611
TGAGGATTCAAGCCAACAAAGCAACACTCTTTTCAATCATGTGTGATGGTGTTTTAAATTTCAATGTTTTTCTTGGGCGCTCATTTAATTGAGTTGCGACCTCACTCAGTCGTGCTTGGCTATGTAGTGATAAATCTGTCTTTTTGGGGAAGTACTGTCGAATAAGGCTATTAGTGTTTTCATTTGTGCCTCGCTGCCATGGACACTGAGGATCGCAGAAGTAAACAGGCATCCCAAACTCTTCAGTAAGAACGCTATGTTTAGCCAATTCCATACCTCTGTCCCAAGTCAAAGATTTTCGATATTCCAATGGCATTTGTCTAAATATAGCTAGAAGTGCATCATTAACAGAGCCAGCATCTTTTCCCGCTAGTTTGAGAATGATAGTGAAACGTGACTTTCTATCCACTAATGTGGCAATGTGGGTATTTTTTGACCCAGATACTAAGTCACCCTCCCAATGTCCAAGTGATCGCCTATTATCAATATGCTTCGAGCGTTCGTGAATAGAGACACCATTAACAATATTAATTGAGCCTCTATGGCCTTTGCGTGTATGAAAGCGACTGTGTCGCATAGGGCGCTTTCTGCGTAAGTGTTCTGAAAGCGAATGGTCGAGAATGTTTTTTGATCGTACATAAAGCGACTTATAAATTGTTTCGTGTGATACCTGCATCTTTTTACGTCTTGAATATTCGACGCTTAGCCAACCTGAAATTTGCTCCGGTGACCATTTCAATTCAAGTTTATCTATCACAATTTGTTTTAGCTCAGGGTAACGCTGTAGCACGCCAAGCTTCGGTCGTTTCGCCA
>NZ_BAET01000009.1 GCF_000252165.1 Glaciecola punicea ACAM 611
TTTGTTCTGGTCAAGCCCAACCGGACACATTCCTAAAGGAATTTTCAAATTCAATCGGTGATTGATCGCCATTCGACGAATGCAACCGCTCCAGATTGTAATATTTAATATATGCAGCAACATCTTGCTTCATGTGTTCCCGTGTTGGTTGCTCTATTTTGAACAACCAATCATGTTTTAAGCTACCAAAAAATCTTTCAACCACGGCATTATCCCAACATGCGCCGACATCGCCCATGCTGGCGCGGCAGTCTAAGTCCTTGAGTAGCTTTCTAAAGCATTTACTCGTATATTGCGAGCCTCTATCACTATGAAAAACCAAGCCTTTTGGAGGCTGGCGTAGGCCGTATGCTTTTAAAAATGCTTGCTCAACTAAGTCCGTCGTCATTCGACTCGACAAGTGCCAGCCTATAATTCGCCGACCACATAAATCCATAACAACGGCTAAATACTGCCAACCTTCGCCAGACCTCAAATAGGTGATGTCGCCGGCCCATACCTTATTTGGCCCAGGCGGATTAAAATTCATGTTTAACAAGTTATCAGCCACAGCATCACTGTGTTTGCGCTGAGTGGTTACTTTGTAAGCAATACGCTGTTTAACAATTAAGCGTAACCTTTTCATCAACTTAACCACTTGATATCGTGTTATTTCAAAGCCTTCTTTGCGCAGCTTTTTGCCTAGCTCACGGCTACCCAAACTGTCTCTACTTTCCTTAAAAAGCGCTTTAGCTCTGCGATGTAAATCCAGTGTTTGAGCACTGATAATAACCGCAGGCCGCTTGCGCCAAGCATAGTATGCCGACTTACTGACTAGCATAACTCGGCATGACATTGAAACTGGGTA
>NZ_BAET01000008.1 GCF_000252165.1 Glaciecola punicea ACAM 611
TTTAGCGCTTTGTCGCCATAGTGAATCGGCATTTGACGGCCTTTATTTGGGTCAAGATGATTACTGAACATCTGATTCATAAACTGATCAGTAGTATAGCCGCGGTACACAAGTGCACCCTGTTCGCGATACTGCGACATGATCATATCGTCGCTGCTTAACGCGGCAGCAGAAGCGACTATTGCGGCCTCCTCTCCTCTACAGGCCAAGTAAAAGCTAATTCTGCCTTGGCGCTGAGCACCAATCATGCGATCGTCTAATAAACGCGTAAAAGACATACTCTTATATATTTTAAGCGCTTCTTCTTTACTCAATTTGGGGGACTGCTGATTGTTTTTTTCTTCACCATGCTCGTCTAACAATTGCAGCATAGGTATTTCAAGTAAGCCATTCTTAATAATGTCTACTTCAAATATTAGCTTAATGCCGTGTAAATGATTTCTCTCTTGCATTGTTAACACCGTTACCTTATGAAATATAAACTTTTGCTGATAAATTAAGCACTTTTATAAACAAACGCTAAGGGTCTTATTTTGACGCTTTTGTACCTCTATACTAATAAAGCTTGAGTTTATCTGTATTGCTAAATCATAGGAATGACAAATTTTAAGTGTGAGCTAATTCATAGTTTTACGCCAATACTAGGATACGTATCCTATTTGTAAAAATTATGTTTATATTTTACTACATATAATTAAAAACTATTAATGCAAACTACACTCTCAAAGCAGATAACCGATATATAATGTTCATTCGTCCAGATTTACGCTTCCAATAGATTTGTAGAAAATAATCCAAACCTTTAATGACGCATTAGGTTCTTATTGCTACAAGACCCAAACAGGTTCATCTGGTAGAGTCCGTATTCGATATCAAATAAATATCAGAGGAAATGAATGTATTTTCATAGAGTAATTATTGTTAGCGTATGCATTGTCATATGCGCTGCGTCTTTTGCCAGCGCGAGTAACAAGATAACAAATTCTTATGCGCTTAATAGCCAAGCTTTGTTGGCAATGAAAAATGCTCACGTTACTTTACAGACGCCCATGCGGGTTGTAAAAAGCAGTTCCAATATAAGCAAAGATTTAGGGCTGAGGCGTAAACAATTTATTTATGAGCCTGATTTATCCAAAGATACGCTGTACACCTATATTATTCAATTAAGTGAACCAGCCGTGGCACAAGAGCCGCGAGCGCTTTCTCAAATGAGCTCACAAAAGCAGCAAACCAACCGCGTCAATAAACAACGAAACGCTAGCTCTTCACAAAACGATGCAGTGAGCAAGCAAATGGCTAAAATTTTGCATCAGCAACAAGGTTTTTTGGACCAAAGCGCAGCGCAACTATTTACTATTAAACCACTGGCACGCTACCAGTATGGCATTAACGGCTTGGCCGTGCGCCTAACTCAGGCCCAAGCCCAACGTTTATCTGAGCTGAAGCACGTTAAGAACATTCAAAGAGAGCAAATCAGAAAACTTAACGCCGACCGCGGCCCAATGCTTATTGGCGCACCAAAAGTATGGGATGGCACCGCATTTCCTGGTGTTGGGCAAACGTCTGGCGAAGGAATTGTTATTGGTATTATCGATTCAGGCATAAATACCGACCATCCATCATTTGCCGAAGTAGCAGGCGACGGATATATTCATACTAACCCTCGCGGCAACGGCAATTATTTAGGCGATTGCGCCCGAAATTTTCCCGAACTATGTAACAACAAACTTATTGGGGTTTACAGCTACACTGACATCACCAACGACTATAGCGACACCAGTATTTTTCCGCCTAACTTACCGCGAAACGGTGAAGATTACGGCGGTCATGGCAGTCATGTGGCGTCCATTGCCGCAGGCAACATATTGTTTAACGTTGATGAAGTGACCCCTAGTGAAGGTGAAGAGCGCAGCTCAGGCACGCCCACCGGTTTTATCTTTGCTCAAGTGTCAGGGGTTGCCCCGCGCGCTAATATCATTTCGTATCAAGTATGCTACGGCGGCACCAAAGAAGCCGGCGATTTTTACGGCGATTGCAAAGGCAGTGCTATTTTAAAGGCGATAGACGACGCCATTAAAGACAAAGTAGATGTGATTAACTTTTCAATAAGTGGCGGTAATAACCCTTGGCTTGATCCGGTGGAACAGGCTTTATTGTCAGCCCGAAATGCCGGTATATTTGTGGCGGTATCTGCTGGCAACGATGGCCCAGAAACACTTAGTTCAGAAAAGACAGCACCATGGTATACCAGTGTGGCGGCCAGTGAACACGGTCGTGAAAACTTATTTATCAAACAGTTAGGGTCGTTTAGCGGTGGATCAAGTACACTAAATGCAATGTCAGGGCAAAGTAACACAGGATCATTAACTGCCGCCATTGTTTATGCAGGAAGCTTTATTAATCCTAACGACCCGGGCGGCGATCCGGCGCAGTGTTTAGAGCCTTTCCCAAACGGTACTTTTAATGGTCAAATAGTGGTCTGTGACAGGGGCAATATCGCACGTATTCAAAAAGCCATGCACGTGCGCGATGGCGGCGCAGGCGGCTATGTATTAGTAAATCTAGACGGCGGCGAAACCTTTTTAGCCAGTGACCAATACGTAATACCCGGCATTCATCTTAACGCCAACAACGGCAATAGCTTAAAAGACTGGCTTAGATCAGGTCGAAATCATAGCGCTAGTATAAGCGCTGGGGTGCCATCTCAAGTCATTGATACTAGTCGAGTAGATGTGATGGCTAATTATTCTTCTCGCGGACCAAATAAAAGCATCAGCACTTTGGTACCCACCATAACCGCGCCAGGCAGCCGTATTTTTGCCGCCTACGCCGACGAACAGCTCGGTCATGATGGGCAAGAGCCCGCCGCAAGTAACTTTGCAACAATAGACGGTACGTCTATGTCTAGTCCGCATGTTGCCGGCAGTGCTGCTTTAATTAAGTCCGCTAAACCAAACTGGGGACCAGATGAAATAAGATCGGCAATGGCCTTAACCGCCATTACTAGCGTTAAAAAAGATGACGAAACGTCTACACGCACCATTTACGCTGACTTTTTCGATATGGGCTCTGGTAGAGTACAAGTAGACAAAGCGATTGCGAGTCCCTTTATTATGAGCGAAACGTCCGCTAACTATGCAGATGCAGATCCTGATAGATTGGGTGAACCTAGAAGCCTTAACCTACCCTCAATAACCGACAATCGATGTGCTGGTATTTGCACATGGTCGCGCACGTTTACCGCGACAACAGACGCTGCGTTTGACTATGAACAAGTAGTTATTTCACCTGCCCTTAGGGTTGAGGCCACACCCTCTCGCTTTACCCTGTTAACCGGCCAATCACAAAGGGTATCATTTAGCATTAATAGTCTACAGGCTTCAAAAACTGACTACTCGTTTGCACTGGCAAGATTTACTTCGCCCGGTTTACCTGATGTATCATTGCCGGTGAGTATATTGTCATCTATCGGTAACTTTCCTCTTAGCATCGACATAAGTGCTAGGCGCAGCAACGACTCCTTCTTAATAAAAGATATAGACGCTATCAGTATTGAGAATTTCGAACTTAAAGCGTATAAGCCTGTTAAAGCCAATTCAGTCAAATCCACTATTGGCGCAGATAGTGATACAAGTAGTTACTTAGACAATGTAAATGAAGGCGTAAATATAACCCAAGTAAGGGTTATGGAAGGTGCTAAACGCTTGGTGACGCGAATTAAAAAAACCAGCTCACGAGATATAGACTTATTTGTGCTATTTGATGGCAACGACGACGGTACACCTTCACTTATTGAGGAAATTGCGCGCAGTGTCACTACAAATTCTTTAGACGAAATACATATAAACTATCCCAAAGCAGGCACTTATTTTATTGTGGTTCAAAATTATTCACCCTCGGGCGATAGCCCAGACACTTTTGAGATGCGTTACGCAATAGTTACTAACGAAGTAGCCGGGAGTAGCCTTAACGTAGACGCGCCTAGTAGATTGGAATCAGATATGCCGTTTGATTTACGCATTATTTATGATTTACCTCAGTCAAAAAGCGGTGAGGATTACTATGGCGCTGTTGGCATGGGCACAAGTGTTGATGAAGAGGATATCGGACTGTTAAACATAGATATTACCCGTGTAGATAACGATGTATTTATAGACGGTATTGCAACACGCTTACGGGCTGGTGAAAGAACGTCATTAAACGTAACGGTTGAGGCAAACCCGAGCAATGAAGCACGCGACTATCGTATTACATTACCGATTCCGGTAGGCGTTAAAATTGTCAATTTTTCTACGACTAACAGCGGTCAATTGATAAACAATGAAATTGAGTGGCGTGTTAACAAGCCAGCAGGATCTTCATCAAACAGCACCTTGGACTTCACTATTGAAGCGCTGCAGGGCGTGTTTGCTGGCCCAATAATAATAAATATGAAAAGTGAACTGATTTCTTCTTCTTTCGCTGATGCTGAAACTAGCGAAAATTTTACCTCTGTTCAAGTTGAAGGCGCGCCTATCCTGAGCTTTGATGGAAACGACACTGCAAACTTAACCGTAACTGAAACCCAGATCTTAAACATACCTCTGTCGATTACAGAACCTAATAGTGACGATATAATAGTAAGTTTTCTGCAAACAGCAGGGCCTGCTGTGAGTATTACAACCTTGGCAGATAGTTATACTTTGCTAGCGCCTGCGATTGAGTCTGACACTCAGCTAAGGTATACCGTCACGGCTACTGATACCAATGGAAATTCAAGTACCGGCGCTATTGTAATTAATGTTGTTAACAATGCTTCACCCATTATTTCCTCAGTTAATGCTCCCGTAAGCGCCATTGGCGGCAGATCAATCACGATAAGCGTTGTTGCAAATGATCCTGAAAACGATACGCTTTTTATTCAGATAAACGGCCGAGATGTGACCGGTACAAGCGTTAATCTGACAACACCTATAGTCGGCAACAATGTAAGCTATGTTGTTTCGGTGAGTGATGGCATTACCGCTGTTGAGCAAACCATAACGGTCAGTTTAAATCAAATCGCGGGATCTGATCCAAGCTCGGGTGGGGGGAGTCTAGCATGGTGGATTATATGCCTGTTACCACTTGCAATATTGAGAAGAGTTCGAAAGTGTTAAGTGACGATACGTTTCAATATGAATCGCTAGCCACAGGGCTACATTTATTATTAAGTGAATATCGCCGTAATAAACAAAAAAAAGACAAAAGAAATGAGAGCTTTTGTCTTTTTTTATCAATTCATAACACTAGGCGTACATTAAAACACGTCTAAAATACTATTAATTAACAATCTTCAGTGCTTTGGCCAAGGCTTTCTTTAGTCGCAATACATGCTTCTTTCATTTTCTCAGCTGTCTCTTCTTTCATTTCGTCAGTGCTTTCTTTAGCGTCGCCGTACATTTCTTCAGCTTTGTCTTTGGCATCGTCATATGCTTCGGTCGCTTCGCCTTTAAGATTATTTACGCCGTCTGTTGCGTCATTGAGCATATCTGTTGATTCTTCTTGAGCATCAGCAGCCATTTCCATAGCATCCTGTTTAACGTCTTCAGCAGACTCTTCTTGAGGCTCAGAGCAAGCAGCTAGAACAATGGTTGATGCAAATAAAGCGATCAATAGTTTGTTTTTTGATAACATTATGGTTATTCCTTTTAGTTTTTGGAGAGCCGAAGATAGCGTTATTCAAGCAATAAAGCCAATTATTGTTTTAAATTTATACCTGAGTATGACCAAAACGCTTGTTTTAATTCGCTAAATGAATTTATGTTAAATTAGCAATACCCATTTCATTAGCAAATGGCTGGGCATTAATAGTGCGCAGATGATACTCACAACTGCTAATAACTATATCGAAACTATTTCTTGCAAATGCTGTCTCGCTAGCACGCCCGATGCCGCGATTGGCACCTGCAATAAACGCAGTTTTTTCATCATGTTCTCACTAAACTGTCGTCTATAATCCTTTTTTGTATCACTTTGACACGCATAAATAACAGCACTGCTGCCACACTTAAACCCGTAATAAAGCCAATCCAAAATCCCGCGGCTGCCATTCTAGGCACTAACATATCGGTTAATCCTAGCATCACACCTACGGGAAAACCTACCAGCCAGTAGGAAATAAAACTAATAATCAGCATTGCTTTTGTGTCTTTATATCCACGCAGCGCATTCGCTGAAACGACTTGAATAGCATCTGAAAACTGAAACAAAGCAGCCAAAATAAGCAAGCTGGCCGCTGCTGTAATTACCGCCTTTTCACCACTATAAATACTGGCGATTTGATCATTAAACAGCAGTATAGTGGAGGCGGTGAACACCACCATGCTGACGGCCAATAGCATAGCCGCCCAATAGGCTTTTTTAGTGTGGTTGTGTCGACCTTCACCAATTAAAAAACCAATCCGAATAGCCAGTGCCAAGCCAATACTTAACGGCAACATGAATATTAATGAAGACACATTAAGGGCTATCTGGTGCGCCGCCACAGTAAGGGCACCTAAAGGTGCTAGCATTACGGCAACCACCGCAAATAGCGCAACTTCAAACAATAGGGTAAAGGCAATAGGTAAACCTAAGCGCAACATATAATTTATGTCAGGCTTTGAAATGGGTAAAAAGCGCTCATACAGCTTGTATTTTTTTAGCTTTGTGGCGTAAAAAGTGTATGCAAATGTGGCCAGCGCCATGGTGTAAAATACCAGCATCGTCGCTAAGCCGCAGCCTGCGCCGCCCATTTCAGGCATACCAAATAAGCCATTGATAAAAATATAGTTAACCGGAATATTCACTAGTAAACCGGTGGCCATTATCATCATGGTCGGCACCGTTATAGACAAACCTTCGCAGTAATTGCGTAAGGTTTGATAAATGCCAAAGGCAGGCGCCGACAGCAAGACGTAAAATAAATAATCACCTGTTTTTTGTGCGAGTTCCGGCGTCATATCAATTGCCCCTACGGCGCCTGGAATAGCCAACAGCAGCAGCAGTACAAATACCGACATCCCCAACGATATATACAGCATTTGCTGCACAGCGTTGGCCACGTCAGCCGTGTTTTTAGCGCCGTCGTAGCGAGAAATAATAGGCGAAAGCCCCAAGGTTATTCCCTGCATAAAAATGAGCACCGGCAAACTCATGCCAAAGCCAATGGCCACAGCCGCCATGTCGACTGAATTATAGCGCCCCGCCATTATGGTGTCAGACACGCCCATGAGAGTTTGCGTAACTTGGGCGATGAGTAAAGGCCAAGCCAAGGAGGCAAGGACTTTAAACTCTTTGAAAAAGCTATTATCTATAACTGCTGTGGTCATAGTGCGGAGGCTGGCGGTAAGTGGCTTGCTATTTTTGTTGAATCGGTTTTCATTGACTCGGTTAATGCAACGTTCATTATGAGCATTTCTTGTTCACTTAAATGTCTGTATTGCCCCACACTGAGGCCTTTTAAATCTATGTGCATAATGCGTTTCCTGACTAAATTGCTTACGCTGTAATTCAAATACTCGCACATTCTACGAATTTGACGATTTAAACCCTGCTTTAATACAATTTCAAAGCTATGCTTGCCTATCTGCTTGAGCTCACATGGCAATGTAACGGTATCGAGTATAGGTACACCTTTTCCCATCAGCTCAATAAATGCAGGCGTAATGGGCCTATCTACGGTAACGCGATATAGCTTTTCATGGGCATTTTCAGCGCGCAAAATCTTGTTGACGATGTCACCGTCGTTGGTCAATAAAATTAATCCTTCTGAAGGTTTGTCAAGGCGACCAATGGGGAAGATACGCTGTTTGTAGCCAATCGCATCTATAATGTTGCCGCTTATTTTGCGCTCAGTCGTACAGGTAATGCCAACTGGTTTATGGTAAGCAAGATACACGCGGTCACTTTTATTTGTGGCTACAGGTGAAATAAGTTGGCCGTTTATAGTGACCTTATCGCCCTCACCTATTTTTGTGCCCAGCTCTGGTTGTGCGCCATTTACGCGAACTTGCTTGGTTTGTATTAAGGCGTCTGCTGCTCGGCGAGAGCAAAAGCCAGTGTCACTAATATATTTATTGAGTCTTTTCACGATATTCTTTGTGCTGGAATGGTATATAGCGTGCTTATTTTTTCAATAAGGCTTTCATACCATCGGTTAATCCTTCTAAGGTTAAAGGATACATTTTATCTTTCAAGAGTTCTTTCATTATTTGAATAGACGCATAATAAAGCCAGTATTGTTTAGGCTGAGGGTTTAACCAAATTGCGTACTCAAAGTGATTCATTAGACGCTGCATCCATACGCTGCCGGCCTCTTCATTCCAGAATTCTACACTACCACCTGGGTAAGTAATTTCATATGGTCCCATAGTCGCATCGCCTATAATAATAACCTTATAGTCTTTAGGATATTTATGAATAATGCTGTAAACATCGCTTACCACATCACCTCGACGCTTGTTATCCTTCCAAACACTGTCATAAATGCAGTTGTGAAAGTAAAAAAATTCAATGTGTTTAAACTCAGCATGCGCCGCAGAAAACAATTCTTCACACTGCTGTATATGGGGATCCATAGAGCCGCCCACATCAAAAAATAAAAGAAGTTTAATAGCATTGTGCCGCTGGGGCGCCATTTTAATGTCTAAGTAACCTGCATTTCGCGCCGTTGAACTTATGGTATTGCTAACATCAAGTTCGTCACTTGCCCCGGTGCGCGCAAACTTGCGCAGCCGCCTAAGTGCAACTTTAATATTGCGTGTGCCAATTTCCACGTCGTTAGACAAATTCTTATACGTGCGTTTGTCCCATACTTTTACCGCTGAATTATTACGATTTTTCTTTTGTCCAATGCGAACGCCCTCAGGGTTGAACCCGTTTGCCCCAAACGGTGATGTACCGCCTGTGCCTATCCATTTATTACCGCCTTCATGGCGTTTTTCTTGCTCATTAAGCCGCTCTTGCAAGGTTTCCATTAGTTTATCTAGTCCACCTAGGGCTTCCACCTTCTTTTTTTCTTCGTCACTTAAAAACTTTTCTAATGCGTTTTTGAGCCAGTCGTCGGGTATTTCCTTATCGAGCAGGTCAATCGTCTGAACGCCTTTGAAATATTCACCAAAGGCTTGATCAAACTTATCAAATTGACTTTCATCCTTGATGAGTACGGTACGACTGAGCAAGTAAAAGTCGTCCATATCGCCGCGCACAAGATCAGCTTTTAATACCGCCATTAAATCTAAAAACTCAGTAATACTGGTCTTTATTTTGTGCTTTCGTAGCGTGAAGAAAAACTCGATTAACATTATCGACGTGCCATAAACATGAGTTTTTCGAACAGGTGGATGTCTTGCTCATTTTTTAGTAAAGCGCCATATAGAGGCGGCAGTGCATTTTTTGCGTCTTTGTCGTGCAGAACGCTAGCGGGGATATCGTCGGCCACCAATAGCTTTAACCAGTCAATTAGCTCTGACGTTGATGGACGCTTTTTCAAACCGCCAACTTCTCTAATTTGAAAGAAGGAAGTAAGTGCTTGATCAAGCAAATCTTTTTTAATATTTGGAAAATGGACATTTACAATTTGGCGCATCTGTTGCGCGTCAGGAAACTCGATATAGTGAAAAAAACATCGACGAAGAAAAGCATCGGGCAATTCTTTTTCATTGTTAGACGTAATAATAACAATGGGACGTTGCCTTGCCACAATGCGCTCTTGGGTTTCATACACAAAGAACTCCATTTTATCGAGCTCTAAGAGCAAGTCATTTGGGAACTCTATGTCGGCTTTATCAATCTCATCGATTAATAAGATAGGTCGCTGGCTAGCGGTGAATGCCTGCCAAAGCTTTCCTTTAACAATATAATTGCTAATGTTTTTAACTTTTTCATCGCCAAGCTGTGAATCTCGCAAACGAGAAACGGCGTCATACTCATAGAGTCCCTGCTGCGCTTTGGTTGTCGACTTGATATGCCACTGCAGCAAGTTAGCATCAAGGGCGAGCGCTAACTGCTCAGCCAACATGGTTTTACCCGTGCCGGGTTCGCCTTTAATAAGTAAGGGCTTTTCTAATGTGATAGCCGCATTGACCGCTAACTGGAGTTGTTCGCTGGCGATGTAGTCACTAGTACCTGTAAAACCCATAATATTCCCATTTAGTTTGTGTAAATTAACGCATATTTTGCAAGTGATACGCAGCTTACTAATCATAAAAGTAAGGGCATGATGATAAAAAAACAGCAGTTACTGATAAGATATAGCAAAATAACTGCTTGGATTATGTAATTAAGCATAATCCTAATACTATGCGAAGTTTACGTGGTTTACATAGTAATTGGCACTAAAGATTATTAATAAACCCTAGTAAAAACAAGTGATATATATAGTTAATATAAGGGATAAACATCTATGTATGTATTAAAATGGGTAAGTATGGCCTGCTAGGAAGTGACAGAAATTTTGTGACAGCCTCACAAGAGGTGCACAGCGCAGTCCCCTAGCAATTGCCAGAGGACTTACAGAACGTTTACCCATCATTTGCGCTGCCTATCACGGTTCTTTATTCGCCTTCTACTTACCAATCGCTATCCCTTCTCGCCTGGGATCAGCGCCGCCTAATAGTTTGCCATTTTCTATTTGTATACCGTGAAGTCCGCTGTTCAAATCAACCACTCTTACAGTGTGCCCTAAGGCTTCTAAAGGCGCCTTTAGCTGGGATATGTTCGTTCCTTTTTCAAGTGAGGTGAAATCGTTTCGGTTTGTTATGCGCGCCACATCAATCGATTCTTGAATATCTAAATTAAAGTCGAGCACGTTTATGATGGTTTGAGCAACATAATTTATAATACGGCTGCCCCCTGGTGAACCCACTATCAAATTTAGTTCACCGTCGTTTGTGAAGACCATAGTTGGACTCATAGCACTTCTTGGACGCTTGCCCGGCGCCGCGGCATTAAGCACAACTACACCATCTTTAATAGGGTTAATCGCAAAATCGGTCAGCTGATTGTTCAGTAAAAAACCGTCTACCATTATACCCGACCCAAACATAAATTCGATACTCGAGGTCATAGACACAGCGTTGCCTTGTTTATCAACAATGGCAATATGACTGGTACTGTCTAGCTCAAAGGCGTCGTCACTTGCGTAGCTTAAATCCCCATAAGGCCTGCCTGATGAAGCCTCGGTGTAGCCCACATCAGTGCCTAAAGTGGCCGCTCTATTGCGCAAATAATCAGCATCTACCAGTGGCGCTGCATCTATTCCCATAAAGCTTAAATCGGCCACGTAGTCTGCACGGTCAGCAAACGCTAGTGCGCTAGCTTGCGCAAAAAGATGTGCAAATTCTAGGCTCTCTGGGGCGTAATCCGACAAAGTAAAGCCTTCTAATAGCTTAAGAATTTGCATCATGGTAACGCCACCGGAACTAGGCGGTGCCATGCTGCATACCTCATATACTCGGTAGCTGCTGCACATTGGCTGGCGCTGTATTGCCGTATATTGCGCTAAGTCAGCCCCGCTCAATTTACCTGGATTAATAGACACCTCATTTACCGCATTAACGATATTGCGAGCTATTTCTCCAGTATAAAATGCATCAGTGCCTTGCTGTGCAATTTTCGTCAACGTAGAGGCTAATTTTTTGTTTTTTCTTAGCTCCCCTTCAGCTAAAGGTTTGCCATTGGGTTTAAAATAAGCTTGTGCCTGTGCAAACTCGTTTAAGCCGGGATGTAAATCAAGTTCAATTAATGTGGCTAAACGAGGCGATACTTTAAAGCCGGTGTTTGATAAATTTATGCTGTCATCAAATAACTGTGACCATGGTAATGTCCCAAATTGGGCGTGCGCATCTTCTAAAGCTTTTAATATACCCGGCACACCAACCGCTTTGCCGCCTACCACAGCATCGCGCCATTTCATTGGCTCGCCATTTTCTATGAACACGTCTGGTGTAATTTTTTGCGGCGCGACTTCACGGCCGTCAAAGGTATAAAGCTGTTTAGCGGTGTTGTCCCAGTAGAGTATAAAGCCACCTCCGCCGATGCCTGAAGACTGCGGTTCAACCAAGGTAAGCATGGCCTGTATGGCTATTGCTGCATCTATTGCGCTGCCGCCTTGTTCGATTATTCGCTTACCTGCGTTTGCCGCATGCGGGTTTGCAGCGGCCACCATAAACTGCTCACCTACCGCAAGATTTTTTGCCATGACACCTGTCGCGGCCTCCGGCTCTCGGTCTTCCAATACAACTTGTGGGCTTTGAGCACAGCCAACTGCAGCAGTAATAAAGGCCAATAAGATACACGAACGTAGCGTAAAACGACCGCCCTGAGATATTTTTTTAAGAGGATTCATCATAGTGTAAATTTCATTTCCTATTTAAATTTGTCGTAGTTAACCGCACGTTTTTCGACAAAGGCAGTAAAGGCCTCGTTAGCGGCTTCGCTTTGCATCGCTTCTACAAATATTTTAAGTTCATCGTCGATGTGTTTCGCCACACAGGCTTCATCCTGCCTTAACAAGGCTTTGGTTTGCTGCAGGGCTAAGGCCGGCTTTTTGGCTAGCGCTTCTGCAATATCCACCACTGCCGCGTGCAAATCGACACTGTGAATAGAGGTAACGAAACCACATTCTTTTGCCTGCTTAGCATCAAATGGATTACCTAACATAAGCAGTTGAGCGGCCTTTAAATGCCCTGCTACTCTAGGCAAAATATAGCTAGAGGCATATTCGGGCACCAAGCCTAAATTAATAAAGGGCATGGCGAAGCGCGTTTTTTCATGACAAAGCACAAAATCGCAGTGTAGCAGCATGGTCGAGCCTATACCTATGGCTAAGCCTTCTACTTGAGCCACAACCGGTAATGGACATTTTAATAGCGCCTGCATGAAATGGTAAGTTTCGTTTATTTCACCCGCGCCTTCTTTTACTGCGCACAAAAACTCTGGTACGTCATTGCCCGCGGTAAAACATCCTCCGGCTCCTTTAATGACGATTACGCGCGCACCGGCCAACGGGGCGTTTTCAATAGCCGTTGCCATAACGCTGTACATTTTAGGCACTAGCGCATTTTTCTTGTGTGCACGATCCATTACAATGGTGAGGATATTGTTTTCTAGCAATTCATGTATCATTAGGTGAGTCTCATTTATTAGAGTGAGGCGTTTAATACATTAAGTGTACTCAAGCATGTACTCTTTTTAAAGACAAAATACTAAATATGCAAAACTAGACTTCAGCAGAATTATAAAACACTGTTGCTTATGTTGCCTTGAGCCTAGTTCGTTTATTGTCAAATTGCTTTCATAAGGAACACTGCGTTTGTTTGCAAACCTTCACCGCACACACAATATTCCCTACCTGTTAGCGTTTCTTACTAGCACCCTCTTATACTTGTGGTACGGTTTTGTAAGCGACGTGAGTGTGAGCGATTCAGCCTTATCATTTCATCGAGAGCAAGCTCGAAGCGGCAGCTGGTGGCAATGGATAAGCGCGCACTTTATGCATACCAACTTTTTCCATTATGCACTCAATATGATTGGGCTTGCTCTACTGTGGATACTGCACGCTGAATACGCTAGTGTGAAGTCGTTTGGTATCAATTTTTTGGTACTGGCGCTCGGTATTTCGCTAGGCATATATTATTTTTCGCCTACCCTAACATGGTATGTCGGTATGTCGGGGGTGCTACATGGCATCTTCGCATGGGGGATTGTTATTGATCTTTATCGCAAACGTAAAAGCGGCTATCTGCTATTAATAGGCTTGGTGATTAAATTAGTCAACGAGCGGTTTTTTGCATCATCTACTTTTATGGCAGAGCTTATTGAAGCCGGCGTGGCAATAGATGCACACCTTTATGGTGCTGTCGTTGGCTTAGGTCTTGGTGTTATTAATGTTATTTACGACAGGCATCAACGTGCTCAGAATTGTTCTAAGGTGAAGTAAACATGATTAATAAGAACAAATTTATACTGCTTGTTTCACCTGAATTACACTTAGCAGCCAACGGCGTTTAAAAAGAAAAAGCAGCTATAAAACTGCTTTTTACCTTAACTTATAAATGCGTTTCAAATAACTTATAAATGCGTCTGTATTCGTCTAGCCAGGAGCTAGGTTGCACAAAGCCATGCGGCTCTACAGGATAAATCGCAGTTTCAAAGTCTTCTTTTTCAAGCTCTATTAAACGCTGCACTAGTCTCACTACATCAAGGAAAAACACGTTATCGTCAACCATTGGTGCGTTCATCAGTAAAGGCTTGGTAAGACCTTCTGCAAAATAAATAGGCGAGCTTCGTTCATAAGCAATTGGATCGATGTCGGGCGTATTGAGTATGTTTGCGGTATAGGGCGTGTTGTAGTGCGCCCAGTCCGACACGGGTCTTAATGCTGCCCCGGCTTGGAATAAATCAGGCTCAGTAAACAGTGCCATAAAAGTCAAAAAGCCGCCGTAAGAACCGCCATAGGTGCCTATTCTTTGTTCGTCAACATTTGCATTTTCCACAAGCCACTTTACGCCGTCTTTTAAATCTTGTACTTCAGGCGTGCCCATTTGGCGGTAAATGGCCGTGCGCCAGTCTCGGCCATAGCCAGCAGAGGCTCTAAAATCCATGTCTAATACTACGTAACCTTCAGATACCAAGAGGCTATGAAACATAAATTCTCTGAAATACCCTGACCAGCCTAAGTGCGCATTTTGCAAATAACCTGCGCCGTGATTAAACACCACCGCGCGCCGCTTATTGGTATCAGTTGTTTGCGCTGGGGTGTAAACGCGTGAATAAACCGGCTGCTTTGTATGGCTTGAGGGTATTGCCACAATCGCCGGCACGGCCCAATCAATAGATAAAAACGCATCACTTACAGTATTAGTCAGCCTTTGTGGGGTGCTAGGCGTTTGCGTTGACATAACATACAGCTCGGGCGGCATCGCTAATGTTGAATGCGTGAGTAATAATCGATCTTCTGTTGGGCTTAACACAAAGTCGGTCATGCCGTTTAAGTCGGTGAGCGCTTGAGGCTCGCCGCCGCTTGCCGCTACTCTATACACTTCATAAATACCGGGATGTTTCTTATTCGCCTTATAATAAAAGAAATCATCGTTTTGTGTTAGCACCACGTTGTCTACCACAAAGCGGCCTTGTGTAAGGGCGTTCAGGCTGCCGTTTAGGGCTTTAGTATACAGCTGAGAATAACCGCTTTGTTCGCTTAATAAATACAGCGTGTTGGCCTCATCGAACCAACCAAATTGATTAAAGCGATAGTTTACCCATGCTTTATCATGCATTCTGTGCTGTGTGGTAAAGATAGGTTCGTTGACGTCTACGCTCACTATCCAGCGGTCTTTATTGTCCCAAGCTTCCAGCATTAACGCCACGTGCTGGCTAGAATCGTGCCATTTGACAGGCATTTCAGTGGCATACCAATCAAACAAAAGACCAATATCGCGAGGCAGTCTGTTGTTAGTGTAGGTTTCGCCTTTAGCTTCTGCATTTTCTCTTTTTACATCGGCTAATACATCTTCGTTATAGCCAGGTAAGCTTACGTAGCTTAGTTCTTTTTGTGTGTTGTTTTGAATGTCTAAAAAGAAAATGGAATGAGACTCTGGCTTAGCATCGGCCACTCGTTGGCGCACCGACTGCGCTTTAATGCGGCCGTCTTCTTCAATGTAGTCGGGCATAATGTCAGTGTCACTGCGCGTGGGTGTGCTAATTCGGGTTACGACAATGGCGTATTTGCCATCAGGGGATAAGCTAGCCAGTACGTTGCTGTGATCTTCATCAAAATAAAAGGTGCTCGACATGACGCTTTGATTTTCTCTTGCTAGACGGTCTTGTTGCGCGCGCATGTCTTGTCTGTTCTTACGCTGCACCTGCACATAGTTAATCAGCTTTTGCTGTTCTTGTGCAATATAGTCCTTAGCCGGTTTCACCGCAGGCTCGTTTTCTTCAAATTTCCATTCAAATACCTGCTGGCTTAGGCCTGAATTTATATCAAGCGCGTGAAAACCGTTACCCTTTTGAAAAGAAACCCCACTGCCTTCAAAATAAGCTAGATTATGGGCAGTATCTGAGTCTTTTGTGAGCTGCATAACGTTGCTTTGTCCGCGTTTTTGCGCAAACACGTTTCCTTCAAATATCCAGGCAATAAAATCATGGTCATTATCGTCTATAATTTCATCGTATTCGTGGCTATGTAACTCGCCAATACTGACTTGCTCACCATTGGCGAGGCCTTCATTTGTTTCAAACAAATCTTGTATTACAGAGCCTTCGCGCTTGCGGTAATAAAGCAAGCTGTCTCCGGTTGGTGAAAAGTAAGCCGCTTGAGGCTGACGACCTAGCCAGTCTGGATCTGCCATTATTTGTTCCATGGTAAGCTGGGCATTAACAGAACTAGCCGACGCTAAGCCAGCGTTACCCACTGGCGCTTGATTAACTGTGGCGGTCGCAAAAGGTGTGTTTATGCTATTGCTTTTTTGAGTACTGGTAGCACTGTTAGTTGCGCTGCAGCCTAACACCATGCTGGCACATAAAAAAATGGAGGCACTTTGAAATTTTTTTATCATATTCTCTGTCTTATTATGTAGTTGAGAAAAAGGTTATTTTAATCTAGGTAATCGGTAACTTGGGTGATTTTTTACATTATTAATACAGCAATGCACGTTTAATTGGTCAAGACTCTTTAACAGTAATGCTATGTTGCCTAGCAGCCCGACGAAAATCAAACGCCTTAAGATCTTATAATCACGTAAACAACATTTATATTAACGCACTACTGACGACATAGTAAATTTTGATTTGCGTTTATATAACGCTAATGTTGTGTAATAGCCCGATATGCTTGTTTACTCCAACAGGAGTACTATGATCTAAACGCTGTAGCAAGCGTTTTAATAGCATCTCGTTGCCCCTAACATTTACTATGAGAACTATTATGAGAACTACTATGAAAAAATTATTAATTGCCGGTCTTATATTTGCTTCTGCCGCGGTCTCTGCATCGGACTGCCCTGATATGCTAAAGCATATAAAACGTAAGTTAAACTCACAAGACACGGTGAATATGTGTGAAGCCTACGCGGGCAAAGCCGTACTGTTTGTTAACACGGCAAGCCAATGTGGTTTTACCCCTCAGTTTGCAGACCTTGAAACCTTATATTCGACTTTCAAAGATGACGGTTTAGTGGTGCTTGGGTTCCCATCAAATGACTTTAATCAAGAACATGTCGACGAAGGCAAGGTAGCTGAGGTGTGTCAGCTTACCTATGGGGTCAATTTCCCTATGTTTGAGCTTACGTCGGTACGTGGTAAAAATGCTGACCCACTTTTTGCTAAGTTAGCCCAAGAAGCGGGTGGTAAAGTGCCATCATGGAACTTTAACAAGTACTTAATGAATAAAGACGGCTCGGTAGTGACTCACTACGGCAGTAGAGTAAAGCCATTAGACAGTGACTTTTTAGAAGACGTGGCCAGCGCGTTAAAAAGTAGTGAATAAATAAAGCGATACCCTTATTCTGTGTTTGAATGTAAAAAAGCCCGCAGTGTGCGGGCTTTTTTTATTATAGCTTGATATTGTGTAATCTAGTCTTGTTGCACTTCATCTTGCTTCTTTTTGGGTGTGAAAATAAGCATCGCCCACATAAAGAAAAACGGGGCAAAAAATAATACAAACAGCGTCGTTGCCGTTATACCGCCCAGTACACCAATAGATATCGCATTTTGCGCGCCTGAACCAGGACCCGCCGCAAACGCCAGCGGCAGAACGCCTAAAATAAAGGTCAGCGAGGTCATCAAAATAGGACGAAGCCTTTGTTTTGCGGCCAACACAGATGCTTCATATGCATCCATACCCTCTTCAAACCTTATTTTTGCAAATTCAATGATCAAAATTGCATTTTTGGCCGCTAGCGCTATGGTCATTAACAAACCTACCTGAAAGTATACATCGTTGGCTTGACCTGCCCACCATGTGGCTAATACAGCGCCGAATATGCCTAGCGGTACTGTTAACATAATCGCTAAAGGCACGGTCCAGCTTTCATACAGCGCTGCGAGTACTAAAAATACTGCAATAACACTAATTAAATATACTTTCCAAGCTTGTCCACCCGACTGTTTTTCTTCATATGACAGTCCTGTCCACTGCAAACCAATACCGTCGGGTAAGTTTTTCGCCAATGCAGCGACTTCATTAAGCGCTTCACCAGAGCTCACGCCTTGAATAGCTTGGCCCTGAATTTCAAGCGATGAATTGCCATCGAAGCGGGTTAGTTGTGGGGCACCAAATGTCCAATCACCCGAACCAAACTGTGACAGAGAGACCATATCGCCAGACGCGCTGCGTACGTACCATCTGTCTATATCACTTGGCAGCATTCGGTATTGAGCGTCGGCCTGCGTGTATACCCGCTTTATGCGTCCTTCTTCCAAAAAGTCGTTAATATATGCGCCGCCTAACGCAGTGCTCAAAGTTTGGTTAATAGTAGCAATAGGTACTCCCATTGCACGCGCCTTGCTTGAATCAATATCGATATTGTATTGTGGACTAGGCGCTAAACCATTAAAGCGCACCGCCGTTAATAAGCTGCTTTGATTTGCTTGACTCAAAAACTGCTGCATAGCATCGTTTAATGCCGCTTGTCCTAAGCCGCCTAAGTCAACCAACTGCATTTCAAAACCACTTGAGTTACCCAAACCAGACACCGCAGGCGGCACAATAGGAATAATCGTAGCGTCTTTCACCGAAGCTAATTCAGCACCCGCTTGCCTGCTAATTTTAAACACACTTTGACTTTCGCCGCGCTGCTCCCAGTCTGCCATTTTAATAAACGCGATACCTACGTTTTGACTGCTGCCGGCAAAGCTGAAGCCAGCGGCGGTAAATATTCCTTCAACGGCGCCGTTGGTTTGATCAAGGTAAAAGTCCTCAACCAGCTTATTTTTTTCAACCGTTTGCTGCAAAGTAGAGCTTACTGGTCCGCTCACCAGTGTAAACATACTGCCTTGGTCTTCATCAGGCAAAAATGACGTTGGGATACGTATAAACAGCACTGCAGCGACCGCTATCATCGCAAAGAATATGACTGGCAAAATAAAGCGATTTGCCAACAGCTTTTCTAATAGGCTCGCATGTGCTGCTTTTAATTTTTTAAAAGCGCGGTTAAACAGACCAAAGAAACCTGAATCCTTCTCTGTTTTCCCTTGTTTGAGCACAGTGGCGCACAGCGCGGGCGACAAACTCAACGCAAGGAAAAGAGAGATCCCCATTGCCACTGAAATAGTCACCGCGAACTGGCGATAAATTACGCCCGTTGAACCTTCAAAAAACATAATGGGAATAAACACAGCCCATACCACCACAGTTGTGCCTATAAGCGCGCCTGAAATCTCTTTCATGGCTTTTACAGAAGCCTCTTTTGGGGATAAATCGTCATCCGCTTCCAATTTATTCTCAATGTTCTCGGTCACCACAATAGCGTCATCTACCAGCATACCAATGGCCAAAACCAGTGCAAATAGCGTTAACACATTAATGGAATAACCAAAAACAAATAAAAATGCAAAAGTGCCAAGCATTACTACCGGAATGGCTACCGCAGGAATTAAGGTTGCTCTAGAAGTTTGTAAGAATATGTATATTACTGCTATGACCAGCAACATCGCAATAAAGAGGGTTTTCACCACGTCAAGAATAGAGGCTTTAACAAAAGGCGACACATCGACCGGATAAGCAACTTGCAATTGATCGGGGATAATATCATCAAAATCTTTGATTCTTTGTTTGAGCGCCGCAATGGTTTCAAGCGCATTGGCATTTGGCGCAAGTTCAATGGCGATCCCCGCGGCTGGCTGTCGATTATAGCGGCCAATGACACTGTAGCTTTCTGATCCAATCTCAATGCGGGCAACATCACCTAAGGTCGAGTGAGAACCATCTTGGTTCACCTTCAGTAAAATACCTTCGAATTCTGCCACCGTTTCAAATAAAGATTGAGCGGTTATAGTAGCGTTTAATTGCTGCCCTTCAACGCTCGGCGTGCCGCCTATTTGGCCCGTGGCAAGCTGCACGTTTTGATCCCTTACTGCGTTAATAACGTCTTGCGTAGTCACGTTGAAATCGTACATCGACTGAGGGTTTAGCCAAATGCGCATAGCATGCTCTGGACCAAATGTTCTTATTTGCCCTACTCCGTCAACGCGGCTAAGCGGTTCTTCCAAATTAGATGCCAAAAAATCTGATATTTCATTTCGTCCCAATGAATTATCTGTGGCGGAAAAGCTCACAATTAGGGCGTAGCTTGACCCGGCTTTTGACACCGCAACTCCCTGACGCTGGACCACCTGCGGCAAGGACGATTCGGCTTGGGACACCTTGTTCTGTGTTTGCACTTGCGCGATATTTGCGTCGGTGCCTGGCTCAAAGGTGAGCACAATATTAGCGCGTCCAGACGAGGAGCTGTTGGATTGAATATAGCGTAAATTATCAATGCCAGTTAAGTTTTGTTCGATAACTTGCGTCACTGTATTTTCGAGTGTTTTTGCCGATGCACCAGGGTACGTGGCGGTAATTGATATTTTAGGGGAAGCAATATTAGGATATTGTTCAACCGGTAACGACGTTATTGCAAGCACGCCTAAACCCATCATAACAAGCGCAATAACCCATGCAAAAATAGGGCGAGAAATAAAGAAACTTGAAATCATTACTTAAGCCCCTTCTTTATTTTTTGTTAATGCTTGACTATCATCTTTTTGGCTAGAATTTGCCTTTGATACATTATCATTTGATATGTTAGATCGCTTCTCCTTGAGGCTTACCGGCGTTACTTTTGCCCCAGGCTTTAGCGTCATAGTACCCTCTACCACAACCACGTCACCGTTTGACAATCCGCTTTGTATAACCCAGTTATTTTCATGCGTTGTACTGGTGAACACTTCGCGCTTTTGCACACTGTTATCTTGATTAACTATCCATACCCATTTTGAACCGTCGTTTTGGAAGCTGACCGCCTTTTGCGGCACTACTATGGCTTTTTGGCTGCCTGCATCATCAATTGTTGCGCGCACAAACATGCCCGGCAACAAGGCCGCATTAGGATTAGGAAACACCGAGCGTAATCGTATAGTGCCGGTGTTTTCATCTACCGCGACATCAGCAGCGTACATAATGCCTTTATATGGGTAGCTTGTGCCTGTGTCGTTTAATATAATACTGACGTCAAACTGCGCGTCTGGCTTGGTTGCCCGAATGGTCATTAAGCGTTCGTGCAAATATAGTGCGTCGGAGGCAGATTGTGATAAGTCAACATAAATAGGATCAAGCTGCCTAATGGTGGCGAGTGCCGCAGTTTGTTGCGCGGTAACCAGCGCGCCTATGGTTACGGTAGATGGCCCAATATAGCCAGAAATAGGCGCATACACCTTGGTATAATTAAGATTTATTTTGGCGATCTGAAGCGAAGCTTGCGCCAGCGCAACTTTAGCCTGCGCTTGGGCTACATCGGCTTTGGCGTTTTCATACTCTTGCTCGCTTATTGCGTTGGTTTCAATTAAACTTTCGTAACGGGTTTGCAATGCTTCAGAAATTTTTAATTCTGCCTCTGCATTTTGCAAGCCTGCCTTAGCACTTTGATAATCGGCTTCATACAGCGCTGGGTCTATCTGGTAAAGCTGTTTTCCGCGTTCAACCCGACTCCCTTGCTCGTATGTACGTGATTGAATAATACCGCCGACTTGAGGGCGAATTTCAGCCTTTTTAAACGCGGTAACTCGTCCCATCAGTTCGCTGGTCATCGATATTTGGTGGGCCTTAATTGTGACAACGTTAACCTCTTTAGGTGGCCGCTCTTGTTCGCTTTGGCTTTGTTGATCTGAAGACGCTAATTTAGTTTGTTGGGTATTGTCTGTGCAGCTAATTACAAACAACAAGCTTAAGCACATTATTACGATTGAATATCTCATCTTCACCTTTCTTTGTCGCGATGGTTTAGTGTGAGGGTTGCCTGTTTTTCATAATGGCTGTGTTAGTAGCAACGTTTATGCGACAAACAACCTAGCAGACCCGCTGACAAGCTCTAAATTATGTCTATAGTAGGTAAAGTTGTGCAAAGCCTATGCCAAATGCAGCAAATCCTCGCGAAGCATATATGAATGGCCTTAGGCGAAAAATGGGCACTGTTACACGAATGCTATTAGTGAATAAATGGGAAAGGTTTATGGATAACTCTGTAAAATATACAAACTTGATAAGCTGCAATGAATACGCTTCAATAATACCGTGATTGATAAAAATAATGCTTAGCTCGCTAATAATCAGTAAGATGAGCCTACACTTATCAAGACGTATTTATCCATGGCCAATAAAGTCCTTATATTTACCAAACGTGTTTTGCCTTTATCAAATACTTTTGTGGCTGCTCAAGGCAATAATTTACCCAGTTTTGAGCCTGTCTATATTGGATTAAGAAACAGCCAAGCGGGTATTAGTTTAATTGAAGGTCGCGCTACCTGCGTACAAGAAGAGCATGAAAACATGCCGCTTGTTTCTAAGCTCCTGCTTGATGGCTTTGGCCACGTAAGGCCGGGGTGGAAAAACGCACTTGGCAATTTGTCAGCGTCACTTATTCATGCCCACTTTGGTAAAGGCGGTTACTATTGCGCACCAATAGCAAAAAGTTTAAATTTGCCATTACTGACGACCTTTCATGGCTCGGATATTACGCAAAAAGACAAGTTTTCCTATAATAAAAAACATCGAAAGATTGCATATGAACAATCTTCAAAAATAATCGCAGTGTCTTCTTTTATCGAACAAAAGTTATTAGCGGGGGGCTGTCCTCCCGATAAGATTATCCAGCATTATACAGGCATCGACACTGACTACTTTTCACCCAGCGGTGAAAGAAATGCCGTACCCACTATTTTATTTGTGGGTAGATTGATAGAACAAAAAGGCTGTCAGTATTTAATTGAAGCCTTTGCTACTGTTCAAAAAAAGCTGCCCGAAGCTAAGCTCATCATCGCCGGTAACGGTAACTACAAAGACACACTGCAAGGCATGGCAAATGGCAATAAAGATATCAGCTTTGTGGGTGCACAAAACAGAGCCCAAGTAAAAGCGTTGATGTCTAAGGCTTGGCTAACCTGCCTACCCAGCGTGAGAATGAGGCGGGGCAATGAAGAGGGAATGGCAACCGTATGCATGGAGTCTCAAGCGGTGGGAACCCCTGTCGTTGCGTTTAACACAGGCGGCGTAGGGGAAGGCGTTGAACATGGCGAGACAGGACTTTTATCGCCAGAACGCGATGTTGAGCCACTGGCCGAAAACTTGCTTGTGCTTTTAACGTCAGACACTTTAAGAGAACGTTTTTGTGAGGCCGGGGTTGGCCGCGCGCGCACCTTATTCAATATAAAAACGCAGTGTCAGACATTAGAAAAGATATATCGCCAGCTATGCTAAGGTGATAATGTGCTCGCTTGTATAGGTCAACAGAGTTGTTTACTTTGCGTAACACTCGCGAGGTGATAATAAGTATGCAGTTTCCCGCAGTTTCCCGAATTATTAGCAGTAAATTTATAAGCATAGACCTAGGCTAAAAACCCCCGAGAAGAAAAAAAATTACCTACGATTCAATTGTGCAAATTACATACGGATATTAATAATGAAATTAGATAAAAACAGTACTAAGGTAGCGGTAATAGGCCTAGGCTATGTCGGTTTGCCCTTGGCGGTTGAGTTTGGAAAGCATTTTACCACCATCGGTTTTGATACTAATAAAAAACGTGTAAAGGAACTTTCCGACGGTGTTGATGCTACCGAAGAGCTTGAGAAAGAAGATATATTACGGTCTAAGAAGCTAAGCATTAGTGCCAATGTAGATGATTTAAAAGCCTGTGATATATACATTATTACCGTGCCAACCCCTATCGACATTAACAAGCAGCCAGACCTGTCTCCCCTTATAAAAGCAAGTGAAATGCTCGCGCCTTTCCTAAGTGCTAATAATGTTGTTATTTATGAGTCAACTGTTTATCCCGGCGTGACTGAAGATGTGTGCGTACCCATTTTAGAACGTGTTAGTGGTTTGGTATTTAACCAAGATTTCTTTGCAGGCTACTCTCCCGAACGTATTAACCCAGGCGATAAAGTAAGACGTCTTACTACTATAATGAAAGTCACATCAGGCTCAACGCCAGAAGTAGCCGACATGGTAGACGACTTTTATCAGACTATTATTACTGCAGGCACCCACAAGGCGCCTTCTATAAAGGTGGCAGAAGCGTCAAAGGTGATAGAGAACGTGCAGCGCGATGTAAACATAGCGCTGATAAACGAATTGCACCAAGTGTTTAATAAATTAGGTATTAACACCAAAGATGTCATAGAAGCAGCAGCTACTAAATGGAACTTTATGAAGTTAATGCCCGGCATGGTAGGCGGTCATTGTATCAGTGTTGACCCGTACTATTTATTACACAAATCGGAAAACGCCGGCTTTATTCCTGACCTCATGAGAACCGCAAGAGAAATAAACAACGGCATGCCCAATTACTTCGCTAACGACTTCTTGCGCGAGCTAATTTTACGTAAAATAAATCCGTCAGAGTGTAAAATTCTATTAATGGGCTTCTCGTTCAAAGAAAACTGCCCTGATATTCGTAATACGAAAGTGTTTGAGCTTTATGTCGTGCTAAAAAACATGGGCTTAGATATTGAAATATATGACCCGTGGGTCGACACTAAGGAAGTCTTAGGCGAATATAATGTAGAGGTATTGACCGAACTAAGCCCTAATCAGATCTTTGATGTTGGTTTTCTAGCGGTCGGCCACGATTGCATTTTAGAAGACTTAAAGGGGCAATCCCTCCAGTTTTCTAAAGATTTTATATACGACTTTAAGCATATTTCAAGTAGCTAAAAGAAGACGACGTTTACTCTTGCATGCGGCGAATTTTGCTGCGTGCCTTTGACACGGTCGTGCCTTCTTGGTAGCGACCTTTTTTCACATGGCGAATTTGAAATACACCATCGATTTCTAAAGGCAGGCCTTCTGAGTTTACCAGCCATTTAAACGCCGTGTCTTCAAAGGTTTTACGCCACCTGTCTGACTCGGTTTGAAACATAGGTAGTTTATCGCAATAGCCAATAGCTCTAGCGACATCGCCGTGCACGATCTGAAAAGCCCCTTTCGCCTTGTCGCGCGCGTACAGCGAAAAATTTTCAGTTTCAATATCGACGACTTGAGGCTCACTTTCTGGGTTTAACATAGGGTCAGAATCACTCAGCATTTCGGTAGTGCGCTCTTGGCGAGGATAATACAAAGTCTCTTGCCTACCTCGGAGTGCTTGCGCGAGTGAATCAAGGCAATTTTTATGAAAAATAATGTCACAGTCAGTAAACCACAGCCAGTCAGCTTTGGTAGATTGAGCTACCATATTACGGCCAATACCACGGCGAAACAATTTACCTTTGCTCAGTGCCTGAAAGTTCCAAGTAACATTAGCCACTTTAATCTGTTCAAAGTAGTCAACTGTCGCTTTGGTTTTAGCATCTTCAATAGCATAAAAAACGGTCATGGTAAGTGACAGCTTAGTAGGAGAATTATTTACGATAGAACTTAGCTGATACGTGAGCATATTGCCGTAGTTCCAGCAGTGACTCACAATTTCTAGCGTTAAATGCCCTGTTTTTGCGTGGCGCTTGTTTAAGGGCGGCAGGGCCTGTCTAAACCATGCTCTAGGCAATAAAGGTTTTGTAATAAAGCGGAAAACCTGAATAGCAAAACGATTGTATTTTGAAACAGGATAAGTTTTCGTTATTTTCATTGAACTTCGTAAAGTAATCCACTGTGAATTATTATAATAACAACAATCTTAGCAAAACTAAACTCGCATTGTTTATTTCGTATTTATTACTTTCTTAGGCAAAACAATATGCAATGGCCAAATAATTTATAACCATCTGCATATCATCGTAGCAGCGTAAAAGTTTATACGATACCTTTACCCTAACGTTTAGCCTCTTTCAATTCCTGCATAAATGTCGTCCAAATAAAGGCCAATAACAACGGGCGTTGAAAATTGATAAAATGCAGGATCATGCATGTGTATAATTGCGCCTAGCGGTTTTTTATAAAGAATATCAATATAAACGCTGTAATAACGCGCTACATTTTTATTAAAGTCTGTATCGTACTCGTGCTAATCGCGCTTTGTTTATCCGTGTTAGGTACCAATGTGTAAATCTGTCTACTCCATTACAAGCTGCAAAGCCTAGTGTAAGGCATTGGCAATATCGTCAATCAGATCACCAACATCTTCAATGCCAACAGACAGTCGAATTAAGGTATCAGAAATCCCCATCTCAGCTCTTTTTTCAGGCCCGTTTTCATAAAAAATAGTGCTGGCAACCGGTAGCGCTAGTGTGCGGGTATCGCCCAAATGAGTGGCCCTTAAAATTAAGTTTAATTTGTTTAAAAAACCGCGCATATCTACATCAGGGTTAAGTTCAAAGCTGAGTATGCCGCCATAGCCTGCTTTTCCAGCGAATACTTGGCTCGCTAGGGCATGCTGAGGATGACTGAGTAAGCCAGGATAATTAACCTTTCTAATATAGACATTTTTTGATAGGAATTCAGCGATGGTCAAGGCGTTCTCACTGGTTTTTTGCATGCGCATAGACAGTGTTTCAAGCCCAACTGAAACTAAATGAGCCGAATGAGGCGCTAGCGTAGCGCCCATGTCCCTGAGCCCCTTTTTACGTATTTGAATACTACCCCACATGGATGAATCTGCACCTTTATAAAATTCATCGATGTTGGCATATGTTCGCCAGTCAAAATTCCCCAAGTCTATAAGTGCACCGCCCAATACGTTACCATGGCCCGCTACATATTTCGTTAAAGACGTTGTTAGTAAATTCGCTTTTACCGAATGTGCATTGAACATAACGCTAGGCGTCATAGTGTTATCTAACACAAAAAGAAGTTTATGCTGCACGCAATAATCGCCTATTTTATAAAGGTCGGCTACTTGCGTGTTAGGGTTGGCGATTGTTTCGCAAAATACTATTTTGGTATTGTCTTTAATCGCATTGGCAACATTGCTCGCATCGCTGACATCTACATAGCTGACATCTATAGAAAAATGCGTCAGCTGGTCAAAAAAACTGCGGGTATTGCCAAACAAGTATTGGCTCACAATAATATGATCGCCAGCGCGCAGCAGTGAATAAAAAGTAGCGCTTATCGCTGCCATGCCTGTGGCAAATACCGTAGCGGCAATGCCGCCGTCGAGTTCACTCAATATGTTTTGCAGCGACGCTGCCGAGCTTGACGAGCTTCTCGAATATACGTGTCCTGCTTTTTTACCCTGAAAAACGGCTTCTAAATCAGCAACATCTTCAAAATCGAATAGCACTGAGTTGTTGCTTGCTTCATGTACCCCGCCAAACTGGGGTGAGTTTAATTTACGATCGGCATGCACTAATGTTGTGGCTAGTTGGTTCTTTTTCACGTATTGAGTCCTGTACTCTTAGCCATTTTGTGAAGAAAATTATCTTGGCTGTGGAAAATTTTTTTATAATATTACCATACAAATGGTTTTTTATTTGATGTTGGCACAACAAATCACTATGGTTAAAGCCAATGTTGTCTAGCGACAAATTCAATTGTTAAACGTTAACGCAAAATGCATAGGTAACTGAAACCATTTATATGTGTATATTATTTATTGCCATAAAACAACATCCATTATACCCACTCATTATTGCCGCGAACCGCGATGAGTTCACCCAACGCCCTACACAAACAGCGCATTTTTGGCCGACGCAAAGTAATATGCTAGCAGGCAAAGACTTACTTGCCGGCGGTACGTGGATGGGGATTAATACCCGTGGTGATGTGGCTGCGCTTACCAATATTAGAGTGCCTGTGCCTGAAAAAAATAACGCAGTGAGTCGAGGAGAATTGGTCACAAAATTTCTGTCTTCAAACAAACAAGAAAGTTATCTGGATACGCTTAAACAAACGCATGCCAATTACAATGGGTACAATTTGCTCTTTGGGAATCTTACCAACTTACACGTTTACAATAGCTTAGACAACAGCGCGTATTCGCTTAAAGAAGGTGTGTACGGCTTGTCAAACGCCAGTTTAGACAGTCCTTGGCCTAAACTCGGTATGGGAAAAAGTGCCCTCGCACAATATTGTCAGCACGCAAAAGATCTTAGCTTTGAACATTTGTTTGAACTGCTCAGTAACCGTGCTGTGGCCAAAGATGAAGAGCTACCAAACACGGGGGTGTCGGTTGAAATAGAAAAGATGCTGTCATCCATTTTTATTTGCACCCCCCAATATGGCACACGCTCAAGCACCGTGCTGCTCATTGACAATCAACAGCAAGTTTATTGGGAAGAAAGAACCTTTTCAGCAAGCGGCGAATGCACGAATACCAGCGTGCACAAATTTGGTATTGAGTCATAGACAAAGATAATAAATGCCTAATTTGCCGCAGCTTAATTTTTTACTCGAAATTTGAATAAATATCGGCATAATAAGGGTCACATTTTTATTAACTCTCACTTTAAGGACTTTTCTTCGTGTTTGAAACTCTTACCGCATTGCCACCCGATTCTATTCTTGGCCTTTCTGCAGCATTTAAAAAAGATCCTAACCCGCATAAAATAGATTTAGGCGTTGGTGTTTACAAAGATGAGCAAGGCAATACGCCTATTTTAGAGTGTGTTGCTAGTGCACAGCATTTACTCTTAGCCAGTGAAACGTCAAAAGTGTATATCACTCCGCAAGGGAATCAGGGTTTTATAGACGGCATGCTACGCTTATTATTAGGTGAAAATTCATTTGTTTTAAACCATAATAGAGTGGCGGCGGTGCAGGCACCAGGCGGCTGTGGTGCTTTACGCATTTTAGCGGAATTGCTTATCCGTATAGATGAAAACACCACCGTGTGGGTGAGTGATCCAACTTGGGCAAACCATATGCCTTTGCTTGGCGATGCCGGACTCACATTAAAAACCTACCCTTACTTCGATAAAGACAACGCCAGTATAAAGTTTGATGAAATGATGGACTGCTTATCAAAAGTGGGACCAAACGATGTCGTTTTACTGCACGGGTGCTGTCATAACCCAACGGGCGCTGATCTTAGTAAAGAGCAGTGGCAAGATGTGGCGGCGTTAGCGGCAAAAGTCGGTTTCCTGCCCTTTGTCGACACTGCTTACCAAGGGTTTGGCGACGGCATTGAAGAAGACACTTATGGTCTCAGATTGTTGATAGACAGTGTGGATGAAGTAATTGTCGCCGCGTCGTGCTCAAAAAACTTTGGTTTATACCGCGAACGCGTTGGTCTTGCCGCTATTATTTGTAAAGATGAAAAGACCAGAGATATCGCTCAGTCTCAGATTCAATCTGTCGCGCGCGGCATTTATTCAATGCCACCCTCCTACGGCGGCGCGCTGGTTGATATAATTTTAAATGATAAAGCGCTGTATACCACTTGGACGAATGAAGTGAATGCAATGCGCGTTAGAATGGCAACATTGAGACAGATGTTGGTAACAAATTTGCAGCAGCAAAATGTAGATAAAGACTTTAGTTTTATTAACGCTCAAAAAGGCATGTTTTCGTTTTTGTGCATACCACCTCAGCAAGTGCAGCAGTTGCGTGATGAGCACAGCATCTATTTTGTTGATTCGAGCCGCGTGAACATTGCCGGTATAAACCATAATAATGTTGGAACTCTGGCAAAGGCGATTGCACAGACGCTTTAGACGCAGCAAGTGTTTTAAGTCTGTACCAAAAAAATAAAAAACCAGCGTTAACTATTCCTAGCTAAGCTGGTTTTTTATAAGCTCTACATTATGTTCACACACGTTTTTATATGCATACATTTATAGATGTATTACATAATTTTAGGCTAACATTCCGCCATCTACAATAACGCTGGCGCCTGTTGTATAGCTAGACGCATCAGAGACTAAATACAATACTGTGCCTGCCATTTCGTCAGGGTGGGCAACGCGACCAAGCGGAATGACCTTTAGCGCAGTTTTTAAAATGTCATCGTTGGTGGTTAAGGCCGACGCAAACTTTGTGTCAGTCAAGCCCGGTAGTAGCGCATTTACTCTTATGTTTAAGCGACCGCATTCTTTGGCAAAAGACTGCGTCATACTAATAACCGCCGCTTTTGTAATAGAGTAAATTCCCTGCATTTCGCCGGGGCGAATACCGTTTACCGATGCGGTGTTTAAAATGACACCACCACCTTGTTCTTTCATCATGTTACCAGCAGCAACCGACATAAAGAAATAGCCGCGAATGTTAACGTCTACCGTTTTACTATAGGCGGCTAAGTCGGTATCCAGTATATGGCCAAAATACGGGTTAGCGGCAGCATTATTAACCAATATATCTAAGCGCCCAAACTTCTCTTTAATATGCGCAAAGGCGGCATCTATTTGCGCCATTTCACCCACGTGACAAGCCACAGCGCTAGCTTTGCCGCCATCAACGATAATACTGTCGGCAACCGCTTGGCAGGCTTCAGTTTTGCGGCTCGACACAATTACGTGAGCCCCTTTAGAGGCTAACAGCCGAGCAATTGACTCGCCGATGCCGCGACTAGCGCCCGTTACTAATGCAATTTTTCCTGTTAAGTCGAATAAATCTTTCATACTTCCTCTCCTAGCGGTGCTTAAACGCACCTGCAAATTATTATGCCTGCATGCCGCCGTCTAAAGTAAATGCATGACCATTCATAAAGGTGCTCTCATCAGATGAAAGCCACGCAATCGCGTTGGCGACTTCTTCTACCTTGCCTAAACGCTTTAAGGGGCTTGCCTTCACTATTAGCTTTTGTGAACGCTCATCAAGTTTAGCAAGGGTGTTTTGCACCATAGGCGTGTCGATAAAGCTTGGGCATACTGCATTAAAACGCAGGCCAATTTTTGCATATTCAATAGCCGCGGTTTTAGTTAGGCCCATTACGCCGTGCTTTGAAGCGCTGTAGGCTGAAATACCGGGTGAAGAACGCAGGCCAGCAATAGACGCAACATTAATAATATGGCCTGGCCCTTTACCCGCCATACAGGTAATGGCCGCGCGCATGCAGTGCCAAACACCTTTAAGGTTTACCGCTATGTTGCTGTCAAAAGCGTCGTCGCTCAATTCATGCATAGGCGCTGGGTCATGGTCTATGCCAGCATTGTTAATGACCACATCAAGGCCGCCAAAAGACGTCATCGCAAATCCGAATAGGGCGCGCACTGAATCTGCGCTGGTAACATCCACTTCGTGAAATTCAATATGATGGCCGTCTCGCTTTGCTTGTGCAGCGACCTTCTCGCCAGCCACGACAGACCTATCCGCAATGATGACTTTAGCGCCTCTGCTTGCCAATACCTTTGCACTTGCCGCGCCAATGCCTGACGCGCCGCCAGTAATGATTATGCGCCTGTTTTCAACGTTAGCGACATTCGTAGGAATTTGCATAGTTTACTCCCCTACTTTCATAACAAGCTTGCCAAAGTTTTCACCTTTGAACAGCATCATTAATGTATCTGGAAAGGTTTCTATACCTTCTACAATATGGTCTTTCACTTTCATGTCGCCACTTTTAATCCAGCTGGCAATGTCTTTCATGGCGGTAGGGTATTCTTTGACGTTATCAAATACGACTATGCCTTCCATGCGGGCGCGATTAACTAGCAGCGACAGATAATTAGACGGACCTTTAACCGGTGTAGTATTGTTATATTGGCTAATAGCGCCACAAATTATGATGCGGGCATGCTTATTAATATGCGTTAGCACATCGTCTAAAATATCGCCGCCTACATTATCAAAGTAGACATCTACGCCTTTAGGGCATGTCTGCCTAAGCGCCTTTTTGACATTTTCATTTTTATAATCAATGGCAGCATCAAAACCTAACTCGTCTACCAGAAATTGACATTTTTCTTTACCGCCAGCAATACCCACCACGCGGCAGCCTTTAATTTTTGCTATTTGGCCAACCAATCCGCCTACCGCGCCCGCCGCACCTGATACCACAACGGTCTCGCCTGCTTTTGGTTCACCGGTTTTTAATAGGCCAAAATAACCGGTCATACCGGGCATACCTAATACGCCTAAATAATAAGACAATGGCGCTAATGATGGATCTATTTTATATAGCCCAGTGCCATCGCTAATGGCGTAAGTTTGCACGCCGTTATGACCGCATACATAATCACCCTTTTTATATTTATCATGCTGGCTTTCTACTACTATGCCCACGGTACCTGCACGCATTACATCACCAATTTGCACCGGTTCAATGTATGATTTTGAGTCGTTTAACCATCCGCGCATAGCGGGATCGAGTGACACATACTCAATTTTTATCAGCATTTTGCCTTTTTCGATACTTGGCACTTCGTTTTCGGTGTAGTCCCATGTGTCTGCGGTAGTTTCGCCAAATGGGCGGGCTTTTAAACGCCATTGTTTACTAATCATTGTCATTTACTCCTTTTAAAACCATGAGGGTTGCACATTTGTGCATACGTCGTCGTTGTCTTTTAATAACTGGATGTCGCGTAAAATGGTGGGCAGTTCCCACGAAATAAAGTACTTAGCGGCCTGCACTTTACCTTTATAAAAATCCTGCTTTTGGGTATCACTGCTTTGTTCAAGTAGTTTTTCAGCCGCACTGGCCTGCCTTATCCATATCCAACTTACTACGACGGTGGCGAAAATATTCATCATCGCTTGGGCGTTAGCACTTAAGGTAGTGGCTTTTTCGGTTTGCATTACTTCGCTCAAATGCACCACCGTTTCGTGCAGTTGACCTAGATAAGGGTTGAGTTTTTTAGCCATTAGCGCTGTTTCGGGGGTAGTAATGGCGTGCAAGTCTTTTTCCACCTCTGACTTAAGTACTCTAAGGCCATGACTTTTATTTTGCCATAGTTTTCTAAAAATCAAGTCTAAGGCCTGAATGCCGTTAGTGCCCTCATGTATGGGGTTTAAACGGTTGTCGCGCCAAAACTGCTCTGAATAATATTCTCGGGTATAGCCTGAGCCGCCTAGCACCTGTATGCCTAAATCGTTGGCTTTTGGCCCATATTCTGAAGGCCATGCCTTCAGCACAGGGGTTAACAAATCTAGGAGTTCAGTTAAATCTTGTTTTTCGGTAGCATCAATACAGGTATTAATGCGATCAATTAAGTTAGAACCGTATAAGCACAGCGACATTCCGCCTTCGCTATAGGCCTTTTGTGCCAGCAGCATGCGTTTTACGTCGCCGTGCAAAATAATCGGCGCTGCGGCATCTTCGGGTTTATTATTGGGCGCCACTCTGCCTTGAGTTCTGTCCTTAGCGAAATCAAGTGAATACTGGAATCCGCGGTAGCCAATCATCGCGGCACCAAAGCCTACGCCTATGCGGGCTTCATTCATCATCATAAACATGTAGCGCAAGCCAAAATGAGGTTCGCCTATTAAATAACCATGGCAGTCGTTATTTTCACCAAATGTTAGCGCGGCAGAGCTTGTACCTCGGTAGCCAAGTTTGTGTAGCAATCCCGCTAACTGCACGTCGTTACGATCGCCCACTGAATTGTCATCATTGAGTCGGTATTTAGGCACGGCAAGTAAGGAAATCCCTTTAACTCCGCCAGGGCCGCCGGGGATCTTAGCTAGCACGAGGTGCACGATATTGTCAGATAACTCGTGATCCCCACCCGATATATAGATTTTGCTGCCTTTTACTCGGTAGCTGCCGTCTCGCTGAAGCGTTGCTGTGGTATGAATATCGGCTAATGATGAGCCTGCATGAGGTTCGGTTAATGCCATAGTACCTGTAAAGTCGCCGGTTAGCATTCTGGGCATAAACGCGTCTTTTATGCTGTCGTTGGCGAAGTGTGAAATGACGTTTATGGCCGCTGCGGTTAAAAATGGGTAGGCAGTTGTAGACGGGTTAGCCGCCATGAAGTAGCCAGATACTGCTGTCATCACTGTTTCAGGCAACTGCATGCCGCCGTCTTCAAAACTGTATCGCCCTGCGATAAAACCAGACTCTCTAAATGCGTCAAAGGCGATTTTTACATCGTCAATCATGCTGACTTTTTTACCGTCAAACTTAGGCTCATTTTTATCAGCGATATGATTGTGCGGTAGGAATAAATTGGTGGCCATTTTGTTTGCGGTGTCTATAACCGCATCGAAGGTTTCTCTGCTGTGCTCTGAAAAACGTGTATGCTCGCACAAAGATTCGGTGTTAAGCACATCATAAAGTTGAAAAGGAAGTTCAAAATCGTGTATTAGTGTGTCAGTCGCCATAATGTATCTCTTCTATTGTGATTTATCATGTTGTCATTAAACGTAATGCAGAACATCAACCACGCAGTTGATGCTTTAGTAAAGTAGCTTTACGCCTGTAATGCTGGAATGCTTTGGTCTACATAAGCAGGATTAATATTCGTAACATTTAATTAACACTATATTAGTCTACTTCAGCACTCGTATATATTGTCATATATGACATAATAGAGGCTATAAGTGACATCTATTCGCGGGAATGATAAGTACATAAAATGCCTGCTAATACTTAAATGACCACCACATAAATTGGAGAAGTTGTATGCCCTACTTTAAACCTTTGCAGGTCGTTATCGTAGGTTTTGACGGTGTATTAGGCAGCGCACTTGCCGGTGCTCTCGATTTATTTTCGTTTACGGGCGTAAGCTGGCAGCGCTTTGTAAACGAGCCCGTAGAGCCTCGATTCAATGTTCAAATAGCCAGTCTATATAAACAAAATTTCACCTGCAGCAATAGGCTTAGCATTTCTGCTCACTGCGATTTAGCCAACGTAAAACACTGCGACTTATTGTTAATTCCGACCATTGGCGACTCTATAGAAAAAGTACTGTCCAATACCCAAGCTTTATTACCGCATATTATTAGATTGTCAAAACAAGGGGTAGATATTGCAAGTAATTGCAGTGGCGCATTTTTACTAGCCAAGGCGGGACTGCTCAACAACAAAGAAGCCACTACCCATTGGGGATACGCAGAAAAATTTAAACAAGACTTTCCGCTGGTGCTATTAACGCCTTCAAAACTTGTTACCCAACACGACAATATATTTTGCGCAGCAGGCGGCAGCGCATTTTATGATTTGGGCTTGCTGTTAATTGAGCGCTATTGCGGACGTGACATTGCTGGTCAAGTAGCGAAAACGCAAGTCATTGATTCACGTAGGCGGAATCAGAGTTTATATGCCAATGTGAATTTGTATAAAAGCCACTCAGACGCGCTTGTGCGCCAAGTGCAAGATTATATAGAAGACAATTTCTGCGATCCCATTAGCGTATCTGGCTTGTGCTCTGACTTTAATCTTATTCCACGTACCCTAAACCGACGCTTTCAAGCGAGTGTAAGCATGCGGCCATTGGCCTACATTCAAGCTGTTCGTATTGAACAAGCAAAGCGATTGCTGGAAATTGGGGAAACTAACATTAAGTCTTTATCTAGCGCGGTTGGCTATGACGACAACAGCTCATTCACGCGTCTGTTTAAAAGATTGACGTCGCTAACGCCCAAGGAGTACAAGGATAAAGTGTATAAAGCTTCGGCTAGTTGATTCTTAAGATGAAGGAAAGGTAATATCTACATTATTACAAATAGGTAAAACTGTTTCAACAAGCTAAATGAACCTGACCCATTATTGGGGTTTGGTGCGTCAATATATTGAGCTCTTAAAACGTTAACTTCGTTTGAAAATGTGAAAGGGTTCATCAAAACAGTAACTATAATAGTAGCAAGCGCAGCGTATGTATGTTCCACTCGCAGTTAAACTTTATAAAATAGGATCATATAATGTCTACAGCAGTTTTCTATCACAACCCGAAATGCTCGAAAAGCCGACAAATATTAGCATTTGTGCGCGAACAGGTAGAAGAGGTAAAGGTCATTGAGTATATTAAAAATCCGCGATCTAAACTTGAATTAGAAGATATATATAAGAAGTTAGATATCCTGTCAACGCACCAAATGATAAGAGACCAAGAGGATGAATTCTCGAAAGCCGGTTTATCTGAAACCTCTAAAGATGATGATGTTTTAGCCGCTATTGCAAAGTATCCAAGACTACTAGAGCGGCCTATTGTTGTTTATAAGAATCGCGCCGCAATTGGCAGAAACTTGGATCATGTGGTCGCTTTACTGCTCAATTAATTGTCTCCCAAGGTGTGTTCCAAAGTTTCACTTCGTTCTATGAGCCACACCTTGCAGACAGCTTATCTCTATTCGTACTTTTCAAACCACGCCAAAATATTCTCTATCTTACCAACTAAATGAGATGGGCGATTAGCGATGGCGTGTGATGCCCCTGGCACTTTTACAAGCACGGTGTCTACTTTTAGCAGTTTTAAAGCCTGATAATACTGCACGGTTTCTGACATCGGCGTGCGTTTGTCGTCTACCCCAGTAATGAGCATGGTGGGTGTGGTCACATTACCCACGAGTGAGAGCGGCGAGCGCTCCCAATAATGCTCAAACTCTTCCCATGGCATGCCTGGAAACTGGTTCGGAATTTGCGACAAACCGCTGTCTGCGGTCAGCACTTTGGACAACCAGTTAATGACGGGTTTAGCCACTACAGCCGCTTTAAAACGATCTGTTAGCCCAATGGCATAGGCGGTGGCAATGCCACCTGCAGAGCCGCCAGTTATGTAAAGCCGCTCTTCATTCACCAAACCTTTTTCTATTAAAGCGTCTATTCCTGACATATGGTCGGCAAAGTCGTATTTGGACGAATATTTGTTTTGCAATAAAAGAGCAAAGCGCTCTCCATAGCCAGAGCTGCCGCGGTGATTATTGTAAAAAACAATATAACCTTCTGCCGCCATACGCTGTAATTCTGCCGTAAAATGCGGTCCATAGGCTAAATGCGGTCCGCCGTGGATTTCAATAATTAACGGATACTTTTTGCTGGCATCATAGTCTGGCGGTAAAATATACCAGCCGTGTATTTCTTCCCCATCTATAGACGAATTATAGGTAAACTCTTCAATGGCGCCTAAGGTTTTGTGACCAAACAAGTCTTCGTTTAATTGCGTAAGCTGCGCCTGTTTACTGCCTTGCTGCACAAATATATCGGCTGGTCTATCATGACGTCCTTTGGTGAAAGCAAACGTAGCGTCAGCGTAGTCAAAAGTACCACTTGTATAGGGACGACCAAGCGATACACCGCCTAATCCATTAGTAATATTGCTGTGCTTGGCACTGGCTAAGGTCACATAGTCAATTTGCGTGACGCCTCTGACCATTTGTTGATAGTAAATACCGGCGTTGCCTTTCCAATGAAAATTAGACACGGCGTTGTCAACGCTTGCTGATAAATTTTTGTCGTTTTCACCGTTAATATCCATTACATGTAAATAGCGATTGCGATAGGCAAGGTTTTTATCATCGCGCTTTGAATAAGCTATAAACTTACCATTAGGGGATACAACCGGATTGTTTTCAAGACCAGGAGCATTGCTTATTTGCTGCAGCGCGCCGCTCATATCTATTGAATATATGTCTGATTCGTTTGGCTCATACTCCCAATTTTCAGAGCGGTTTGCAGAAAAATAAAGATGCTCACTGTCAGCGCCCCAGCTCAATGTGCCGCTATGATGGAAGTTTCCTATAGATAACTGCCTAGCGGAGCCGCCATCACTGGGCACTATAAAGATTTGAGTATAAGCAGGATCAAGCAAGCCGCGACCGTCTGCTTGATAGCGCGCTTTGGTAATATATTGAAAAGAATCAGCCCAATTTGCTCCTTTGGGTTTTGCTGGCATTTTTACGCTGAACGGTTTTTCATCCGAAGCTACACTCATGCTAAAAGCAATTGTTTTGCCATCTCGCGACCATGCAATAGACGACAACGAAGATGCTACGTTAGTCACTAAAGCTGTTTGACCTGTGTCCATCCAGCGCACATATAACTGTGGCGCTCCTTCAGCGGTAGATACATAGGCAAGTCTTTTGCCATCGGGAGACCAGCGCGGTGAATAGTGATTTTTTTGAGACGATATCACAGGTCGGTGGTTCTCTCCCGAGACGTCCACTATCCAAATGCTTGCACGTGTGGTGTCATCCATAATATCGTTTGACCGACGCACATAGGCAATTTTTTTGCCATTAGGTGACACTTGAGGGTCGCTGGCCACTTCAAGTTCGAAAATATCTTCAGGCTGAAAGTGAGGATGCGCTAAGCCTGTAAGGGCTTTGTTTTCTTGAGCGATAATAGCAGCGCCAGAAACACCACTTTGTGCAAAGCTCTGTGCAAATTCTTTGCCAACAGTGCCATTTTGAGCCACTGCGCTTGATGCCTGCACACCCAGAAAAACTATAATAAACGCAAGCGTGTTCATTCGTAAAATTGCTGACTTAGGCTGTGTCTTTAGATAATTAAAATTAACTGACCTGTGCATCATTCCTTTTCCTTTTTTTACCGGCTGTCATTGCCTGTTAGACTTTCGAAGAAACTAGGAGACCTCATGCTATTTCCCAATAACAATATAAGTACCTAGTCGATGGTTTTTTAAAATTAAAATCGCTCAAATTAAGCGCTGTTAATGCCTGCTATTATTGAGCACCCTCATCTTGCTGTACGAGCTTAGCGGGCGCATCTTGCTCTTCATCTCTAAATATACCCTTGATATCGTCTAGTACCAAGTAAAGTGAGGGCACCAATAGTAGCGTGATTACCGTGGCGAACAAAATACCAAATGCCAAAGATATGGCCATCGGAATAACAATTTGTGCCTGTAAACTGCGTTCGAACACGATTGGCATTAGGCCCATAAACGTGGTTAATGAGGTTAACACAATGGCTCTAAATCGTTCCGTTCCCGCGGTTAACACAGATTCCATTAGCGAGCGACCTTCTTTGCGTGCACGATTCACAAAATCGACCATAATAAGAGAATCGTTCACCACCACCCCTGAAAGCGCAATAATACCGCAAATTGACAGCACGCTTACCGCCTTAAACAAGATCATGTGCCCGACTATTGCCCCAATAAGGCCAAAAGGAATGACCGACATAATAATTAGAGGCTGGGAATAAGATTTAAGTGGAATAGCCATGAGCGCGTAAATAGCCAACAAAGCAAATAGGAAACCTTGCGCAAGCGACGCCATCGCTTCACTCTGTTCGCGCGAGGTGCCTTGTAGTTTAGAGCTAACATCCGGATAACGCTCAAGCAACGCCGGAATAAAGTTGCTCATCACATCACGCGCTACTTCGCCTGGATCAACTACATCTTTGTTTACCTTGCCAGAAACAGTGATGGAGCGCGAACCGTCCACGCGCACAATGCTAGAATAGCCTTGCGCTAGCGTCACATTGGCAACTTGGCTAAAAGGAATGTTGTCGCCGTTAGGCGCGCGCACTAGCATATTTTCAAGATTTCCGACCGAATTACGCTCTTCTTGGGGGTAGCGTACCATTACGCGCACTTCCTCATCGTCGCGCTGAATACGCTGCGCTTCGGCACCAAAAAAACCGTATCTTACTTGCTGAGCAAGCTGCGACAAACTAATCCCTATAGCTTCAGCCTGCGGCTTTACTTCAAGCTGGATTTCATCGCTGCCACCGCTGAAAGAGTCGTTAACCTCGGTCACGCCCGTGTAGGCTTCTAAATATTGCGTCAACTCCTCGCTGATGGCTTTTAACTGGTCTATGTTATTGGAGCTAAACTCAAAGTCTAGATCAGAGCCGCCGCCGGGGCCTCCAGGACTACTAATGTCTAAAGAACGTACGCCGGGTATTTCTTGTAAGAACTCGCGCCAAACGTCTTTTATCTTGGTATCGCTTAAATCTCTTGTTTCGCCTTTGGTCAATTCAATGAATATTTGACCCGACAGCGGTCCATTATCAAACGCTAAAGAATGTTTAATAACAGGCGAACCGGTATCCTCTATAATCTGTTGATTCATTTGCTCAGCTGAGAATAAAAGCGCTTGTATTGCGGTGTCACGCTGATTAATAGATGAACCGGGTTCCATTTCTACCGACGCAATGATGAAGTCAGACGGTATGATTGGAAAAAACACAAAACGCACAAATCCACCTGCAAACAGACCAATGGTCAAAATAAAAATGCCAATAAAAGACGCCAGCGTGGTGTATCTATTACGCACACACTTGAGCAAAAATGGCCCGTAGCTATTTTTAATAAAGCTATTTAAGCGCTTATTTATACGCACTCGCAGGCGCTGTAAAAAGTTGGCTGTACGAGGGTTATAGGGACGAATTTTCATATGCGCCAAATGCGCAGGCAAGATCAGCTTTGATTCTACCAGTGAGAAAATCAAGCACAAAATTACCACCATGCCAATGGTTTTCCAGATAACGCCAAAGGTGCCGCTGACCATCAGCATGGGTGAAAAAGCAGCTATCGTGGTAAGTACGCCAAAGGTAGCCGGCATTGCCACTCGTTTTACGCCGCGTATTACATTGTCTATACTGTGACCTTTCCTGTCTATTTCAGTGTAGGCCGATTCTCCCATTATAATCGCGTCGTCTACCACTATTCCTAGCACGAGTATAAAGCCGAATAAACTGAGTAGATTTATAGAGACGCCTATTCCTTGCATGGGCATAAACATAAGCGCTCCCAAAAAGCACACCGGCAGTCCAACCATTACCCAAAACGCAAGTTTAAGTCGCAAGAAAATAGTTAACACACAAAAGACTAAAAAAGCACCCATAAGCATGTTTTTTATCATCATACTTAAGCGATCAGCCAAATAAAACGAACTGTCCCCCCAACTGTCTGCGGTAATATTGTTTGGAAACTCTGCGCGCTTTTCGTCTAAATATTTATTAATGTTTTCCGAAATTTGCAGGGCGTTTTGATCGCCAACCGCACGCACGCGAATGCTCATGGCGGTTTTACCGTCAAACAGGGCAAAGTTGTTGTCTTCCACAAAACCGTCGTTGATAGATGCAATGTCGCCCACTAACAAACGCGTACCGTCACTGCGATTAATAAGCGGAATTTGAGCAAAGTCCCAAGCGGTGTAAGCCTGTCCTTTAGCTCTTAGCAAAATGTTGCCGTTTTCAGAGCGAATTGAGCCGCCTGGAATATCAACAGACGTGCGACGAATCGCATTAACTACATCTTCAAAGGTTAAATTGTAGGCTTGCAGCTGCACCTCAGAAATTTCAACCGATACTTCAAAATCGCGCGCACCAAACACACTTACGTCTGAAACACCGGGTAAATTAGCCATCTCCTCTCGCATATTGGTGGTGGCTTCTTTAAGTTCACGTTCAGTCACATCCCCGTAAACCGAAACCCACAGCACGTCTTGCTGGGCTTTTATGCGAAATACGACTGGTTTCTCTGTATTGGCAGGAAAGGTAGAGATAGCGTCCACCTGCACTTTTATTTCATCTAGTAAGATTTGAACGTCGTATCCGTCTAGTGCTTCAACGCTCACCGTGGCGAGTCCCTCGCGGGCAACTGAGGTGATTTTTTTGATCCCCTCCAGCTCTTTTATGGCTTCTTCAATACGTAGTATTACTCCCTCTTCTACCTCTTGTGGTGCAGCGCCTAAATAAGGAACCTGTATGCTGATGACATTGATTACAAACTGCGGAAATATTTGTTTTTGAACATTAATGACACCGAAAATTCCGCCAATGATAATGAATACCATGAGCAGGTTTGCCGCTACGCTGTTACGGGCAAACCACGCAATAAGGCCTTTGTTTGTGTCAATAGTATCAACGCTGTCACTCATAAGCTGACCTCCACGCTTCGTTCACTTTCATTAATGATGGATTTTGTCGGTTCGTCAGTGGTGAATCTTACCGGCATTCCCGTGTAAGGGGTAGATACCGCACTCATTACCACCAGGTGCTCAATTGGCAAACCGCCGCTAATATAAACATAGTCTTGGTCGGCGCGCATAACGTCTACTGAGTTTATTTGCAGGGTGTTTTCGTCAGTAACTGACAATATCGTGCCGTCTAAGCGCAGCACGTAGCGCGGAAGTTTTATAATATCTTTCGCGGTTAGGCCGCTAATGGCCGCGCTAACAAATCGGCCAAATTTAAGCGTATTGGGATGTTCTTGGCTTTTCAAGTTGTAGGGATCAGTTATTTCAACTACGCCATAAATCACGCGTCGCGATTCATCTAATACCGCTTCATCGCGCACTAAGGTGCCCTGCCAGAAATGACGTTTACCGGCAACATCGGCGCTTAGTGAAACCATCGGCTGCTGGATTTTCAAATCTCCAATAAACGCCACGTCGTTATCGGTTAGCGGCAAGCGCACCTGAGCCGTGTCAGTAGAAAAAATCTCGCCAATTTGTGTACCCACAGTAACAAACTGACCAACATCAATCATTTTAGCTTTAACAAGACCATCGTATGGCGCAGTAATTTGGGTACGTGATAAATTGCGTTTTGCGCGTTCTAATTTGGCTAGGGATGCTTTAACGTTGGCCTGCTCGCGGGCTAGTTGAGGTTTGCGTAAGCCTAGAGCTGTAGGTGTGCTGGTATTGATAGATTCCCATTCACGTGCAGCCACTTCAGAACGTGCAATTTCTTCATTAAGTGCGGCTTGAGCGCGGGCAACGTCGGCTTCAGCTAATAACAAATCTGTTTCATAATCGTCACTTTCTAGTTCAACTAACACTTCACCTTTACTAAAAAAGCCGCCTTCATCAAATCTATCAGAGACTGATATAACTCTACCGCTGACTTGTGTGCTCAAAATGGTTCGATGTTTTGGGGTGACTGAGCCTTGAGCATGAACTAAGAAGTCAATGTTTTCAGTGAAGATAGGCTGCGCATCTACTAAAAATGATTGCGTCACCACTTCGGTTTTCTCTGGTTCTGGTTTCATGAGGATCATCAGGGCAAGCGCGCAAAGTGCTGCCACTAAAATAACAATGGGAATACCGACTTTTTTAAATGTGTTGATCATAAATAAAGAAGAATCGTCCGTAAATAAACTAATATTAGTATACCTGCTTAAACTCTCATACGGCTACTAAAGTAGATTAAACTATTGTCAGAATTCAATCAGTGAAAAAACTGAGAACTGACTTTTCATCATGAGCTTGCGTTTATGAGCATGTATAAACAGCTTTGCTAAATGCGGTTTTTTCAGCTAGCTTATGCTTATATAAATGTTTAGATAGACTTGCTAAACATGTTTACTGCTATGCACCTAAAAGAGGCGCATGAACGCATTGAACATTCAGGTATAATATAAAAGAGGCGTATTAAAAAGTGGCCAAGCAAATAAAACTCAGTGCCTGCGATATCAAAGAAAAATACCATACCCTAATTGAAAATCCAGAAATGCTAGACTACGGGATATATTTGCAATGTGACAAGCTACTTGACTGCCAAAAGCCCATAAAAGACTTAGCCACTGCCGATGAAATGCAGTTTCAAATTGTGCATCAGGTAGAAGAACTATGGATGAAGCTCATATGTTTTACTCTAGTGGATATTATTGGCTATATGGCGCTGCAAAAACACCACAGGGTTATCACTTTGTTCTCCAGAGTTAACAAACTCCAGCGATTAATGACGGACCAGCTCGATGTCTTAGAAACTATGTCGCCTAAGGAATATCAGCAAATAAGGCTACAGTTAGGCAATGGCAGCGGACAAGAGTCTCCGGGCTTTAAAATACTCGTACAAATGCCTGAAGATATTTGGTCTACCTTTCATGAACATTACTTAGAAAACGGCAAAATTAGCGTTGAACAGATATATGATGAAGACTACACCCATGATCACAAATATGCAGTGGCTGAAGCGCTAACTGAGTTTGATGAGCAACTGCAACTGTTTAGAACACGCCACCTATTTTTAATTCACCGATCAATCGGCTTAGGTTCTAAATCTTTAAAAGGCAGGCCCGTTGAGCTATTGCAAAAAGGCGCGGCCAAGCGCTTCTTTCCCGCGCTATGGGATGTGCGCAACGCAATGACTGATAAGTGGGGCGGCGAATATGGCAAAGTACGTGCTTCTATTAGCGGCAAGAGCTAATGGCTTTTTTAGCGATCGGCAGTCATTGTACTTTACAGCGCATAGATATTTTGTTGTGAATAGAACTGGCTCAAACAAACTGCAGGACGTGTAAATGGACACATCTGATTTATTCGAAAAACCTGACGGTATATATGCACTATCACATTCAGTAGGGCCATTACCTAAATCGGCCTCATATGCATTGCAAACCGAATATCTACAGACGTGGGCAAAACAAGGAGGTGATGCATGGCCGCTTTGGCTTGAGCAAATAGACACTTTTTGTGACGCTATAGGACGGGTAATAAATGCCCCGCATCACTTAATTTGTCCACAGATTAATCTTGCATCAGGCTTTTACGCTTTCTTAACCGCTGTTGCAAAGCTCCCCACGCACAAGCATCGATCTACCATTTTAATGCACAAAGACGCTTTTGCCTCGATGGGCTTTGTGATAACAGGCTTAGTAAAAACGTTTAATGTAAAACTGCACTTAATACAAGGCGACCCCAATGATATTGATGCATGGTATAGCGCATTTGAAAATCACAGTGTACTGGCGTGTTTGGTCACCCATGTTCACTCCAATACATCAGTAAAATCTAATGTGGCTGACATATGCAAAATTGCTAAACAGTTTGAGGCTTTTGCCTGTGTCGATATAGCCCAATCGGTAGGAATTGTGCCAGTTGACGTAAAGCAATGGCAGGCAGATGCGGTATTTGGTTCATGTGTGAAATGGTTATGCGGAGGGCCTGGCGCTGGATTTATGTACGTTAAAGATGCGCTGCTACCATCGCTTGAACCTGACCCTATTGGCTGGTTTTCGCATGAAAACCCCTTTGAATTTGACATTGAAAACTATCGTGCAGCACAAGACGCGAAGCGCTTCTGGGGCGGTACGCCAAGCATCGCGCCTTATGTAATCGCAACAGCGTCAATCAACACTTTGTTAACGTTAACCTTACCTGCAGTGGTTACGCATAACGAATTGATGAAGCAGGCAATAGCACAAGCACTGCCTGAAAATAGACGATACGCCGAAATCAAAGAGCACTGCGCTAGTTTTGGTGGAAGCCTATGTATACCCGCAATTGACAATGCTAGAGCAAAGGCAAAGCTTGATCAAAATAGGGTTAAATATGACTGTCGAGGAAATGTGTTTAGGCTATCGCTGCATATTATTAATACACAAGAAGAGGCGCTAATCATTGGGGAATGTTTTATATCGTGAGGCGTATTATCTCCAACTCTTGAGCAACCTAAAATATTTGCTTTTGCGCAGCAGCCGTTTTAATTTACTCGAGATTTGCAGCTACAATAAAAAGCCGACAGTGCGCCGGCTTAATTTTCAATATGCTGCAATTGCAGACTTTTCACAATCCTAAATAGGCTATCGTATTGTCAACCTACTAAAGCGCTGCTTCAAGTTGTGGCAATAAATCGAACAAATCGCCCACCAAGCCATAGTCGGCAACCTGGAAAATGGGTGCTTCTTCGTCTTTATTAATTGCCACAATAACTTTGGAGTCTTTCATACCGGCTAAATGTTGGATAGCACCTGATAATCCAACCGCAATATACAAGTTAGGCGCAACAATTTTACCTGTTTGACCAACCTGCATGTCGTTTGATACAAAACCAGCGTCTACCGCGGCGCGCGATGCACCAATGGCGGCGCCTAATTTATCGGCTATGCCATGCAGCAAACTAAAGTTTTCACCGTTTTGCATACCGCGACCACCCGATATAATAACATCAGCGGCCGACAATTCTGGACGCTCTGATACCGTTAACTCAGCAGATACGAAAGATGATTTTTCAGATACTTTTACAATATCAACATTTTCTACAGAGGCACTGCCATCGTTAGCAGCGGCGTCGAAAGAAGCGGCGCGAACCGTTACAATTTTTACCGAATCTGATGACTGAACAGTAGCAATTGCATTACCCGCGTATATGGGGCGTACAAATGTGTCAGCTGACTCTACTTTTATAATGTCAGAAATTTGAGCAACATCGAGTAAAGCGGCTACGCGTGGCATGAAGTTCTTGCCTGTGGTAGTGGCAGCGGCAAATACGTGCGTATAGCTAGCGGCTAGTTCAACCACTAAATCGGCTACGTTTTCTGCTAGTTGATGCGCATAGGCGACATTGTCTGCCACTAATACTTTACTTACCCCTGTAATTTTGGCTGCTGCTTGCGCCACTAGACCGCAGTTTTTACCCACAACCAATACTGTAATGTCGCCGCCAGCGGCACTTGCCGCATGCACTAGTTTGTTGGTTTCTGTTTTTAATGACTCGTTGTCATGTTCTGCATAGACTAAAATACTCATGAGATCACCTTAGCTTCGTTTTTCAATTTTGCCACTAACTCCGCTACATCAGCTACTTTCACGCCGCCTTTGCGTTGTTCGGGAGCCATCACTTTAAGCAGTTTTATGTTCGAGCTCAAATTAACGCCTAAATCGGCTGCGCTTATTACATCAATTGGCTTACGCTTGGCTTTCATTATATTGGGTAGAGAAGCGTAGCGTGGTTCGTTTAAGCGCAAATCGGTAGTCACCACCGCAGGCAGAGTTAAGGATACCGTTTGCAAACCGCCGTCAATTTCGCGCGTTACATTTACTTTGCCATCGGCCACTAACACTTCACTGGCAAATGTGCCCTGAGGCATACCAGTAAGTGCAGCTAGCATTTGACCGGTTTGGTTGTTGTCTGAATCGATTGCTTGCTTACCTAATATCACTAAATCGGGCAGTTCTTTGTCAACCACCGTTTTCAATAGCTTGGCAATTTGCAATGAATCCAAGGCAGCGTCTGTCTCGATATGAACGGCGCGGTCAGCCCCTAGCGCTAACCCTGTTCTAATTTGCTCTTGTACCGCTTTTGGTCCTATAGACACCACAATAATTTCGGTCGCTATGCCCTTTTCTTTGAGCCTGATGGCTTCTTCAACGGCAATCTCGCAAAATGGATTTATGGCCATTTTTACATTGTTTAAATCAACGTCGCTATTGTCTGACTTAACGCGTACTTTTACGTTGTAGTCGATAGCACGCTTAATTGGTACTAAGATCTTCATACTTTCTCCTAAGCTATTGTTAAGCATTGAACATGACTTAATGTTAGCATTATACGCCTAAAGTAGTTCTTGTTGCTAAAAAACAATGCTAATTAAGTCATGATCATTTACTAATTAAATTTTACTAGTCATGATGTCCATTGAAATCTATATACACTTAACATAAACGTCAACTGCAGATCATATTGTTTTGCGCGATACTTGTGCATCGTTTAATTGACGGATGTACGCATAAATAATCATGATATAGTATTACAACGTTCTTACTTTGAGTAAAATTAAATTTATTAATAAAGAACTATAACTTTTTTACTTGCCTTTGGAGTGACCCATGGAAAGAGAAGTAATGGAATTTGACGTTGTTGTGGTGGGTGCGGGCCCATCAGGACTATCAACGGCAATCAAACTGAAACAGCTGGCTAATCAGCACGATAAAGAACTCAATGTATGCGTACTTGAGAAAGGCTCTGAGGTTGGCGCACACATCTTATCTGGCGCGGTGTTTGAAACCAAAGCACTAGACGAATTATTTGGAAACTGGCAAGAATTGGGCGCTCCGTTGAACACCAAAGTCACCCATGACGAAATTTATCTATTAAGAAGTGCACACAACAGCATTAAACTGCCTAATTTCATGGCTCCTAAGACGATGCACAACGACGGTAATTACATTACTAGTATGGCCAATATGTGCAGATGGTTAGCACTGCAAGCGGAAGCCTTAGGCGTTGAAGTTTACCCAGGGTTTGCCGCGGCCCAAGTGCATTATGATGAACAAGGCAATGTGGCAGGAATAATAACAGGCGATATGGGCATATCCCAAAGTGGTGAACACAAAGACACCTACATGCCTGGCATGCTGCTCACCGCTAAATATACCGTTTTTGCCGAAGGCTGCAGAGGTCATTTAGGCAAGTCACTCATTGAAAAATTTGCGCTAGACAAAGACATAAGCCCTCAGCACTATGCTATTGGGTTTAAGGAGATTTGGGATATCCCAGCAGGCCAGCATCAAGAAGGGCTAGTGGTACACACCGCTGGCTGGCCTTTAGACGAATCTGGTTCTACCGGCGGAAGCTATTTGTATCATGCCGAAAACAACCAAGTGTTCGTCGGTCTAATTGTAGATCTGAATTATAAAAACCCACATTTGAGTCCTTTCGATGAATTTCAGCGTTTGAAACATCATCCGGTCATTGCCTCTACGCTAAAAGACGGTGCCCGCGTGAGCTACGGCGCTAGAGCCATTACAAAAGGTGGATTGCAGTCACTACCTAAAATGACTTTCCCCGGCGGTATTATGGTTGGCTGTGACGCAGGCACCTTGAATTTTGCCAAAATAAAAGGCAACCATACCGCAATGAAGTCGGGCATGTTGGCAGCCGAAACCCTGTTCCCACTGCTTGAAGAATCTGTAGCCGTTAGGGATCCGGTCGAATACCTTGATAATTTTAAAGCATCTTGGTTATACAATGAGCTTTATAGCTCACGTAATTTCGGTTCGGCCATTCACAAGTTCGGAAACTTCTTTGGCGGTGCTTATAACACCCTAGACCAAAATATCTTCGGCGGGAAACTTCCCTTTACATTGACTGACTCAACGCCTGATTACGCCACACTAGTGCCTGCGGCCAATGCAAAGAAAATCGATTATCACAAGCCTGACAGCAAATTAAGCTTTGATAAACTAACATCGGTATTTTTGTCTAACACCAATCATGAAGAAGATCAGCCTGGCCATTTACATTTGGTAGACGCTTCAATTCCTATTAGTGTTAATTTGCCTAAATACAATGAACCTGCTGCGCGCTATTGCCCAGCAGGTGTTTACGAAGTTGTCGAGGAAGCCAACGGTGACAAACGCTTCCAGATTAACGCACAAAACTGCGTACATTGTAAAACTTGCGATATCAAAGATCCGTCACAAAACATCAAGTGGGTAGTGCCAGAGGGCACTGGTGGTCCCAATTACCCTAATATGTAGCGCTTGGCATGCTTAAAACATTGCATTACCTTGAGTATGTGCCACCAAACAACTCATTAGAAATAAGTAGTTTACCGGTGGTTGTCTTACTGCATGGCTTATTTGGCAGCAGTGATAACTTAAGTGTTATTCGGCGGCATTTACAAACTCAGTTTCGAGTCATTAACATGGATCTCCCTGATCATGGTCAATCGCCTCACTCTTTACATTTCAGCTTTGAAGACTACGCACAGCAAGTTATTCTCACGCTGAGTAAAATGAACATTGGTAAGGCAAGCATAATTGGTCATTCCCTTGGTGGAAAAGTAGCTATGTGGATTGCATTTCAGCAAGCCGCACTAATACAAAAACTTATTATTCTAGATATTGCGCCGGTCGCTTATCAGCACCGGCATCAAAATGTAATAGACGGTCTGACAGCGGTGCCTTTGAGCGATATTCGATCGCGCAAAGAAGCGCAGCAATTTATGGCTAAGTTTATTGCTGATGCCGGCACTCAGGCGTTTCTGCTTAAAAGTTTATATGAACAGAATGGTAAATGGAATTGGCGTTTTAATTTACACGTTCTGAGCAGAGACTATGAGCGCTTAATTGATTGGCCCCTCAATAAACAAGTTATTTATAACAACGAGACCCTTTTCATAAAAGGAGAAAATTCTGATTATATATTGAGTGATTATCAAGGTGAAATTAGGGCCCAGTTTCCACAGGCAAAAGCAAAGCTAGTAAAAGCGGGGCATTGGTTACATGCCGAAAAGCCACTGCTTGTTAACACGCTAATAACAAAGCATTTACTTGGAACCTAATGCGGACACATTAGCACTCAAGGTGCATTATATTTGCGCTTCATTTTACTCTTTTCGCTTTGTTTTATGATAATATTGCATAATAATCTATACCGATAAGTCAAGGCCTCATGTCAGCAGAAACGGTTCAACACATTGAAGGAATATTACTCAATGTAACACTAGCAGCGTTATTTTTATTAATGGGCTATGCTATACATGACGTCATGAAAAAAAACGATGTTCCTAAAATAGGTCGTTTCGTTGCCTATGGAGTTTTAGGCTTAGGCGGTTTAGGATTTGTGGTGAAAGGCATCATTCAATTATTTTATATAGGTTCGGGCGTTTAATTGCAAAACGCAGCGACTCATTTGCACTTTAGTGGAGTATTAAAATGGCAACGGTAGGTTTATTTTTTGGCAGCGATACAGGCAACACCGAGCATATTGCTAAAATGATCCAAAAAGAACTGGGCAAAAAGCTTATTGACGTAAAAGACATTGCAAAAAGCACAAAAGAACAAATTGCAGAATTTGATTTACTGATTTTTGGTATCCCTACTTGGTATTACGGCGAAGCACAGTGTGACTGGGACGATTTTTTTCCAGAGCTTGAAGATCTTAATTTTAAAGACAAGCTTGTGGCTATATTCGGCTGTGGTGATCAAGAAGACTATGCCGAGTATTTCTTAGATGCAATGGGTATGATAAGAGACATCGTAGAACCTAAGGGAGCTATCCTCATAGGCAAATGGCCCACCGAAGGTTACGACTTTGAAGCGTCTAAAGGTATGAGCGACGACGATCACTTTGTCGGTTTGGGTATTGACGAAGATCGCCAGCCTGAATTAACTGAACAAAGAGTTAAAGCTTGGTGCAAAAAAGTACATGAAGAAATGTGTTTAGCAGAGCTTGGATAAAATCTTGATAGAACCAGCACAAGCTAAAAAATCATCCTTCTTCACATGGAAAGTAGTGGTTGGAGTGTGCGCGGTAGCACTAGTAATTGGCTATTTTAGTATTAAGTCTGAGGAATCTGCATCACTATCCGAGATAGACAATGCGCGACTAGTTGAATTTGACGAACGCCTGCTGTCATGCAACGACGTTGAAACAGCTGCGCCTTCCCTTGCGCACGACACCTGCTTAAGTGCCGCTAAAGACGGTAAAGTTATGGCGATTAAACGTATAATCTGGGCTTATTCGCGCCAAAGTGATTATCAAGACTTAGGTAAAGTATTTGAATGGCTACGAGCCCTACCCTACAAAGACAGCGCCACTCAGTTGTTAATGTTCAGTCTTGTGCATTTAAATACCGACTCAGACACACTACGAAAAGACAGTGAAATTGGTATCACAAGTTTAGTTGCTAAAAACTATGCACCAGCCAACGTAGTATTAGCGTCTATTTACGCACTTAACGAGAATATTACCGCGCCCACCAGCAATACCATATGGATGTTAAATCGAGCCAACAAGAAAGATCCGAGGATCATTGACGCCTCAACACTCGCTCTCATTCATGCCAATGGATTTGTGGGTGAGGTGAATATTGCTGCCGCCACCAGCTTATTAAAAGACGCTGCAGAGTCCGACTTTCCTATGACAACGAATAACATTGCTTGGTTTTTAGCTACCTTAGACAACAATCCCTTTACGCAAAGTGAATATGCACTAAGTTTGGCGCAGCGCGTTGTTGAAGACCCAGCACACGGACAAAATCCAATTTATGTCGATACACTAGCAGCAACCTTTGCCGCTAACAATATGTTCGATAAAGCCGTCGAAACCCAAAAGCGGGCATTGAAATTAGTTGCCACGTCTGAGTTCACCCAAACAGCGATGGCGCAAGTTCAACAAGAATATAAACAACGTTTAACGCTTTATTTACAAAAGGAAGCGTTAATTGAAGAAGTTTTATCGGTTGATAAAATCACGTTTTTTAGAAATATTAGAAACCGTGTTTTAGACTATGTACTGCGAGACTTTTTTATTCCAATAGAATCCCCCGCCTTTTTTGTTAATGATCTGGCAGAAAATGCGAAAAACCAACAGATTCAAGTTCAATAAGTCCTCGGTCAACAGCGTATATTGCGCGCTTGTCTTAAATGATACTAATGTAGCTTAAATTATTTAAGCGCTTTTCTCAGCAGCACTGTTTCAATTTTCAGGATCGTCTGATTTGATTGCTTGGTGCTATCAGCACTTTGCCGATTAAAATAATAAAATACCCCAACACTTAGGGACGATATTATTTATTTAAGTCAATTTGACGTATAATTGTTACGGCAGAAGGTGATAAAACTTTAAATTTACCCTATACTAACATCTCAAATATAAGGGGTTGATAACGAGATGGATAAAAATAAAGAACTAAAAAAAGCCGGTTTAAAGGTCACGCTTCCCCGTATCAAAATATTAGAAATACTTCAGAATCCTAACAACCAACATATTAGCGCTGAAGCGGTATATAAGATATTAATTAATATGGAAGAAGAAATTGGATTAGCGACTGTTTACAGGGTACTTAACCAATTTGACGACGCTGGTATTTTACACCGCCACCATTTTGAAGGCGGTAAATCGGTTTTTGAAATAAGCCATAAGAAACATCACGACCATTTAGTTTGTTTGAAGTGTGGGAAAGTTGTTGAATTTGAAGACGATGTTATTGAAAAAAGGCAAGAAGAAGTTGCCAAAGCCAATAATATGACTCTTCTAAATCACAGTTTGTATTTATATGGTGAGTGTAAGGAAGGCAACTGCGACGAAGACAAATAGTGTCTTTACATAAGCTCTGGCTGTAATTGAGTAGGCCTACTAGCTTAAAAGTAGGTCCTCAAGCTTCATCACAGTCTATTTAAAACGAATACTTAGAAGCATTATAAGCATTTTGGGCTGCTTCCCATAGCGGCCCTGGCCTTCCGCTTCCCAACATTCTATCATCTACTTTAACTACCGCCCCTACTTCTTTGCTTGATGACGTTATCCATACCTCGTCGGCGTTTGCTAACTGCTTGGTACTAATATCTTGCTCAAATACTGTAAAGCCTCCCTGCAAGGATAAAGATTGAAGCAGTATATTGCGAGTAACCCCCGGCAGTAATTGATTATCGAGTTTGGGGGTCATTATAATATTATCTTTAATGACAAACACATTACAGGCTGCCGCCTCGGTAATAATGTGATGCTTATTGAACAAGATTATTTCATCCTTTTTTGCATTTTTACCCTGCTGAAAATGCATTACATTACCTAATAGAGACGTTGATTTAATATGGCAGCGTTGCCACCTTAAATCCTCTCCCGTAATGACTTCATACACTTTTGCGGTTTTTCTGTCGACGTCTTGCGATGGCGGTATTTCAAATCCATAGGCAAAAACGGTTGGGCTTACGTTTTCAGGATAGGCGTGATAACGCTTAGTGTCGGTGCCTCTGCTAACATGAATATAAACGCCTACTGATGTGGCATCAAATTGCGCTATAAGGTGCTTGATAGTAGTCAACCACTCTTGTTTATCAGCATAAAAAGCAATGCCAATTTCTTCTAAACCACTGTTCATTCGGTCTAAATGAAGTGATAAACCAACCGGTTTTGAATGGTAACAAGGAATCACTTCATAAATACCGTCTCCGAATAGGAAACCTCTGTCCATAGGAGAGATGAGCGCGTTTTCTTTGTCGACAAATTTACCGTTTAAAAATACCTGCATTGCGTAATATCCTAAAGGTTACATCTAATTCAGCGCGTAGCGTTTAAGTACAATGTACTACGCTAAAAACAACTATGCGTAAAGCCTTAGCTTTGTTGTATTTAATACCTGTTTAAGCTGAAGATCAATCAATTGCCGCCATATATTTGCAGTATCAAAATCGGTCGCCACAAAGGTGATTTTTTGTGAACTTGTTGCTTGGGCAAGTAGTGCAAGCCCTTGGCTATTTACGGTCCCTATAACCGGATAACCGCCTATTGTTTGCCGGTCGTTTCGCATAATAATAGGCAAGCCACTGCCGGGAATTTGAATGGCCCCGTTTGCCATTGGCTGCGATATTAGGTTCGTTAGCTCACAGTGTATGGGTGGACCTGCTAAGCGCACGCCCATTTTATCAATGTACTGCGTTATTTCAAATTCGTGAGCGATAAAGCGCTGTTTGTCTACTTTTGAGAAGGCAGCCTGTTGGTAGCAAAATGAAAAAGGTAGTTTTTTTTGTGTGTAAAATTGTGATGCAATAAAAGCCTTTATGAGCGGCGTAAAACTAGTCTGTGCGCCACCTTTTCCGAAATAGCGCGTGGCTTTGTCGTCAATCTGAGCCGCGTTGATAAGCACAAACTCTTCACCATCAATAATTGGCTTGCCATCACCTTGCATGCCGCCTGTCTTTTCTCGTTTTACCGCACACACACTGTTGGCAAACACAGGTAATTCAAATGCGGCTGAAAACGCAATATAAGTGAACAGTCCTTTTGTAGCAGGGCCTAATTTAACGTGGTCATTTTTTTTGAGTAAAAACACTTTACCGTTTTTAATATTTTGCTTGTTAATGCTTATATCGGTATGCGCGCCGGTGATAGCTACTGCGCAAGCAATACTAACGCTAAACTCAATATTACCCGCCATCACTTCAAGAGCAGGGCTGTGCAAGGCATTGCCACATAGGGCATTAGCCAGTTGGAAGCTAAACCAATCTATCGCCCCCGATTGACTATAACCACTCAATTGTCTGCCTTTTCTGCCGCTGTCAGTCCATTGCGTTGTAAGGCCACTTTTTATGATCGTCAGCATTTTATTTCTCCGCTTGCTTTAGTTGACGGTCATACTCATGTTGGTCTATTGCCTTGAATATGACCTTATCCTCAGGCCCCATGGCAACAGTAGCATCATCAGAAAACGAAAAAGCCGTATAGCCAATAATGTGCCAGCCTCCTGGGGAAATACTCGGATAAACAGCAGTTTGTTGACCCGCAATCGCCACGGCGCCCGCTGGCACTGCCAGCCTTGGATGAGCAAGTCTTGGCATACGAAGAAGTGGTGATAGTTCGCCTAGGTAGGCAAAGTTTGGCATGAATCCAATGGCGAAAACCTGATACTGTATCGATTGATGCAAACTCACTATATCGCGTGAGGTTAAGTTCGTATATTCTTCAACCGCACTCATATCACTGGGCTGGCTTTTATTATTTAGCTCATAGCAGACATCAATTTGATGCACATGGCCTATTTCTTTTTCGGTTTTTTTTGCATGTGACTTCTTTTTTTCTGGCTCTTTCAACTCAGCTAGCGTGCTCAGCAAAAACCTTAATACAATGTCATACCTTATATCTTGGGCGTCATATACAAGTAACAGGCTGTCGTAAGAGACCACATGGTCAATTAACCACTTGGGCGACTTTGCTTTAATTAGCGCCAAGCACCGCTTGACCCTAGCATTACGGGCTTGCAGAGACAGAGCTGGCCGTTTAGCACACGTACGACTCTTTTCGTTAACGCGAATAATTATACTTACTTCACTCACTCGCTCGACATGCGAATATTCATCAAGTGGCACGGCATTATGCATGTACTGATAACCTTGATCCTTTTCAAGTTCGAACATTAGGATGTATGCACAGATTTAGTGCTGACTTGTTTGCTAATGAGCGATCGTATTTTCCGGCATAATATGAGCGAGTCAGGGGTATCACTATGTACACAAATAGTGTCAATATGAAGTGCAAGCGCATTACCACATTCACTTAGAAATGCGTCTCCATTTATCATTGCACTGGCTTGAAACAGGCTTTGGGTTTCGGATAATACGGCCTTAGGTTTGTCTCGACTGACCAAAAAGCCGCTTGCCGTATAGCCCCTGTCGGCAAAGCCCTCAAAACGCAGTGGTATATTATGCTTTGCCGCAGTGCTACAAAATATTGACACATCTGGTAGCGCCTGTATTACTAAATCATACCGGCAATGATAACTTGCTAAAGCCATTACTATGGACTCAAATAAAGCGGGTTGCTGCATCATGTCGTTATACATAGCACCGTGAGGTTTCACAAATCCTATCTTCGCGCTTTGGCACTTTGCCATGCCTTCTAAAGTCGCTATTTGCGCGTGGATCATAGCGATAAGTTCATCCGAGCTTAACTGCATTGAACGACGTCCAAAGCCTTGTAAATCGGGATAGGAAACATGCGCGCCAACTTCTACCGCATGTTTAGCTGCCAAACTTATAGTGTTTTGCATAGTAAGGGCATCACCAGCGTGATAACCACAGGCAATATTGGCTTGATCGACCAAAGGCATAATGTCACTGTCATTGCCCATAGTCCATTTCCCATAACTTTCACCAATATCCGCATTTAGTTTCATTGCTACCCTCTCTAAACTCTGTAGACTTTGTTATAATCATTTTTATTTAATAGGTATCATATCAAGATGCTAAAAATTGGCCAATTTAATCGCCTTCATGTTGTTGAAATTTTTCCTTTCGGGTACGAACTGCTCGCCTATGGCGGATCATCCGAACAGCTTGTTATGCTTAAAGACACTTCTCACGTTTATACAATGGGACAAGAACTTGATGTGTTTGTATATACCCATGCCGATGGTTCGTTTTTAGGCGCAATAGACGCCCCTAAAGTAATGCTTCATCAATTCGCCCCATTAGTGGTGGTCGGCGCAAGCGATCATGGATGCTTTTTTGATTGGGGTATTAAACCCGACTTATACGCCCCAGAAGGCCAGCTACACACCAACCTTGATATTGGCACTCGTTACGTGGTTTATGCCCTGCAAGACCGTATAGGAAAACTGGTTGCTACCACCAAAATTGAACGTTTTTTACATGAGCATAGCCAAGAACTGAGTCCTAATCAGGCCGTTTCCTTGTTAATTTATGCACAAACGCCATTAGGCTACAAAGCGATTGTAAATGGCGAGTTTCAGGGCTTACTATTTAACAGCGATTTAATTACCAGTGTAAAAATGGGTGATTACCTTGAAGGCTTTGTAAAGTCTGTGCGTGAAGACGGGAAATTAGACCTTGCCTTACAAGTACAAACACCTCAGGCACGGCTTAATTTAAGCGAACAAATCTTAGAAGACCTAATCGCTCATGACGGTATGTCGACCGTAACCGACAAGAGTACGCCTGATGAAATATTTGCTCGCTTTAAGGTTAGTAAAGCCGCATATAAGAAGGCAATTGGTAATATGTACAAACAGAAAAAAATTCGCATTGAAAAAAACTGTTTATATCTAAATCAAGATACTGTTTAACGCTAGCACGGCTTAAGTCGTTAACGGTAAGGAATAATAAAATGAAAGCAGAAATAACATGGCAGCCAAGCGAACATGGTTTAGCCTTTGACGGTGTGATGGACGACGGCAAAACAATTAGCCTTGACGGCAGTGGAAATGATTTGTCGCCTATGCAAGCTGTACTTATAAGCGTAGGTGCTTGCTCTAGTGTCGATGTGGTTGAGATTATGCGTAAAGCAAGACAGCCTATTGAAAGCTGTATTTGTAGACTTGAAGCAACGCGAGCAGACAGTCCCCCGCGTGTATTCGCCTCGATACACGCACATTACGAGGTGTCAGGTAAACAAATAAACGAAAAACATCTGGCGCGCGCAGTACAGCTTTCCTGCGAAAAGTATTGCTCGGTCATGTTAATGCTAAACGCAAAAGTTGCGATCACCACTAGTTTTGGCTTAAGCGAATAAAGCTTAAACAATATTGAGGATTAATACGTATTTGATATGAAAGCTACTAGCACCGCCACTTTTTTTATTCTCATATCCACGCTTGCCGGCTTTGCTGGCGGATATTGGTTGGCCACACACAACACGCTTAAACACTTAGATGCATCTGGCGAGTTTAGCCATAAAAAAACGTCCTTGGTAGACATAGATGTTAAAAAAACAGCACGAGCATCTAATAGAACTGTCGCTTCACCCACAAATATGGGGCTAGCTCAATACGTGTCTGTAGATAATTGTGGCACCACAGTTTTGGAAAACACTGACAAAGACGAACTGTTTTTAGCTCAAAATGCCAGTGTTATTGACACTCTGGCATTTCTTAACGCACTGGAGCAAAGTGGCGAAAAGGAAGCCTATAAAAAAATGGGGTCTGCGCTTGAATTGCTGCGCAATGCAGTAAAAGACAATCCAGAAAACTTTCAAATTTTAGTCGACTACTTTGCTGACTCAGGCACTGAGTCACAAGTACCCTATTATATCACCAGCGTTCTTCACAGCGCTGATATAGTCGACAAAGAGCTACTTATGGCCAATTTAGTGACCCGCTTAAGCGCCCAAGGCACCGCAATAGGCAATACCAAACTATTGCACTTGGTCTCAAGTAGAGGTATGCATGTAGGCAATGATGAGATAGTTTCTACAATTAAAAATATTGCACTTTACAGTCCGGCAGACAGCACTAATAGAACCTTTGCGCTGGATTTATTGATGCCCTTTCAACTCAACTCAAATGAAAAAAACAAAGTTATTACTGATCTATCGTTTGCGTTAAACCAAGCGCCTCGAGAAGAAGTTAGTTTTATTGTTGAAAATATTATTCGCTTCAGTGATAAAAGTGAAAGAGTCACCTTAGCAAGCAGCTACCTTAGCGAAAATAATAACTTTGAAACTCGCGTAGCAATTTTATCAACTATGCACAGCGGTTCGGTGAAACCAAACGATGTCTTAAAAGCAGCGCTATTTAGGATTGCTGACAACCCGAGCGATCCCTTAAGCAACCACGCCCGTGATACCCTAATGTATGTGTTTGAAATAGACAACGACGAGTATAATAGACTGCGCCAGGGCGGTTAAGAAAGGTCAACAATCGCTAATCATATTGGTTCAGGTCGCACCCTATTTCAACGGCTAGATTCATCAAAATGAGCAGGCGGCAATAAGTCTCTATCAATCGATTTAGTGGGCGTTACGCCAAGCGTTTTGAAGCTTTCTGCTTGCGTTACTAAATTCCCACGACCGGTAGACAGCTTATTCATAGCACCGTCATAACTCTTTTCTAAGGCCTCAATGTTTCTCCCTATGCGCTGCATATCTTCAACAAAATTAGCGAATTTGTCGTACATTTTTTTAGCTTTATCAGCAATGGTTTTAGCATGTTGACTCTGATATTCATACTGCCAAATATTATTGATGGTTCTCAGTGCAACGAGCAAATTAGTAGGACTCACCAGCATTATTTGATTATCCATGGCTAGCTTAACCAAGTCGGGAGCTTCTTGAACGGCTGAAATAAACGCCGACTCCACAGGCACAAACATAAGCACGTAATCAAGTGTTTGCACGCCCGATAAATCTTGGTAGTCCTTTTTACTCAAGCCCTTAATATGCCCTTTAATAGATACAACATGCTCTTTAAGCGCTTTTTTACGCTCGTCATCGCTTTGGGCATTAACGACTCTCTCATGTGCAATTAACGACACCTTCGAGTCAATCACAATGTCTTTTTTGTTTGGCAAATGCACTACTACGTCGGGCCGGTATCGTTTACCGTCATTGGCAACTAAGTGTTTTTGTATTTCGTATTCGTGGCCATCACGCAGGCCTGACTCGTCCAAAATTCGCGCAAGGACAATTTCGCCCCAGTTGCCCTGCTGCTTATTATCGCCTTTAAGCGCGTTAGTCAACGCAGCTGCCTCTTGGGTAATTTGCAAGTTCAGCTCTTTTAAGCCTAAAATCTCGGTTCTTAAAGAGGCTCTTTCTTGTCCTTCTGTCACATATTGATCGCGTATTTGTTTTTTAAAGTCGTCAATTTGCTGTTTCAGTGGCGACAACAAATGCGAAATACCTTGCTCACTTGTTTTGGTAAACTTCTCGGATTTTTGTTCAAAAATTTTATTGGCAAGATTTTCAAACTGGATGTTTAAGTGCTTTTCTGCATTAGCCAAGAGTTGAAACTTTTCATCGAAACCTATGCGCTCTTGCGCAATCGCTGCTTCTTGCGCTTCAAAGTTTGCCTGTAGCAACGATAAGCGATCTTGCAGTGCATAATACTTTGTTTGTAACTGTGTGTGCTGTTCTTTCAAATCGTATAGTTCGTTGGCCTGCTGCGAGAGTTGACCAAGCTGACGCTCTTGATCTGTCACTATTTGCTGTAGTCTACGAGTATCTAAGTGATTTTGCTGAGCCGTTTTTTCCCGAAGCTTAGCTTCTTTTTCATTGTTTATGACGGTAAGTTCTTGGGTAGAAGAAGAATGAGCAAGAGCTTGCGACACTAAGCCTAGCTCGCTTTGTAAAGCGTAGCGCTCCTGTTGCCATTGGGTTTGCATTAAAGCGACGCTTTTGTGGTGCACTCGCCACACGACGTATGCGACCAAAATAGGTAAAAACAGCATACCTGAAAGCAATAAAACTTCGTAGGATACGCTTATATTTTGTGCCCATATGGGTAGGTTCAATACATCTCCTTTATTAATCACTTAATTTATTGTTCACCTGGAGCGTTGGCGGCTCACTAAGAGCCCGTTTCATGCTCATGCCTTTGCAGCTTCGGCTATATTTACTTTCCAAATAGCAGGGCCGGTCTCGTGCACATTGGCGCCGGTACTGTCTACTGCTACAGTTACGGGCATGTCAACCACGTCAAACTCATAAATAGCTTCCATGCCTAAGTCTTCAAAAGCCACCACTCGAGACTTTTTAATGGCTTTTGAAACCAAATAGGCGGCGCCGCCAACCGCCATTAAGTACACTGCTTTATGTTTAGCAATACTGGCTACAGTGCCGGGTCCGCGTTCGGCTTTACCAATCATGCCGATTAAACCAGTTTGTTCAAGCATCATGTCGGTGAATTTATCCATACGGGTCGCTGTTGTTGGTCCTGCTGGACCTACAGCTTCATCGCGCACAGCATCAACTGGGCCTACATAATAAATAAATTTGTTGGTTAGGTCGACGCCCTCGGGTAAACCTTCTCCATTTTGCAACATAGACTGAATACGTTTATGTGCAGCGTCGCGTCCTGTCAACATTTTACCGTTTAAAAGCACCGTTTCACCCGCTTTCCAATCTTGAATGTCGGCCTTCGTAACGGTGTTTAAATCTATTCTGCGTACGTCTTCACCCACTTCCCAGGTTATTTCTGGCCAGTCTTCCAAACGCGGGGCTTTTTGCTCATATGGCCCGCTGCCATCTAAGGTGAAATGTGCGTGACGCGTTGCTGCGCAGTTGGGGATCATTGCTATTGGCTTTGATGCAGCATGGGTGGGAACTGACATTATTTTAACATCCACTACGGTTGTTAAACCCCCTAAGCCCTGTGCGCCAATGCCTAGGTCGTTCACTTTTTTATAAATATCGACGCGTAGTTTTTCTTCTGTTGTAACCGCGCCTCGGGCAATGAGGTCTTGCATGTCTACTGGATCCATTAAACTTTCTTTGGCTAGTACCGCTGCTTTTTCAGCTGTGCCACCAATGCCTATGCCTAACATACCCGGTGGACACCAACCCGCACCCATGGTTGGCAATGTTTTCACCACCCAGTCGGCAATATCATCGCTAGGGTTTAACATGACCATTTTTGATTTATTTTCTGAACCGCCGCCTTTGGCTGCAATCATTACTTCTACTTTACCCCCGGCAATCATGTCTATATGCACCACCGCTGGGGTATTATCTTTCGTATTTATGCGCGCACCTGCTGGATCTTTAACAATGGAAGCACGTAGCGGGTTATCTGGATTTAAATAAGCGCGTCTTGTGCCTTCATCAACCATTTGCTGCACTGTTAGGTCGGTCTTATCCCAGCTTACCTGCATCCCCACTTTTACAAAGCATGTTACGATCCCTGTATCTTGACAAATAGGACGTTTGCCCTGTGCGGACATTCTTGAATTAATGAGTATTTGTGCCATTGCATCTTTTGCGGCTTTACTTTCCTCTTTGTTGTAGGCTTGCTCGACAGCTTTTACGTAATCCAATGGATGGTAATATGAGATAAACTGTAAAGCATCTTCAATACTATCTATAAAGTCTTGTTGACGAATAGTGGTCATAAATCCCTCTTGATATTAGGTGTGCTGTAAAATTCTTGTGTAATACTTTATATCAACGATAATTTTACAAAAGCAAGTGTCAATGATCTGCGTAAATTGACACAAAGTGTGCAAAGCGACATGGTGAAAGTATAAAATCAGCAGTATACTACTCACACATAGATAATCCACCATGCATTATTAATTAAGCCAAGTTGTGCTTAATGAGCGGTTACTAGTGACGAGATTTATGCTTTGCGCCTGTAGTCCAGCAAGTAAGTATTTTTATTTTGGAGCAGCTTTGGCCTTTTCAATTAACACCCATACCGTAGCAAATTTTTCGCCCGAAAAAGTCTTAACCTTATTTAAAACCATTGAGGATAGATCCTGGTCTTTTTTACTGGACAGTTGTGCACAATCACACATGGGCGGCCGCTTCGATATTATGGTGCACTCGCCGTGTGTAACCTATGAGTTTGCACAAGGAAAACATTCACTAAGCGGCAGTTGGACACAATTAAGCACAGAAAAAGCGCATAAAAACAAACCAAATGAAAATGCCACCTCACTAAGTCATCTTTTTAATAATGCAATATTGAACTCGGTCTGCCCCTATAAAAACTTAGCCAGATTGCAAAAGACGTTTGACGAGTTATTTGATTCTTCATCAATTAGCAACAGCGAGATCCCTTTCGTTGCGGGGGCATTAGGCGTATTTGCCTACGATGGCAATACCTCTTCTGACAATATAAAAAACGATAAACCTCATCAGTACGGATTACCCGATATTAGCGTAGGCTTTTATCATTCAAGTATTGTCTATGACAATCATACCGGCACGCTGCATCTATTTTCAATTGAGAGTAACTTTATTGAAAATAGCCTAAAAAGCATTGCCAATCTGAGAGACGCACAAGTACAAAAAGATGATTTTTCTTTACTTGAACCGTGGCAATCGAATATGTCAAAGGAAGTGTATTGTCAAAAGTTCACCAAGATAGAAAAGTATTTGCAGGCGGGCGATTGCTATCAAGTCAATTTTGCACAACGATTTCATGCACAGTACTACGGTAGTGAGTTTGACGCCTACTGCCGCTTAAGATTGGCGAATAATGCGCCCTTTTCTGCCTATGTGCGTTTACCAAGCAGCACCATTTTGAGTCTTTCGCCTGAGCGTTTTTTATCAGTAAAAGACAGAATCGTTGAAACAAAACCTATTAAAGGTACTCGAAAACGCGACCCTGATCCTGTTATAGACAAAGCGCTAAGCGACGATTTGTTAGGCGCTGAAAAAGATCGCGCTGAGAATTTGATGATCGTCGATTTGTTGCGTAATGATTTAAGCAAGTTCTGCAAACCTCATTCAGTTAAGGTGCCATCACTTTTTTCGTTGGAAAGTTATCCGGCGGTTCACCATATGGTCAGTACCGTGGTAGGTGAGCTAAAAGATGATGCAAGCGCATACGATTTAATGAAAGGCGCGTTCCCGGGCGGTTCGATAACAGGGGCGCCCAAGGTACGTGCTATGCAAATCATTCAAGAGATCGAACCTGATAAGCGCGCTATTTATTGCGGCACCATTGGCTATATCGGAATAAGAGGCGACATTGACACTAATATTTGTATACGCACCCTACTTGCTGAAAATGATAAGCTTGAGCTATCAAAAAAAAGACCTGATGGCGGGTCCAAAACGATTTATTGCTGGGCGGGTGGCGGCATTGTGCTTGACTCTAACGACATTGATGAATATATGGAAAGCCTTCATAAAGTTGCTAAAATATTACCCGTACTGGAACAAACCTGTATCATAAACACCTCAAAAAGGAAGACCATTAATTGAACGAGCTCGACTTTCTTTCTGCTTTTAATCGCCCATGGTCACTACAGGAAGCGTCTGATTATCCTTTTTTTGAGGCCAAAAGACCTGCCGCGGTGCTTATTTGTTTATTTCCTAGTAACAATAAACTGCAGGTATTATTCACCCAGCGCGCGAGTCATTTAAAACATCATGCAGGCCAAGTTTGTTTTCCGGGCGGCAAAGCAGAAAAAACCGACCTCGATTTAGTTGATACTGCTTATCGCGAGGCTCAAGAAGAAATTGGCCTTCAACGCGAGCATCTGCGTTTATTAGGGCGCTTAGGCACTTACAAAACGATAAGTGGTTTTGCAGTAGTGCCGGTTGTGGCTATTTACGATAAACCTATCAAATTAGACAGCGACTTAATTATTGATCCAAATGAAGTGGCCAATGTGTTTAGCGTACCATTAGCTTATTTAATGGATACCCAACGATATTATGTAGAAATGGTTAAGCGCGAAAAAAATAGTTTCCCGATTTATTTTGTTCCTTATAAAGAACGCATGATATGGGGCGCAACTGCCGGTATTCTGGCGCAGCTGCAAAAGCATATAACGACTCATTTACTGGTATAACTTGCTTTCTACTGTCTAATTAACGTGCTTACTCCTGAACTAATGTATTAATTAATAAAATAACCATCCATTAATATTTCTAATCGTTAGCATTAGCTAATCTATCGCATTTTTGACTTGTGTTATAGCTATTTTGTGTAACAATTATGTTACAACTATTGAGGTGTTTTATGATTAGTGTTTTTGATATGTTCAAAGTGGGCATTGGCCCATCAAGTTCCCATACCGTTGGCCCCATGCGTGCTGCCTTAGATTTTTGCGAGGAGCTTGTTAGAGACGATCAACTGCATGAAATTACGCATATAAACACCGAGCTTTACGGCTCATTAGGCCAAACGGGTATAGGCCATGGCACCGGTAAAGCGATAATTTTAGGTTTATTAGGGTTTACGCCCGAAAACGTACCCGTAAAACAAATAGATAGTATGTTAAAAGATGTGGAAAGCACGCGCACACTGTTATTAATGCATAAGCAGCTTATTACGTTTGCCAAAACAGGCGCAATTGTATTTCATCGGCGTAAAGCCTTGCCTAAGCATGCCAATGGTATGACCTTCTTTGCGTACAACGACAAAACAATGGTCAAAACTACCACTTACTATTCTATTGGCGGCGGCTTTATTGTAAAAGATGAAGACTTTGAGGCACAAAAACAAGAAAAATATGCTGTGGCACAAATGGATGCTCCCTTTCCTTTTTCCACTGCCAATGAGCTTTTGCAAATATGCCAGGACAATAGCTTTCGCATTAGCTCCTTAATGCTAAAAAATGAAACAATGCTGCTGCCAGAAGCCGAAGTTAGAAGACGTTTATTGCATATTTGGTATACTATGCAGGAATGTATCGAAAACGGTAAGCAAACCGAAGGGATTTTACCCGGCGGGCTAAAAGTACACCGCCGCGCGGCCGCATTGCTAGCGCTATTAGAGAATGAAAAAAGTAACGACCCTATGCTTGTGATGGACTGGGTAAACTTGTTTGCCTTAGCGGTGAATGAAGAAAATGCCGCTGGAGGCCGTGTAGTGACCGCGCCCACCAACGGCGCTGCCGGCATAATTCCTGCCGTAATGAGCTACTATGATAAATTTGTACGCCCCTTGTCTGACGACGCTGCCTGCAGATTCTTACTCACCGCGGCCGCTATTGGTATTTTATATAAAAAGAACGCTTCAATTTCAGGCGCTGAAGTTGGCTGCCAAGGCGAGATAGGTGTTGCGTGCTCAATGGCTGCAGGCGCCCTTACTGAAATATTAGGCGGCTCGGTAAAATCAGTAGAAAACGCCGCCGAAATTGGCATGGAACACAACCTTGGCCTTACCTGTGACCCCGTTGGTGGTTTAGTTCAAGTCCCCTGTATTGAGCGTAACGCCATGGGGGCAGTTAAAGCCATTAACGCGTCGCGTCTTGCCTTGAGAGGCACCGGTAATCAGAAGGTATCTTTGGATAAGGTTATAAAGACAATGTGGGACACAGGTAATGATATGAAAAGTAAGTATAAAGAAACTGCACGCGGTGGCTTAGCGGTTAATATTATTGAGTGTTAGAGGCCGTAAAAAATTAAAAGGGTCAGGTCCAATTAGCTATTTTTCAAAGAAAAATAGCTAATTGGACCTGACCCTTTTACCTACTTCACCGGCAAAGTTAAATCTTTAAACATAGTCTCAAGTTCATCATTATTCTTTTGCATCATCGCACGCTCAACTACACTCTTAGTCAAATGAGGCGCGAAGCGCTCTATAAATTCATACATGTAATTACGCAGAAACGAGCCTTTTCTAAATCCAATCTTAGTCGTGCTGTAATCAAACAAGTGGCTAGCATCAATTTTAACCAAATCATTATCAAGTACTTCATCAACCGCCATTGAAGCGATAACCCCTACTCCTACGCCTAACCTCACGTAGGTTTTAATCACGTCGGCGTCGGTCGCGGTGAATACAATTTTGGGTTCTAAACCTGCCTCGCTAAAGGCTCTGTCAAGTTCGGAGCGTCCGGTGAAGCCAAACACGTAGGTGACCAACGAATATTTAGCTATATCTTGAATAGTAATGTTGGTTTTTTTAGCCAAAGGATGCGATTTGTTCACAATAACCGACCTATTCCAGTGATAACAAGGCAGCATTATTAAGTCGTTATATAAATGCAAGGATTCAGTAGCAATGGCAAAGTCGGCTTCTCCTTTAGCCGCTAAATCACTTATTTGTGACGGGGTTCCCTGATGCATATGTAAGGATACTTTCGGGTATTTTTGCATAAAGCCTTTTATCACATCGGGCAAAGCGTAACGGGCTTGGGTATGTGTAGTAGCAATATTTAGCTTACCTTGGTCTGGTAAAGTGTGTTCGCGGGCAACTGATTTTATACTTTCTACTTTTGCTAATATCTCTCTAGAAATATTAATTACTTCTTTGCCAGCGTCAGTTACATGCGTTAAGTGCTTGCCGCTTCTACCAAATATTTGAATGCCTAACTCATCTTCAAGCATGCGAACTTGCTTACTTATGCCTGGCTGAGATGTGTATAAATTTTCGGCGGTAGCAGACACGTTCAAATTGTTATTTAACACTTCTACTATGTATCTTAATTGCTGTAATTTCATTGAGTCCCTTAAAATGATGTGTGCGTAAACTTGCTTGTCTAATTTGTACTTGCTTTGATCAACAATAAACTGAATTACTGCTAAACAGAATATACATTTGGGCGATACAGTAATATAAGTTTGGGTTTAAATAATAGCTAATCTATATGTTTTTTGCATATTAAATTTATAGATTTTTTGTAATAGGTATATTTTATTGCAAATACATGTATTTATGCGTGTAATGCACATAGGTGCTATAGGGGGTTCAATAAAAAATATTAACAGTTCAATTAGGTAGACAAATGATAATGAAATTACCGAAAATTTTGATTCTCCCTATTTAATTAAAGTAATTGACGACGGCTCTAACTACCCCGATAACATGCTAGAAATGGCAAACGTTAAACTGTCTAATATGTTTATATTCAAGCGGTTAAAAAACGACGAATGATCCTGCGTGCACAATACAACAAAGCAAACATAAGGCCTAAGCTTCTTGCTTAGGAAGAAACAGCATTTTTTGTAGCCTGCAGTTAAGAGTCAATGTAGAAACCTTAACCAATAGAGTACAAAATACCGTGAGAATAGATGTGCAAGGCTCTGCGCACCAACACATTGAAAAGGGAATTGCTGCGCTTTCTAATCACGAGCCTCAAGGCGATTACACTGACCAGCGCAAAGTCGAGCTAGAAGCTATACGAAAAAGCCTAGAGATGAATGTTAAAGGCAACAATCTTAAACAGTTAATGGCAGAGAAAGAAAAGAGATTGAATCACTTTTTGCGCCCAAGAAAAAATGGTAGCCAGATAAAAGCACATGAATACTTAGGCTTTTTGCTTCAATGCTAGCTATAATGCTCACATAGACCATATTAAAGGCGTGTATTTTTGTTATTTTCTGAACTTCCCATTGATCATCGAATTGTAAAGAATTTGTCTACGGCTCAATTAAGCGACCTAACGGATATTCAAGCCCAGGCTATTCCGCACGCCTTATTGAATAAAGATATACTGGCGGCGTCAAAAACTGGCTCAGGCAAAACGCTTGCATTCGTGGTGCCTATGGTTAATAGATTATTAACTCAGCGCGCGCTTTCCAAGGCCGATCCTCGCGCCCTAATTCTGGCGCCTACACGTGAATTGGCCAAACAAGTTTATGGTGTTGTACGACAAATAGTCGCTAATACAACACTACAGGCTAATTTAATCGTAGGCGGTGAAAATTATAATGACCAAGCTAAATTGCTTAGAAAAAACCCGCATATTATTGTTGGAACAGCCGGCAGAATTGCCGATCACTTAAACGACAAACAACTTTTTTTACATGGGTTAGAACTGCTAATTTTAGATGAAGCCGACCGTATGCTTGAGCTAGGTTTCGTTGAACAGTTGGCCATTATTCACTCTCAAGCCGACCATAGGAAACGTCAAACAATGATGTTTTCAGCGACCATTGAGCAGGCACAAATTAAAGAAATGACCACGGTGTTGCTAAAAAGCCCACAAAAAATATCGGTTGACGCATCAAACAAACCACACAAAGATATTACGCAAATCTTTTATTTTTCTGATGGTGTGTCGCAAAAAGATGAACAACTTAGTAAAATTTTACGCATTGTGAATCAAGAGCAAGCCATTGTGTTTACCGCCACGCGAACAGACACGCAGCGAATTACTGATTTGTTAAATACTCTACACTTAAATGCGGTGGCACTTAACGGCGAGCTATTACAAAACCAACGCAATCAAGTACTGCAAGACTTTAGTAAAGGTAGATTTAGCGTATTGGTTTGTACCGACTTAGGCGCTAGAGGCCTAGATATAAGCAATGTTGCTCAAGTCATAAACTATGATTTACCTAAGTTCCCGGAAGAATACATTCATCGAATTGGACGCACCGGACGAGCTGGGCGTCAAGGCAGCGCAGCCTCTTTAGTGGGTAAGAAAGATTGGCTCAGCTTTCAGGCAATAAAGGCTAATTATTTAGACGACGTTAATTTCGGCGCAGTTGACGGCATAAATACAAGGTTTACCGGCATAAAAGCAAGGCCTAAAAAAGTCCTCAAAAAAGTCTATAGTAAGCCGGCAAAAATTGTGAAAAAAGCACCTAAAGCAACAACTAAACGGATAAATACAATGGGCTCAGTAGATATTGGACATGCACCAATAAAGCGCCAGGCAAGAAAAATAGAAAATAATTCAGATGACAGCAGACCAGACACAGAAGATTAAAGTTTAGCAGAAAGCCAAAACATAAATTTGCGCCAAGTCAACATCACTTGGCGTATTAAAACTGCCTTAGTAAATCCGGTGTTTACTTAGTATTCCCACCAGCAGTCCTGCCACCATTCCAAAAATTCTTCAAAATCGATATAGCCGTCACCGTTATCGTCAATCATGTTAAACCCTTCTTGCACATGATTGGCTTTTGTTTTAGGTGACAAAATCGTGAGCATTTCAATAAATTCACGTAAATCGATTTGACCGTTGTTGTCACTGTCGAAATAATCAAATTCTTTACGAATTTCTGCGATTTTTTCGGGGCTCAGGTCTTCGCTCGCTGATTTTGATTCAGTCATGTTATTCCCACTGTAATAAGCTTTTTCAAAGTTTACTCTTTTACCTTGCGCAAAGTCTAGATAAAACTCGACATAGATGATTATTCTTAAGTGCCACTTACAGCACTCATATTATTGTACTTGTTTATTCTTCGCTAATGCCCTTTCCCGTTGAGCCTGTGCTTTTTCATTTCGCTTTGCGTGCATAAGATCTCTAGCTTGGGTACCCACATGCTCTTGTGATCTTTGCTTAGCTAAATTAACTTGCTTCTCTCGTTCTCTGAAGCGCGATAGCTGATCTTGCGAATGTCGGCCAAAGCACGCTGGGCAGGTTACTCCCGCTTCATACTTATCACTTTGCTTGTCTTTTTCGGTAATAGGCAGCCTACAGCCATAGCATTGGTCGTAGATACTTTTTTCAAGCTCATGATTAACGGCCACTCTATTATCAAACACAAAACAGTCTCCTTGCCATAGAGACTCAGACTGAGGCACATCTTCGAGATATTGCAATATACCACCTTGTAAGTGATATACCTCCTCAAAGCCCTGCTCTTTTAAATAAGCGGTCGATTTTTCGCAACGAATACCGCCGGTGCAGTACATTGCCACTTTTTTATGCGTGTTTGGGTCAAGCGATTTAGCCACGTATTGAGGAAATTCACGAAATGAATCGGTATGCGGATTAAGCGCGTTCTTAAAAGTGCCTATTTCAATTTCATAGTCGTTACGAGTATCTATCACTGTAACCTCAGGGTCCAAGATTAGGGCGTTCCAATCTTTTGCAGCAATGTAGGTCCCTACTGACTTTGAGGGAACTATACCCTCTACACCCATTGTTACTATTTCTTTTTTGAGCTTTACTTTTGTGCGGTAAAATGGCTGCTCTGCATGCCATGAGAACTTATGCGAAATAGGAAAGATACGCGAGTCAGCGTTTAAATGTCGAAGTAAATTATCGATGCCCTCTTGAGGGCCCGAAACCGTCCCATTGATCCCTTCGTGAGCCAATAAAATAGTCCCTCTTATATGCTGAGACTCCATAAACTGGCGCAACGGTTCACGCATTTCCACATAGTTATGTAAGGTCACAAACTTATACAGCGCACAAACTAAATATGCGGCGTTTTCTCCGTTGTTATGATTCATTTTCGTTGTTTTTCCTTTGCGAGTTGGAACGTAAAACCAAGGCAAAATTGCGCCACGATATTAGCACAGGGGGACTTTAATGGCTAATCTGGCAGAACTGATCGTTAGATATTATAAATGTACTACTTTAAACAAGCCTATAGCTGCAGACTCGAAACTTCAGTGATGTTCTCAAACATTGTGTCTACAAACTCGGGGCACAATAATTCCCACTGAAGCTGTTGTTTGTTATGATTCAAATTGAACGCTTTTGGAGAAGGTTTTTCAGGCTGAACTAATCGAGTGCTGTGACCTGAAAGCGCCGTTTGCGAGTGACTGGTCTTAGCCTTAAAAGCATTGTAAAAACACTGAAAGTAATCATTTGGTGCAGATAGCAGAGCTATATCGGTTTATATCAGGTATGCCCTTAAAGTCGGTTCACAAGGCGAATTTTGAGAATCTGCGGGCAGAAGTAGAAGAAATTTTTTTATGAGCCTCTGCTACTTTTACATAACTATCTTAGCGCTGTAAACCACGCAGATCATTTTGTAAATCGTCTATTTCATCAAGCAAGCGTTCAATTTGTTTGGTCGACGTTAAGCTCATAAGTCCGATTAAATATTCGCTACCCGCGGCGGTGTTAGCATTCATTGCGGTTTTAAACTCAAGGCTTCTAAACTGATCAGGATTGACAATCAACTCGTGCATTTTTTGTTCAAACGTTTCGTCTCTTTCGGCAAGGGCAAACACACGCCTTAACTGCTGCTGATATTCACGTTTGTACGCAAGCCAGAAGGGACGTGTTGATTCAAAACGCTGATAAAATGTAGCGATGAATGCTTCTTGCTCGTCACTTAATTTACCTAACCACCTGCGCATCCCTTTTTGATTACGTTCAATCCACTTTTCCACGCGCTGGTTACTGCTCAAAGCCTGATTTTCTTTCAATTCTTCTTCGTCTTCAACATTTCTTTTCTCAAGATTTGCAAAAAGATATATGACTTGTTCTTGAGATAAAGTTGCGCCAAGCGCAACTAAATCAGGAGCAACATGTGAGCGTGCTCTAACCCAATGCCCCCTGGCTCTTTCACGGTGCTGTGTAATACTTTGTTCTGTTATATTATTATTTTTAATGTCAGTGACAATATCGGATAGCTGGCGCTTGTACTGCGGCAACTCTTGTTGTCTATGCCATAACATCCAGTTGCCAAGCATATCGTCAAACATGTCTTCTTGGGCATTGTCTAGCTCTACATAATCGTCTATGTACCAGTGTATTAACCAATCTACATTATTATAGGCAAACTTTGCTGAACACCCTCCTAACAAAAGCACGAATGCCAATAGCATCAGTTTTTTCATGCAATTGTTTTCCTTCTTAGATAATTTCTTGGTTATATATACGACAAATACAGCGCGAAAGGTTTCATGTAGCAGTAAAGAAAAAGCGCTTTCCCGATCGGCTTGGCGCAAGCTCAATAAACCGATGTGTGAGCATTTTGCATTTCATGCGTAAGATATTAATACTAGTAAGAACAAACGAAGGCCTCATTATTAAAAAAGGTGCGCAGTGGGCACCTTTTATCTAATAGTTAATATTTAAGCGTTTAAGCCAATGCACCCACCACCAAGCTGGACCAACGAGTAAATACCGAAGATCCTGGAAAAACGACGGCTGTTTTCCTTCAATTTTGTGCCCCACAAACTGCAATATCCACATTACTACAAACAAGACAGCAGAGAACTGCCACACGCTTATACCAGCGACGACTAACAAGTTTATACCCCCAAAAGTCAGTAAAGTGAGCAAGGTCATAGCCGCACCAATGGGGCCAGAGAGTTTGAAATAGTAATACAAGGTGGGAATAGCGGCTATATGGGCAAAATTGATATTAAACTGCGCTATGAAGTCAGGTACCGGAATTGACCATAATAGCCCCACGGTAACAAAAAATATACCGGGTACAGCTACTGCATGAATGAGAATATTGGTCTTATTTTGATGGCTTTCACCGTAGGTATTAATGAGTCGTTCTATGTCGCGCACAGTATTGTCCCGTTAGACACTTTAGCTGATTGTTAACGCTAAGTTTACAACTCACGCTAATTTAGCACAAGCGCGTTTGTTGCAATCGATGTAAATAGAGTATTTACATGATATATTTTAGGCATGATCCAATTATTTATTTTTTTATGATCCCATCTATTATACCCGTAGCAAGCACGCGTCAGCAAACAAATATTGCATATCAAATTAGTGTATTAAGCAGCCAAGAGCACTTATTTGAAGTAACTATGCAGGTAGACTTCTCGAAAAGTGATGATATTGCGCCCGCTTCTGTAAACGTTGCCTTGCCTGCTTGGATACCTGGCAGCTACATGATTAGGGATTTTTCTAAGAATTTACATAGTTTAAAAAGTCAGCAAGATCACATCGTGATAAAGCAACTTTCAAAACAAGAATGGGAAATTAGCACTAAAGATGACCAAGCGCTTAAGCAGTTTTCACTTCGGTATATTGTGTACGCAAACGATCTGTCTGTAAGAAGCGCGTTTATAAACGATGAATATGCGTTTTTTAATGGCACATCGGTATTTTTATGTGTAAAGGGCTATGAAAGTTCTGCTCATACTTTGCGTATAAGGCAACAAAAAGACTCGCTTTCACCGTTAATTGCCACCTCTTTGCCAAAGGCAGATAGACAAGAAACGCCACCTAATTCAGATACCGTATACAAAACCACAGACTACTTTACGCTCATTGATCATCCTGTGCTGATGGGACAGTTTGACGACTATTGTTTTAATGTTATGGGTCACCAATTCCATATAGTCTTTAGCGGGCAACACAACTTTGACTTTATGCGAATGGAGCGTGATTTAAGTGCAATAATTGAACACCACATTACGCTGTTTGGTGATTTTCCGTGCCCAGAATATTGGTTCATTACGCTGGTGTGCGACCAAGGCTTTGGCGGTCTAGAACACACCGACAGTACCGTACTTCAGTACAGTCGCTTCGATTTACCTTTTGTGGGTGAACCCGACAAAATAAGCAAAGAATATCAGCATTTTTTAGCCCTGTGCAGCCACGAGCTATTCCACACTTGGCACGTTAAACGTATCAAACCGCTACTTATGCATCAACCCAATTTATTTGAAGAAGTGTATACCCCACAACTCTGGATATACGAAGGCTTTACATCATTTTATGATGAGCTAAGTTTAGCAAGAACAAAAATTATATCACCCGCTCAATATGTACAAGTTTTAAATGAAGCCATAACGCGCTTAATGCGAAATTCTGGGCGCCACAAACAAAGTGTCAGTGAATCAAGCTTCGAAGCATGGAACAAATTCTATAAACAAGATGCAGGTTCAATCAATCATATCGTTAGTTATTATAATAAAGGCGCTGTTATTGCGCTATGCTTAGACATTACCCTTCGCCAGCAGTCTAATAACAATGTCTCACTTGACAATGTTATGAAATACTTGTGGGAGCAGCACGGTAAAACCCATATAGGAACCAGCGATACTGTCATTCTTGACTTATGTAAAAGTGAATTTAACATCGACTTAAGCAGCTTTTTATATTTAGCGACGCAAACGCCGATCGACCTTCCCCTACCTACCCTACTGCACTCTATTGGTCTTAAGCTCAATATGCGTTCACCTAATCACTTTCAAGACAAAGGTGGTCCAGCTGAGAATATTGCTAAGTACGACATTGGCGCAATAATGGCCATGGTCAACAATCAGTTAACAGTAATGTCAGTTCACGAAGGTCGGGCGTCATGTATTGCTGGTTTATGTGAGGGCGATACAATTGTGGCTTTCAACAAGTGGCAGTGCGATGACGTACGTTTTTGTAAGCTGCTAAATTTGTGTAAAATTGATGACATAGTGCCTATTGATATACTGCGCGATGGTAGGCTACTTACGCTTAACTTTAGCGTAGTGCGCGCCTTGCCAGACACCTGCGATATCGCCATTGAAAACTCTGCACTATTTCTGCAGTGGCTAGGCGTAGATCAACTTTAAAGAGGCAGTGTTACCAGCAAGGCAGGATCTAAACGCTCTTTAAACCAGTTGATGCGCCAATCCAAATGCGGGCCGGTCACTCGACCCGTGGCCCCAATTTCAGCCACTAAAGCACCTTGCTCTACTCTTTGTCCTTCTTCAACATGCAGTTTACTTAAATGAATAAAAGTAGACGTTACGCCAAAGCCGTGATCAATAATTAAAGTACCACCTGAATAAAACATGTCGCTGTGTGCAAGCCTCACCACGCCGGTTGCGGGGGCTATTACTGGTGTGCCTGTTTTATTGGCAATATCTAAACCAAAGTGTGGCCGTTTAGGTTCACCGTTAAAAATACGCCGCGAACCATAAACGCCTGAAATCCGTCCTTTTGCAGGCAGTATAAAATCTTGCGTAAAATATAAAAAATTTGAGTTATGCGCCCTTGCATTAGCAATAGCTCGATTGTCTTTGCTTATGCGAGCCTGCACTTCTTTAGGCGGACTGACGAATTTTTGCGCCACACCTTCAATACGGTCTTCTTGATACTCACGCTTTTTAAGCGTAATTGTTTGTATTTGCCAACGCGGTGAGTCTGGCAGTTTCCATTTAAGTTCATGACTTAGGTCTGCGTCGCGCCCAAATCCGAATACGAAATCGCCGTAGGCTGAGACCTTAACGGAGCTGTCGTTTAAACTGACCAAGTAATTGGCAGGCAGTTTTCCGCGCAGCAGACTGCCTTGCATAAACTCACCTACCAATAAAGGCTGAGCGAAAGCCAACTTGCTAAGCAGCATAAACATGACTATCATTACTTGCTTAAGAAGTTTTGTAATCACTCAAGCTCTCCATAAATCTTTTTAATATTAATTTTATACTATTTAACAAGGCGGCTTCGTCTTAGATATTAGCACTTATCATTGCGCCTTTACCTACGCCTTCAAATGCCATAACAGTGAGTGGGTCGTCTGTTTCTTTCTGAGTCTGCTCTAAGATGTATTGCGCTAAACACTCAACCGTTGAGTCATAGTCAATAAGCTCACACACTTGGCTCGCTATGGCCATTTCAAATAGTCCCTGAGACGCTTCATATTTAAAACAGTACACCGGTGCATCGTTAAGCAATGAAAAACTCAAAGCCTGCGCATCAACTGTATCTTCAGTGCTGCCAATATAAATATCAGACCATCTGTCGGCCCAATAGCGCTGCCACTTTTCAGAGCTGATCCCATTTTGTGAAATCAAGATTTTTGAACGATGTCCATGGGCTATACGTTGACAGTTGCCGTCATGCTTTTTTAAGCCGTGGGTATAATGATAAAACGGCGTATTGATGACTTCTTCGCGCAGGGTAATATCAATATCGTGCACATTTTCAGGCAAATGTGTTGTAATCACATCCTTTAAATACGCAGTGAGAGACTTTTTGGTAATAAGCGAAGGTTCACCTTCTAACTTATACACAAATGCGTAAGCCTCTGGTGGACAAAAAAGCTGAATAGGCAAACCGTCAGCAAAGACAAAGTCAACCTGCACTCTGTCGTCGCTAGCGGGTGAGTAAATGCGGGTGTTTTGATGATCTGCGGGCACGACTAACTTGTGGTCAACATATTCGTCTATTACTTTTTTTAACTGCTTTTTTACAATTCCAAAATCTTGCACCATACTTTCGTCATTTAGACCACCGTCTAATATGACGTCTACTATCCAGCTTTCTCCTACCATTCCGCGCTGGGGGCACAAATATGAAAAGTCCATTACGGTAAGATCGTTTACAAATAACTTCATGAATGATTATCGCCTTTTGCCGATTTTGTTAGTTGGTCTTTTAAATTAGGGGGTAGGCCCGAGATGGTCAGGGTATCTGTGTTTGCATCATAGTGAATGCGCTGGCCCAACAGTTTACGCTCAAAGCTGACGCTTACGCCGCCGCCTGCCCCTGAATATTTATTCATCGCATTAATCATCGACTTATCAGGCTGAAACTTAGGCTCAAGAGGCTGCTCTAAGCCTGCGTTGTAATGCGCGAAACTGTGGTTTCCCTGCGACATAGCCGGCAGTACGCTATCTACTTCATCAATGGCTATTTCTTCGCCTAAATCTGCTTTTTCTTTGTAGTATTTGGATATACTTTGGCGATGTTCGTGCTTTTCGTTTGCGTCTAGCGGCTGCGCAGATAAGTAAGTATCTAGATGTTGCACAAACTGTTTATTTTGCGATTTGGTGTCGACTTTTTCTTCACAGCCAATAAAACTCATAAAAAAGTCTGATACTTTTCGGCCCATGCGACCTTTAATAAAACTGATATAACGTTCATTTTGAGCACTAACATCTAGCTGCGTTAGGTCAATACGCACCGCGATTTGCATTTTACTTAGCTCTAAAAATTTATTTGATGTTAAATCAAGCTGCTGATTGACCGACATAGAGTCTTTCGTGTCAAGCATTGCAATGAGTAAATAATCGGTTGCCAAGTAATTATAAAGGCTAAATACGACATAGCCTGTTTCCAGCATCGCTTCATCGGTGATAGTTTTAACCAAATGCTGTGTGGCTTGTATACTGAAATCGTAAAAATCGATAGACTTATTACTCATTTGCGCGATTAAATTAGGCATCGTTTGAACGAGTTCACTACCAAATCCGCCAACGCCTTTGCTTGGCTTGCTGTTGAAATTGCTGTGAAGCTGCGTGGCTAGATCAATTATTGGCGCAGACACTTCAAAACAGCTTGGCCGAGGAATAAAAACAAGTTTACCTTCTTGCGATAAACTAATTTGGTGTACAACAAACTCATTTACGTTTGCACTCATATATTATGTGATAACCTTATAATTAGACGTTTACTCTCTTTGCGCAGCAAGTAGAGACAAACAAAGTGTTGGTGAAAATTCTAACAGCCATTATACTTTGCTGTATCGTGAAATATAGCCCAAATGTCGTCTATTTTGGTTTCATTTACGCAAAATCTAATTACCCATAGCGTAATTGTATAGAGTTTCATATCAAAAATCATAGGACAAATAAATGCCCATAAAATCGCGTTATAGTAATAAAGAATTTGACGCTCTTACCGAAGCAGTATTTTTAGCGCTTGAGAAGCATAAGGCTAAAGGCGATTTGTCTATTATGGTACTTGGCAATGTGCTGGCCAATATATTTCAGCATCAAGTAAACGATGAACTTAGGCCGCTTATGATCAATCAGTTTTGTGATGCTCTTAAAAAAAGCGCCAATAGCCCCAAGTCATGATTTATAATGAGTCACCGCGTAGAAAACAAATTGTTCAACAGGTCAGTTGGGGACACTGGTTTGCCTTTGCAAACATACTGATGGCGTCGGCAATATCGTCAGTCTATCTTTTTTCTTCTCCCCTAGCCGATACGCCTATCAGCTTTGTATATTTAATTACTACTTGGTTGAGCCACACCAGTTTTATCACCTTTTTAGGCTTTGTCATTCTAGTCTTACCCTTGTGTTATAAAATCACCAATTTAAACGTTTTAAAAGCCAGCGCATCGGTCATTGCGGCTGTGTGCTTAGCGTTATTAGCGTTTGATGCTCTGCTATACAACAAAACGGGCTTTCATATAACGTTTAGTTCAGCCGAATTAGTGAAAAACGAAGCGCAAGGCCAAATAGCCGCGTTTGGCTGGTTACAATGGTTTTATTTTGTGCTGCTGTTTATTATATGGTTAATGTTCCAGCTTGTTATTGCCAATGCGATTTTTAAACGAATTGGTCGATTCCAGCGCATAAAAATGGTTCGCTACGTCATTGCTGCTTTAGTGCTGTGCTTTGTCAGCAGTCACGCTATTCACGTATGGGCTGACGCTAGGCTTTATACGCCAGTATTGAAACAAGACAATATGTTTCCACTGTCTTATCCAGCAACTGCTAAAACGCTGATGGCTCGATATGGCTTTATTGATTTACAGCAGCTTGAACAGCAAGAACAATTGCAATATAACAGTGAAACTAGTCGTTTTAATTATCCGCCCAAGCAAGTTTACTGTAGTGTTGATAATACAAAAAAAATCGTGGTACTGGCTAGCTTAGACACGGTTAAAAACAGTGATATATCTTCATTAACGGCCAATCAGTTCCATTTAAATTTACAGCAAGAACCAGCAGGTTTAGCGCGCCAGCTACTGTTTGGTATTCCGAGTAACCTGCTGTCTATGACGTCTTCTCCGGCCATTGCAACAGAGCTACTGGCTGCCTTTGATGTCAACACAGGCTTCTACACAGCGGGAGAAAGCAATACAGCTGAATTTGAAAGTTTTACCCAAGCGGTCAACAGTGCTAATGCCGGCTTTTTTATGGGCGTTATGTCAAACGAAAAATTATTAGGGTTTGATTTGTCGACCTTACAACAAAATGCGCAAGTACTTGTTATTGCTAAAAGCGAAGACGCTACCTTCAAACTGTGGAGTAATTTTGTTCAAAGCAACCAGATATCTACTAACGAAGATATAATACCCACGGTATTAAGCGAGTTTGGCTGTTTGGCACCATCCATTCGTTTTTCTACTGGACAAGCTCTTCAATCGCCAACTCGCCAGTGGTTGGTAAGCACGCAAAATAATAATGTAATTGTGGTGAGATATCCACTGCTAACTGAAGTGTCCAAAGACGGTAGCTACGAAGTTACCGACCTTACGACTCAATCAAAGGTGCTTGTCGATTTAGACACTAACCTGCTGAGTCGCTCTATTAAGCATTTACGAGATTTTAGCGATAAATAAAATTCATAGATGAGAGTATAAATACAGTAAACATTAAAACGCTAGGCTTTTAATTTTTGCTAGGCTATCAATTTTAGCCTAGCGTTTTTATTTTCCTAAATACGCTTCAAATATAGAAGAAAAATCTTTCGCGCCATTCCCTTTTAAACCATGCAGTTGATACATAGATTTTGCTAGTGCGCCCATGGGCACCACTGAGTTATTTGCGGCCGCTGCGCGCATGGCAAGATTCAAATCTTTATTCATCAAATTAACCATAAAGCCGCCTTTGTAATCGTTTGAAGAAGGCACATTTTCCATTACGTGAGGCACCGGATTATATTTTTCCAAAGCCCAATTATTGCCTGAGCTTTGCTTCATAATATCTGACATTACGCGAGGGTCTAAACCGTTGTCTATGCCTAGTTTTAAGGTTTCACTAGTGCCTGTCATAATAATGGCCAGCAGCATGTTGTTGCATATTTTAGCGATTTGACCGGCGCCTTCACCACCTGCATGAAAGCACTTACTGCCCATGTACTCTAATATGGGGGTAGCACGCTTAACTGCGGTTTCTCCCCCTCCCATAATGAAGGTTAGGGTACCCGAATTTGCGCCCGCCACGCCGCCCGAAACCGGCGCGTCTACAAAACAGTGGCCATGGCAACTTAATAGGGCGTGTAACTCAATAGCATCGCTAGCATCTATTGTGCTGCAGTCGATAAACACAGTGTTGCCTTTTACCTTATCGATAATACCTGCGTACAAGGCTTTAACGTGCTCGCCAGCCGGCAGCATACTAACCACGACGTCAACGTTTTCTACAGCGGCTTCAGCACTTTTTGCTGCAACCGCCCCTGCTGTCACTGCTTTTTCAATTTGTTCCTTGACTAAGTCAAAAACATGTACCTCATTACCTGCCTTTACTAAGTTGGTGGCCATGCCAAGCCCCATATTTCCTAAGCCAAAAAATGCAATTTTATACACGTCCTTCTCCAAATTCTTGTACGAGCGAGTGTAGCGGATTGATAGGCTTTTCGCTTTGTGACTCTTGCATGTTGCTGTTAGCAAATTGCTCAAAATGGGCGTTTACAAAAATGTCAGGCACGTCAGATGCATGTGCATATTTCCATTTGGGTTGATTGTCTTTATCAATCAGCAGGGCTCTTACGCCCTCTTGAAATTCACCCGTTACACTGCACTGGTAAGCGATGCTAAGCTCCATTTGAAAACACTGCGCTAGGCTCAAAGACTGCCCGCGTTTAAGCTGTTCAAGCACTAGTTTTGTCGTAATTGGGCTGCCATGCCTGAAGCTTTGAATTGCTTTTTGTACAGGTTTCAGGTCTGGAAACTGCGCGTGCAAATTGTCGAAAAAAGATTCAATTTCATCAATGTTATACATATCTGCCAAGGGTGCTAAAAAGGGCTGAATGAGCGTTAAATTACCGCTAATATTATTCATTAAGGCCTGTGTAGAGCCCTCGTTGTGCAAATCGTTAAGCGCATCGTCTATGCTGTGAGCGTCAATACGATCAAGGCCGGTGAGTTTGTCTAATAACAGCTGCTTTGCACCATGTGCGAGAAACGTATCGGCTAAGCCGATATTAATACAGTCAAGCGCGTTTATACTCATCGCACTTAGGCCTAAAAACTTGCCAACGCCTTGGGGCATTTTATTTAAGAAGAAGCTGGCGCCTACATCAGGAAACAGGCCAATGGTAATTTCAGGCATTGCCACATGCGCCGATTCAGTCACTACTTTGTGACTGGCGCCTGCGAAAATGCCCAATCCACCGCCCATAGTGATACCGTTTCCCCAGCAAATGATAGGCTTTGGATAAGCATGAATGGTGTAGTCCAAACGATATTCTTGTTCAAAAAATTGCGCCATAAAATCAGGTAAGCGCTCAGGATCGCGAGTTTTTTGCTCAACCATTGCCTGATACATAGACACGATGTCGCCGCCCGCACAAAAAGCTCTATCGCCCTCACCGTCAATAAATATCGCACCAATAGTGTCATCATCTCGCCAGCTATCTAACTGAGTTTGGATAGTGCGCACCATTTCAAGATCTACGGCATTGAGCGCCTTAGGTTTATTCAAAGTAATACAGCCCACGGCGCTGTAGCACTGTGTGTTGAGTACTTTAATCACTATTTTATCAATCATAGCTACTTCCTTTTTGTTACAGGCTGTTACTCCTTAGAGTACCTCACGCAAATCAGATAACAATCGTCTCGCGATAATAACGCGCATAATTTCGTTGGTACCTTCTAAAATTTGATGCACTCGCACGTCGCGCACATGTCGCTCTAAAGGGTATTCTTTAATATAGCCATAACCCCCGTGAATTTGCAAAGCCTGATTGCATACTTCAAAACCTACGTCAGTAGCAAAGCGTTTTGCCATGGCGCAATAAGTATTTTTATCGGCGTTGTTAGTGTCGAGTTTACTAGCTGCTAGCCGAACTAAATGCCTAGCGGCGACAAGTTCGGTGGCCATATCAGCAAGCTTAAACTGCAGGGCTTGAAAGGTACTTAAAGGCTTACCAAACTGCTCACGCTCATGCATATAGGCAGCTGCAGTATTTAACGCCTGCTGGGCCGTGCCTATTGAACAGGTGGCAATGTTTATACGGCCGCCGTCCAAGCCCTGCATGGCCAATTTAAACCCTTGTCCTTCGTCTCCAAGCAAGTGGCTCTTCGGTATGCTGACATTGTCAAAGCTGACGGTACGTGTGGGCTGTGCATTCCAGCCCATTTTTTCCTCTGCTTTACCATACTCAAGCCCAGGCGTATCAGCGGGCACGAAAAACGCTGATATACCGCCTGCACCTGCAACGCCCGTGCGCGCCATTACGACTAAAACTTGAGTTGCTCCGGCACCGGAAATAAAGGCTTTTGAGCCATTTAAAATGTAATTTTCGCCGTCGGTTTTAGCGGTGCTTTTCATATTTGCAGCATCAGAGCCGCTGCCGGCTTCGGTTAGACAGTAGCTGGCAATATTCTCACCCGACACTAACGACGCCATCCACTGCTCTTTTACATGACTTGTACCCCAAGTCGCAATCATCCAAGTAGCCATGTTATGGATCGTTAACATAGCGGTAGTCGTAGTGCAGCCCATAGCAAGTTGTTCGAAAATAATAGAGGAGTCAAGTCGCGAAAGGCCTAAACCCCCTGCTTCTTCGCTGGTATACAGGCCGCAAAAGCCAAGCTCGCCTGCTTTTCTAATAACATCAACTGGAAAATGATGCTCGCGATCCCACTGCGCAGCAAATGGCGCCATTTCTTGCTGCGCGAACTGCTTGGCTGTCTCGCTAAACGCCTGCTGGTCATCACTTAGTTCAAAATTCATTGATAATGCTCACTTTTAATTAGGTAAAATTATTCTATTGCTATAAACGGGCAAATTAACGCAGATTAATTGACATATTTGGCACCACAGCACTTTCATCGTCAAACCATCTGGCCGTAATGGTTTTCGTTTCGGTATAAAAACGCGCACCCTGCTTGCCATAGGCATGCAGATCACCGTAAAAAGAGTTTTTCCAGCCGGTAAAGGAGAAAAACGGTAGCGCAACGGGTATGGGTATATTAATGCCTATTTGTCCTACTTGTACTTCGCTTTGAAAGGTTCTTGCCGCCGCGCCGCTGGCGGTAAATATAGAGGTACCGTTACCAAAAGGATTCTCGTTTATAAGCTTTATAGCTTGGGCTAAGGTGTCGACTTGAATGCAGCACAGCACTGGACCAAAAATTTCCTGCTGATATATTTCCATATCAGTACTTACGTTAGTAAACACCGTTGGCCCGATCCAATTGCCCTGTTCATACTGCGCTAATGAAAATTGCGACCCATCCACCAAACAGGTCGCGCCAGCTTGTTTACCTGATTCAATAAGCGCTAGCACGCGGGCTTTTGCTTGGGCTGAGATAAGTGGACCAAAACCGGCCTTGGGGTCGTCCCAAAGACCCGGTTTGACCTCACCAATTTTTTCAGCAAGCTGATCAATCCACTCTTTGCTGTTGCCTACAAAAACTGCGACCGAAATCGCCATACAGCGTTGTCCGGCAGCGCCTACGCTAGCACCCACTAAATTATTAATTACTTGTTTTTTATTGGCATCGGGCATTACGACTAAGTGATTTTTAGCGCCGGCGAAACACTGTGCTCTTTTCATATTTTGAGTAGCCGTTTTATAAATATGCTGCCCTACCAGCACGCTGCCCACAAAAGAAACGGCTTTAATGGCGTCATGCGATAGCAAAAAATTTACTTGTTCTTTACCGCCATGCACAATATTAAGCACGCCATCGGGCGCGCCTGCTTGCATAAATAATTCGGCTAGTTTCATGGGGGTATTTGGGTCTTGTTCTGACGGTTTTAGCACAAAGGTGTTGCCGCAAGCAATCGCCATTGGAAACATCCAAAGCGGAATCATGGCAGGAAAGTTAAACGGCGTAATACCTAAACAAACACCTAATGGCTGCACCATTGAATAGGAATCAATATTGCGAGCAACATTTTCTACCGTTTCGCCCATCATTAAAGACGCGACATTCGCGGCCTGCTCAACCACTTCAATGCCCCGCCATACGTCGCCCTTAGCATCTTCAAATGTCTTGCCAGTCTCTTTTGATAAGATGATGGCAATTTCGTCATGATGTTGCTTCAGCAAGTGTTGATACCTTAGCATCACGCGTGCACGCTCCGACACCGGCACCTTCTTCCAGCTAGTGAAAGCCTTTTGCGCACTCTGAATCGCCTCTTCCATATCGTGCGTTGTTGACACCGGAATTTGCGAAATATCCTCATTAGTAGCAGGGTCTTGCACCATAATAAACTGGCTTGAAGTAGATGTCACAAATTGGCCGTTTATGAGCTGGGCGACTGTATTCATATAAATGCTCCTAGCTAATGCGAATAGCTAATAGTAATAAGCCCTTTTGATAACACTTAACACTAGGGTTTATAAGAGTTTGATAGAGTGAACTCAAGTTCACCTTTACGTTAACGTCAACTATAAAGGAAACAGGGGGGAGTTGTAAATCATCTGTTAGCTATTTTCACGCTAATTGTAAAGATGGCCATTAAGAATTAATTACTACTACACCTAATAAATTGACACAGTTTTCCAATAACAGCTTGTAAGACTTCGTAAAGCTATTGAGGCGCTTATTAAGTTTGTAGATCGCCCCAAATCTCTTTTTAAGGTGCCAATTTCATGCCGACATCATCTAGGTCCACTGGACGACGTTCAAGACTACTGCGTGTTTCCACTGTAGAAGGAAATGCCACTGCGCGCAGTAATTTGCGCAGTCACTTAATGAGCACTGAACACTTAGACCTTGAAAACTATAGCAACGAAGGCGAGCTCAAAAATGGCCTACAGCTGAATAATTTTGACTTGGTGTTGATGGATTACCATTTTAGACAAAGTAAAAATGGCGCTGAATAGATTAATATTCTAGTGGAGCGCGAATTATTTAAGCCCTCTATTAGCCTGGTGTTTGTAAGCTTCGATAGAATGCCCGAAACGATTGGCTAAATGTTAGATTTGCACACCGACTTTATTTTAATAAAATCATATACGATTAAAAGTCTTACCGTTAATTTAGCGCTATAAAAAATGAAAGAGGCAAGATCTTGTATCAGGCGAAAAAATATAGACAAGCACTAAGTTGTGTTACACCGCTACGCGCTCCTCTAAAAATCAGATTAAATTAGAACATATCAGGATCAAACTTAGTTCTTAGCTATTATCGATGCATGACTATTTTTACAATCATACTGTAATGATACTATAGGCAAACACAACCCTTGATAATAAGCATTATGGCAAATTCTATTTACGATTTAACATTTACCAACAATAAAGGCGAATCTGTTGCCTTACAAAAATATGCAGATAAAGTGGTACTGATTGTTAATACCGCGAGTAAATGTGGCTTTACCTCTCAGTATAAAGGCTTAGAAGATCTGTACAAAAAATACAATGCTCAGGGCTTTGAAATTATAGGTTTTCCGTGTGATCAGTTTGGCGGTCAAGAGCCGGGTAGCGACACTGAAATTGAACAGTTTTGCCAACTAAACTATGGCGTCAGTTTCACTCTCTCCACCAAAGTTGAGGTTAATGGAGAGAACACCCATCCTTTTTATCAACATTTGAAACAGCAGGCGCCGGGTGTTCTGGGCAGCCAGGGAATTAAATGGAATTTCACTAAATTTTTGGTAGCCAAAGACGGCAGTGTGAAAAAACGCTATGCCAGTGCCACTAGGCCTGAGGCGCTTAATGATGATATTATTAAGATGCTTCAAGCATAATATGAAAATATTTCCCGAGCCATTTATAGGGCTCGGCATCGCTGTATTTTACTTCCATATCAAAAAGTTGCTGATACATAGCATCAATTTTAGTTTTATCTGACATATAATCGTGAAAGCAGCGAATACCCCTGCTCTTTTTTACAGTAAACTCAGCGCTATCATTGAGCCAAGAAAGTACTTCTTTGGGTTTTTGTGCATTGTGTGGGTTCAAGCGCACGGTGTTTTTTGAAGGTAGGCCTCTTTCTACATAGTCAAAATTGGCATATAGCACATTAGAAAAAACTTTTGCATCGTGATTAAAAAAGGTCAGCGACATTTGCCCGTTCGGCTTTAACAAATGCCGCATATTGAGCACCGCAGGCAAAGGCTGTAACAACCACTCTAGCACCGCATGGCATATTATAAAATCATACTTAACGCTACGTTGCTCTATCGCGTGAGTAAGATCGCTTAAAATATACTGCGTATTAGAGAAAACTCGCAAACGCTCTTTTGCAATGTCTAATGCGTCTTGTGACATATCCAGCACGGTGACATTATGACCTCGCTTGGCAAATTCTAAGCTCATCATGCCGGTACCGCCGCCTAGATCAAGCACGTCCATTTTTGATGAGTTAAGCTCTTTAGCTAAAAAGTGAAGCAACAGTTGATGGCGCAGGCGGCCCTTACTTGTGCCATATATATTTTGATCGAATTTATTGGCAATACCATTAAAGCTACTGGCAGGGATTTTCATAATATGCTCTTTATAAAATCAGCTGTGCTTACTCAATACTTGAGCGGATTTGTATGCTTGTATAAGAAGCTGCCCGAACCCTTATCACCGCAAAGCAATCACTGTAAAAGAAATTGTATAGACATATTATGCTGGGTTATCAATATCAACAAAGATTACTTCAAGTGAGTAGTTTTCCATCAGCCACTCACCTAGCGCTTTTACCCCGTAGCGCTCTGTTGCATGGTGTCCAGCAGCAAAAAAATCAATCTTTTGTTCACGTGCACTGTGCGTGGTCTGCTCTGATATTTCACCCGATATGAATGCATCAATCACTTGACCATTAACATACTGATTAGCAGTGTCGTCAATAAAGTGTTGGCCACCGCCTGTGCACCAAGCCACTGTGGCTATTTCGCACTTGTTACCCACGCTTACCACAGTATGCGAAAGGCGCGCAGACAATAGCTGAGAAAGCGCTGAATGCGACAGGGTTTCCTTTAAGTTACCCGCCATAACAATACCATCGGGCTTGGAAGCGCTTAAGGCCTTTACGTTTTGTATATTTAGTAGCTTACCTAACTGGGCATTGTTACCCATTGTCGGGTGCACGTCTAAGGGTAAATGATACGCGATAAGGCTAATACCATTAACCAACAGCTTTTTAATACGCTGCTGCTTCATGCCGACGATGGCTTGTTTCTCGCCTTTCCAAAAATACCCATGGTGAACCACAATAGCGTCTGCGTTTAAGGCAATGGCTTTGTCGATTAAGGCTAAGCTTGCAGTAACCCCGGTAACGATTTTACGGACATCGCTTTTACCCTCAAGCTGCAGACCATTTGGGCAGTAATCGCTAACGTTTGGGCTATCGAGTTCATTATCTAAAATGCTAACAATATCATTAAGTAACAAATTTCAGTCCTTCCTTATTTATACACGCCAGTTTCTAACATTGGTTAGCACATTCGACAAACCATTTTCAATGCCTTGAGACATTGCAAGTCCTAATTTTTGCGCAACCGTTTTTTTGCTTGCATATTTTAAGGTGAACATTTTGAAGGACGCATTTGCGTTCATTAGGAAATCATCAGAGGTTTGGATGTCGTCAACCAAGTTAAGCTCTTTGGCTTTAAGACCGTACCAGTATTCACCAGTGGCAACCGCGTCAATATCAATATTGGTGCGATTTTGCGCGACAAATTCTTTAAACATGACGTGAACGTCTTCAAGCTCAGCCTGAAATTTCTCGCGCCCTTCCTCAGTGTTTTCACCGAACAAAGTAAGCGTTCTCTTAAATTGGCCAGCGGTATGCATTTCAAAATCAATATCGTTCTTCTTAAGCAACTTATTAAAGTTGGGGATTTGTGCAATAACGCCTATAGAGCCAACAATAGCAAAAGGGGCCGCTATGACTTTGTCGGCTACACATGCCATCATATATCCGCCGCTGGCGGCAATTTTGTCAATACTAATGGTTAGCGGTAGGCCTTTATCTTTTATACGCTGGAGCTGTGACGCGGCTAGACCATAGCCATGCACAACGCCACCGCCACTGTCTACTTTTACAAGCACTTCATCGCCTCGTTTGGCAATGCACAAAATAGCCGTAATTTCCTTGCGCAAAGTCTCAACCTCTTTTGCCATAGACGTTCCGTTAAACGTTACCACGAACAAATTGTTAGGCTTTTCTTTTTTAATATTTCCTTTTTTGGAAGACTTTTCGTGTTTTTTCTTTTTCTTTTCGTCTTTATGAAACTGCTTTAATTCTTCTTTCGTTAGCAGTGCCTCTTTGCCCATTTTCGATAAATCATCAAAGCCCTCAGACAAGGACTCTAACTGCAAACTTCCACCGCCGCTAGGCTTTGGTTTGCTCGCCACCGACATTATAACTACCAGCACTGCCGCAATAGCAATAACAATGGTTAACGCTTTAGCAAAAAACAAACCGTACTCAAATAAAAAATTCAAACAAACACTCCACTCATTTATATTATTAACCCATCGATTTACTATTTACATATATGGGACTTTATTAATAATTTTAAAGCGCTAATTTTTAGAGGCTTAGTGCAAAAACGTTTCGTTTCCACTCTATCGTCTTAAGCGCCAAGTATCTAAAATATATATCAAGACTATATTTTACGTTACTGCATATTATGTAAAGTCTTGGTAAACGCTATGTAATAAAAGTTAGAATTTATAAGGCATCGCCTGCTATTGCTTTGGCTAAATGAATTTGTGCGGTAGTATATACACATCATAAATGAGCTAAAAAACGAAGAATTGATTAATGGTTGAACAGTATCCTCACTTAGCATTTCAAGTCCATGAAAAAAGCCTAGCGAATAAAACAATTTTAGTTACCGGCGCCGGCGCCGGAATTGGCAAGCAAGCCGCATTAGTATATGCACAGTCGGGAGCCGAAGTTATCTTGCTTGGACGTACAGTGTCTAAGCTTGAAGCAGTATACGATGAGATTATAGCGCTTAAAGCCTCAAGCGACAGTGTAAAGCAGCCAAGTATTGTGCCGCTAGATTTACACGGTGCCAAAGCATCAGATTACGATGGCTTGACGGGCATTATAGAAGACCAATATAAGAAACTAGACGGTATTTTGTTAAACGCTAGTGTACTGGGCAATTTGTGTCCTTTTGAGCAAATAAAAGAAAGTGAATATGACGAAGTGATGCAAACCAACGTTAAGAGTCATTTTTTGCTAGTGCAGTCTATGTTGGGCTTATTAAAACGCACCAAGCTTGCTTCTGTTATATTTACGACATCTTCTGTTGGTCGCCAAGGCAGAGCATTTTGGGGCGGTTACGCTATATCAAAATTTGCGACCGAAGGCATGATGCAAGTGCTTGCTGATGAACATAAAAACAGCTTAGTGCGGTTTAACTGTATTAATCCTGGGGCGACTCGTACCGACATGAGGGCTAAAGCGTATCCAGGAGAAGATCCTAAAGCGCTTAAAACGCCCGCGCAAATTATGGCAGCTTACGTATATTTAATGTCTGATATTAGCCGCGGAATTACGGGGCAATCATTAGACTGCCAGCCCATGTAAAGAATTTTTATTTACTAAGCAAAACAGCCACTTAAGTGGCTGTTTTATATAAATTTACAACATGTGTTAATTTTGCCAGCTATCGCGCAAACCAACTGTGCGGTTGAACACTAAACTGTTTTGGCTACTGCTGCCATCAATGCTGAAATAACCAACGCGCTCAAACTGAAAACCTTGGCCTTGCTCACCAAGCATTAAGGCGGGCTCTACAACCGCCTGTTTTTCTATTAAAGACTCAGGATTAATACTCTGCGAAAAGTCATCCTGTGCCCCTGGATTGGGCACTGTGAACAAGCGATCATACAAACATACTTTAGCCTTAAGTCCTTTTGTCGCACTTACCCAATGGATCACGCCTTTGGCTTTACGGCCATCTTGTGGATCATTTCCGAGCGTGCTGTCATCAAATGTGCAGTACACGCAGGTCACATTGCCATGGGCGTCTTGATCAAAACGCTCAGCTTTTATGAAGTAAGCATTTCTAAGTCTTACTTCTTTGCCGATAACTAAACGCTTGAATTTTTTATTCGCCGCTTCTTTAAAGTCTTCTGCTTCGATAAATAATTCACGTGTAAACGGCACTTCACGCGTTCCCATTTCAGGTTTGTTTGGATGATTTGGTGCCTGTAGGAGCTCAACTTTATCGTCTGGATAATTTTCAATGATGATTTTTATCGGGTCAAGTACCGCCATTCTTCGTGGCGCACTGTCGTTTAGCTCCTCGCGAATGCAGGCTTCTAGCATGCTCATTTCAACCATGTTATCCACTTTTGTTACGCCAATGCGCTTGCAAAATTCGACGATTGAATCGGGGGTATAGCCGCGTCGTCTTAAACCTGCAATAGTAGGCATTCGGGGATCATCCCAGCCCTGCACATGGTTTTCGTCAACTAGTTGGATCAATCGGCGCTTACTTAAGACCGTATATTCTAAGTTCAAACGACTAAATTCATACTGACGCGGCACACATTCTATGCTTATATTTTCAATAACCCAATCGTATAAACGGCGATTATCTTGAAACTCTAAGGTGCACAATGAATGCGTAATACCCTCAATGGCGTCACTAATGCAGTGCGTAAAGTCATACATGGGATAAATACACCACTTGTCACCGGTTTGATGATGGTGTACAAATCTTACGCGATAAATAATAGGATCGCGCATACACATAAAATTTGATGCCATGTCTATTTTGGCGCGTAAGCTGCACTGACCTTCTTTATAGTCACCTTGTCGCATTTTTTCAAAATGGATAAGGTTTTCAGCAACGTTGGTGTCTCTATAAGGGCTGTTTGTGCCCGGCTGCTTTAAGGTACCGCGCATTTCTCGCACTGCTTCTTGCTCACTAAAGTCTACATAGGCTAAGCCTTTCTCAATTAGTTCAAGCGCAAAACCATATAGCAAATCAAAATAGTCTGACGAATAACGTGCTTCGTTGTGCCAAGTAAAACCTAACCAGGACACATCTTTTTTTATCGCGTTAACATAATCAATATTTTCTTTGGCAGGGTTTGTATCATCAAAGCGCAGGTTGCAGCTGCCATGATAGTCTTGTGCAATCCCAAAGTTAAGGCAGATAGACTTTGCATGACCTATATGAAGAAAACCATTTGGCTCTGGCGGAAAACGCGTCACAATATTAGTGTGGATGCCTGCAGCTAGATCTTTATCTATTATTTGGCGAATGAAGTTGGTTGCACGGCGGTCTCTCTCGGCCATAAAGGCATCTTCCTTTTGTGTAAGTATTTAGGAGTATCACGCGAGTATACCACTACCTTGCTATAAGCATAATAGCTTGTTAGTTTTTGTGTTTGAAAGCTGTGTGGATTGACTAAGAAAAACACATTGCGCTTTTTTATGGCTGTTAAGAAGTGCCGAAGATCGAAAAAGAGGAATATAGGTTTATCACTCAAAGCTACGAGTGTTAGAATACAGCGAAGTGTTACAAGCAGGACTTGTTATGAAGTATATTATTTTAGCTGTCGTTGTTGCCTTAGCAGTGTTCTATTTTACAAGAAGCTCCAGCAATAAAAAGTTGGCGCTCGAAAATATTACTATTGGCAAGGATTTTTTGATTGAAAACAAAGCGAATGCCGATATTGTAGAAACCGCTTCTGGTTTGCAGTACCAAGTTTTACAAAAAGGCGCTGGCAGCACCCATCCAGACGCGCGTTCAACGGTAAAAGTGCATTATCATGGCACTTTGATTGACGGTACTGTATTTGACAGCTCGGTAGATAGAGGTCAAGCCATCAGTTTTCCGTTAAACCAAGTTATAAGCGGCTGGACTGAAGGTGTGCAATTAATGGTCGTGGGCGACAAGTTTAAGTTTTTTATACCGCCTAAACTGGGCTATGGAAATTCAGCAACAGGGAAGATAACTCCTGGATCGCTATTAATTTTTGAAGTAGAACTGCTAGAAATTAAATAAAAATTTGATTAGGTTTATATGCGAAACAGGCGCGCCTACTCCATTTTCATTAATCGCAACAAAAAACGCCTGAATAATTATTGCTCTGCGGGCGTTTTGCATTATATGTTAGCCTTACCTATAGCACTTATTTACGTTCGTACAGCGCTTCTATTGTGGCTGATGCAAGCGAATTTGATTTCACCATAAAGCCCGTAAGCGCCCCGGAAGGGTCTTGCGGCAAGTCTAGCTTTTGAGACAGTGCATACACCGTGAATTGGTATCGATGAGCGGCCTTGCCAACGGGAGGGCAAGCGCCGCCGTAAACGCTCTGGCCATAGTCATTCTTTATTTGAGTAACGCCCTGCAGTGCCTTTTGATCATTCGAAATCTCTACACCGGCGGCTAAAGAATTAACATTTCTGTCTATATTTACAAGTTGCCAATGCCACCAACCACTGCCAGTGGGCGCATCTAGGTCGTAAGCAAATACGGCAAAGGCTTTTGTACCCTCAGGCGCTCCGGTCCAAGATAGCTGCGGTGAGATGTTTGCGCCATCGCACCCAAAGCCGTTAAACTCCTGCGCTTTATTCATAAACTCGCCCGACTTAATATCTGTGCTGGTCAATGTAAATGTCTCAGCAAAAACCGACGCTGACAACAATATCGATGATGCTAAAACCAGACTTTTAGTAAAAAGGTTCATATTAATATATCTCCGTAATGATGTTTATCTCAATATTAAGCAGCGCAGCTTCATTCTTTATCTTTTTGATACTCATAGCGCCGTCCATCCGCCGTCAACGCTTATACTAGTGCCCGTAATTTGCGCCGCTGCATCTGAACACAAAAACACAGCCGTGCCGCCTAACTGCTGGGTTGTTGCGAATTCTTTTGAAGGTTGACGTTTAAGCATCACGTTTTGAATGACTTCTTCGCGGCTCATATTGTATTCTTTCATGGTGTCGGGAATTTGCTTTTCTACTATGGGGGTGAGCACGTAGCCCGGGCAAATGGCGTTTGCGGTGATATGTTCTTGGGCTGTTTCTAGTGCTGTGGTTTTAGTTAGGCCAATAACCCCGTGCTTAGCCGCTACATAAGCTGCTTTAAAGGGCGATGCAGTTAAGCCATGAGCTGATGATATATTAATAACACGACCCCACCCGGCCCTGCGCATCATTGGCAGTGCAATCGCGGTAGTATGGAAGGCGGAGGACATATTAATAGCGATAATCGCGTCCCATTTATCTACTGGAAACTCGGGGATAGGGGAAACGTGCTGAATACCGGCATTATTTACCAGAATATCGCATTTACCCGCATCTTTAATCAACTGTCGGCATTGCTCACCTTTTGACATATCCGCCTGAATATAGCGAGTCTTGGTGCCGGTCGCTTTTGCTATTTCAGCGGCATGTGCATGATCTTCTTCACTGTTAGAAAATGAGTTTAACACCACATCGGCGCCAGCGCGCGCCAACTCCCATGCAATGCCTAATCCAATGCCTGAATTAGAACCTGTGATAACGGCGGTTTTGCCTGCAAGTGAAATTTCAAATGCCATGATACTTTTCTTTTTAATTGTAATTATTAGGAAAGAGTAAACCACATGCTAACGCGACGCAACTGCTACATTTTCTTTTTCGTTTTAGTAGTAGGCACCGCACTTTCTGGATCTTCAGGCCAATAGTGGCGTGGGTATCGCCCTTTCATATCTTTTTGCACTTCGCGATAACTACCTGACCAGAATGTGGGTAAATCGGCGGTTTTTTGAATTAAGCTATGCGCCGGCGACAGCAGTGAAAGTGTAATAGGAAAGCTATTTCTTCCCACTCTAGGATGGGTGTTAAGTCCATATAGCTCTTGTATGCGAATAGCCAAGCTTACTTTACCTTGCTCGCTGTAATCAAGGCTATGCCTATTGCCAGTAGGGGCCATGAACGTCAGCGGGAAATACTCATCTAAATACACAAGCTGAGCATAGCTTAAGCTTGCGCGCACAATATCAAGCCAATTAAGCTCAACTAACTGCTGCCACGTAGTGACCTTGTTGAGATAAGGCACTAACCATGTTTCCATCGAGTCCATTAGAGACGATTGCGATATGCCTTGACTATCTTTGCTAGCATTGTTGTCGAGTGCTTCTAGCAATTTCATTCTTGATAAAAGTACATTTGCTTTACCTAGCAATACGATCAGTCCTTTTTTCCTAATTTGCTTAAGAAGTAATGCTGTTGTTTCATAGTCGGCGCTAAAGGAACACACCTGGTTAGATATTTCGATGGCGCCTACCCTAGCAACTTGCCGACACACTACTTTGTCTAATGCGTTATCCCAATACTGCTGCTTTTCGCTATGCGTATTTTTATCTAAAAACGCGTTTAAAGCACTGCCTGATAATTCGCAATACTGACGCACCATGGCATTTGTTTTATGCGTAATCTGGGTTTGCGTGCAGATGATCCACTGCGCATGAATGTCTTCATCATTTTGCATGAGCTCTGCACCGGTGCCATCGGCAATAGAAAAGCCTGCTTTGTCTCGTTTACGCCCGATTTTATCTGGATACGCAGCCAATAAAATGTTGGCAATTTCTTGCGCTAAATCCGGACCTTTTAATAAGCTTTCTAACAGGGCATTGTTTACATGTTTGATCCCAAGTTGTTTTGCAATTCGACTTATATCTTTGTTTAACTCAAACATCCCCTTATGTAAGGTTTTATTATTTAGCTGTGTTAGCACATAGCGACATTGAAAAACAATATCGTTGCTACCTAGCATTTGGCCTAAGGGTTTACCCTCTATTAACGCGACTAAGACTGCACTTAGTATTTTTTGATCTTCGCGGTTTTGGGTACTTGCAATCACCAACATGCGCGCTAATCTTGGTTCCGTATTAAATTGATACGCAAGCTTTGTGCTTGCCCTAATGTGACCAGCTTGATTCAAGAAACCAAGCTGCTTTAATAACCTAAAAGCGTAATCTATTTGCGCCTCACTGGGTTTATCAATGAGCGGCAATTGGGTAAAATCGGTTCCCCATTGGAGCAAGGTAAGTAAGGTTTGACTAATATCAACCTGCGTAATTTGTGCAGGTGCGTTTTCTTGCAAAAACTGCTGCTGTTCTTGCGACCATAATCGATAGCAAACACCCGCTTGCTGTCTACCCGCACGCCCTGCTCGCTGAATACTCGACGCTTTTGATATCATTTGCTCAGATAGCTGGTGCAATTTTCTGGACACTATAAATCGCTGTGCTTTTTCGCGCCCGCTATCAATCACAATGTTCACGCCGTTTATAGTTAAACTCGTTTCAGCAATGTTAGTTGCCAGTACGATTTTGCGCTTGTTACCTGGCGGTATATCAATGGCCTGTTTTTGCTGCGTTGTCGTCAAAGCGCCATATAATGGGGCAATTAAAGTATCGCTTAAGCTAAGTCTTTCAAGCGCACTTTGTACTTTGTTTATTATTGCCGCGCTCGGTAAAAACACTAATATGTTGCCACTATGATCGTGATGAGCTTGCGCAACTGTGTTTACCACAGCGTTTATCAATTGATTATTGGGGTTATTGTGTGAGCGCTGCAGCTTGCTAAAAGCCGATATAGGCTTATAAATATAGTCTATCGGATAGGTTCTGCCGCTTGATGAAAGCTGACGGGCTTTTGGCATTAACGTGCTAAGGTCGGCTACATTTAGGGTGGCCGACATTACTAACAGCCTAAGATCGGGTCGCAGCGCACTTTGTATTTCTAAACAAAGGCCAAGCGCTATATCAGACTGCACGCTACGCTCATGAAATTCATCAAATATAATTAAGCCAACGTCATTCAGTTCAGGATCGCTTTGTATCTTTGCAACTAACAAGCCTTCGGTGATCACGCATAGACGCGTTTTATCACTTAGTGCCGATTCTCCCCGCATTTGATAGCCAATGCTGCGGCCCACTTTTTCACCTAAACTCAACGCTAAAAAATTGGCAATAGATCGCACTGCGACTTGTCGAGGTTGTAGCAGCAAAATCTTCTTATTCGAAAAATAGGCCAATGACAATAACTGAAGCGGCAGGTAAGTTGACTTTCCCGCGCCCGGTGGAGCCGATAAAATACAGTCATTCTCTTGTATAAGGCTTAGTAACTCAGGTGTAATAGTTTCAATTGGCAAGGGGATCATATAAGGGATAAATCTATAGTTAACGTTAGGGTGCGAGCTGATGTGAGCTAAGTGTCAAATCACGTCGGTTTAGGTGTATGTGAAATCTATGCTAGTTTAATAATTAACAAAGACCATCAGAAATCATTATGCCTTAGTGTGAATTTTTAGTACCTTATAAGGATAAAAAATATAACGACACTGATGTTACCGCATGAATCACTTATCTGAAACCTTCAATGAGCTCAGTCGCATTATTGTGACCGCCTTAAATGAACCGCAAACCTATATTCAGTTTGTAGTGGTAGCGTCGCTATATTCTCTTGCCTATGTAATTGCTTTATATATTAAACGAAACATTAGCGCCTTACATTTAAAATCCGACGAGAATTCACACCCTTTACGAAAATTAGCCTTTAACATCGGCATTATTTTAGCGCCCCTACTGGGTCTGTTTTTCATAAAAATAGCCTACCAAGTGGTAATGACCTTAGGCTACGACTCCTGGTTTATTCGCTTTATATTAGCCGTAGCCGTTTTATTATTCTTCTATTCTGCCATTACTACTTTTGTAACCAGCCCTTTTGCTGCTCACCTATTTAAGTGGATTGGTTTACCCATTCTATTTTTGCATGTTGTTGAGCTACTCAACCCGCTTATTTTGATATTAAAAGATATTTCAATAGAAGCAGGTAATGTCAATATATCTGCGTATGGATTTTTACGGGTATTAATATTTGGCCTACTGCTATTTTGGTTAGGTAGAGTATCGAATAATTTTGGCAAGGCGATTATCAAAAAACAGCTTGCTTTGGATGTCCCCACGCGCGAGGTATTCACCAAGTTATTTGAAGTCTCGCTGTTTTGTATCATTGTGTTGTTGCTACTCAATGTAATGGGCATAAACCTGACTACGCTAGCTGTTTTTGGCGGCGCACTGGGGGTAGGCATTGGTTTGGGTCTGCAGTCTATTGCTTCAAACTTTGTGTCGGGTATTATTATATTATTAGATAAGTCGCTCACCATTGGAGACTATGTTGAGCTTGATAATGGTCAAACCGGCTTTGTGCGCGAGTTTAGAATGCGTTATACCGTGTTAGAGACGTATGACGGTAAAGACTTACTTGTGCCCAACGAAATGTTTATATCAGATTTATTGGTTAACTGGTCGCATAAAGATCCAAAGCAGCGCTACAAAGTCGAATTTTCCGTGCCTTACGCTACCGATGTTCGAGCCATGGTGGAATATATTAAAGAAGCCGTAGCTGAGCATCCGCAGGTCCTAAGCGGAGATGAAGTAGCGTTAGAGGAGCGCCCAGACTGCGAGATTGAAAGCTTTGGAGACTCGGGCATCAATATGTTTGTTGAGTTTTGGATGATCGGCATAGACGATGGGAAAAATCGTGTAGGCGGTGATTTAATGCTGATTATTTTTGAAACCTTGCGTAAACACAATATTGAAATACCCTTCCCGCAAAGAGAGGTGCGTATTTTAAATCCTGAGCATAAACCGGCAGGCTAATCCGTTTACCCTAGGTTATTTATCCTGTCTGTCACCCACAAAAAATCCGCCATAAGACGGATTTTTATTTAGCAAAATAAACGCCTGATTACCAACCAGTAATTTCGCGTAAACCTTTGCCAATCTCAGCAAGAGAGCGAACCGTTTTAACGCCAGCCGCTTCTAAAGCCTTGAATTTTTCATCGGCTGTACCTTTACCGCCCGCAATAATTGCGCCGGCATGGCCCATACGCTTTCCAGCTGGCGCAGTTACACCGGCAATGTAAGAAACGACAGGTTTAGTGACATGCTCTTTGATATATTGCGCCGCTTCTTCCTCAGCGTTACCGCCGATTTCACCAATCATCACGATGGCTTGTGTAGCAGGATCTTTTTCAAACAGCGCTAGAATGTCAATAAAGCTAGCACCCGGAATTGGGTCGCCGCCAATACCTACACAAGTAGATTGACCAAAGCCTTCATCGGTAGTTTGCTTAACGGCTTCATAGGTAAGTGTACCCGAGCGTGAAACAATGCCTACTTTGCCAGGCATGTGAATGTGACCAGGCATGATACCAATCTTGCATTCTCCAGGGGTAATTACGCCTGGGCAGTTTGGTCCTATCATGGTCACGCCTTTACGCGAAATGTACTCTTTCACGTATAACATGTCGATAGTTGGAATACCTTCTGTAATGCATACAATCAGCTCAATTCCAGCGTCGGCTGCTTCAATGATTGAATCTTTACAAAATGGTGCCGGTACGTAAATCACAGAAGCCGTTGCGCCTGTTTCTTTAACTGCGTCAGCCACGGTATCAAATACTGGCAAACCTAGGTGGGTTGTACCGCCTTTACCAGGTGTGACGCCGCCGACCATTTTTGTTCCATACTCTATAGCTTGCTCTGAATGGAACGTACCTTGTCCGCCAGTGAATCCTTGGCAGATAACTTTTGTATCTTTGTTAATTAAGACGCTCACTGTGCACCTCCGGCTGCATCAACCACTTTTTGAGCAGCGTCGCTCAAACTAGTCGCCGCAATAATATTTAGTCCACACTCTTTTAGTTTTTGAGTGCCTAACTCGGCGTTGTTGCCCTCTAGTCTTACTACGACGGGTACATTTACGCCTACTTCTTCAACCGCGCCTATAATACCTTCGGCAATCATGTCACAGCGTACAATGCCACCAAAAATGTTAACCAGTACCGCTTTTACGTTACTGTCAGACAAGATAATTTTGAATGCTTCGGTGACACGCTCTTTAGTAGCACCGCCGCCAACGTCTAGAAAGTTAGCTGGGTTGCCGCCGTGAAGTTTAACAATGTCCATAGTACCCATAGCAAGACCTGCGCCATTTACCATACAGCCAATATTACCATCTAATGCAACATAGTTCAGTTCCCACTGAGCCGCTTGTGCTTCACGCGCGTCTTCTTGTGAAGGATCGTGCATGTCGCGTACTTTAGGCTGACGATACATTGCGTTACTATCTATTGCTAATTTAGCGTCTAAGCAATGCAAGTTACCATCTTTTTTGATCACCAATGGATTAACTTCGATTAGCGCTAAGTCTAAATCTTCAAACATTTTGGCTAGGCCAATAAATATTTGTGTAAACTGCTTAACTTGAACGCCTTTAAGGCCAAGTTTAAATGCAATTTGACGTGCTTGGAAAGGCTGAGCGCCCACCAGCGGATCAATTTCAGCTTTAAGAATTTTTTCTGGCGTGTGTTCAGCAACCGTTTCAATTTCTACGCCACCTTCTGTAGATGCCATAAACACAATTTTACGTGAAGTACGATCAACAACCGCACCTAAATACAGCTCTTGCGCTATGTCTGTACATGACTCTACCAAAATACGACTAACTGGCTGGCCTTTTTCGTCAGTTTGATAAGTTACTAGGTTTTTGCCAAGCCAAAGTTCAGCAAATGCTCTGATTTCTTCTTTGGTCTTAACTAGCTTAACGCCGCCCGCTTTACCGCGTCCGCCTGCGTGCACTTGACACTTGACTACCCATTCGCTGCCGCCAATGCGACCAGCTGCTTCAACAGCTGCCTGTGGTGTATCGACAGCGTATCCATCAGAAACGGGTAAACCGTACTCTTTAAATAACTGCTTACCCTGATATTCATGCAAATTCATGGTTATTTATCCGATTGTCTTGATTGATTGAGAATGCGTGAACATACCCGCTTAAAACAGCGCCGAAGGATATCACAAAAGCAATAACTTGTTCGGCGTTCTTATTGGCCATACAAGCCGTATGCTGCAGATTTTTACGCTAAACTATAGCTGAACTGCAGAATATTTTGCTTGTGGCTATTTTTACACGTCTAGCAATAAACGCGTTGGATCTTCTAACATTTCTTTGATCGTGACTAAGAAACCAACTGATTCTTTACCGTCTACTATTCTGTGGTCGTAAGACAAGGCTAAATACATCATAGGCAGTATTTCTACTTTGCCGTTCACGGCCATAGGGCGATCTTGGATTTTATGCATGCCCAATATCGCACTTTGTGGAGGATTAATGATAGGCGTAGATAATAGTGAACCAAACACACCACCGTTGGTGATCGTAAAGTTACCGCCTTGGAGCTCACTTAGCGCAAGTTTGCCATCACGGCCTTTGAGCGCTAGTTCTCTAATGCCTTTTTCTATGGCGGCCATACCCAGTGTGTCGGTATCTTTTAGTATAGGCGTGACAAGTCCACGTGGCGTTGACACCGCGATGGATATGTCAAAATAGTTATGATAAACAATGTCATCACCGTCAATTGACGCGTTAACTTCTGGGAAGCGTTTAAGCGCCTCGGTGACCGCTTTTACATAAAATGACATAAAGCCTAAACGTATACCGTGACGCTTTTCAAAGCTATCTTGATATTGCTTGCGCAAGTCCATGATAGGTTTCATGTTAACTTCGTTAAACGTGGTCAACATAGCGGTGTCATTCTTGGCTTGTAATAAACGTTTTGCGATTGTTTTGCGTAGACGTGTCATCGGTACACGTTTTTCAGACCTTTCGCCTTGTGCAAGGCTTGGCTCTGCCGCTGGCGAAGCACTCGTGTTTGGTGCATTACTAGTCTTAGCCGGCGCTGCTTTTACATGGTGCTCTACGTCTTCTTTTGTTACGCGTCCACCTTTGCCTGTGCCTTTAACGCTGCTAGGTTCGATATCTTTTTCGGCCAATAGACGACGAACAGACGGACTTAGGGTATCTGTGTCAGTATCTGTGTCAGTCTTTTGTGTTTCTGACTTTTGTGTTTCAGACTTTGCTGAAGCTGCACTTTTTGCGTCGCTAATTGCGCCGCTTACAAACTTAGCAATAAGCTGTTCTGCGATTACCGTTGCGCCTTCCTGGGCAATAATTTCGCTAATTGAGCCGTCATCAGGTGCCACTACTTCAAGCACCACTTTGTCGGTTTCAATGTCGACTAAATTCTGGTCGCGCTTAACTGCTTCACCGGGCTGCACATGCCAAGTGGCAATGCTAGCGTCGGCAACAGACTCGGGCAACACCGGAACATTAATATCTTGGACTTTACCAGATGGTGCGCTTGAAACAGGCGCGGCAGGTGCAGTTGCTGTATTACCCGTATTTGATACTGCCCCTTCAGAAACGGTTGCCAGTAATTGCTCACCTAATACAGTTTCGCCTTCGGGGCACAGAATTTCGCCAAGTACTCCGTCAGCTGGTGAAACCACTTCTAAAACCACTTTATCTGTTTCAATATCTACCAGATTTTGATCTCGCGTTACCGTATCGCCAGCTTTAACATGCCAAGTTGCAATGCTTGCATCAGCAACTGATTCCGGTAATACGGGAACTTTTATTTCATGTGCCATCTTAGGTTCCTTGTTTAATGATAAGTGCGTTTTCAACCAGTGCTTTTTGCTGCTGATTGTGAACAGTTATGTAACCTACCGCAGGCGAAGCTGATGCCTCACGCCCAGCATATGCAAGTGTTGCGCCTTGCGGGATCGTATTTCTAAAATGATGCTGACTGCTATACCAAGCGCCTTGATTTTGCGGCTCTTCTTGACACCAAACCCAGTCACTCACATGTGCATACTTAGTCGCAACTGCTTCCAACTCCTTGCTTGGGAACGGGTATAACTGTTCTATTCTTACGATAGCAACATTATTTAATTCATTTTCGCGTCGTTGTTCTAACAGGTCATAATAAACCTTTCCAGAGCACATCACCACTCGGCTTACTTTTTCAAGAGTAAGTTCGTCTATTTCATCAATAACATTATAGAAGATACCGGTGCTTAAGTCGTCTATACTAGACACTGCAAGAGGATGGCGCAGTAAAGATTTTGGTGACATTACAATAAGCGGTTTACGCATTGGGCGTACCGCTTGTCTACGCAGCATATTATAAACTTGTGCGGGCGTAGAAGGCACGCACACCTGCCAATTATGATCTGCACAAAGCTGCAAGAACCTTTCTAAGCGCGCTGAACTGTGTTCAGGGCCTTGGCCTTCGTAACCGTGCGGTAATAAAACCGTTAGACCGCATAAACGTCCCCACTTAGCTTCTCCTGAACTTAAGAATTGGTCAAACACCACCTGAGCACCGTTTGCAAAATCGCCAAACTGAGCTTCCCAAATAGTCAATGTGCCTGGTTCTGCAGTCGCAAACCCATATTCAAATGCCATTACCGCAGCTTCAGACAAGACTGAATCGTATATTTCTATTTCTCCTTGCCCAGCACGCAAGTGCTGCAAAGGAATATAGGTAGAGGCATCAGTTTGATTGTGTAAAACAGAATGGCGATGGAAGAAAGTGCCTCTTCCAGAATCTTGGCCAGTAAAGCGTATATCGCTGCCATAATCGAGAATAGTTGCATAGGCTAGGTTTTCTGCCATGCCCCAGTCGATCATGCGCTCACCCTTTATCATCGAAACGCGATCGTTATATAGTTTATTTATTCTTGAATGTAGTATATGACTTTCTGGAAAGCTAGTGATAGATTGCCCTAGCTCTACTAGCCGCTCTTTGCTAACACTACCATCGTAATCAACATCCCAATCATGGCCCAGATATGGAGACCAATCTACAGAATGCGCTGTCATTGGACGCCATTCTTCAACCACACATGCTCCGTGGTCGAGAGCTGCTCGGTAATCCGAAATCATTTTTTCTACTTCATACTTCTCTATAATGCCTTGAGCAATAAGTTGATCAGCGTATATTTGTCTGGCTACTGGATGCTTCTTAATCTTTTTATACATGAGCGGTTGGGTTGCGCTTGGCTCATCAGCTTCATTGTGACCGTGGCGACGGTAACAAACTAAATCAATCACCACATCACGCTTAAATGTATTTCTATAATCTAAGGCTAGTTTTGTCACAAACGAAACGGCTTCTGGATCGTCGGCATTAACGTGAAAGATTGGCGCCTGCACCATTTTTGCAATATCAGTGCAATATTGGGTTGATCTTGCATCTTCTATTTTTGAGGTAGTAAAGCCTACTTGGTTATTAATAACGATACGTACCGTGCCGCCTACAGAGAACCCTCTAGTTTGGGACATATTGAACGTTTCCTGCACCACGCCTTGACCAACAATAGCCGCGTCACCGTGAATGGTGATAGGTACTACGGCTGAACCGTTAACGCAGTTGCGTCGTGCTTGCCTGGCCCTAACAGAGCCCATTACTACCGGATTCACAATTTCTAAATGAGAGGGGTTAAACGCCAATGCTAAATGCACATTGCCACCGTCGGTAGCGAAATCTGAAGAGAAACCCGCATGGTATTTAACATCGCCAGCGCCTAAAGTACCGTCGTGTTTACCAGCAAACTCATCAAACAACACCGATGGATTTTTGCCCAGTACGTTCACTAAAACATTCAAGCGACCTCGGTGAGCCATACCCAACACAACTTCTTTTGCGCCCGACTCTCCTGCCGCACAAATAAGTCCTTTCAACATTGGCACAAGCGCATCGCCGCCTTCGAGGCTGAAACGCTTAGCACCGGTAAATTTATTGCCTAAGTACTTTTCCATACCGTCGGCGGCAACAAGTCCTTTCAATATTTTTAATTTTGCATTGCGATCAAAGGTTGGCTTTGCTTCAACTGATTCAAGGTAGTGCTGAATCCAGCGTTTTTGCTCAGTGTCGGTAATGTGCATATATTCAGAACCAATTGAACCACAGTAAGTGTGGTTAAGTGATTTGAATAGTTCGCCCAGTGGCATTTTTTCTTTGCCAACGGCATAAGAGCCCAGACTATAAATAACGTCGAAGTCAGCTTCTGATAAGTTGTGAAAGGAAAGCTCTAAATCTCTTACGCGTTCTTGCTTCCAAAGTCCAAGTGGGTCCAAATTAGCGTGCTGGTGGCCCCTGAAACGGTAAGCGTTGATAAGCTGAAGTACTTTAACCTGCTTAACATCGCCCGAAGAGTCGCCAGCGCTTGGTGGGGGTGCACCCATACGAGCAGAAGGCCCAAGCGCCGCCATCTTTCTAAAGCTGTCGCGAATACTTGTATGGTTGGCTTCAACTGTCACACCTTCCACTTTAGGCAGTTCGTCAAAGATTGCTTTCCAACTGTCTGAGACATTAAGGGGGTTTTCAAGATAGGTTTCATATAATTCTTCAACATAAGCAGCGTTGGAACCTGCCATATGCGAGGAGTCCCACCATGCCTTCATCACGCTATTGTGCATCATTTAGCCTTGATTTAAATAATTGTTGGTATTGTATTCTAAGTAGTATCTAAAATAAATCTTCTATAACCAAAGTCTTAGTATTTTTCACTTTATTTACAAAAAAAAAGCTATCCACTGCTGGATAGCTATTTGAGCTTTGTCTATATTAAATGAACGTTGCTGGTCAATTTACTTGCCCATTAAACAGCACGTTGTAATAACATTGATTTTATTTTTCCGATAGCTTTGGTAGGGTTTAAGCCCTTGGGACAAACACTAACACAGTTCATAATGCCATGGCATCTAAAAACACTAAAAGCGTCATCTAAGTCACTCAAGCGTTCTTCGGTGGCTGTGTCACGGCTATCGATAAGAAAGCGATATGCGTGAAGCAAGCCGGCCGGACCAATAAACTTATCAGGGTTCCACCAAAACGACGGGCATGATGAAGAACAACATGCACACAAGATACACTCATATAAACCGTCCAGTTTCGCGCGTTCTTCAGGCATTTGAATGAATTCACGCGACGGTGGTTGTTTGTCGTCATTAATAAGGAAAGGTTTAATCTTTTCATATTGTGTATAAAACTGAGTCATGTCTACAACTAAGTCTCTTACCACCGGTAAACCAGGCAGTGGACGTACAATTATTTTACCTTTGCCTAGAGAAGAGACGGGCGTGATACACGCTAAACCATTCTTACCGTTCATGTTCATGCCGTCAGAACCGCAAACGCCTTCTCTGCATGAGCGACGAAATGACAAGGTAGCGTCTTTCTCTTTAAGGGCGATGAGTGCATCAAGCACCATCATATCTTGGCCTTCTTCTACCGCAAGAGCATAGTCGACCATTTTAGGCGCATCATCCACTTCTGGATTATAGCGATAAATCGAAAATTTTAATTCCATCATTAATACTCCTATTAATATGTACGGGCTTTAGGAGGGAATGCCTCTCTAAGCTTGGGCGCCATGTTCACTTCACGTTTCAGCATGGTATCACCATCTGGCACGTAAACTGAGTGGCACAACCAATTTTCATCGTCGCGGTCAGGGAAATCGAAGCGACTGTGTGCACCTCGACTTTCTGTTCTAAAGTTTGCCGCAACGGCGGTGCTGTAAGCAGTTTCCATCAGGTTGTCTAGCTCTAAGCACTCAATACGAGCGGTGTTAAAATCAGCACTTTTATCATTCAAACTAGCGTGTTGCAAACGTTCGCGTATTTCTGATAACTCTTTAAGGCCTTCAGCCATTGCGTCCCCTTCCCTAAAAACAGAGAAATTGAGCTGCATGCACTGCTGCATATCTTTCTTGATTTGCGCTGGGCTTTCACCCTTGCCTTTTTCAGAAGATTCCCATCTGTTAAATCTTGCCATGGCGGCATCAATATCTGAAGTAGAGGCTTCTGACTTAATTTGAATATCGTCGATACTCTTGCCTAGATGCAGGCCTGTAGCGCGGCCAAACACAACTAAATCGAGTAAGGAGTTTCCGCCTAAACGGTTTGCGCCGTGAACAGACACGCAGGCTATCTCACCGCAGGCAAACAGACCTTCCATAGGCGTTTCTTTACCATTTTTATCAATATTTATTACTTGACCATCGACGTTAGTTGGAATACCACCCATCATGTAATGACATGTGGGTATAACGGGAATAGGCTCTTTCACTGGATCGACGTGCGCAAAAGTTCTCGAGAGTTCCAAAATACCAGGCAAGCGCGACTCTAATACATCTTTACCCAAATGGTCTAACTTGAGTTTTAGGTGAGGACCCCATGGACCATCACAGCCACGTCCTTCACGGATTTCGGTCATCATTGAACGAGCCACAACATCACGTCCTGCTAAGTCTTTAGCATTTGGCGCGTAGCGCTCCATGAAGCGCTCGCCGTCTTTATTTAACAAATAGCCACCTTCACCACGGCAACCTTCGGTTACCAACGTTCCTGCACCGGCTATACCAGTAGGGTGAAACTGCCACATTTCCATGTCTTGCAGCGGAACACCGGCACGAACAGCCATGCCCACGCCATCACCCGTGTTAATGTGCGCATTAGTAGTAGATGCATATATACGACCCGCACCGCCGGTAGCTAATACGACGGCTTTAGATTTGAAATAAACAACTTCGCCTGTTTCAATGTCAATTGCGGTGCAGCCAACTACTTGGCCTTGTTGATTTTTTACTAGGTCTAATGCATACCATTCAGAAAATATGTTTGTCTTATTTTTAATGTTTTGCTGATATAACAAATGCAGTAAAGCATGGCCAGTTCTATCTGCAGCAGCAGCTGTTCTGGCGGCTTGCTCGCCCCCAAAGTTTCTGGATTGACCGCCGAATGGACGCTGATATACTTTTCCCTCTTCGGTGCGTGAAAATGGTAAGCCCATGTTCTCCATTTCAATAATGGCTTCAGGTCCGGTTTTACACATATATTCAATGGCCTCTTGATCGCCAATGAAGTCAGAACCTTTAACAGTGTCATACATATGCCATTCCCAATTGTCTTCATGAGAATTACCAAGCGCAACGGTAATGCCGCCTTGTGCCGAAACTGTGTGAGAACGGGTTGGAAATACTTTTGACAGGAGTGCGCACGAACGCCCAGACTCTGTTATCTGCAGTGCTGCACGCATGCCTGCGCCACCAGCACCTATAACTACTGTATCAAATTCATGAACAGGTAAACTCATTCTAAACACCCCATAAAACAAACAGACCAACCGCTACGTAAGCGAAGGCCATTAAATTAAGTACAAATTGCAAACCCATGCGCAAATTGTGCGGTTTAACATAATCAGTTAGCACTTGCCAAAGACCAATACGAACATGCATCAAAATAGCCAGCAAAGTAATCAAGGTAAATGCTTTCATATATATTGAGGCAAATAAACCCTGCCATACAGTATAAGTGATTTCGGGAGTGGCAATAAAAAAGTACACCATAAAAATAGTGAACGCCGATATTACTGCTGCGGACGCTCTAAGCGTCACGTAGTCTTGTATACCGTTGCGTTTCATTGACGCTTGATTAGTTACCATAATATCACTCCTAAAACGACGGTTAGTACAATCCACCCGCCAATAGCAATATTAGCACTAAGGTTTCCAGAATGTAGTTCTTCCCAATACCCCATGTCCATAATAACGTGGCGAATGCCACCAAGTAAATGGAACGAAAGTGCAGACAATGTACCTAATGCAACAACGTACCCGAAAGGTCCGTTTAGTACGTCTTTTACCATCTGAAAATCAGCTTCAGAACCCAAAGATGTAGCCCATGCCCAAATGACGAAAACGAGCGCGAAGAACATGGCGACGCCAGTAACTCGATGCAAGATAGACGCTTTACCGGCAGCTGGCAATTCGATTGTGGTTAAATCTAGATTGACTGGTCTTTGCTTTTTCACAATAAATAACCTATTTTTTAGTGTACGATCACCGCCCTGTTTAAGACTACATAACCGCAATTGTTGTGTGTTTACCTAACCGTTTAAGTGCAAGCAGCGGCAAGCTGTTTACACCTATTTGGTGTTCTGTGTTGAGGTTTGTTACTGGCCAAACTCTTTAAATGTGAAATAGTCTAGGCCATTATGCTGAATTATTATTTTAATACACATTAAGTTTTCGCCATGTGTGTAAACGATGTGTAAACGATGTGTAAACAAAAAATAGGTGTATAGTTAACATCTATTTCTTGAGTTTCAGCACTCATAAATATATCAATCTAGGTGCTTAATAGCAATGTTTACTTGGCTCTTAGTACTATGGTCGTAAACTATTGTTTATAGTCCGAATAGACGTAATGATAGCAATATAACTGGTTACAACAGCGCGTTCAAAATAACAATCTTTTGCCGGCGATACCTTGGACAAATAAGCATTTAAATTGACTTACTTAGGTGTTAGGTTAAGAATGTCGGCACTTTTTGCTATGCTACTATTAGCTATATTGATAACAAGTGAACGAATTATTCACTTTTTCCGTTTACTCGGATACTTTACACATAGGAGAGATATTCATGTCTACAAAGACCGCCACCTTGAAAGCGGGTGAAATAGAAGTTGAATTCCCAATTTTGGAGGGTACCGAAGGACACTCTGTCATTGACATCAGAAAATTGGGCGCCAGCGGATACTTCACATTCGACCCGGGTTTTATGGCGACAGGCTCATGTGAATCATCTATTACGTTTATTGACGGCGCTAAAGGTATTCTTCTGCATCGTGGCTACTCAATTGAAGACTTAGCCAGGCATTCAAGCTACTTAGAAGTGTGCCATATGCTGCTGCATGACGCGACGCCCAACGCTGAAGAATTTCTAGAGTTTCAAGACACCATTACTCGCCATACTATGGTGCATGAGCAATTAAATATGTTTTTTCACGGCTTTAGAAACGACGCTCACCCCATGGCTATGCTATGCGGGACCGTAGGCGCAATGTCATCTTTTTATCACAGCGACTTAGATGTAAAAGATCCTGAGCAACGTGTACGCTCGGCGCATCGTCTAATCGCCAAAATGCCAACGCTTGTAGCCATGTGCTACAAATACAATGTGGGTCAACCCTTCGTTTATCCGCGTAACGATTTAAGCTACGCTGCTAACTTTTTGAACATGATGTTTTCGGTACCCGCGGAAGAGTATAAAATAAGCCCCACGGTTGAACGCGCCATGGATAGAATATTTATTTTGCATGCTGATCACGAACAAAACGCCTCTACTTCTACGGTAAGATTAGCGGGTTCTTCTGGCGCAAACCCATACGCGTGTATTGCTGCAGGCGTTGCTTCGTTATGGGGACCAGCGCATGGGGGTGCAAATGAAGCATGCTTGAAAATGCTTGAAGAAATTGGCACGGTTGACCGTATCCCTGAGTTTGTCGCCCGTGCAAAAGACAAAGATGACCCCTTCAGATTAATGGGCTTTGGCCACCGCGTTTATAAAAATCATGACCCACGCGCCACCGTTATGCGCGAAAGCTGTCATGAAGTATTAGCTGAAATGAATGTTAAAAATCCATTGCTACAAGTAGCAATGGAGCTAGAGCGTATCGCCTTGAGTGATCCTTACTTTGTAGAAAAGAAACTTTTTCCAAATGTAGATTTCTATTCTGGCATAGTGCTAAGCGCAATTGGCATTCCTACTAATATGTTTACTTGTATATTTGCATTGGCAAGAACGGTCGGGTGGATTTCTCACTGGCATGAAATGTTAAGCCAGCCGGGTCAAAAAATTGGCCGTCCGCGTCAGTTATACACAGGTCATAGCAAACGCAATTATAGCCCGATTACTAAGTAAACTGGCTTAAATCAATGAAAATGGCGCTTATGCGTCATTTTTTTGTGTCTTAACCTCTACAAGCGAAACTAATTGGTCAAGACGTAAATCGACATAAAAGTAGGGGCAAATATGCATAAAACCACTAAATATTTAGGCTACGCTGGGCTAATACCCTTTGTAAGCATGCCAATACTGGTAATGATTGGGCTTGTAGATGCTTACTTAGGCTACCTACATTTCGTCCAATATTCGGCTATTATATTGTCGTTTTTTGGCGGTATTCACTGGCTTGACGCCATTCAGAATAGGCGCAAGGACCATCAATTGTTCGTATCTATGCTGCCCAGTATTGTTGCTTGGCTATCGCTAATGTTTTTGGATGGCACTATGTTATTAAGTGTGTTGTCGCTTAGCTACATAGGTATTTTGCTTTATGATAAGTACGTACTGGCGTTGGAAAAAGATATTTTGATGGATTACACAAAAATGCGCATGCAACTAACGACCGTAGTGGTGCTTAGTCATTTGTTTATGGCGTATAATTAGGATAGTCAGTGGGTATATCTGTTAATCCGCTTTGATGAGGCAAACAGCCATACCCTTTATATTAGTAAAATAGACATATCTTTGTTAGGCGTATTAAATGACATAACGCACGCAGTCTAATCAATAATAAGCGCAGCTAACTCTTTGGTTTTTTCCTCCATTAGCGCTTTATTCTGCCTGCTTTCCACATTCAATCGAATGACAGATTCAGTGTTAGACTTACGCAAATTAAAGCGCCAGCTACCAAACTCCATGCCAATACCGTCTGTTCTATCAATCACATCAGCTTTATCTTCATAGTGAATAATTATTTTCTTTATTGTGGCTCCCGCGTCTTTTACCACATAGTTAATTTCTCCCGATGATGGGAATTTGGCAATGCGCGCTTTCACAAGTGATGATAAAGGCAACTTTGCTTTGCACAGTAGTTCTGCGACCAACAGCCATGGGATCATGCCTGAATCACAGTAGGCAAAGTCTCTGAAATAATGATGAGCACTCATTTCCCCCCCGTATACTGCATCTTCTTTGCGCATACGCTCTTTTATAAAAGCGTGGCCTGTTTTCGATTTTATCGCTTTTCCACCAGCGGCTTTAATAATATCTTCGGTGTTCCAAAATACTCTTGGATCATAAATTATCTTAGCGCCCTTATTTTTATCTAAGAAAGCTTTTGCGAGCAGACCCACAATATAATAACCTTCAATAAATGCGCCGGTTTCGTCGAATAAGAAACAACGGTCAAAGTCACCGTCCCACGCAATGCCCATGTCAGCTTTGTGCTTAATAACAGCCTCAGCAGTATCAACTCTGTTTTCAGGCAACAAGGGGTTTGGAATACCGTTTGGAAAGTCTCCATCTGGATTATGATGTACTTTTATAAACTCAATAGGCACATTTTGATGCGTAAAAAACAGCTCAAGCGCGTCTATTATATGCCCTGCACTGCCATTGCCCGAGTTGACCACAAGTTTGAGCGGCGTAATAGCAGATATATCGATGTATTCGTTTAAGTGCAGCACGTAATCATTCACGCAACTTACACGCTCGTATTGTTTACTTGCTAGCAGCACGATCTGCTTTACGGAATGAGCACCTTTTAAAAAATCTTCATTGTTGACTAAGCCATTTGCACAAAAATGCATCAATTGCTTATGTACAAGCACCTCGTCGTATTTCTCGGCTAACACTTTTATAGCGTTTAAGCCACTGTCACCGCTGATGGGCACTGAGCCCGCCTTGACCATCTTTAGACCATTATAATTAATCGGGTTGTGACTCGCGGTAACTTCTATGCCACCATCAACGCCAAGGTGCTTGGTGGCAAAATAGATTTCTTCTGTGCCTGCACTACCAATATCAAATACTTTTGCACCGCCGTCGATAATACCCGCACTTAACGCTAACTTTAGTGGCAAGGATGTTTTGCGTGCATCACTGCCGACCACGACCGTCTTTGCTTGTAAATTTTCAGCAAACGCACGCCCTACTCTATAGGCTACCTTTTCATCGAGCTGAGTGAGCAATTCACCGCGTATATCATAGGCTTTAAAACAGGTAATTGGGGTCATTAAGGACTTCTTTTAAACGTGCAGATAATAGGTTGTTGCCATACTAAAAAAGATAGCAGTGTGTTGCAAATTGTTTTGCCTTTTTTCAAACGGCTTTAGCCATACATAAGCGCAGCAAAAGCTGATAATATAATGTTTAATATCAACTGTATCGTTAGTTCCCTAGGAGCAGTATGTCTTATCAGCAACGTTTTTCTGGTCTTGCCCGGTTATATTCAATCCAAGGCCTAGATAAACTGCAAAAAGCCAATGTATGTGTCATTGGTATCGGCGGTGTTGGCTCTTGGATAGCAGAAGCACTGGCGCGCTCAGGGATAAATCAACTGACCTTAATTGACTTAGACGATGTTTCTATTAGCAACGTGAACAGACAAATTCACGCTTTGGACTCTACCCTAAATCAAAGTAAAATTGAGATAATGGCGGCACGGATTCACGATATTAACCCTGATTGTCAAACACAGCTTATTGAAGATTTTGTCACCCCTGACAATGTAAGAGACTATATTAATTCAGAATTTGACGTGGTAATTGATGCCGCCGATAGCGTCAAGGCCAAAGCGGCAATAGTTGCACACTGTAAACGTCAAAAGATTAAAGTAATATGCTTAGGCGCCGCTGGGGGCCAGTGCGATCCTTTGAAAATTACGAGGGGTGATTTAGCTAAGACAATACAAGATCCTTTGCTAGCAAAAGTGCGCTCTGATTTACGCCGATTTTATAATTTCAGTCAAAACCCTAAGCGAAATTTTGGCGTTGAGTGCATATACTCGACTGAGCAGTTGAAATATCCAACTGAGACAGGCGGCATCACCCAACAAAAGCAGCGCAGCGACGGCGCAAATAAAATGGACTGCAGCACTGGTTTTGGTGCTTTTGTGGGCGTTACCGCAAGTTTTGGGCTCGTTGCCGCGAGTCGCGCTGTTGATTACATTGTCAACAGTAAAATTTGCATAGCGTCGAAATGCTAGTTTTATATTAACCTTGTGCGCGCGTTAAGTTAGCCATTTAGGCAAGCTTGCCTGCTTTATGTTTTTTGACATCCAAATAAAGCGTCACAATTAACCAAACGCAGATAACACCAAACAGCATATAGGTATTCTCTGCCATAGCCATTACTTGCTCACTGAGTACGGCTGTGCCAGCAATAAGCAATAAATAGTACGGCAAGTTAAATAAGCCCGCAAACGCCACTATTTTTATTGATTTTTTTCGCGCGCCTTGTGCAAACATAAAAAAAGCCAGGGAATTAATATGGATCATCGCCAGCAGTAGTCGCGATAGTTTAATCGGCATGCCGTCACCTTTAAGGATCGCACTTTTATCGCCCTTAGAGTATCGCCCCAACATAAAGTTAATAATACTACCCACCGTTGCGGCTGCAACCATCGCAAACGTGAGCGAGCCGATATCTTTTGCACTAGGATTAGCCCCTACAACAATAAGCACCGCAAAAAATTGACCGGGAAAATAGAAGCCAACGTAAATGATAGACTCAAGCAGAATAATTAAAAAAACTAGCCAAAAAACACCCTCAGTAAATGACGATTTCATCCACTCAAGCAGCTCCAAACCCGGAGGAATAACACCAAACTTGACTAATAAAGCAATGAGGGACAGCGCCAGTAGTGCGCTAATAGGAAGTATTGATGCATATCTCATATTTTAACTTATTAATTAAAGCTTAACTAAAAGTACTCAAGATCTTTAGTATTGGATTAAATAACTTGGTTACCACTTTTTAATATAAGGCGCAAACTAGCAATATTGCAGTTGAAAAAAGCGTTGACACTTTATATCGTTAATAATTTGGAGCGGCTACTATAGTTCTTTAATTTATAATAAAAGCAGCAAATCTCACACTTTACAAAGTATCACATTAACGCAAAATGTATAGTGGCATTGGATGGGCTATGCGCGGCTTTATTTAAACAATCGAGACTTAAAAACAAAGGACTGTTATTCTTAATTTTTTTAGCATTAATTATAAAGGGAAACAATGGCAAACATTAAACGAAAAGAAACTAAGCAGCGTATGAGTAGAATTGTTATTCACCAATCAACCGTGTATTTATGTGGTCAGGTTGCCGCTGACGCAAATAAAGACATCGAAGAACAGACTCATACCATGCTAGAAAAAGTAGATACTTTACTAATAGACGCTGGCAGCGATCGTCAACATATCCTATCAGCCACAATTTACATAAAAGATATGCAAGACTTTGCTGCCATGAATAAGATCTGGGACAGCTGGGTACCTGAAGGATATGCCCCGGCCAGAGCGTGTGTGCAAGCGTCGATGGCAAGGCCAGAGCTGCTCGTTGAAATATCGGTCGTGGCGGCGCAAATTAAAGACCAACAATAGTGGGTGGCATTTCAAATTTACGAACATATTTTACAACACTGCTAAATTGCATTACCGTAATAAACATCATTCATAAGTAAATACACATAAATGAATAAGGTACAACTTCAAAAGTTCATGCAAAACATTGCCAGTAATGCCGTGCTGGCCACTAAATAACACTTCGACCTCGATTTGGACTGTTCAATAGAAAGTTTAGCGATAGTTGATATTACTATCGAAAATTATTTAGACACGTTCAAAGCGCTGGCTTTAGAGGACAAAGCGGTGTTCACTCTTAGTAACATTTATGGCGCTTATATAGGCGCAGTCTTTTTGAAATGCTGTTAGTAAGACTAAGTAAATGCGCTAAGGTGAAGTCCAATCTTTAATCAGATGCACAATATAGCGGCTTTGCCTCAGGTAGATTAGGCCACAAAATATCATGAGTAGCGATATTCCATGCGTTATCGAATACACAAAGTTAATTTCCTGAAGCATATATAGCTGAATAGCCGCATCAAACAGAAGTGCGCAGTACAAGTACAAGCCTAACCATCTAAACCATAAGTGGTGCCCGTTATGCCATAGTATTGTTCGCTTACTCACCAAGTAAAGTGCAAGTAAAGCTGGCAATATAGGCGTGAACGATAAGTAAAAATGGTAGGGTAAGGGATAGAAAATGCGTAATAATCTTTCACTGTCTTCTCTAAACGACAAAGAAATTATTAGAACGATGAATCCTCTACATACAAATAACAATAATATGTAGACAAAAATGGGCGGCTTCAACCGCCCTGCTTCGTCATAGTAATGCAATGGGTATTTTAGCTTCATAGGGCATAGAGGCTTAGTCGTTAATCATGCTTAGGCTCTTACTTGGCCATCTCCATTCACCAAAAATTTCTCGGCTGTTAGCGACTCCAATCCCATGGGACCGTATGCGTGCATTTTGGTGGTGGCAATGCCTATTTCTGCGCCTAAGCCTAATTGACTCCCATCAGAAAAACGCGAAGATGCATTTACCATAACAACGGATGCGTCGACACACTGTTGAAACAGCTGACTGGCTGGCTTATCTTCAGTGCAAATAACTTCTGTATGGTTGCTACCAAAGGTATCAATGTGGCTTATCGCGCCTTCAATATCGTCAACAATACGCACGGCAATCTCTAAGCCTAGATATTCATGGCCAAACTCAGTGTCGGCTAGCACAGTAGGACTGTCAAAATACTGAGCGGCGCGTTGACAGCTGTTTATTTTCACATTCTCTTTGGCCAAGGCAGCACTTGCCAAAGGCAAAAAGTTTGCTGCTATATCTTTATGCACCAGTAAACCCTCAAGCGCATTACATACACCTGTCCGCTGTGTTTTGCCGTTTAACAAAAGTGCAACTGCTTTGTCTATATTGGCGTCTTTATCAACATATAAATGACACACACCTTTATAGTGCTGAATAACAGGTATTAAACTGTTTTGGGTCACAAAGTTTATTAAACCTTCACCGCCGCGTGGAATAATGACGTCTATGTACTCTTTTTGCTTAATAAGCTCTAACATAAGTGCGCGATCAGGATCGGGCACGACCGTAATAATCGCTTCAGGCAAATTATGTGCCTTTAATACAGTCTGCATGGCCCCGGCAATTGCTTTTGACGAATGCAATGCCTCTTTACCACCGCGCAGTATAACCGCGTTACCTGACTTAAAACATAGCGCACCAGCGTCGGCGGTCACATTAGGCCTTGCTTCATAAATCATACACACAACGCCAAGGGGTATACGCATCTTTGATATTTTAATACCGTTTGGACGCGTTGTTATGTCACGTGTTTGACCCACCGGGTTAGGCAGTGAAGCAACCACCTCTATGCCCTCAGCCATGGCATTAATACGTGCTTCATCTAATAATAACCGGTCTAACATAGCGTCGTCCAAACCATCTTCTTTGGCCGCCTGCATGTCTTGTTTATTAGCCTCAAGGATGACAGAGAAATTGCTTCTTAATTTTGCCGCCATTTCTAATAGAATGACGTTCTTTTGTTGTTCGCTTAACCGAATGATGGTTTTTGCTGCTGTAGCCGCGTTTTTGGCCAAAGTTGTTATCATACTCATGAATTCTCCAGCACAGCCAAGTGCTCATCTGAAATAATTGAATTATGTAAAAGCGAAGAGTCTTTGTCTAATCTACTGCGAATATCATCATCAGCCAAGTAGTTTAGCAAACAACTGCTGTAATTCACTTTTGCTTTTGCAATTTTGTTGCCTTCGTCGTCGCGCAATAAAATAGTGTCCCCCACAGAAAACTCACCTTTCACTGACACGATCCGGGCACTAGTTACGCCATCTTGATAATCGTCAGATTCACATAAAGGTTCACTTAAAACTACCTCACCGCATTCTCTAACACTGTGAGTCATCCAGTGTAGGCCATCAGCCATAGGTTTAGCATGCGCTAAAAAATGCGATCCGGGATTGAAGCCTGAGGTTAATTGTTCAAACGATTTTGGATCGAATCCGTCAACAATATAGGTATCGATACCATGACTTGTAGCTTTTTCAGCCGCCTCAATTTTAGTGCGCATCCCGCCCGTTCCTTGAGCGCTTGTTGCACCGCCTGCCATGGCATAAATTTCATCGTTTATATGCTCAATAGACGTCAGTTTGCGAGCATCGGCGTGCTGCTGAGGATTCTTATCGTACAAACCATCTACATCGGTTAGCATAATAAATGCGTCAGCGTCAACGGAACTGGCTACCATAGCGGCTAGGTTATCGTTATCGCCTACTTTGCGATCGTCTGAGGTTACGGTATCGTTTTCATTTACGATAGGCAAAACATGGTGTTCCAACAGCGCCTCAATGGTATCGCGAATGCTGTCAAATCGTTCTTTGTTACGGATATCATCATTAGTAAGCAGTAATTGCGCAGTAGGAAAATCGAATAGCTTATCCCATACTTCCATCATGTCGGACTGACCTGCTGCGGCCATAGCACGCTTTAATGCTACCGTCATTGTCTGGGTATCGAACCATTTTCGTCCGGCAGCTACCGAGCCTGAGGAAACAAGCACAACTTGTTTACCCTGTGAGCGGCACTTGATAATGAACTGCGCAATAGCCAATAGGTTATGTGAGCTACAACCATTATTTTGAGGCGCTATAAGGGAGCTTCCCACCTTGATAACAACTCTTTTTTTATTACTAATCGACATATATCCTCTTATTTGATTGCTTTAAACGGTTTTTATAATAAATAGTTAGTGTTCTACTAATTATTGTCGACTATTTTTCATATTATATCAAGTTTTATATCGATTTAAGCTTATAATCAGCTGCTTATCTATAATTTTACTAGAGTTGTAAATAATAGCGCTATACACATTCAAAAATCGCTTACAACAAGTCCTTAAGATATAATCCTGCCATTAAGCTAGAAAAATGCATTATTACCATCTTTACGGTATTATCTATACAAACCTAATAAAGTGTCAAGATCCAGTGCGTTTCATTCGTTTTACAACGCGCTGCAGTACTCATCACAGCAATTATTAAATGGCCAGCGCAATGACAGTTAAAATACACACTCCCAAACAAACAACAACGATGGAAATACCCGTAAAAACCCTCAGTAGCGACTTTATGAACAGCGGCGGTAGTAATGGCAGAATTGGGTTCATCAGCCTTGGCTGTCCAAAAAACCTAGTCGATTCGGAACGGATTTTAACGCAGCTAAGAACCGAAGGTTACGATGTTGTGCCAAGCTATGAGAACGCCGATTTGGTCATTGTAAACACTTGTGGGTTTATCGATTCAGCGGTTACAGAGTCTCTTGATACCATAGGCGAAGCCTTGGCCGAAAATGGAAAAGTAATCGTGACTGGTTGCTTAGGGGTCAAAGAAGACGAAATACGCCAAGTACATCCAAATGTGCTTGCGGTAACCGGCCCGCACGCTTATGAAAGCGTGGTTGAACAAGTGCATCAGTTTTTACCAAAGCCATTGCATAATCCTTTTTTACATTTAGTACCAGACCATGGCATAAAGCTAACCCCTCGACACTTTGCCTATTTGAAAATTTCTGAAGGCTGTAATCACCGCTGTACTTTTTGTATTATTCCTTCAATGCGCGGTGATCTGGTGTCTAGGCCTGTTGGGGAAGTTCTCAATGAAGCTAAACGTTTAAAAGCGGCAGGTGTCAATGAGCTGCTCGTAATATCTCAAGATACTAGCGCTTATGGCGTTGATGTAAAATACAAAATCGATTTTTGGGACGGTATGCCAGTAAAAACGCACATGCAGCAGTTGTGCGAAAAATTAGGCGAGCTGGGCATATGGGTACGGTTGCACTACGTATACCCCTATCCTCATGTAGACGACTTGATCCCACTTATGGCGCAGGGAAAAATACTCCCTTACTTAGACATACCCTTCCAACATGCAAATAAACGCATATTACGCCTTATGAAGAGGCCCGGCAGCGCAGATCGGACCATAGAACGGATTAAAAAATGGCGCGAGATGTGTCCCGACCTGGTTATTCGCTCAACCTTTATTGTGGGCTTTCCAGGCGAAACTGAGGAAGAATTTGAAGAGTTACTGCAATTTTTAGAAGACGCGCAGCTAGATCGCGTAGGCTGTTTTAAATATTCACCGGTAGCAGGCGCAACTGCAAACCAGTTACCCAACCCTATAGATGAAAGCGTTAAAGAAGACCGGTTACAACGCTTTATGCAGGTTCAGTCGGTAATTAGTGCGCAGCGCTTGCAGGCACGCATTGGCAATGAATACTACGTTATGGTTGACGAAGTTACCAGCGAAGGCGCTGTCGCCAGAAGCTTTGGAGAAGCACCTGAAATTGACGGCGTTATTCATATAAATAATGAACATGACTTAGTGCCGGGCACGCGTCTGTGGGTAGAAATTATCCATGCCGACGAGCACGATTTATGGGCAGTGCCAAGCGAAGAGCAAGACTAAGCTAGGTGCTGATTCAGCCGATCAAGATCTTCAGGCGTGTCAACGCCATGAGGAGGGGCTTGCTGCGCTATTGCTACGTGAATATCAAAGCCATGATAAAGCACTCTGAGTTGCTCAAGTGACTCAATCTTTTCGTAGTGGCTAGGCGCAAGCTGAATGTACTGATGAATAAATGCGGCTTTGTAAGCGTATATTCCCACGTGTCGGAAATACGCACTTTCATGCATTTGTTGGGTATTTTGCATCCAACGCCGGTCATACGGTATGGGTGCTCGTGAGAAATAAAGGGCTTTACCATTTTTAGCAAAGTTCACTTTTACCACATTGGGATTGTCTAATTCAGATTTTGTACTAATAGGAAAACACAGCGTTGCCATTTGCATGTTCGCTTGCGTTGACGCGACCATTAGGTTTTTGGCAACTTGAGCAATATTTTGAGGCGGAATAAAGGGCTCGTCGCCCTGCACGTTTACCACGATAGTATTGTCGCTAAGTCCATGCTTAATTAATACCTCAGCAATACGCTCAGTACCAGATTCGTGCTGAATTCCGGTATAACAAACCTTACCTGAGAAGCTTTCTACGACATCGCCAATGCGCTTATCGTCGGTGGCAACAATTACCTCTTGCGCCCCGGCTGCAACACTGCGCTCATATACATGCTGGATCATAGGCTTACCTTGGATCAACGCAAGCGGCTTACCGGGAAAACGAGTAGAACCGAATCGGGCGGGAATTACCACTATAAATGACATGGATATTATCCTGATGAATGCCTTAGCATCATGATTTTCTAATAGGCTGATTTTGTGCTGTTTTAACTTTTGGCTTTTAGGTTTAAGCTTAAAGCGCTAGCGTAAAGCTTCAATTTCATCGAGCGATAATGTTCTTGCTTGGTTTTCTAGCAATACCGGGATGTTGTCTTTAATTTCATACGCTAAACGATCAAATTTACAGACTAACTCTTGCTCATCTTTATTCACCAGTGTAGTTAACATAAGCTCCCCTTTGCATGCTGGACATGCAATGATTGCCATTAATTTTTTGTCAAATGCCATTTTCAAGTTCCTGTATATTAATAAGATGAGTCGTAGATACTTAGCCCACACCTTGATGTTAAAAAGTATCACTGCCTTGGCGTTATTGCACGTTTTTTTACTAGCAACTGAGATTTCGCCTGAATTCTGTCTTCGATCAACGTATAAAAATCATCATCAATAGTCGCGTCAATACGCAGATACCACGCATTTTTATGAATAAAACCCATACATTTAACCGCGTCTTTTTCAGTCATCAGCACCCACCCGTTTGTCGGCAGGTCGTCTTGGGTGAACTGATGATGATCGGCAAATGAAATCGTCCTATCCAGCTTAAGCTGCATATTCTCTAATGTATCGAAAAAGCGCTTTGGATCGCCTATTCCTGCAAGCGCAGTAAAAACAGTATTTTCACCTGCACGTTTAACATTCACGGCAAATTCAGCTAAGCTTTTTTTTTCTTGCGTATTTACGTTTACCCAGCAAGAAGGCTGCAAACGCATTTCAAAGGCCGTCATCACTGAGTCAAAATTGGCCTTGCTTGACTTTTTATGCGCCGAAAAACCAATGTTATGCACAAGAGCATCAACCGTCTTCAAACGCCAAACACCCTCTCGTAGCGGGCCCATTGGCAACAAATAGCCATTGCCTACACCGCGTTTGTCAAGCACGCAAATTTCAACGTCTCGTTTCATTGCATAATGCTGTAATCCGTCGTCACATATTATTACGTTGGCAGCTGTATTTTGCTCAATGAACTTAACGCCTCTAGCACGAACGGGATCAATTACCACTATGCACGGTGCTCGTTTACTAATTAATGCAGGTTCATCGCCGACTAGCGCGGCAGAATCATTTTTGTCTACCAAACAGGGAAAGTTTGTCTGGCTGCCGCCGTAGCCTCTTGATAGAACAGCCAGTGTATAACCTTTATTTCGCAAAGTGCTGATCAGTGCCAGTACAAGTGGCGTTTTACCATTTCCGCCAACACCGATGTTTCCCACTACAATGACAGGAATTGATGCTTCATTAGACGCAAACAAACCCGTGCGAAATAAAAAACGCCTGGTAGAAGATAGCAACCAGAACACGAAAGTAAGCGGGAATAAGCACCACACCCATTTAGCATTGGAATACCAAGCACTGATAAGCTTTGTTGTCATGTTATTCATTCTTTGTCACTAAAGGCGAAGCCGTTAAGATGCAGAAAACTGTAGCGAATGAAGCTGTGCATACATGCCATTTTTCGCCAGCAGCGCCTTGTGGTTGCCAAATTCTAAAATTTCACCGTTTTCTACCACTAAAATTAGGTCAGCATTTTCAATAGTTGAAAGTCGGTGGGCAACTACAATGCTGGTGCGAGAGCGCTGCAGTTCGTCTAGCTGTTGTTGAATAAACTTTTCTGACTCGGTGTCAAGGGCAGAAGTGGCCTCATCTAGCAGTAATATAGGCGAGTCGGCTAATATGGCTCTGGCAATAGCGATTCGCTGGCGTTGTCCACCTGACAGCATAAGCCCATTTTCGCCCACAATAGTGTCAAAGCCATCGTTTTGCTGTTTAACAAAGTCTGTTACATGTGCCATATCTGCTGCTCTTATAATTTGCTCTCGGCTTACCTCACCTTCCTTGCCATAGGCAATGTTGTTGGCAATAGTGTCGTTAAACAATACAACCTGCTGCGAGACTAAGGCAAATTGGGCGCGCAGACTGCGCAGGGTGAATTCATTAATGTTAACATCGTCAAGCATTATTTGCCCCGAGTCTGGAGAGTAAAAACGTGTCAGTAAGTTTGAAAGCGTCGATTTACCGCCGCCAGAGCGCCCTACTAAGGCAACGGTTTGTCCAGGCTCAACGTCAAAGCTCACGTTCTTAATAGCGGGATCTTTTCTAGTTGGATAAGTAAACGTAACATTTTGCAGGCTTAATTTTCCGCTTGACCGAGCCATTACCTTTTTCCCCGTGTCGGTCTCGTTTTGGGTGTCAAGTACAGCAAATATGCTGGCGCAAGCCGCCATACCTTTTTGAAATTCAGTGTTTACGGTGGTTAACTGTTTTAAGGGCTTAAGCAACATTACCATACACACAATGACGTTAATAAAGATACCCACGGTAAGCTCTTCAACCATCGAGGGTAAACTTGCCGCAAACAACACAAACGCAAGAGCAACCGAAGCAATAATTTGAATAGATGACACACTGAGTATTTGAGAGGTTACCAACTTCATATTTTGTAATCTGTTTTGATTGTTTCTATAGGCAAACTTGTCTGCTTCATATTTTTGACCGTCATGCATAAGGACTACTTTATGTCCTTTCACTGCTTGTTCTACACTGGCAGTTAAGGTCCCCATTGCCTGCTGTATAGCCTTGCTTACTATCCGAAAACGTTTGCTGACAATAGACACGATGAGGCCTACAACCGGCCCTATTAAGAAAAAAATAAGCGATAATTTCCACGAGTAATAAAACATAACCGCGACTAGGCCCAACACGAACATGCCGTCTCTGACTAAGGTCAGCATTGCTTTGCCGGCCGCACCACGCACTTGTTCGGTATCAAAAATGACTTTAGAAATAAGACTGCCTGAAGAGTTATGATCGTGATATTCAACCGGTAAGTGAATAAACTTTTCAAACAACTCTTGGCGCATTTTCATGACCACTTTAGTGCCTATGTACTCAAGCGTATACGAGCCCATGAAGTTGAAAATACCTCTTAATAAAAACAGTGGCACTATAAACAAGGCGGCGGTTTTTAAATAATCGTAGTTCCCTATATTAAGGCTTTGATCTATCAAAGGTCTTACTTGAGAAAACACAAAGGTGTCAACTCCGGCATACCCAACCATGCCTAATACTGCAAAAAAAAAGAGAAGCTTAAACGGCTTTATGTAGCTGAGGAACCGGCGCAGCACAGCTTTAGACTGGTTTTTTTCAAGCGCAGCACTGACATTCTTGATAATGGGAGATGGTGACATTAACGAAATAACCTGATTTATAGCCTTGCTCTAGTTTACCTTTTTTTCATGCTTTTAGGCTAACTTATTGATAATAACCATAGACAAGAGTTCAAATATCGCCATGTTTAGACTAAAAAGAACATAACGTTTGATATTAATAGTTAAAGGCACCGTTCACGGTAAGTAATTTTACCTTGCTTTAAAAAACCACCTTGGATATTCATCTTCACGATAAGATGACACCACAATGTCGTTCTGCGTAATCGTGATGTTTATTCTGCCGTGCTGCCCTGTCACATATACCTTTGCATTAACACTTTTGTAGCGATTGACAACACTTTGAGCAGGAAAACCCCAGCGATTATTATTACCACTTGTAAACACCACGTATTCTGGCGAAACAGCACTTACGAATTTTGCTGTGGAGGAGGTTTTACTGCCGTGGTGAGGTGCAATCAATATGCTACTGTTAAGTGAGTTTGTATCTTTATACATGGCGACAATTTGTGCTTCGCTTTGTTTTTCAATATCGCCCGTTAACAAAATAGAGTGCTCGCCTTTATGCAATTTAATAACACAGCTATGCCGGTTTTCATCGCCTGAAATAGGCTTAAGCGGCCACAAAATCTGCGCCTCAAACCCTAAGAAGTTAGCCACACCCGATGGATGAAGTGCCAAGAAATCTTGTCTATTACAGCCTTTTTGTGGCGATAGAGCCTGCCCAATTTCCAAATGCTGTTTAATGATGTTAGCTCCACCCGCATGATCATTGTCTAAATGACTTACTATGAAATACTTGAGCTTATTTATGTTCTCATGTTTAAAAAATGGCAGCAATACCGAATTTGCCATACTAAAACCCGCAAACGAACCGCCGGTGTCATATAGCATTGTGCCATTCTTATCTTTTATAACAATGGCACTGCCTTGACCCACATCCATAGCGTACAAATGCGATTTATTTTCTGAAAATGCGTGTTTATCAATAAATTTTTGATGAATGACACACACACCCAATATACTAAGCACTAGTGGCATTTTGCCATTCCATGGGGGTAATGTTATGAGTAAAAATGCTAGTACTATGCCGGGATGAGTTAGCCAAGCCATGCTTTTTTTGACCCACAGTGCCGATTGCCAATCTTCACCCAAGAATTGCGATGTGCCACCATCAAGCCAATTTAATAACAAGAATGCATATTCAAAACAAGTATTAATTAGCCAATATATGATAGCAACATCAAAACCTATAGCGACGATAATAGCAGCCACCAAACATAGTGGTACCAGCACAAAAGTCACAAGGGGGATCATAAATAAATTAGCAAAAAACGAAACGACTGGCAAAGATGAAAACGTGAACGCTATTAACGGCAGAGTAATTACACTTATAAATAACTGTAGTTTTATAGTGTGCATAAATTTACTCACCAGTGAGGCGTTTGCTGGTAGTTTGAAACGCCAAAGAAAAAGCATGATAACTAACACCACTGTAAAGCTTAACCAAAAACTAATCCCCAATATTGAAAATGGAAAAATAATAAAAAAACTGCTCAGCAAGATCAACAGAACGTTCGGCATTCGCCAATGCTTGGCAAACATCACAAGTGTGGTCCAAAACAACATGGTGAATAGTGCTCTCATTACGGGAATTTCAAAGCCCGCTATATAAGCATAAGCAACACAAATGCTGCAAGGTAACATGAGCAAATGTGGTCTAAAACTAACGCTCATGACTACATTAGGATGAAGCGCTGATGCAAAAAATAAGCCTTTACCAATAAGAAATGTGAAGCTAAACACGATCCCTAAATGCATTCCCGATATAGCAAATAAATGCGCGGTGCCAGTGCGTTGCATTAAGCCCCAATCATCTTTGGTTAACATTCTCCTGTCACCATAGCTTAAGGCTAGTATCCACCTAATATTAGGTAAATCATGCTCTGAAAGTAGATTCACGCTACGCTGCCTTATACTTGAACTTTGCGAAATAAATTGATTGGAAGGACTTTGCCTTACATAGCCAAGCGCAGTTATATTTTTACTGCTGAGCCACTGCTGATAATTAAAACCATCTGGGTTTGCCAGACCTGCAGGCGGCTTTAACCGTATAAACAATCTCACGCTGTCTCCCTGCTGCAGCGATAAGCGTGGCGAATACCACGACAGCCTTACCTTTGGTTTTATAATTTGCGTTTGCTCGCCTATTTTATCAATGACAAAGTTAAATTTAATCGCGCGCTGATCAAGCGCGCTTGATTGCTTAGCGCTATCTTTAGCCGGTGATATACCATGCAGGTTATTAGCTGGCAGGGGTGCTAATAAACTAACCACCTTACCCTGTACAATTAGATTGTTGTTATATAAGTCATTATCAATTTGCCATGAAAGATAATAGTAGCCGCAAAAGCTTGCCCATAAAAAACCGACTAATGTTCCTGCTGCAAGGGCCGAAGATCTTGTAAGGACTACAAATAAGAGCGCAATAATTGCTAAAGCAATGAGTGATATTTGCGGTAAACTAGGCCATAATGTGCTGCTTAAGAATGTTATTATAAAACCAAGCAGAGTTTTTTCACTCTTCGTCATTTGCAGGTACCTGAGAAAACAGCCGTGAGCATAATAAAGAACTTAATCCGCCGTTTTTCACCCAGCCAACATACGGTGAAGAACCACAAGATGCTAAAAGTATTTGGCACAATGCTACACGACCCAAATTTATGGTTGCTTAATCGTCGCTCCGCTAAGGGCGCTTTTGGCATTGGGCTTTTCTGCGCTTTTTGGCCAATTCCTTTTCAAATGGCCCTGTCTGCTGCACTTGCCATTCCAATGCGCGTTAACCTACCCTTAGCTATTACGACCGTGTGGGTATCAAACCCTATTACCATGCCACCGCTATTCTACTGTGCTTATTTGGTAGGAAGTACTGTACTTGGGACTGAAATGTCGCATTTTAATTTTGAGCTAAGCTGGGCGTGGTTGGGGCAATCTTTAACCACTATGGGGCCTGCCTTTTTACTAGGCTGTCTTATCTGCTCACTAGTGGCTGGGGCTATCGGATACTTTTCTTTGGAGTTAGTGTGGCGCTGGTCGGTCGTAAAAGCATGGGAAGAACGCAGGCGTATGAAACGCGAAGATGTCTAAAAATGTACCCGTCAAAGTTTAATGAACTGAGACAATAACTTGCTGGATAAACAATATGTGGGGCTTAAGGTAAGCCCGAAAAATATTTCACAAGCGCATTTTCGTCCCAAATTTCAATGCCTAAATTCTGGGCTTTCGTCAATTTTGAACCCGCTTTCTCACCCGCTATCAACAAATCTGTTTTAGCAGAAATACTCCCAGAAACCTTGGCGCCAAGCTCTTGAAGTTTAGACTTTGCCTCCGTTCGCCCCATTTGGGTCAGCATACCGGTAAGCACGAGCGTTTTTCCAAGCAGTGGCTGCTTTTCTTGTGAAGGAGGCGCTATAACTGGCCACGTTATACCCACACTAACAAGCTTATTTAGCACATCGATATTTAAAGGTTCTCGCAAGAATTCATATAAATGACTTGCAACAATTTCACCCACGTCTTGAACCTCTTTGAGTGCGTCCAAGTTTGCGCTTATTATTGCGTCTAAAGTATTGAAATGTAGTGCTAAATTACGCGCAGTAGACTCACCCACTTCACGGATACCCAATGAATATATAAACTTAGCAAGCGTAGTTTGTTTGGATGCATCTATTGCCCGCAAGAGGTTTACAGCAGACTTGGTGCCAAAACGTTCTAAAGAGACTAATTCTGATAACTGCAAAGCGAAAATATCGGTAGGATTTTGGATTAATTTTTGATCAACCAACTGGTCTACTATTTTGTCACCTAAACCTTCAATATCGAAAGCTTTGCGCGATGCAAAGTGCTTTATAGCTTGCTTAGTTTGCGCAGCGCACACGAGTCCTCCGGTGCAGCGCATAACCGCTTCGTTCTCAATTCGCTCAACATGTGATTGGCATACAGGGCACTCGCTAGGAAAGCTGATCTCAGTGCTGTGTGCTGGCCTTCTATCAAGCACAACGCTAACGATTTGCGGAATCACATCGCCTGCTCGCCTTATAACCACGGTATCGCCTATTCTCACGCCTAATCGATTAATTTCGTCTTGGTTGTGTAGTGTCGCATTTGAGACCGTAACGCCGCCAACAAAAACAGGCTCTAAACGGGCTACGGGGGTAATGGCACCGGTGCGCCCAACTTGAAATTCCACTTCCTTTAGAATGGTAAGTTCTTCTTGTGCAGGAAACTTTTGCGCCATTGCCCACCGAGGTGCCTTTGACACAAACCCAAGCCTATTTTGTAAGGTGATCCTGTTCACTTTAAACACCACGCCGTCAATGTCGTAGCTTAAGCTGTTTCGCACTTGTCCTATTTTGACAAAATATTCAAGACAGGCAGTAAAGCCTCTTACTACTTGTGTCTCTTTGCACAGTGGCAAACCTAATGCTTCTAGACAAGTAAGACGTTGGGTATGACTCTGTGCTTGGCTGATGTCACCCCCTTGGAGAATACCTACTGAATATGCATATAAACGAAGTGGTCGCGACGCCGTTATTTTTGAATCGAGCTGACGAAGCGAACCTGCCGCTGCATTGCGTGGGTTAACGAAAATTTTATTACCCGCTTTTTTTTGCAGTTCGTTTAAATTTTCAAAGCCCTGCTTGGGCATAAATACCTCGCCTCTAACCTCAAGGCGTTGAGGCAAGTTGTCGCCTCTTAGTTTAAGTGGAACATTGGCGATAGTTTTAACATTCGCGGTAATATTTTCACCCACTTGGCCATCGCCTCGCGTAGCGGCTTGCGTCAGTATGCCGTTTTCATACAAAATGCTGACTGCTAAACCATCTAATTTTGGTTCACAGGCAAACTCTATCGTTTCTTCGGTATTTAAGCGGTCTTTAATGCGCTGTTCGAACGCACGTAAATCGTCATCTTTAAAGCCATTATCTAAGGACAACATAGCAATTTCATGTTCAATTTGGTCAAATTTTGTAAGCGCAGCCCCTCCTACTTTTTGACTGGGTGAGTCTGGCGTGCGTAAACTGGGGAATGAGCCTTCAATGGCTAGAAGATCTTGCATTAAACGGTCATATTCGACATCCGGAATGCTTGGGTCGTCTAATACGTAGTACTGGTGATTATAGTCTTCAATAGTGGTTTTAATACTGTCAAGGAAGGCTTTGGCATCATCACTAGAAATAAAACTAGGGGTCATTCACATTTATCCATTAAGGTCATCAGGCATTTTTACATGCAATGATTGTTCAGCTTGTTGCTTTATCGTTTAGCACTGCCCTATCGCGCAGGCTCAAGGGATTTAATTTTGGGAGATACGCTTGCGCTCAAACTCTCTTATACGTTCAACATACTGCTGTAAGCTTTGCTTACTTAATCCAACTTTATTACCGTCGAGTAATCGACAGCCAAATTCATCAGATATTTTGCGCGTCGCATTGTGCATCATATTAAACACTTGCTGTGGCTCGCCCTCAATAGGCAGCATCATAAATAAAGATAAACCGTGAGTACTGAAATTTTCTATATTATCGATGTCAAACACGCCGGGTTTAAACATGTTAGTCAAACTGAATAATATAGGTCCCTTACCATTAGTATTTACATGTCGGTGAAATATATCGTGCTCTCCAAACTTGAACCCTAAAGTAAGGAGCATGGGCAACAAGCTAGCGCCACTAATTGGGTTGCTATCAGTGGCACGGATATTCAAGACCAGCACGTCTGTTTCAGTGTTTTGGGTCATTAATTTGGCATCAGCACCTTGAGATTGCGCTTGGCTGGCAGTAGGGCTTTGCGACTCATTGAAGTCGATGCGCATTTGGTCATCCGCATCCTTAGCTTTAAGCACAGGCTCCTTTCTAATCCTTTCGCCGACGGTTTTTTTGTTTCGTCTTACAAAGCGCTTTGCTTGCTCAGTAAAACTTAATTGATTCTCGACTTTTGCTGGGGGTGATGACTGCGTTGGCAATCCTTGGGACGCGAATGAAGGTGTTGCTTGCTCAGTTGAAGCACTATGAGGCGCAACATTATTGGTCAACTGTTCATTTGTATGACTCTTATAAACGCGCGCTTGTTTATGCTCTGCGGCTTGCTTATTTACTTGGCTTACACCGGCAGTTGGCATATCTTCACTTTCTTGCGACATAGCTTTTTGCGCGTCTGCAGTGTTTAGCAATGAAACAGGCGGTTGACCAAAGGACTCTTCACTTATGTTTACCGTTGCCTTACTAAATTCAGGCTTGCGTTGGGTGACAACATTAGAATATACCGGCGGCTGACTTTGCTTGGCAGTTTCGGACGTTTCATTACTAGCTTCGTTATAATCTGATTTAGCATTTTCTGCATTAATCACCCCATGGCTACTTTGCTGGTTGCGCTCATCTTTTACGTAATTTGAGAAGCTTTCATGTTTTTCATCAACTGAGTCACCTAACTCCATATTTTTTGGGTGAGTAGCAGAGCCGCCTGCAGACAAGCCTCTTAGAAAAGGGGCTGCTAAAGTATCGGCGCTTTCAGAGCTCTTTTTATTAGGCGCTGACGGCTCTAAACTTTTATCAGTTGCTGACTTAGTAACAACACGAGCTTTTGAGACACCCACATCATCAAAGCCGAGTTCATCATCGTTAATTTCGCTTTGGGGATCGCAATTACCGTCCCAATTACGGGGTTCAAAACGTGCTTTTTTTAACTTTTCTGAATTTTTACGCGTTGTCCACATGCCGTGCAGCAACACGCCGCCTATGACTAGAATACCAATAATAGTTAATGTTATTTGAAGTTCTTTTTGCATTATTACCCTTGATCTTATTGCTTTATCTTGTCATTCAGCGATGACTAATGCTTGTTCCATATCAACAGCAACCATTCTAGATACGCCTGGTTCAGCCATGGTTACACCCGTTAAATGCGTTGCCATTTCCATGGCTACTTTATTATGCGTAATATAAATAAATTGTACCGACTCTGACATTTGCGAAACTAAGCGGCAGAACCTGCCGACATTTGCATCGTCTAGAGGAGCGTCAACTTCATCTAGCAAACAAAATGGTGCAGGATTAAGTCTAAATATAGCAAATACCAATGATAAAGCGGTTAAGGCTTTTTCTCCACCAGATAATAGCCCAATAGTGCTATTTTTCTTTCCAGGTGGTCTTGCCATTATAGTAACACCTGTATCGAGCATGTCATCATCGTTCAGTGCTAAATATGCCATACCGCCGCCAAAGACTTTAGGAAATAAACTTTTCAAATCGTTATTAACCGCATCAAAGGTAGACTTGAAGCGCGAGGTAGTTTCTTTATCTATCTTGCGCATCGCGTTTTCAAGCATATCTAATGCTTGTGTTAAATCCAAATTTTGTGCATCAAGATTATCTTTGCGCTTCGACTGCTGTTGAAACTCATCAACAGCAGCTAAGTTCACCGCGCCTAGACGCGCAACGCTGTCTGACGTGCAGTTAAGCTCACTTTGCCACGTTTGCTCATCTGCATCCACTGGTAAGGTAGCCACAATATCTTTCACAGATTGGTGTAATTGCTGCAATTGTTCTATAAATGACTGAGCGCGTACCTTGCCGCTTTCTAGGGCAATGCGCTTTATTTCTATACGCGCTTTAATTTCATTTATGCGCACAACTTCATCAAGTTGATCTTTCTCAATTTCAGCCATATCTAACTCTAGTTGCGCTAAGCTATTTCGCTGGAGCACCTGTGCTTCTTGCTGTTGCTGCTGTGTGGTCAATAGTGACTGCAAGTTTTCGTGCTGCACGTCCTGTGGTACTGATAAATCGTGTGTTTCTAAATGCAAACGGCTGAGCTTTTCCTCGTTCTCGTTGAACTGCAGCTGTCTGTTGGCCTGTTGTTCTTGCAGAATCTGTACACTATTACAGATTTGCTGCAACAGCATTGAATGCTGGTGCAGCGATGATTGCATTTGCGTGTGCTGCGCATGCCACTGCAATTGCTGTACACGCAAACTTTCAGTTGTTTGCAAGGCTTCATTTTTTATTTCTTCAAGCCCTACAAGAACCTCAACCAAGTCATTTACTTCATCATTGAGTATTTCAACAGCCATATTTTCTTGTGCTAGACGCTGTTTATTTTGTTGCATCTCAATCTGTATTTTTTGACTTTGTAAAACGCTTTGTTGTTGTTGAAAGAGCATGTTCTGATAATTTATTTCTAGCGCCTGGGTTCGCTGCTTATCAAGGGATAACTGTTTGTGACAGGTGTCTTGCGCTTGTTGGATCTGATTAACGCTCTCAAGAGTCTGCTCAGCGAGTATTCTTGCTTGCATGCTAATACTTTGGCTAAGAGTATGCTGCTCATGCAGTATCTTTATTTGTGCTGCTCTGGCTATTTTATTATCACCTTGGTGACGCTTTATGAATGTGTCAATCGTATAAATATCTCCGTTAGGGACAATTATCCTGTCGTTTGCTGTTATCACCCTAAGCAATTCTAAAGCATGGGTATGATCCATCGCAAGAAAGTAATGGTTGAACAACTGCGGCACTAGTTCATTAATCAGTAGGCTCGCTAAGGTACCTTTGACCTTATGCTGAGTAAAACTTTGTTTAAAAAGCAAGCTTTGCGGCGCATGCAGCCATACCGCTAATGGCCAGTTGTGCGTAATTGGATCGCTTAACGCGGCGTCAATTACCCACACCGCTCCTACTTCTTGAAGAACACTGTTAAGTATTTTCTCGCTGCCGTTTTCAACGTGGAAAAATTCCCACGCAGTTTCCTTGGTGAATTTATCTAAAACCGGCTCTACATTAGCGCGCGATGCCGATGTGCTTGACCGAGTATTCCCTATCGATGACATTTGCAGTGCTTCTAATGCGTCTAGCTTGGCTTTAACACTAGCTGTATTATCGCGCTGGTGCTCATAAGCGTGCTGCGCTTCATTTTGTTTAGCCCTTGCTTGATGCAATTGATCACTTAGCTCACAATGACGTTTTTCCTGCTTTATTATTGATTCAGTCAGTATATGCCTAGTATCACTTAGCTGAGCAAGCTCTTTGTTACTCTGCTTATTGGCTAAATTTGATAGCTCGTCAATAAGTTCGTCCACCCTCGTTTGCGTGCGCGTTTGCAAGCTCAGTGTGTACTGAATTTGGCTATTCTTTTTATCTAAAAGTTGCGCCTTGCTATAAAAAGCGTCTTGCGTTTGCGTAGCCACACGTAACTGTTTTTCTAATCGAGCGTCTGCACCAACCTTTTTATCTTCCAACTCGAAAAGCTGCTCTTGAATAATTTCTTTTTCAGGCTCAGTGATTGCGCGCTTTTCTTGTGCATCAGTAATTTCAGCCAATAAACTTTGCAAGGCCATATTTAAGCTTACTCCAGTTTGCGTAATCTGTTCAATCTCAGATTGAATTTGCGCCCTGCGCTTTTTAGCAAACAACTGTAACTGTTCTAGTTTAGTCACTTCGGTGCCTACCGTGAAAATTTCTTTCTGCAAATTATCAATGCTCGATTTAGTCATAGTTTGCTGATTTTTTAATGCTTGCAAACTTGAATAATTGCTCTGCTGGCTTTCCTCTAACTTAGCTAGTAACTGCTGCTCTTGCATTATGTTTGCTTGTGCATCATCCATAATACGACGTTGCGCTAGCCATTTGAGCGTGGCTAATTCACCTTTTAGCTGGCGTTCTTGCTGTTTAAGTTCTTTGTAACGATTAGCTACCAGTGATTGGCGTTTTAACTTAGCAAGTTGTTCACCTAATTCTTGGCGCACGTCTTCAAGCCTATCAAGGTTCTCTTTGGTATGCTTTATACGCGTTAGAGTTTCTTTGCGTCTTTCTTTATACTTTGAAATGCCGGCGGCTTCTTCAATAAAAACCCGAAGCTCTTGCGGTTTAGACTCTACAAGTTTAGAAATCATGCCCTGCTCGATAATAGCATAGCTACGTGGACCTAAACCGGTGCCCAAAAACAGGTCAGTGATATCTCTACGCCTGCACTTAGCGCTATTTAAAAAATAGCTTGAAACAGCCTCCTTTGTGACCACACGCTTAACCGATATTTCGCTATAGGCCGCAAATTCGCCCCCTATACGCTTAGATGTATTGTCAAACACGAGCTCTACAGAGCACTGCGATACCGCTTTACGAGAGCTTGAACCATTAAATATTACGTCGATCATCGCATCACCACGTAAATTTTTAGCTGACGATTCCCCTAAGACCCAGCGCACAGCGTCAATTATATTTGATTTACCACAGCCATTGGGCCCGACAATAGCAGTCATATCCCCTGGAAACGGAATATTCGTGGGATCTACGAAAGATTTAAAGCCAGCTAGGCGGATTTTTTGTAAACGCATAAGTATAGTGTAGGTGAATAAATGCTAAGGGTAAATAGACAAGTGCACGCCTTTTGGCCAGTTTTACATGCCTTTTTGTGAGGAACTGAGCGGTCAAAAGGTGCCTAACTATTACCCATATATTACGTAGTAAAGTTTAGTAACAAATTAGTTTTAGATGTCACTGGTGGCTGCTGACGCGAGGCTTTATAATAATATTTTAAAAAAGGAGTTTTAATGAACCATAGTTCAGTATATTTCGATAACCATCGAAGTGGTGTGAGTTATTTTTTTCAGGGTTTCGAACTGATAAAAACGAAAGGACTGAAGCGCTTTGTGCTAGTTCCCCTTGTAATTAATTTATTGTTATTTAGCAGCGCATTTTATTTTCTGCTCGATTACATACAGCTATCTGTAAACTACATTATAAGCATAGTACCGCAGTGGATGAGTTTTATTAAAGACGCACTGAGCTATATTTTGTGGCCAATTGCTATCATTACCGTATTGCTTCTATTCGCCCTCATTTTTGGCACTTTAGCTAACTGGATTGCTGCCCCGTTTAATGGTTTTTTAAGCGAGAAAGTTGAACGCTATTTAAGCGGGGAAGAAATGGGGGATGAGGGTTTACTAGACGCCTTAAAGGACACGCCGAGAGCCTTAGCCCGAGAATTTTCAAAACTTACTTACTTTATTCCACGCGCAAGCGGTTTTTTACTTATTTTCTTTTTTGTTCCCCTATTTGGACAAATTAGTTGGTTCTTATTTACCGCTTGGATGATGGCAGTTCAATATGTAGACTATCCTTTTGATAACCATAAAGCCGACTTTAGATTGACACGTGACAGCTTACGCCTAGATAAATCACGGGCCTTTAGTTTTGGCATTATGGTGAATATTTTCTCGTTTATTCCGGTAATTAATTTCATGGTAATGCCGGTATCAATTTGCGGCGCAACCGCAATGTACGCTGATCATTTCAAGCATAAAAGTTGACTCCACTAAGATGGGGCGCATGCAGGCCTAAAACCCTGACCAATAAAGCGCAGCACCTTGATTGTCGCTTTGCTGGGCGCTTTTCATAAATAAGGCCGTCACTGCAATATCATGATGTCTTTGTTTCAGAAGATCTTTCCACATCAATATATAAATGGGTGGAATATTCCGCGTGTCGTGATATTCCATAAACGTAAGTTGACTAGAAGGTTTGTAGGCTGTCAAATCTAACGACTCGCATGTAAGCGAAGGCGCAATATCCAATGACAGACGCTTTGTATACTTATTACTCTGTTTATCCTCGCTAAGCTCTTCACCCCTATTGGGTAAATTGAGAAGTATCAACTGGTCTTGATATCGCTGCCAGAGCTGATATTTTTCATGCTCATATAATATTTCATCATTGCTAACGAGCAAGTTAGGCGCGTAGCTTTTATAGCAGTGCTGCTGTGCTAACGCAGACGGTAAAGAATATTCATCAACAAACCCGACAAAATGCGCTAGCTCATGCACAAAAACGGCATAGGTATCGTCTTGTGCTAAAAACATTGCACCGTCGTTTACATATGCCTTACCTTCCTCTAAAAAGAACACCAAATGCGTGTAGTTAGGCACAAATGATTGTTTTGCAACACTGCTCAAATCACACACTTTGCGACCGTCAGCAAGATCACACTCCAGCTCATTTTGCGCTAACCAAATAATAGAGCTAACACAAATAGGCAGCGTGCTAAGACGTTTATCGCGCTCAAATGCATGTTTAATATTCATGGCCTGTACTGCACCATCCAACGAGGTGGCAACGAACTGAAGCTGCTGAGCGCAGTACGCTGGCATTGATGTGGGCTGACTAATCAGACTCGACAGTGTTGTTTGCTTATAGTTGTTGAGCACATCTACATAGTTTTTAGCAATTGGCGTGTAGGCAACCGCTTTGTTAAACGCAGCGCGCGCTTGAGCCTCAAAACCTTCCCTAAAGAGCATTCTAGCCAGCTTAAATGTACTTGACTTATCGTATTCAACTGCGCGTGTAAGCCATCGCAATGCATTACTTGCATCTCTGTTTTCATAGTAAAACTTACTCAGAGCAATAATTGCAGGAATATGCTCGTTCATAGCTGCTTGTTCTAAGTAGCGGATACGCTGTTGGATAGAATCAACTAAAAATGAAAGTTCAAACTGACTCGGCGCATGGCCTATGATTGCCGCCTGCTGCCACCAAAACGTTTTGTTACTGCCATCGGATAAATCTGCCAGCGCTAGTATAGCTTGCAAGTTTTGCAAAGAAGCTACTTTTTCAAGCCAGAAAATATCGTTGTTAAGCGCAGCTAATTCCGACAGCATATTAAGCGCTGATTCGGAACCATTTTTGGCTGCCGGCCATAGGCCAGCATAGGATTCTTGTTTAAGTTCTGGTGAGATATAGTGACGCAGCATGGGAGAATAATGAGTAGTACTAGAATACAACAGTACAACTAAGGCCAAACAGGCCAATAACAACATTGCTTTAACACTTTTTTTATACAAGATAGTTTACTACCACATAGTTTGCACAACAGCTCTGTTAACAGCGCTGAACGTGCTACTGAGCCTGCATTTCATCTAATCGTGCTCGTCGAACTTTGGCAAGCTCAATACGAGCATATTTATGCTCAATGTACTCAAATACATTGGTGCTTAACGACAATTTAAAATAATTTTCAGCTTTAGTGTATTTACCTAAATAAGCGCTGTGTTTGCCTAAATAAAAATATGCTTCGCACAAGCGATGGTTAAGTTGAGTCTGACTCGTCACATCCCTAAGCAATGCGGCTATTACCGCACTTTCATTAACAATTCCTAAATAATAATCGGCTAAACTGCTGGCCCAATTTTGTTCAAATAAAGCACCACGAGCCTTATTCAACATTATTTTTGCCGCTTCATCGTTACTGCTTTCTCGATAGACAATAAAATGCCATAGCAGGCGAAATGGGTCTGTGGGATCTTGCGCTAAATAAGTAGATGTATCATCTACTGCAAGCTGCGCCCTCCCGCCATAATAAAGCGCAATGGCTCTATTTAACAATGCAAAGTTGTAGCTAGGATCTATTTCTAGACTGGCATCAAATGCGTCATAGGCTTGCATGTGCATGTTCGCTTGAGTGTACAGGACACCCAATGAATTGTGCGCTTGCGCAAACCTCGGTTTCAGGACTATTGATTCCGCATAATCTCTGCGTGCAAGAGATATCAGCCCAAGAGAATCAAAGGCAAGGCCTCGTTGAAAGAGCATTTCAGCACGCTCTTGCTCAGTGAATTGTAAGCGGTACAGGCTATTCGTGTAATGCGCAACCGCAAGCTGTGCTTTAGTACTCAGCATTTCTGGCTCGGCCAATAGTAAGCCACTAGACAATGAGTCTGTGGTATTCTTGGTAGAACTACAGCCTGATAGTAAAGCCATTGATAACAACACCAACGCAATACATTTCAACGCTCGTGCTCTGTTAAACAATTTACGTAAATTTAGCGTTTTTTTATGCACCTAGCCCGCATTCCTTAAATTTTTGAGGTGTGTAACGGTAATCAATATAAAATTAAGCACTGTCAACGTGTAGTTTACCAATAAACATGTATAAAACCAAAAAGTAATGTGACCCGTTATTTTTGTTTGGCTGCAGTTTTTGCATCAAAGGCTAACATTTGCTCCTTTGTAGCCGGCAATTGATGCTCCTGTTTCCACTGTGAATAGGGCATTTTATAAACATGCTGTCGTGCTTCATCATCACTTAAATCAATATTGGCTTTTTGGGCTTCACTTAAATACCATTTAGATAAGCAATTACGGCAAAAATCGGCCACCAGCATTAGCTCAATATTTTGCACTTGCTTATTGCTGTCTAAATGCGCGAGAAGTCGGCGGAAAGTTGCTGCTTCTAATTCGGTTTGTTGATCTTTTGTCATGTCGATTCTCACTCAATGTAAAGGTCTAACAATAATGTAAAAATAAAAAAACCGCCTATTTTGACGGTTTTTTGCTCTAGGTACGCTGTAAATGCTCTTATACAATCTGAACGGACGCTTAATTCATCAGACCACCTTCATCGCAGCGGTCTATATTTGTAAAATAAATTTACTCACCATCACCATTTTGTGGCGCAGCTGGTTTTTCAAGTAATTCTTTCATGCTCAAACGAACACGGTTTTGACGATCAATTTCCATCACTTTTACGTCAACCGCCTGACCTTCTTTCAAATAATCAGATACTTTAGCAACACGTTCATGCGCAATTTGTGAGATATGCACTAAGCCTTCTTTACCTGGCAATACTTCCACAAAAGCACCAAAATCGACTATGCGCATTACTTTACCGTGGTAAGTTTTACCTACTTCAAGCTCAGCTGTTACCTGCTCTATTCGAGCGATCGCAGCATCAGCTTTGGTTTTTTCAGTCGCGAAAATCTTGATAGTACCATCGTCTTCAATTTCAATATTGGTGTCAGTGTCTTCGGTAATAGAACGAATAACCGCACCGCCCTTACCAATTACTTCACGAATTTTGTCTGAATTAATCTTAATCACGTATATACGTGGCGCAAACTCAGACATTTCTTCGCGGTGACTACCAATCGCTTGGTCCATTACACTAAGAATATGCAGTCTAGCTTCTTTAGCCTGTTTAAGGGCTTTTTGCATAATTTCTTGCGTAATACCTTCAATTTTTATGTCCATCTGAAGAGCCGTAATACCGCCTGTAGTGCCAGCTACTTTAAAGTCCATGTCGCCCAAATGATCTTCATCACCAAGAATGTCAGATAACACTACAAAGTTGTCGTCAGACTTAACCAAACCCATTGCTATGCCCGCAACAGAGGCTTTGATAGGAACACCAGCATCCATGAGTGCTAGTGAAGTACCGCACACCGAAGCCATTGATGAAGAACCGTTAGATTCGGTAATCTCAGACACCACACGTACCACGTATGGAAATTCTTCTGCCGACGGCATAACTGCTTGCATACCACGCTTCGCTAGACGACCATGACCAATTTCACGGCGCTTTGGCGAACCAACAAAACCAGTTTCTCCTACAGAGTATGGAGGAAAGTTATAATGCAACATAAAGCGGTTATTGCTAAGGCCAGAAAGACCATCAATCATCTGTGCGTCGCGTTCGGTTCCAAGAGTAGCCACTACCAAAGCTTGCGTTTCACCTCGTGTGAATACCGCGGAACCATGCGCTCTAGGTAACAAGCCTGTTGCCACATGTAAACCGCGAATAGTTTCAGGATCGCGACCGTCTATACGTTTTTCACCAGCTAAAATACGTGAGCGTACAACATCACTTTCTAATTCGTGCAGCAACTCTGACACTTCTTTCGGGTCTAAGCTGTCGTCAGCTGTAGTTAGTTCAGCGCGAGCATTCGCGGTAACTACATCTACAGCGTCTTTACGCGCAAGTTTGTCAGATATTTGATAAGCCTTTGTCATGCTTTCTTGAGCAATCGCTTTAATTTTGTCTTTTAAAGCGACATTTGGCTCAGGTGCAGTCCAGTTCCAAGATTCAGTACCAACTTCAGCGGCAAACTCTTTAATCGCGTTAACCACTGTTTGAGACTGCTCATGCCCGTAAACCACAGCACCTAACATCACTTCTTCAGACAGTACATCAGCCTCAGATTCAACCATAAGTACAGCGCTGTCGGTACCGGCAACAACTAGATCTAATTTACTTTCTTCAAGTTCAGAAGTACGCGTGTTTAAAATAAATTCATTGTTTACATAACCAACGCGCGCTGCGCCAACTGGGCCGCTAAATGGCATACCAGAAATTGCAAGCGCCGCTGATGTGCCAATAAGTGAAATGATATCGGTAGGTATTTCTGGATTTGCAGAAATTACAGTAATGATAATCTGCACTTCGTTTTTAAAAGCAGATGGAAAAAGAGGTCTAATTGGACGGTCAATTAAGCGAGCAATTAAGGTTTCGCTTTCAGAAGGTCTGCCTTCGCGTTTGAAGAAACCACCGGGTATCTTACCCGCAGCGTAGGTCTTTTCTTGATAATTCACAGTTAATGGAAAGAAGTTTTGGTCAGCTTTAGCTTCTTTTCTGCCGACAACCGTTACCAAAACGGTAGTGTCGTCCATACTTGCCATTACGGCTGCTGTTGCTTGTCTGGCAATTACGCCTGTCTCTAGGGTGACAGTATGTTGACCATACTGAAAAGTTTTAGTAATAGGAGTCACACTCTATCCTTTAGTTTATTAATATTTATACTTTTTAAATGCGACCATAGTATATAGCCCTAGCACCTTAATACCAACTTTTTAATGAATATTTCGACAATATAGCTCAGAGAAAAATAATAAATCGTTATTTAAATATCTTGTCTCTAGCAGCGTTACAGATAGCCGCAACTGCTGGATGAGTCACTTTGCGTTCAGAAGAAATTGCATAAAACTTTTGCTTCAAAGTTTTGCTTCTCCCGATCACTTGAAGCCCAAAGCCGTCCTTTACCTCTTCCTCTATGATACTAGGCATAAAAAACACACCAAACCCAGCCTTACCAAACGACTTCATTAGTGCACTGTCGTCGTACTGACCGCGCACCACAGGAAATATGCTATTATCGGTACACCACCTGTCAAAGAGCTGTCTTATTGCATATTGTTTTGTTGGCAACAGCATTGGAGCATCTTGCAAGCAAGCAGGAAAATCACCGTGTAGCTTGGCCGCAAGGTTAGGCGAAGCAAAAAACGAAAGCGTCGATTGTCCTAAATAATGATTGTAAGCTTTTATACTAAATGCACTGCTTAAGGGTGTGTCAGTTAGCACCATGTCGACTTCATGTACGGCAAGCTCACCTAAAATGGCTTCAACAGGTCCCTCTCTGCAGGTAAGACTAATATCGTTTGACACCGAAAGTGCAGGCTCTAGCACTTTATACACAATGGTTTTTGGCAAAGCACTTGCCGCGCTTACAATAAATTCAGATGTTCCCACGATCGGTGCGCCTCTAAGTACATCGTTAAGCTCTTTGCCCAACGCAAAAATATCATCAGCATATCTAAGCACCAACCTCCCCGTTTCAGTTAAGCGAAGTCGACGCCCTATTCGATCAAACAAAGGCTGCCCAATGCGCTCTTCAAGCATACTAAGTTGCCCACTTATCGTTTGCGGGGTAATGAAAAGTTTCTCGGCGGCGCGCGCTATACTGCCTTCGGTGGCGACCACCCAAAAATAATGTAGATGTTTATAATTAAAATTGTCTGACATGTAAGCCTTTTAATACAGCTGATAGGTAAGATTTCCCGATTAGTTTTATACATATTTACGAATTTAATTGTTCACTTTTAATTGATAAAGTTTTATTACTCAACGTAAAAAACGATGTGTCAACGTTTATGCATTAGTCGCAGTCCCTATATACCGAATTTACGTCGTCAGGGTGAAAAAAAATAGAAACCCTGGCAAAACCAAATAGCTACCTGCGATCATTTTTACACTATATATTTATTTATGCACATCAGTTACGGGTGACTTATGCACTATATTATAGACAACAATGGCATTCAGCCAAATAATCAAGAATTGGAGGCTATAGATACTCGTCTTAGCTTAGCTCTATCGCGCTTCAATAGTATAATTACCAAGTGTGAGGTATCTTTCATACCAGAAAAGTCGGTACTAGGCACTAACACGATATGCTGCACTGTCTGTGTGTCTATTATTAAAACCTCAGATTTCGTTGCAAGTGACTCAGCCAACACTATCAGCGAAGCCTTCGACGTAGTGCTTGGAAGAGTAAAACGCAAGATAGAGCGACACTTGAAACGCATCAGGCCTAAGCGAATGTCAGCTACGTTAAGAACAAACATTCACTAGTATTTTTCAAGCAAAAAAAAACTGTAGCGATTTTCTCACTACAGTCTATTTTATGTTTGGTGCGGAAAGGGGGACTCGAACCCCCACGCCCTAAAGCACCACCCCCTCAAGGTGGCGTGTCTACCAATTCCACCACTTCCGCGTGTTAAATATTACTGATTGTCTTGTGCCTTTGGCGCTTCTTCGGTAAGTTCAGTTTTTGTCTCTTGAACCGAAACTGGAAAATCTGAACCGTCTGTGCTTGCAGAGGGAGTTTGTTCCAGCATTATCTGTTCAATTGTCTCAAACTCGTCAACCGTTGTACTAGTACCTGCGGTTATGCCACCGATAATTAGACTTATAGTAAAGAACAAGGTCGCAAGTACGGCGGTGGTTCTTGTCATGAAATTACCTGAACCGCCCGACCCAAATACGGTGTTAGAGCCTCCTGCACCAAATGATGCGCCCATTTCAGCACCTTTACCTTGCTGCAACAACACAAAACCGACCAACATGATAGCCACAATCAAATAGGCGCCTAGCAATACTTCATATAACATATTAAAATTCCTCTTATTTTACCGCGTTACAAATAGCGATAAAATCATCAATTTTCAAGCTAGCGCCCCCAATTAGGCCGCCATCAATATCTGGTTTTGCAAACAAAGCATGAGCATTGCTTGCGTTAACACTTCCACCGTATAGCAGACGGGTAGAAACTGCATTGTGGTTCCACTTTACTATTTCAGTTCTAATAAACTGGTGCACTTCTTGTGCCTGCTCTGGTGAGGCTGTTTTGCCCGTTCCGATTGCCCAAATAGGCTCATAAGCAATAATGCATTTTTCAAGAAAATCTTTTGAACAAACGTCTATTACGGCTTGTAGCTGTTCAAATACAAACTTATTAACGTTACCTGCTTCTCGCACTTTTAATGGTTCACCTACACATAGTATGGGTGTTAAACCGGCATTCAGGACCGTTTGAACTTTTAGTGCTACTGCTATATTACTTTCGTTATGGTCTTGCCTTCTTTCGGAGTGCCCGACGATAACATACGTTGCACCCAGTTCTTGCAACATACCAACCGCAATATCACCTGTGTGAGCGCCAGCTCCGAATTGACTGCAGTCTTGAGCACCCACTTTAAAACTTGCTTTACTCGCAGCTGCTAAATAAGGATAAGGCAGGCATAACACGGTGTCTAACAAGGGTGAGGCCTTAAGTTCACTAATGAAAGTATGTAACAAGGCCAAGGAACCATTCATTTTCCAGTTGCCCGCCACCATGGGCTTACGTACATTACTCATATATCACCCTGTATTCATGTCTTAAACGAGACTAGACAAGCTTTAAACCAATTACTGCTCGGAAGTAAAAGCGGCGCTGATATTAACTGTACGCACTTGATTATACAAGTCACAAACTAACAAAAACAGCAATTATCCTGCTTTTTTAACTTCATCAGCAATGTACTGCGCCCATCCTGTAGAATCTTCCTCCGATTCTGCTTCGACCATAACTCTAATTAAGGGTTCGGTGCCACTTTCACGCAGCAAAACGCGTCCCGTATCACCCATGGCCTTTTCGGCCTTATGCACAGATGCAAGCACCGCTGGATTGGTTAATGGATCTCTGCCTTTATTTTTAAATTTTACATTAATAAGCTTTTGAGGAAATTTAATAAAGCCAGAATTTAGTGCACTTAAGCTCATGTTAGCACGTAGCATAGCCGCTATCACCTGCAAACCGGCTACAATGCCGTCGCCAGTAGATGAATAGTTAAGATTAAGTACGTGGCCAGAATTCTCGCCTCCAATAGACCATCCTTTCTTTTTCAACAGCTCCATTACGTAGCGATCCCCTACATCGGCACGCTCAAACGGGATCCCTAGTTTTTCAAACGCCACTTCCATGCCTAAATTAGACATTTTAGTGCCTACCACGCCTCCGCCTAAGTTACCTAAACGTAATGCGTCACGCGCAATAATGAAAATTATCTGGTCACCGTCAATTACATCACAGTGTTCATCCACTAACATTATACGGTCGCCATCACCGTCAAGTGCAAACCCTAAGTCGGCTTTATGCTTTTTAACCGCCTCTATACAGGCTCGTAAAGAGGTTGCGCCCACTTTGTGGTTAATATTCAAACCATCTGGTGCAGTACCTATTTCTATCACGGTAGCACCTAATTCGCGCAGCACGTCTGGTGCAATATGATAGGTGGCACCATGCGCACAATCTACGACAACTTTTAGACCGGAAAGTGAAAGTTCAGATGGGAACGTACCTTTACAGTATTCTATATAGCGTCCTGCTGCGTCATTTATTCGACTTGCTTTGCCTAAACGGTCAGACTCTACACAGGTCATCTTTTCTTTCATTTGCGCCTCAATGGCTAGTTCAATGTCGTCGTCTAATTTATGCCCTGTCGACGAAAAGAACTTAATACCGTTATCGTAATAAGGATTATGCGAGGCTGAAATCACAATGCCTGCCTCGGAGCGAAATGTTTTGGTTAAATAGGCGATTGCAGGCGTGGGCATAGGACCAAGTAGGCCAATATTAATGCCAGCAGCTGACAAACCTGCCTCTAATGCAGACTCTAGCATGTAGCCACTTATACGCGTGTCTTTGCCAATTAGCACCTTGTTGGTACCGCGACCGGCTAATATTTTACCCGCTGCCCATCCTAATTTGGTCACAAATTCAGGATTGATGATGCTGTCGCCTACTCTTCCTCTAATACCGTCAGTTCCAAAAAATTCTCTTTTTGCCATAAATAATCCTTATCCTATTTTACGCTAGTAGTTTTACCGACAATTTTCATTGCGTCTACAGTTTGTTCAACGTCGTGTACACGCAATATACTGGCGCCTAACATAGCGGCAATAGTATGCGCCGCAATGTCGCCCGACAAACGATTATCGACATCCTTGTTGAGGAGATTGCCAATCATTGATTTACGCGACATACCAGCTACTACTGGCAAATCAAACTGGGTAAATTGCATCAGTGATTTCAATAATTGATAGTTGTTGTCTAGTGACTTGCCAAATCCAAAACCAGGATCTAACAAAATTTGATTGTAGTGGAAACCAGCCGAGGTAAGACGCTCAATTTGAAACCTAAAAAAATCGCTAACTTCAGCCACCACGCATCCATATTGAGGTGCACATTGCATCGTCGCCGGTGTGCCCTTCATGTGCATTACGCAGGTAGGAACATTTAGTTCTTTAGCAAATTTGGCAGCCGTTTCAAGCGCATTTGGTAGTTTCAAAGCACGCACATCGTTAATTAACCTAGCACCTGCACTAACTGCTTCTTGCATTACTATCGCCTTGCTTGTGTCAACTGACACAATGACATCAAGTTCATTATTTATTGCTTCAATGACTGGAATTACACGGTTAAGCTCTTCTTCTAAGCTTACGGCTGTGGCGCCTGGGCGAGTGGACTCGCCACCTACATCTATAAACGTGGCGCCATGCTTAAGCATAAGCGATGCCTGCTTCAAGGCCTTGTTTAGGCTTATAAATCTGCCACCGTCGGAGAATGAATCTGGCGTTACATTCAGTATCCCCATTACTTTGGGGCTGTTAAAGATAACTTCACGATCTTTAAACAACATTGCAGAACGTTCCTGTGCAGACTTATAAAATAGCACGAGATTATACCCGATCGTAATCAAAAAATAATGTTAAATAAAACTTTCCATTACAAAATGGCTCTCTAAACGAAAAACACCGGCATAAGCCGGTGTTGTTTAACTTTGCAAACTACTCCCTACATTTGCTTAAGTAGCTTTGCTTGCTTCACTATCATCTGCCGGCTTGTCGTCTTTCCCGACATCAACTGAAGAACCACCGGTTGGCGTGTTGGAATCAGACTTATCATTGTTATCCCAATCTGCTGGTTGGCGTACTTCTCTGCGAGCCATTAAGTCGTCAATTTGCTTGGCGTCTATTGTCTCATACTTCATTAACGCATCTTTCATGGTGTGCAGTACATCTATGTTGTCGCGTAATATTTGCTCCGCACGCTTGTAGTTACGGTCTAAAACGTCTTTGATTTCAGCGTCGATGACCTTGGCAGTTTCGTCAGACATGTTGTTTGACTTACCCGGCATGTACATTTCATTTTCATCATCAGCAAACAACTGCGGGCCTAGTTTAGTCGACAGTCCCCACTGCGTTACCATTTTCTTAGCAATTTCGGTAGCGCGTTCTATGTCGTTTGATGCTCCCGTGGTAACCATTTCTTCACCGTAGATAATTTCTTCGGCCAAACGGCCGCCGTATAAGCTAGAAATCATACATTCCAAGTGGCGTTTGGAGTAACTAAGACGGTCTTGTTCCGGCAAGTACATTGTTACCCCCAACGCTCTACCGCGAGGAATAATGGACACTTTGTAAACAGGATCATGTTCAGGTACTACGCGACCGACTATTGCGTGTCCAGCCTCGTGGTAAGCAGTCATGGTCTTTTCATCTTCCGTCATTACCATACTCTTACGCTCTGAGCCCATCATTATTTTGTCTTTTGCTTTGTCAAACTCTTCCTGCGAGACTACTTTCTTGTTAGTTCTGGCCGCAAACAAGGCTGCTTCATTCACGAGGTTGGCTAAATCAGCACCAGAAAACCCTGGTGTACCACGCGCGATTACTGAAGCTTGTACGTTGTCAGACAAAGGAACTTTACGCATGTGAACTTTCAATATTTGTTCACGACCTCTTATGTCAGGCAGACCAACCGTTACTTGACGATCAAAACGACCAGGGCGAAGTAATGCTGGGTCTAAGACGTCAGGGCGGTTAGTAGCCGCAATAACGATTATGCCTTCGTGCCCTTCAAAACCATCCATCTCGACTAGCATTTGATTAAGAGTCTGCTCGCGTTCGTCGTTTCCGCCGCCCATTCCTGCGCCACGTTTACGCCCTACCGCGTCTATTTCATCTATGAAAATAATACACGGAGATGACTTTTTCGCTTGCTCAAACATATCTCTGACCCGAGAGGCACCTACACCGACGAACATTTCAACAAAATCAGACCCTGATATAGTGAAAAATGGTACTTTTGCTTCACCTGCGATAGCTTTAGCGAGGAGAGTTTTACCTGTTCCTGGAGGCCCTATCATTAGCACCCCTTTTGGAATTTTCCCGCCTAACTTTTGAAACTTGGTCGGGTCGCGCAAAAAGTCAACTAACTCAGACACGTCTTCTTTAGCTTCGTCGCAACCAGCAACATCAGCAAAAGATGTTTTAATTTGGTCTTCGCCCAGCAACCTTGCTTTACTCTTACCAAAAGACATTGCACCTCGACCGCCACCACCGCCTTGCATTTGGCGCATGAAGAATATCCAAACACCAATAAGCAATAACATTGGAAACCAATTAATGAAAATTCGGCCTAACAATGATGCTTCTTCTGGTTCTTTACCAAAAGCACGAATATCTTTTTCCAGCAATTGATCTAGTAATTTGTCATCGCGGATAGGCATATAAGTGGTGAAGTTCTCGTTGTTGCGAAGTGTACCAGTGATTTTTTGACCATCCACCAGTACTTCAACGACGTTTCCGTCTTCAACGTCTTTTAAAAACGAAATATAGTCTTTTTGTGGCTTAGGCGTTGTTTGGCCATTAAAGCCCTGAAACACCATCATTAACACAACTGCAATGACCAACCATAATATGAGATTTTTTGCCATGTCGCTCAACGCTATGACCCTCTAAATAAAAATAAAAGAATTAATTTGAAAGCTTTTGCTATCAACCTTAAACACAGTACTATACTTTCTAGCCTCGTGCCACTATCCAACCATACGCCTTGTTTACGCAACTTGTGCCGAACTTGTTCAATAGGACATAGAAAACTTTTTATTTCTATTGATTGCTTGTCCACATTTTTTGACGTTTCTAAATATTGTCCAGTAATAAGCGCTAGTTCAAATATAAGTTGAAGCTGCGCAAACTAAACCCAAAGGATAATATTTTTTCCATGATGTAACAACACCGGTCGCTTTCGTTATTAAGTGTAGGTAGAATAACCAAATTCAAGTGCAGCATCTACATTACTAAAGGCAACTTCTCAAAAATGATTCTTACTAACAAGCAAAAACAGTACTTAACAGGCTTAGCCCATCCCTTAAAAGCTGTCGTTCAATTAGGCAACAATGGTTTAACTGAGGGCGTTCTTGCAGAAATTGACTCTGCCCTTAGTCACCATGAGCTTATCAAAGTGAAAGTGGTATCTGATGGCCGCGATGAAAAAACGCTCATAATGGATGCCATTGTAGGTGAAACTAATTCTGTCAAAGTGCAAAGCATTGGAAATGTCTTAGTTATTTATAAGCCCAGTAAAGAACCTACTATAAAACTGCCCAGGAAATAATTAGTATTCATTAGATGTATAAAGGAAGCTTATGAACTTATCATCCTCTTTTTCAATTGTTACCGGTGGTTGCTCTGGCTTAGGTCACGCCACCGCTAAAGCACTAATTGAATCTGGCTGGGAAGTTTGTATTTTTGACCTAAACCAAGAAAATGGGCAAAACATCGCAGAAGATCTAAGCCAACATTCTTGTTTTTTTGAATATGTAGATGTTACCTCTAGCAGCAGTGTTGAAAGCGCCCTTGCAAAGTTTCAACAAAAAAATATCCGTTTACTAGTAAACTGTGCCGGCGTAGCACCTGCAAAACGCACGCTTAATCGTGATGGAGAAGCCATGCCACTAGCAGACTTTGCCAGCGTTATTAATATCAATCTTGTGGGCTCCTTCAATGTTGCGCGACTTGTAGCGGCGGCTATGGCAAAAAACACCAGCTTTAATGATGATGGTGGTCGTGGCCTTATTATTAACACCGCTTCTGTCGCCGGATATGAAGGCCAAATTGGGCAAACAGCGTACGCCGCCAGTAAGGCTGGTTTGATTGGTTTGAGTTTACCTCTGGCCAGAGATCTTGCGCCTGTTGGCATTCGAGTTAATACTATTGCACCGGGTATTATGGCCACACCAATGCTGCTTGCGATGCCTGACAGCGTGCAAAGCGCATTAGCCAGTAATGTACAGCATCCAAGACGTTTAGGGTTGCCTGAAGAGTTTGCCAAATTGGTTCTTCATATAGCTGATAATGGTTATATTAACGGCGAAACTATTCGTTTAGACGGCGGCCTAAGAATGCCACCCAAGTAATGCTCCCACCGAAGAAAAACACTACTCATCGGTCATGCCGTTTACCACGTTTGAAATGGCAAAGAGCCTAGAAATCGCCATGCTATGTACGGTATTTTTAGGATAGGTACCGCGGGAACTTAGCTTACCTGCCGTCTGTTTCATTGTTACGCAGATAGCTTGGTCTACATCACTCACCGCATAGATTGTGAACAAACCATTTTCAACTGCTGCTATAACCTCGTCGCTCAGCATAAGGTTAACGTGGTTCGATTTTGGAATAACAACGCCCTGCTCTCCTGTTAGGCCGCGATTTGCACATAAAGTAAAATATCCTTCAATCTTTTCATTTATGCCGCCAACCGCTTGTACCTCGCCCAACTGGTTAATAGAGCCGGTTATGGCAATACCTTGTTCAAGCCCAATATCGGTCAAAGAGGATATGAGCGCAAGCAGTTCTGCCAATGACGCGCTGTCACCATCTATATAACCATATGACTGCTCCAATGCAATGTTTGCACTTAAGGTAAGCGGAAACGTCTTAGCATACTTATTACCCAAATAACCGGTTAATAGTAATACTCCCTTAGAATGAATAGACTGTCCAAGTTCTACTTCTCTTTCAATATCTACCACACCACTTGAACCTGCGTACACCGACGCAGTTACACGTGCGGGTGTACCAAATGCAGTATCCCCAACTTCTAGTACGGTTAAGCCATTAACAGTCCCGACAGCCTTACCTGCAGTAGAAATGAGAACATGGCCTTCCTCAATGTCGAGTAAAAACGTATCGCTTACACGACCTGAGCGGTATTTTTTCGCTTTTAAGGCATATTCTATATGTGCTCTTGTTAGTATCTCATTATTAGCCAGGCGGCAAAAATAATGAGCTTCATTTAATAATTCAATTACGTCTGCAAATTTGGCGCTTAGCTTACTTTGATGCTCTCCTTGACGTAAGCTATAACGAATGCAAAAAGCTATTGCGTCATGATTAATATCGCTTAAGCCTATATTGGCCACTTGCTGCCTTAAGCGCGTTACAAAATGATTTATATTCTCTTGGGTAAGATCTATTTCATGATCAAAATCGACCAGTACTCTGACCAGTTCTGAAAATTCTGGGTCATATTCTTGTAAGGTATAATAAAGTTCGCTAGAGCCTAATAATATGAGTTTTACCTTGAGCGGTATAGGCTGCGGGATTTGAGTGATGTTGTTAACCATTGCAAGGTCTTGCTGAGGCAGTTCTAGGCGTATTTGCTCAAACTTGAGGGCAAGCTTAAGGGCCTCCCAAACGTGAGGATGATCCAATAGTTTCTCAGCATCAAGCACCAAGTATCCTGCATTAGCTCGGTGTAAAGCACCAGCAGTTATCATTTGGTAATTTGTATATATACTTCCCTGTACGCTTGTGTATTCGATTTTACCAAACAGGTTTTGATAATTTGGATTAGGCTCATAAATTAAAGGCACAATATCACAAGCCTTGTTAGCCACTAGTACGTTTGGTAGATATGTGTCTACAAATAATGCACGTTTATCAAATTCATTGCCCTTGTCGTCTTTGTCGTCACCCGACAACACTTCAATTACCGTTTCAATCAAATGCTTCTTTAACTGCTGACAATATTTCAAAATGGCTATATTACCAACATATTTTTGTTCCAAGGCTTTTAGAAGTGGACGGATGCCTTGCTCTACTGTTTCTTGCTTAAGCGCTTTTTGTTGTTCAACACTTGCACGTTGCCAAGCAGGCAATTCAAGTAAAGCTTCGCTTAAGTGTACTTCTAGACCATCTATAACATCGTAATAATGCTGACGATCGATATCGGTTTTGCTGGTAAATTCACCATCGTTTAGAGGTTTCCCGTCTATAATAGGCGAAAACGTTATGTTATTTCCGTCTTCCACTAAAGCAACACTTCGCGATAAGGCTATTTTTTCTACTTGGTCAATTGCACTGTCATATTTTTGATCAAAATGACGCGTTATTGCTCCTTTTTTACGCTGAAAACTTGGGTTTTCGAATACCGCTGGAAAGGTGGCCATTATTTCGTCTATCAACGTTTCTATATCCTTGACCAAACGCTTACTTTCCCCCGCTGCCAGCGATAAGGCCATTGGCTCACGTTCAGCCTCAAGATTGTTTAAGTAACACCAATCAAGCACTGGATATTTTGGTTTTTTTATCGCAGTAATATAGTCGTTAACAAGGGTAAAACGACCGGTAGCCTGTTCGCCCATTACGTATAGGTTGTAACCCGCAGCATCAACACCTAATCCAAACGACAGAGCGTCTTTTGCTCTTTGTTGGCCAATAAGAGAGCTGCTTTTTATATTCGCCTCTATTGCTTGCGCTATCATAGACAAGGGCACATCAACGCTTAATTGACTGGGTAAAAGAGCAAGTTTTTTACGTTCTGTAGCACTTGTTTCGGCAGGAGTTAAGACTGTCACTTTATATTTTTTATCCTAGGGAGTATGGCATACGTATTTTGTGTTTTAGACCACTTTGGCACCCTGCTAGTGTACAGGATTTTTAGCGTTGTCACATATGCAAAAATAAAACTGAGGAGCTTTGAGTGAAAATATCCATAAAATCTCTCTTTTTAGTCAGTATGTCCTTGTCGAAAGCTAGCATTACAGGCTATTCTAATAAACTTTATTTTATAATAATTACCATGCGAGAATTCTGTTTCAATGTCAAACGCTGAAGTCAATTTACCCTCATCACAACATGAATATAACCCAAAAGAGATAGAAGCGAATGCACAGCTGCACTGGCTTAATAACAAAGTATTCGAGGTTGAGGTTAAGCCCGATCAAGAAAAATTCTACTGCTTGTGCATGTTCCCCTACCCTAGCGGACGATTACATATGGGGCATGTTAGAAACTACACCATAGGCGATGTTGTAAGCCGTTTTGAGCGTATGCAGGGTAAAAATGTACTTCAGCCCATGGGATGGGATGCGTTTGGTTTGCCGGCAGAAAACGCCGCCTTGAATAATAATAGCGCACCTGCACAGTGGACATTAGACAATATTGGTTACATGAAAGAGCAGCTTCAAGCCTTAGGCTTTGGCTATGACTGGCGCCGTGAAGTCACCACGTGTAAACCTGAGTATTATAAATGGGAGCAGTGGTTTTTTACGCGCCTATTTAACAAAGGCCTTGTGTATAAAAAGAACGCTACCGTTAATTGGGACCCTGTAGACCAGACGGTACTGGCAAACGAACAGGTAGTAGACGGAAAAGGTTGGCGCTCGGGCGCGGTTGTTGAACAAAAAGAAATCCCGCAGTGGTTTATTAAGATCACCGATTACGCGGATGAACTACTTGACGACTTAGACAAACTAGATGAATGGCCAGCGCAGGTAAAAACCGCTCAACGAAACTGGATAGGCCGTTCCCAGGGCGTTGATGTTACCTTCGATTTATTCACACCAAGTGCAGGAATGAACCAGCTTGAGGTTTACACCACACGCCCTGACACCTTATATGGTGTCAGCTATCTAGCCATTGCAGCGGCGCATCCTATTGCGCAAGAGTTAAGCGAATCAAATAGCGCTATGGCAGCATTTATTGATGAGTGCAAAAACACCAAAACTACAGAAGCTGAGCTGGCTACCATGGAGAAAAAAGGCATGCCGACAGGCCTTTTTGCCATACATCCTTTAACCGGTGAGCATTTGCCCATATGGATTGCTAACTTCGTACTAATGAGCTATGGCTCGGGCGCCGTAATGTCGGTGCCGGCCCACGATCAGCGCGATTGGGAATTTGCAACTAAATACAAACTTCCGATCTTACAGGTGGTTGCTTTTAAAGAAGAGCACGCAGGAACTGATATAAATGAGTCTGCCTATACTGAGAAAAATACGCTGATTAATTCTGCTGAATATAGCGCATTAAGTTTTGAGGATGGTTTTAATGCAATTGCAGACAAACTAGGCGCGCTGGGTTACGGTAAAAAGGCAGTTAAATATCGCTTACGCGACTGGGGTGTTTCACGCCAACGCTATTGGGGTACACCTATTCCTATTGTTAACGATGAGCAAGGTAACTCTCACGCCGTTAATGTAGAAGACTTGCCTGTAATTTTGCCTACCGATGTAATTATGGATGGCGTAATATCGCCAATAAAAGCTGATCCCCAATGGGCAAAAACAACCCATAACGGCATTCCCATGACGCGCGAAACCGACACTTTTGACACCTTTATGGAGTCGTCTTGGTATTATGCTCGCTACACATCAGCGCCTAGCGACGCTATGTTAAACCCTGAAGAAGCAAACTATTGGCTGCCTGCCGACCAATACATTGGCGGTATTGAGCATGCTATTCTGCATCTATTATATTCACGTTTTTTTCATAAACTATTGCGCGACGAAGGCTTAGTTAACAGCGATGAGCCCTTTAAACGCTTACTTTGTCAAGGCATGGTGCTCGCTAATGCGTTTTTCACCAAAGATGCAAGCGGCAAAGTGACTTGGCACAAACCAGATGATCTAAGCATTGAAAAAGACGACAAAGGCAGAATTATAAGCGCGCTCGTCACTAGCAGCCACGAGTCGGTGGAGCACGCCGGCATGATAAAAATGTCAAAGTCAAAAAACAACGGTATTGATCCACAAAAAGTCATAGATTTATACGGCGCTGATACTATCCGTTTATACACCATGTTTGCGGCGCCGCCTGAGCAAGACCTAGAATGGACAGAGTCTGCGGTAGACGGCGCTAATAGATTCCTGCGCCGCTTTTATCGCTTGGCCACACAGCATGTGCAAAGCGAATTATTTACCGGCAGTGCCATTGATTATTCATATAAAAACTTATCCAAAGTGCAAAAAGCATGTCGATTTGAACTGCACAGTGCCATCCTAAAAGTGAGCGATGATGTTTTACGTCGTCAAACCTTCAATACTGCCATTGCCAAAATGATGGAACTGCTTAACTACCTGCAAAAATTTGAAGTGAATGATGCAATTGACCATGCAATAATGCACGAAGCCATAGTCGCCATGATTAAAATGCTTAATCCCGTAACACCGCATATCTGCGAGAGTTTGTATACGCAAATGCAATGCCCCGGTGAATTACAAACAGCCGTATGGCCAGTATGTGATGAACGCGCTTTAGTGGAAGACGAAAAACTTATCGTAGTACAGGTAAACGGCAAGCTACGCGCCAAGCTTACTGTGGCCGCCAATATAGATAAAGCCTTACTTGAAGCACTTGCGCTTAAACATGAAAACGTGGCGCCTTTTACGCAGGGTAAACAACTACGAAAAGTCATCATTATTCCTGGCAAGTTAGTCAACATAGTAGCCAATTAAGACCATGGTGAAAAAGGATATGCGCGTGAATAAACGACTCAGCACATGGATAAAGTTAATTACTTTTAGCAGTTGTATTGCCATTGTTGCTGGCTGCGGGTTCACGTTACGCGGATCTCAAGCATTACCCGAAAACTTAACACAGGTCGGCATTATTGCACCTTTTCAATACTCTGGGCTTTCAAGAGCCTTACAGAAAAGACTGCCTGTATACCAATTGACAGGTGTCATTACTCCTAGCGCTTCAGTTGACTCGGCTATGCTTGGTAAAACCGTGGTAATTCAACTTCAGCCAGAACAATTTGAGCGGCGTTTGTTGTCAGTATTTAGTTCTGGTCAAGTTGCTGAATATGATCTGGTGTACTCTGTCAAATATACGGTGACTTTTCCCAACAAACTACCTATTGATAATACGCTAACAGTGTCACGCGAATACCAAGACGATCCTGATCAAATACTGGCTAAATCGCGTGAGCTTAATCTAGTGCTTAGTGAACTACGTGTAGAGTCAGCCGACCGCATCATTCGCTTGCTGTCTAGTCAATATAACCGCTCAATAGTAAGCACAAACAAGCAAGTTGTAAAAAAGCCAACGACGCCCTTAATTAGAAAAAGAGAAGATTAAGTGCAAATCCAAACATACGATTTACAACGTCACCTAGACGCAGACCCTATTCCCCCCTTCATACTGGTGTTTGGCGACGAACCACAGCAAAAATTGGATATTATCGATGCGGTGCGGGCTAAAGCAAAACAATCAGGGTTTGACGAACGCGTGAGCTTTACTTTAGACAGCGATTTTGAATGGGCACATCTAATAGACGCAATACAAAGTATGTCATTATTTGCTGATAAACAGTACATAGAGCTTACCTTATTATCGTCAAAACCCGGTGCCGTTGCAGCTAAGCAATTTCTCGAAATAACTAAGGTAATCTCACCCGACGTGATGCTATTGATACATGGCCCAAAAGCGGGTAAAGATGTTCAAAAAACAAAGTGGTTTAGCGCGTTAGCTAACCAAGGTTGGTTTTTACACGTTTATGATTTAGCCCACAGTCAGTTACAAAAGTGGCTGTCAGCGCGCGCGAATAAGCTGAATTTATATATTTCACAGGACGCATTAAGTATGGTAGCTGACTTATGCGAAGGTAACCTGATGGCAGGTCGTCAGGAGCTTGAAAAATTAGGCCTACAGTTTCCTCCCCAGCACGTTATAGAGACCAATGATATTGCCAACACAATGACCCAGCAGTCACGCTATTCTACATTTCAGTTTACCGATGAAGTGTTGCGTGGGGACATGCAAAAAGCAGTGAAAATGCTAATTTGTCTAGAAGATGAAGGCATTGAGCCGGTTATTATTTTATGGAGCATCGTTAATGAAGCGCAAACCATTACTAAGCTTTTAAACATGCAGTCTATGCAGGGTCATATCGATTATAAATCATTAAGAATTTGGGCCAGTAAACAAGCCTTGTATCAAGCAGCCGTAGCGCGATTAACGCCGGCTCATATGCACGCAATTAATGAACAGTTAAGTCAAGCCGACATTATGTTTAAGTCGGCTTATATTGCAAAACCCTATGTAATATTAAGCCACCTTGCACTGTTATTTATGCCCACGCATATGCCTGATTTTAGTTTAGTTAATGGATAAGAATATCAACAAACCCGCTATAAATGCGCTTTTTGGCGGCACTTTCGATCCGCCTCATTTTGGTCACTTATTGCCGTTAACAGAAATTGCTGATATTGCTGGCCTATCCACTATATCGCTCCTGCCGGCAAACGTGCCGGTATTTAAAAAAGAGGTGACCAGCGCAGAACATCGCATTGCGATGACTCAATTGTTATGTGACATAGACGCTAGATTTTCGCTTGATTTGACCGAGTTTTCTCGTGCCGAGGTTAGCTATACTATCGATACCCTCAGTTACCTTAAGGAGCAGAACCCTGCACAGCCAATTGTTTTTATCATTGGGCTAGATTCACTGCTTACACTTCATTTGTGGGAGCGTTGGCAACAGCTATTCGATTTTTGCCATATTATTGTTATGCAACGCTCACCGCTTGACGCCTCTAATTCGACGAAAGCAACCGACGGCGAAGTGTCAAGCAAAATGGCATCAAAACTGTATAACTTTTACACATCAAAGCAGGAGTTTGAGCACATTGTAGGCCCTGATATTGATAAAAACCTTAAGATATTTCTATTATCAACACTAGCTACTGCTGAAAATGGTACGCAATGTATTAATTATGATGCTTTTAAGGATATAATAGAAACTTCAGCCATAGGCAAACTATGGTTCATAAAAAACCAAATTTTACCCCTGTCGTCTACTCATATTAGGCAACATATAAAAGCCGGTAAAGACATTAGCAATATGCTGCCCACTGCTATCCTTAACTATATCAGTGTGCATAAGCTATATAATAATTAAGTAGGAATAGTATTGAATCAACAAGAGTTTACAAATTTTGTCATTGATAAAGTAGATGATATGAAAGCTAAAAATATTACGGTTATTGACGTAACGGGAAAATCAAGTGTTACTGACACTTTAGTAATTTGTTCAGGCACGTCTAAACGCCATGTATCAGCAATAGCAGAAAACGTTATCGTTGAGTGCAAACAGGCTAGGCATGCACCCTTGAGCGTAGAAGGTAAAGCCCAAGGTGAATGGGTATTAGTTGATCTGGGCGACATCGTTTTGCACGTTATGCAAGACGAAACCAGAGATTTTTATCAGTTAGAAAAACTTTGGCAGTAACTAAGTAATCGAGCTTTCATGAATATGCTTACATTAAGGCATTAAATTGGGCACATTTACATGAACGTGCAAATAATCGCTGTCGGGAACAAAATGCCCACGTGGGTGGTCGAAGGTACTAACGAGTATTTACGTCGTTTCCCATCTGAGTTTTCAGTAAGCTTTTCTGAAATACCGCCTTTTAAGCGTGGAAAAACAGTTAATATATTGAAGATTAAAGAAACAGAAGGAGAAAAATGTATTGCTGCGGTTGCTAAAGGCAATCGGATAGTCGCTTTAGAAGTACTCGGCAAGCCTTGGGATACTGCAAAGCTTGCTACACAAATCAACCATTGGAAAATGGATGGTAGGAATATAAGTTTATTGATTGGTGGTCCTGAAGGTCTATCAGATAAGTGTCGCGACATAGCTGACCAATTATGGTCACTATCGCCCTTGACTCTGCCTCATCCCTTAGTAAGAGTTATCGTTGCTGAAGCACTTTATCGAGCGTGGTCGCTGACACAAAACCATCCTTATCATCGAGAATAATAAATGGCGAAAGCAAGACAAACAATAAGAGATCATAGCGCAGAGGCAAACTTATTTGCCCGTCGTGCCTTTTTCTCTGCGATATTCGTTTTTGGCTTAATGTCCTTATTGTTGATTAATCTATACGACCTCCAAGTAAATAAACATTTGGAGTATCAAACACAGTCAAATGGTAACAGAATTAAGGTTTTGCCTGTTGCGCCCAACAGAGGTCTCATTTACGACCGCAATGGCGTTATTTTAGCGGAAAACAAATCTGTGTTTAGTCTAGAAATAATCCCCGAAGAAGTTGATAACCTCGAACAAACCCTAGCCCAACTAACTGAGCTAATGGCAATAACGCCAGACGAAATTGCACGCTTTGAAAAAGATAAACTACGTCAGCGAAGGTTCAAACCTGTTTCGATACGCAGGCAGCTTACGCATGAGGAAGTAGCACTGTTTTCGGCTAATCAGCATAGGTTCCCCGGCATTGATATTAAGGCAAGACTGTCGCGCTACTATCCTTTTAAAGATACCCTTACCCATATGCTGGGGTATGTATCGCGCATAAATAAAAGAGACTTAGCCAAACTTAAAGATCAAGGACAAGAAGCAAACTACGCAGCCACGCACGATATTGGTAAGCAAGGCGTGGAAAAATTTCATGAATCCAAATTGCATGGGCGCGTTGGGTATCAGCAGGTTGAGGTGAATAATAAAGGACGCATAATTAGAGTACTTGACTTCGAACCTCCTGAACCTGGCAAGGATATTGTGCTTAATATAGATATTAAACTGCAGCAAAAAGCACAACAAGAGATGGCAGGACGCCGTGGCTCAGTCATTATTACCGATGTAAAAACCGGCGGCGTATTGGCACTTTACTCAAGCCCCAGCTACGACCCAAATATGTTTGTGCACGGCATCAGTCAAACCGAATATTCAAAATTACTCAACTCACGTTACAGCCCTTTACTAAATAGAGCCACCCAAGGCCTTTACCCGCCTGCCTCATTAATAAAACCCCACTTGGCACTCATCGGACTTGAAGAAGGCGTCATAACGCCTGAAACTGAAATCCAAGATCGCGGCTTTTTTAAACTTAGAAATGTAGCCCACATTTGGCGAGATTGGAAAAGGCAAGGCCATGGGACGGTAGATGTGACCAAAGCGATCGAAGTATCATGTGATACTTTTTATTATGAACTTGCTTATAAACTAGGCATAGATAGCATTCATGAACGCATGGGGGAATTTGGTTTCGGCAACTTCACCGGCCTAGACCTTTATGAAGAATCCAGAGCAATATTGCCTAGCCGCGGTTGGAAACGCGCAACGTTTAATGAATCATGGTACATTGGCGACACTATATCGGTGGGTATTGGCCAAGGTTATTGGAACGCAACGCCTATCCAAATTGCGAATTCTTTGAACATATTGGTCAACCGCGGCAAACGCTTTACGCCCACTTTACTTAAAGGCTACTTAATAGACGGGAGCATTGAAAATGTTGCCATCGAGCAAAAGCCGCCGCTTGTGATCAACAATGAAGAAAATTGGGACATTGTACTAGATGCCCTATATGGCACTGTTAATCGTGAAAATGGAACCGCCCGAACAGCGTTTAGAAAAACCAGTTATGTGTCGGCAGGTAAAACAGGCACAGCGCAACTTTTTACGGTTGCACAAGACGAAGAATATGATGAAGAAAATGTGCACAAATATCTGCGTGATAATGCCATGTATATAGGGTATGCACCTTTTGATAACCCGCAAATTAGTATGGCGGTTGCAATCGAAAATGCAGGCGGCGGCAGTTCACATGCTGCCCCGTTAGCACGTAACGTAATGGATTATTACTTTGACGAATTAAGGCCTGCGCGTGAAATGGCCTTAGCGCAAAAAAATGCCGCTAAAATAAAAGTAATAGGCATATCATTAACGCCAAGTAGTCATCAGAGTAGCCCTTAGTTTCATGAAAAAAACTAATTTCACCACAAATAAGCAAAGTTTCCTTGAGCGCATTCATATTGATGGCTTTTTGCTACTTTCACTTTTATGCTTAATGTTTATAGGGCTACTGACTATATATTCATCGGGCGGACAGGACTGGGATTTAGTACAAAGACAATTGCTTCGCTTAGGCGTGGGTATCACCATTATGATAGGGCTTGCTCAACTGCCTATTCTAGTCTACCAGCGGGTGTCGATTTATTTTTATATTGTCGGCATTCTCATGCTACTGGGTGTACTTTTTTTCGGTGTCGTTGGCAAAGGAGCACAACGCTGGCTCGATTTAGGTGTACTCAGGTTTCAACCTTCAGAAATAATGAAGCTTGCTATGCCAATGATGATTGCCTGGTTTATAAGTCGCAACAGCATTCCTGCGAGTGTTAGAGACATATTTGTGGGTTTTGTTCTAGTGTTTATCCCCACTATTCTAATCGCCAAGCAACCCGACTTGGGCACATCTTTATTGGTATCTGCAAGCGGCATTTTTGTGCTATTTTTATCAGGAATGAGGTGGCGAATAATATCTTTGATTGGTTTATTAGGCGGCTTGTTTGCGCCTATTATGTGGTTTTTCTTAATGAAGGATTACCAGAAGCAGCGTGTTATTACTTTTCTAGATCCTGAGAGTGATCCACTTGGATCGGGCTATCATATTATTCAATCTAAAATTGCCATTGGTTCTGGTGGGGTTGACGGAAAGGGTTGGCTGCAAGGGACTCAGTCACAGCTAGAGTTCTTGCCAGAGCGCCACACCGATTTTATATTTTCCGTGTACAGTGAAGAGTTTGGGCTTATTGGCATAATAGGATTATTAGTAATGTACATGTGCATTATTATGAGAGGTTTATACATAGCAAACCGAGCACAAAATAATTTTAGTAAGCTCTTAGCCGGCAGTATTACATTGACATTTTTTGTCTATGTATTTGTTAATATGGGAATGGTGTCAGGTTTATTGCCTGTTGTAGGAGTGCCTTTACCGCTAATAAGCTATGGCGGAACCTCAATGGTTACCTTAATGGCTGGATTTGGTATTTTAATGGCCATAAGCACCCAAAAACGGTTATTATCGCGCTAGGCTAATGGATGTTTGAGTTGTTAACACTTTTTTGCGCCTAAATTTAAAAAAGCCTGAGTCTGCACAAACATAATGTTCAATGCATTGACGATAATAATAAAATGACATTATCTAATAGAAATAAGGTAAGAAATTTGCCACCGAACTCTCTCTATATACTTTTACTTACTTGCGTCAGCATGTTGTTACTGCTTAGCGGCTGCTCTAGTGCTCCTGAAAGTCGTTATGCGATAACACAAGATACAGCACCAAGTTTCGACTATGGTGAAATAGTTTATGATGCCATTATACCCACCTTAGAGCCACACAACACGTGGACTAGCCGTCCTTACTACGTATTTGGTGAAAAATATTACCCCATGGCAAGCGCAATTGGTTTTGAAGAAACCGGTGGTGCCTCATGGTATGGCTTAAAATTCCATGGACATAAAACCGCAAATGGCGAAATATTCGATATGTTTGCTCTAACAGCCGCGCATAAAACACTGCCACTGCCCTCTTTTGTAAGAGTGACCAATGTTAAAAATGGCAAGTCTGCTATCGTTAGAGTTAACGACAGAGGCCCTTTTCATGGCACCCGCATTATTGATTTATCGTATGGCGCCGCCAAAAAATTAGGCTACCATAAATACGGTGTAGCCGATGTAAAAATGGAAGTATTAGACGTGAATGAAGCGGGAGAAATACGAATTGGTTCGAGCCCACAGCTTTATGTGTTTGAAAATGGAGAATTACTGGCCAAACGCTCTGCTCAAAAGAAGCTATCTGAAAAAACGCTGCTTGCGCAAAATTCAGCCCCCCAACCTATACCTCAAAGCCTATTTGTACAGGTTATGGCAATGGAAAACGGTGATAAAATTAGAGAGTTTGCAAGCAGTCTGTCCAGTCTTTTGCAGGTCCCTAACGTTGTGCCTAAAATTGCAAATATATATAGATTACAATTAGGTCCTCTAGAAACTGAACAAAAGGCCCAAAATATCATCCAAGAGTTAAAGAAAATAGGTTTCGAGCAGGCTTTTACTATACAAGTGATGCCGTAAGGCCTATTTCTGGGGTCTTTTAGCGCTTGTATGTCGACATTACATGTAAAGCAGGTAAAATAAAGATTATATATGTCTGAATAGACCACGAAACGTGTTTTATTGCATTTCTAATGTGAAGGCACATCAGCCTTTAAAACATTGGAAATAACACAGACCTTTATTTCCTAAACTCCAATAGATAATCCATCGCCACTTTCAGGAAAATTATGCGCTTTACAGTTTTAGCAGGTTTATTTACCTTTTTTATGACTATGACCACTACTGCGGCAATAGTCATACCGCCTCCGCCCACAGTCGATGCGGGTGGTTTTTTGCTGCTTGATCACAACACCGGGCACATCATTGCCGAGAAAAACATAGACCAACGTTTAGCGCCTGCAAGCCTCACTAAAATAATGACGATTTATGTGGTTGGTAAAGAATTACAAGCAGGCAACATAAGCTTGACCGATATGGTCACTATTTCTGAAAAAGCATGGGCAAAGAAATTCCCAGACTCTTCGAAAATGTTTATCGAAGTAGGTACTCAAGTATCAGTAAGCGACCTGCTAATGGGCATAGTCGTGCAGTCTGGCAACGACGCCTGCGTGGCCATTGCGGAACATATAGCAGGGAGCGAATCTGCGTTCGCCAGTATGATGAACGCGCATGCTCAAAATTTAGGCATGAGTGCAACAAACTTTGTCAATAGCCATGGCCTTCACGATGCCGACCATTTCACCTCTCCACGAGATATGGCAACGCTTTCATCTGCCCTCATTAGAGAAACGCCTGAAATGTATAAAATTTATAGCGAAAGAGAATTTACTTACAACGGTATAAAGCAGTTTAATCGTAACAGCTTACTGTGGGACAGGAGCTTGAATGTAGACGGTATAAAAACAGGCCATACCTCAGACTCAGGCTACAGTTTAATTACCTCAGCAACCCAAGGTAACATGCGCTTAGTGTCCGTTGTGATGGGCACCGACAGTGAGCGTTCACGCAAAGCTGAAAATAAAAAACTATTGCGCTATGGTTTTCGTTTTTACGAATCAGTAGTGCCATTTCAACCGAATCATATTTTTGCAAACCACCGTATATACATGGGCAGTAAAGAAACCGTTAATTTAGGCATTAATCAGTCCACTTCAATGACGGTACCTAGAGGTCAAGCTGATCAGCTAAGCGCCAGTTTCGAGCTTACCTCAGTGCTAGAAGCGCCTATGGAAAAAGGCACCGAGGTTGGCCTACTCAGCCTTACTCTCGACGGTGAAACAATTGCCACCTACCCATTGGTAACCTTGGAAGAAATTCAAGAAGGTACCTTTTTTAGTAAAGCAATGGATTGGATTAACTTACAGCTAGGATTAGAATAACCATGGAAACAAAATTTGATGAGTTATTAGATTTTCCCTGTATGCAAACGTTTAAAGTAATGGGCATTGCTCACGAGGAATTGCCAACACAGGTAATTTCACGACTGCAAACCTTAGCGCCGGGAGACTACGCTCCAACAATAAGGCCCAGTAGCAAAGGCACTTATCATGCACTCTCAATAGCCATAAAAGTAACTAGTAAAGAACATATGGAAACTATTTACATTGAGCTGTCTAAATTAGAATTAGTCAAGGTAGTATTATAATAATCATGAACTGTAGTAATGATAGTCAGTGTTTTTGTGGATCATAAAATGACAGCATTAATTGCTAAAGCTGGCAATGATCATAATGCTGACAAAAATAGTGTAGCAACTGAATCACTTATAGTGCGAGACATAGGTTTACAGTTATACACCCCAGTATGGCTAAGAATGCAGCACTTTACCGATTCCAGAAACGCCAATGATCTTGATGAGATTTGGCTGGGCGAACATTTCCCCGTATTTACGCAAGGTCAAGCAGGTAAACAAGAGCACATTATAAATCCAGGGGACATACCCGTAGTACCCGTTGATAGGGGCGGACAAGTCACTTATCATGGGCCTGGTCAGCTAATGATGTACATATTATTGGACATAAGAAGGCGTAAGCTAGGCGTGAGGCAGCTAGTGACTGCACTTGAACAGTGTATCGTGTTAACATTGGCCGAATTCGGTGTTGTTGCATATGCAAAAAAAGATGCACCTGGGGTATACGTTGACGAAAAAAAGATTTGTTCAGTAGGACTACGGATACGCAAAGGCTGCTCTTTTCACGGATTAGCGCTTAATGTAGATATGGACTTATCGCCATTTCAACGAATTAATCCTTGCGGATACGCCGGACTTGAAATGATAAACAGTAAAAATGTTAATGCAGTGAACACCATTCGCGAAGCCAAGCATTTGGTCGTTATACATTTTTGCAAGTTATTAGACATTCACCCACTACGATATAAAGAAGGTTTTGATGAGTAATATGCGCCCCCAAGCAGGTGTTAAACTTCGAGACGAAGATAAAGTTAAACATATCCCCATTACGATAATGCCAACGCAAAAAGCTGAAATGCTACGTAAGCCCTCGTGGATAAAGGTAAAGTTACCGTCAAGAACTGATCGCATCGATCATATTAAAAAGACCTTACGAAAAAACAAACTGCATTCGGTATGCGAAGAGGCAAGTTGTCCAAACCTTGCAGAATGCTTCAACAATGGCACCGCCACGTTCATGATTTTAGGTGACATTTGCACAAGACGCTGTCCCTTTTGTGATGTTGGTCACGGAAAACCACTACCGCCAAGTGCAGAAGAGCCGTTAAAACTGGCCACTACTATCGCCGAAATGGGGCTGTCGTATGTGGTCATAACATCGGTTGACCGTGATGATCTGAGAGACGGCGGAGCACAGCACTTCGTAGATTGTATAAATGCAATACGTGAACACAGCCCAAGCACCAAAATTGAAGTGCTAGTGCCAGATTTTCGTGGGCGTATGGACCGTGCATTAGAGATATTTAAGAATGGCGTACCAGACGTATTTAACCATAATTTAGAAACCATCCCGCGTCTTTACAGAGAGTGTAGACCAGGCGCAAATTATCAGTGGTCTTTGGATTTATTAAAGAAATTCAAGCAACAGCATCCGCATATTCCCACTAAATCAGGATTAATGATGGGAATGGGTGAAGAAAACGATGAAATGCAAATAGTGCTAGACGATTTACGAACGCATGATGTAAACATGCTCACTCTTGGACAGTACTTACAACCTAGTGCTCACCACTATCCGGTTAAACGTTATGTACCACCGGTTGAGTTTGATGCCTTAGGCGTTTATGCCAAGAAAATTGGGTTTACACATGCAGCATGTGGCCCGATGGTTCGCTCTAGCTATCATGCTGACAAGCAAGCAGAAGGTATAGAAGTAAGATAGGGTCTTTGTGCTCCCTAAAAAATCGGCTCGGGAAATTGCTAGTAATGCATACTCCATTGGTGAGGAAAAGCTAAACGCGCTGTCCCACGGCGCAGGTTTTTTGCTTGCTCTAGCTGGTGTTTTAGCTTTGTTTCTCAAAGCACAAAGCCCACTAGAAGTATCAGTGGTGCTCATTTATGGGATTAGCTTAGCCCTGATGTTTTTGACCTCAACGCTTTATCATAGCAGCGTTGAGGTCAATACTAAAGTGGTGCTAAGAAAACTCGACCATATGGCTATTTACCTCTTAATAGCAGGAACTTACACGCCCTTCTTAGCACTAGGCGTTGGCAGCACTTCTGCCCTAATTGGTCTAGGGGTAGTATGGTTAGTCGGATTTACGGGCATTTTTTTTAAGCTCTATTTCGGTCATAAGTTCCCCAAATTATCAATTATTACCTACGCAATAATGGGCTGGCTAGCCTTACTGCTTATTTACCCTATATACTTATCATTAAGCTGCGCCGGCTTTACATTACTGATCGTTGGCGGTTTGTGTTATAGCGCGGGCATTCCTTTGTATCTGTTAAAAAGTAGACACTACTCTCATTCACTTTGGCATTTTAGTGTAGTAGCAGGCGCTGCTTGTCACTTTGCAGCTATTTACGGTTTTGTTTTATAAGCAGCCTTCCACAATGTGGCACGCCCATGTTTAATAAGGCACTTTTTGTATTGACTGTATCCTTTTATAAAAATAAACGAGCTGACTACGCTACAAAGAATCTATGGGTAATAAGTTCTCAAACACCGGCTTTCGCTTTTCCTTAGTAGCCGCCATGGCTTCCATTACATCGGGCATTTGTAACATACCGCTTTGCCATGTAGCCATGTAATTCAAGCTATCATTCACGCTGTGGTCGCGAGTATAGTTAATCATTTCCTTACAGCCGGCAACCGCGAGTGGAGAATGGCCCGCAATTGTTTTAGCAATTTTCATCACTCCAGCCAGCAGGCTTTTCTGGTCGGCGTAAACATGGTTTACCAAGCCACAGGACTTTGCTTCTTCGCTCATCATATTTCTGCCCGTGTAGGCCAATTCACGCACTAAACCCTCAGGAATTAACTTCGGTAACCTTTGAAGCGTGCCAACATCGGCGGTCATGCCTATTTCAGTTTCCTTGATACAAAAAAACGCATCTTGTGTGCAGTAGCGCATATCACACGCACTAATCATGTCTACAGCACCGCCAATCACACCGCCCTGCAGGGCCGCTAAAACTGGAATCCGTGCGTCTTCTAAGGCATTAAAGGCATTTTGTAACTGTAAAATATGTCGTCTCGATTTTTCAGCACGCCGCGCTGGTTCGCCTGCATAGCTAGCCCCCATGTTTTGAAATACGGCTAAATCCATACCTGCACTAAAATGCTTACCGGTGGACGAAATAACTATTACTCTGGCCATTGAGGCTCTGTCTATTGCGTTGACGGCTTCTGGCAATTCAGTCCAAAAAGCAGCATTCATACTATTTAGCTCCTTCGGGCGATTAAGCTGAAGGTGAGCGATTTGTTCGTTAATAGTGATCGAAAATGTCGTGTATTTTTCAAAGCTTACAGTGTTAGACATAGAGAAGTTCCAAATGTATGGTGTAAAAAGCAATAAAATGTAGTATTTTTGATGTTCAGTTACCTTTCGTTTTACTATATAGGAATGGTGCGCAGAGCACAAAAAGAGTTACGAGGGCTGGCGACAACTAAACCACTCACTGGGCACTTAATAGATGCCACATGACTTGATTACCCGTTGGGAAGGTGAAGAGTTTTTAATCATACTGCCCGACTCAGGTAGTAGCGACGCCAAGCTTAGCGCTGAACGAATACGCTCAGTATTTCTGAGCTTCAATTAGCCTTGTATTATTGGCGAAGACGTAAATATTACCACTAGCACAGGAGTATGTGAGCTTAATAAACAAGAAGGTTTAACCGGAGCCATCGCGCGCGTCGATCATGCATGTATAATAGATAAAAATCAGGTAGAAATTGAGTGTAATTTGATACTGTAGAAGTGTAATTAATGGTCGGTGTGATAGGATTCGAACCTACGACCCCTTCACCCCCAGCGAAGTGCGCTACCAAGCTGCGCCACACACCGACCGAGCGACACATTATATGGATATACACTTAAATATCTACTCTTTTATAACAAAACTTGCTTGATAGTCTAGTATTTATGCAAATTCACATATTACTCCGTTTATTCTGCGCCATTACCCCATATAGTTAGCGCCAGTTCGTCTTATAATTATGCTTAATTGAACGATAAACGCGGGGATTAAATGGATAATTAAACCCACACTAGCTTATTCGTGTCTAACACTTGCTCCCCATCAAAACGATAGGCAGCAAGACAGCCGTCTTTTTGCACCACTGACCAGTCCAAACAGGCAATATTATCTTTCATAAGTTCAGGTGTACCCTGCATCCAATAGTGACCAAAGAAAATAGGCTTGTTGCCGTGGATCATGGGCAGTGAAGACAGCGCAATAGGCTCATCTGGCAACTGCTGGGGATTAGGCACCGATGTGCAGGCACTTCGGTAGGTTGGATTCTCAGTTAAATCCCACCACTTCAACCGGACTTTTGACCGTTTTCGATTGTTCGAGTCAATAAAGAATGCACCTTTGGGTAAGTCTATTTTGGGGCCATTAAGACAATATTCTAAGGACTTATAAAACCGCAACTCAACCGCGCTAGGATCTCTCCATACCTCGTCTTTTATCACGCCATTTTCGTGTGTGTATTCTTTTAAGCGTAAAAGGTGGTCTTCATGCCAAGCCGCATGGATGCAACGGATAGAATCGTTTTCAAAGAACAGAGGTAGCGTTTTAAACCAGTCGATAGCGTCAACATACCAAGGAGATCCATGTGAAGCTTGCTCTAAAAAAGCGCGATGTTCGCTATAGTTTTTATCAGAATGCGGGCGTAAAGGTTTACCATTAGAGCCTTTTAAATGCCAGCCAATAGCATAAAACTCGTGATTGCCCATAATCACAATTGCCTTGCCGTTTTGCTGCATATTCTTCAAAATATCCACGACTTCTTTTTGCCCGGGACCGCGGTCAACTAAATCACCTAAGGATATAAGAATACGCGTTGGGTGTTGCCAAACGCCCTCGATTTCAGCGTAGCCTAACTTTTTGAGCAATACTACAAAAGGTTCACTAAAACCGTGTATATCTCCAACTAAATCATACATAAACTGACACGCTCACTATTTCAGGCAAACTAATCTTGCTAATCACACGAATACAATTATTAATCATCCGCTCCTATGCGGCTCGCCACTGCGCCGTCTTGGCCTTTATACTTTGCATCAAAACGTGCGTTGTAAGGTGTTTCAGCGTGATCAGACAGCGTTTCAAAACTCAAAGCACCAATTTTCATTTTAGGCTTAAGGGCTAGCGGTAATTTACCTGAGTTGAAAAACTCAAGCACTATGTTCCCAGACCAACCAGGATCAATTCTATGCGCGGTTACGTGCACCATTAAGCCCAAACGTGCTAAGGATGAGCGTCCATCTAGCCAACCCACCATATTACCTGGCAGCGTAATAGACTCATGCGTAACCGCAATCGCCAGTTCACCAGGATGCAAAAAAAATGACTTATCGTCAGCAATTTCAATTTCATCACTCATTACACTGTCAAGTGCGGCCTGCACAGCTTCTTTAGGTCCGCTCAAGTCTATGTATGGTGCTTGATACTCCTCAAATACCCTGAATTTATTACCCAGTCTTACATCCACCGTTACGCCACTAATACTGTTTTGTGCAGGCTCGGGCAGAATGACAATTTCACCGCTGGCAATATATTTCTTAATGTCTTTGTCGCAAAGTCGCATGCATGTATCTTCTTATTGTTAAGGGTTAAATTTAGTCTAGCTTTGTAATTTCTATACTCGACGCCATATTAGCTGCCACGGGCAATACCTCGGCCTCTTCACACAAATAGCGGGTTATATCCATTGCCGCCTGCTGGTAAATTATGGATATGTCATGGTCACTTTGTTCGTCTATGAGTGAACGGCCGGCGTCGGCATATTCGCGAATTATTGGGTTTAACGGCACTTTTGCTAGCATAGGCAGTGCATATTTATCACTGAGCTTCTGCGCGCCCTTTTCGCCAAAAATTGTTGTTCTTTTATGGCAATGCCCGCACTCAAAATAGCTCATGTTTTCAATTAAACCTAGAACAGGAATATTTAGCTTTTCGAACATAGCAATGCCTTTCGCTGCATCAGACAGAGCAAGATCTTGCGGCGTGGTCACCACTACCGCTGCTGTTAACGGCAACTGTTGGCACATCGTGAGCTGAATATCGCCGGTGCCTGGCGGCATATCTACAATCAAATAGTCGAGCATAGGCCACTTTGTTTGCGTTAATAGCTGATTAAGCGCTTTACTTGCCATTGGCCCGCGCCAAATAGACGCATGATCGCTTTTAACTAAATAGCCAATTGAATTGGACGCCAGTCCGTGCGCCATTATAGGCAACATTGTCTTATTGTCAGGGCTGTTTGGATTTTCATTTTGAGTACCCAGCATAATGGGCACCGATGGCCCATAAATATCGGCGTCTAAGATACCAACGCGTGCACCTTGCCTTTTAAGCGCTAAGGCTAAATTTACCGCGCTAGCTGATTTCCCAACACCACCTTTGCCTGACGACACCGCAATAATATTTTTAATATTAGGAAGCGGTGGCTTTTGAGCGCTAAAAATCGGCACATTATAGTATTTTGAAAACACCATATCAGGTCCAAGCTTCTGTGCTAGCGTGCTTTTAACTTCATCCCACACGGCGTCGATTACGAAGGGAAAATAAATGTCTACTTGCTTGTCATTAACCTTTACCTGAAATAATTCAGGCTTAGTAGAATGAAATATTTTGCCTAAATGTGAGATTACCGAGACCGAAATTTGACTTGATGATGTTGCTTTAGAGCGACTAAAAAATTTCAATTGACCCACTTTTAATATTAATAAGCTACCATACTATATATTAGGCACAATTATGCCTAATTCAAGGTGCAAATAATATGAGTTTCGGCTACCATTTGTGCCAATTTTATTAATAACTCCCGAGGATAGCCTACTTCATGCAATCTAATCCACGCCGCATACTGGTTACCAGTGCACTGCCATATGCAAACGGTTCTATTCATTTAGGCCATTTATTAGAGCATATACAAACCGATATTTGGGTCCGTTTTCAGCGCCTGCGAGGCCACCAGTGCTATAGCGTGTGCGCCGACGATGCCCACGGCACGCCGGTAATGTTAAAAGCCCAAGAGCTAGGCATATCTCCTGAAGAGTTAGTGACCAAAACGCGCGCTGAACATCATCAAGATTTACAAGATTTCTTGGTGGATTACGACAATTATTACATAACGCATTCAGACGAAAATAAAGAGCTTTGTGAGCTAGTGTATAATCGTTTAAATGATAGTGGTTATATTTCAAAACGCACTATAAGCCAGCTGTTTGATCCCATAAAACAAATGTTTTTGCCCGATCGTTTTGTTAAAGGCACCTGCCCTAAATGCGGCAGTGAAGACCAAAACGGCGATAGCTGCGATGCCTGTGGGGCGACCTATGACCCAACCCAGGTTAAAAACCCGCGTTCAGTGATGTCGGGGGCTTCGCCCATATTAAAAGACTCCGAGCATTACTTCTTTGACCTGCCTAAATTTGAGGCCATGCTGAAAGAATGGATTCGCTCAGGCGCGATAAAAAACGAAATGGCGAATAAGCTAGAAGAATGGTTTGAGCAAGGCTTGCAGCAGTGGGATATTAGCCGAGACGCGCCTTATTTTGGTTTCGAAATACCCAATGCGCCTGGCAAGTTCTTCTATGTGTGGGTAGACGCGCCGGTGGGCTACATGGCCAGTTTCAAAAACTATGCAGACAAACGCGGTATAAATGACAAAGAGTTTTGGCAGACCGGCAACGACACCGAGCTATATCACTTTATTGGTAAAGACATCGCCTATTTCCATTGCTTGTTTTGGCCTGCAATGCTTGAAGGCGCAGGCTTTAGAAAGCCCACAGGCGTAAACATTCATGGATTCGTGACGGTTAACGGCGCTAAGATGTCTAAGTCTAAGGGCACATTTATTAAAGGTCGCACTTTCTTAGATCATTTGCAGCCTGAATATTTACGCTATTACTACGCCAGTAAGCTTAACGACAGTGCAAGCGATATAGACTTAAACTTTGAAGATTTTGTGCAAAAGGTAAACTCTGACCTAGTTGGAAAAGTGGTAAACATTGCCTCTCGCTGTGCAGGTTTCATTACCAAAAAGTTTGCTGGCAAGTTATCGCATAGAATACAAAATGAGCAATTATTAGCTGAGTTTCAGCAGGCCCATGTGTCTATTGCGCAGACGATTGAGTCGCTACAATACCATAAAGCAATACGCGACATTATGGCCCTAGCAGATAAAGCCAATCAATACATAGATATGCAAGCACCATGGGTAACCATTAAAGACGAAAACAAACACGATTTCACGCATGACGTGTGCTCTATGGGTATTCATTTATTCAGAATACTGATGATTTATTTAACACCTGTACTGCCGAAACTGTCGCTTGATGCGCAGGCTTTTTTGAACGACAAGTTCACCTGGGACGCCATACAGGATGTTAAGCTAGGTCACAGCATTAATAAGTTTAAGGCTATGATCCAGCGCGTTGATGCTGATAAGGTTGCGGCTATAGTAGAGGCTTCTAAAGAAAATCTGCAAGTCACTAAAGACATAAGTAAAGCACAGACTAGTGAAGAAAACGCTAACATAGTCATTGCCGATGAGCGCTTGGCTGAAATTGAGCCAATAGCCGACACTATAAGCTTCGAAGATTTTGCCAAAATTGATTTTAGAATTGCCAAGATTGTACATGCTGAAGCGGTCGAAAAAGCGGACAAATTATTACGCTTAGAGCTTGATATTGGTAACGAAACAAGGCAAGTATTTGCCGGTATAAAATCGGCATATAATGCGCAAGAGCTTATCGGTAAACACACTGTTATGGTGGCTAACTTGGCAGCGCGTAAAATGCGCTTTGGTATGTCTGAAGGTATGGTGTTGGCAGCAGGTCCTGGCGGCGAAGATATTTATTTATTAGAGCCACATGAAGGCGCAACGCCAGGCATGCGTGTAAAATAGCTCTCATAAAAATGCGCGGACATCTGAACTGGCCGCGCACATCTCGTCGTTCTTAAAACCTTTAAAAACTACCCTATGCTGGGTCCTGCGTAATAAAACTAAACCAGATATATAAGGCTAATTTGCCTTCTTAAAAGATGACTGTGAGTTTCTAGCCACAATAGGCGAAGTACTAAACTTATGCTTGACCTGCCAAACCGGTTTTATCGGCGTCAACGGCATCTCACGCTTTCTGGCTTCAATAATATACATAGACGAAAACCAAGGTAGATAACGTTTGCAGAATTTTTGCACGGGGCTTTGACTGTTAAATTGCTTTTGCATAAAAAGAGAAGAATATACAAGATTTTCTTGCTGAACAATTTCAAAATTCAGTAAGGCCAGCCAGTCTTTAATACGAGATGCGGTAAAAAAACGGCCTTGATGTAAAATGTTTTTGCGGTTAATGGGCATATATTTTAGCACACCAGCAATACTAAAAGGATTAAAACCCGCAATTACCACCCTGCCATCGACCGTAATGGCGCGGTCAATTTCCCGAATAATTTGGTGAGGGTCTTGCGCAAAATCTAGTTCAGCCAAAATCACAAATGCGTCAATACTGTTATTTTGAAACGGTAAGCTTGAGGATTTTGCATACAAACTATTGTGCTGATTAGCATGCGGCGCGCAACTGAATTGATTTTTAATAGTGCAGGTAGGTAGGCTAATTTGGCTACTTAAGCTGCCAATTTTTACCAAATAATAGCCAAAAATGCGCGCTACAATAGGCTCGAGTGCTTTTTCTAATTCGTCGCGCGCAAGTTCTCCTTGGCTTAGTTGTTGCCACTGTTTTGGATAATCGGGTTGGATATCTGTGCGTGCCGAACGCATTATCATGTACTATCTCCAGTGACGTGTCGTAAATTAAGGCTGGCTTACACAAAAGCAAGGAAGTGAACGTTTTGTTGCTTTTGTGATATTATCACAAGTCTCTTTTACGTGAACGAAAACTATACCATGACTTATCAAATTTCATCTATAAAAGCGTTTACCGATAATTATATTTGGGCGCTGCACAACAATACGCATGCTTTGGTGGTTGACCCCGGTGACGCTAAGCCTGTTGTTGCTTTTTTAAAAGCGCATCAGCTTACGTTAGATTGCATTTTAATAACGCATCATCATTTTGATCATACTGGCGGCATTGCTGCATTAACAGCCGCTTTTCCAAAGGCTAAAGTATATGGCCCTAACAATCCGACCATTACAGGCATTAATTACACGCTCCAAGACAGTGACACACTCCACATAAAAGCCTTTGACATTACCTTTACTATCTTGGCGACGCCAGGACACACGCTTGACCATATTGTATACGTACACGAAGACTTCTTGTTTTGTGGCGACACCCTATTTTCAGGCGGCTGCGGTCGAATGTTTGAAGGAACTCCAGACGTGTTTCACACGTCGTTGCAAAAACTAGCCGCCTTACCTAGCCGCACAAAAGTATATTGCACTCACGAATACACCCAAGCCAATTTAGCGTTTGCGCTCAGCGTTGATGGCACCAACAGCGAATTAAACCGCTATTCAAAATGGGTAAACGCTCAACGACAACAAAATAAAATTACCTTACCTAGCACAATTGGCAAAGAACGTGAAATTAATCCGTTTCTGCGCTGTCATAGCAACGCTATCAGAAAAACAATTTTTGAAAATTATAGCGAAAATAGCGCTTTGACGACACAAATAGGCACCTTTGCTAAATTACGAGAATTAAAAGACAATTTTTAATGTAATGTAAACCCAGTCTAAGCCTGTCAGTTTTCAACCTTATTAGTGAAAAAGGAAGTTATGAAGTTTATATTGCCTGTTGGTCTTGTTATCGCGCTTAGCGCTTGCTCTGTTAACCCTCTAGTGATTGAAAAAGAATACGAGGACGTCCAAGACACTATTGGTGAAGTGAACGAACTTATTATCGACAATCTGCTGCCTTGTTCCGGTGAGCTTAATTCTTCAGATCAAAATGCAGGCCATTTACAAGACTGTGAAACCCAGTCAGACGGTGTTATAAAAGTGATTCATCTCACGCAAGAAGTTGACATAGCGCTTGAGCAGCCAGATCCGATCGATCCTAATACGCTGAATGATCTGTGGGAAAAAATTCAATATCAAATGACGTTGCCAATTCCCCAAAATCAGCCCAGATTAGACGCTCAAAAAAATTGGTATTTGCGCCATCCCGCCTATATGCAAAGAGTGTCAAAACGCGCCCGTCCCTTTCTTTACCACATTACCCAACGACTTGAACAAGAAAACATGCCCATGGAGTTGGCTCTATTGCCCATCGTTGAAAGTGCCTTTGACCCTTTTGCTTATTCGCACGGCAGAGCATCGGGCATGTGGCAATTTATTCCCAGTACAGGCAAGCGTTTTGGCATGAAACAAACGTGGTGGTATGACGGACGCCGCGATGTAATAGCATCTACTGAAGGGGCTATAAAGTACCTGCGCTACCTAAACGATATGTTTGACGGTGATTGGCTGCACGCATTAGCCGCCTACAACAGTGGTGAAGGCAGAGTAATGCGTGCCATCAAGAAAAACAAGCGCGCAGGCAAACCAACCGACTTTTGGTCGCTTGACTTACCCCGAGAAACCCGTGCTTATGTGCCTAAATTGCTTGCATTGGCCGATATTTTAAAGAGTCAGGACGAATATAATTTTAGCTGGCCCAAAATTGCTAATGCACCCGTTGTAGAAATCGTTGATGTGAGCTCACAAATAGATTTAGCGGTAGCGGCACGCATGGCTAATTTGACAATTGCCGAACTGCAAGCACTAAACCCAGGATACAACCGCTGGGCAACCGACCCCGACGGCCCTCACCGCCTATTATTGCCCATAGACAAGGCCGAATCTTTTACTGCCATGCTGGCACAAACAAGCAGCAAGGACAGGCTGAACTGGGTGCGCCATAAAGTTAAAAGTGGTGAAAGTTTAGGGCTTATTGCACGCAAATATTCCACCAGCGTAAGCGTCATAAAACAGGTAAACAACTTAAAATCTAACATGATCGTGGCAAATAACTATATATTGATCCCCGTGTCGCTAAAAGACTTGGATGCTTATAGCCTGTCGGCAGATCAGCGATTGGTAAAAACGCAGTCAATCAAACGCGCTAATCATAAAATAGAACATACAGTTAACCGCGGTGACACCCTTTGGGACCTTGCAGTAGCGCACAAGGTAGGCGTAAGAGAGTTAGCAAAATGGAACAAAATGGCGCCAACTGACACCTTAAAAGTGGGCGCAAACTTGGTGATTTGGACAGACGACATTGCCATACCAGACGCCAATTCTCCGGTTATGCGAAATCTTGTGTATACCGTACGCTCTGGGGATTCTTTAGCGCTTATAGCAAGTCGCTTCAAGGTAAGAATCGCTGATATCGCGCAGTGGAATAACCTAGAAGGTGAAAAATATTTACAACCAGGACAGAAATTGAAGATTCGAGTAGATGTTAAGCGAACCTAAAGTATGAACACTACACAAATAAAAAGGGCCTATACACCCCTTTTTATTTGTGTCGCATACAGTACTAGGCCTTACGCCAAGTAGTCCCTGTTTTACTTTCCTCTAGAATAACACCCAAAGCGCTTAATTCATCGCGTATAGCATCAGCGGATGCCCAATTTTTATCGGTTCTGGCTTGAATACGCTTGGCAATGAGGGCTTCAATTTGCGCTGTAAGATCTTGACTAAGATCCCCCTGCAGAAACTGTTCAGGTTCGTTTTCTAGTATGCCTAATATTTTCCCCAAGTGTCGCAAAGCCCCTGCGGTATCTTTAGCCTCATCACTGTTGCTGTCTAGCTTGTTTAGATCTTTTACAATATCAAAGAGCACCGCTACGGCAACTGGCATATTAAAGTCGTCGTTCATAGCCGCTTCAAATTTCGCTAAATATCCACCGTATGACATCTCAACGTCTACGTTAGCTTTAACGTCACGCAAGGAAGTATAAAACCTTTCTAAACTAGCACGCGCTTGATCTATATTCTCTTGAGAATAGCTAAGCTGACTGCGGTAGTGCGCCGACATTAAGAAAAAACGAAGAGTTTCTGCATCATGTTTTTCAAGCACGCTGCGTAAGGTGAAAAAATTATCCAAAGACTTAGACATTTTTTCATTGTTAATTTGCACCATACCTGTGTGCATCCACGTGTTTACATACGGCGTATCATAGGCGCAGCAAGACTGCGCAACTTCGTTTTCATGGTGGGGAAAAATCAAATCAGAACCGCCACCGTGAATATCAAAGTGTTCACCCAAATGCTTGTGGTTCATGGCCGAACACTCAATATGCCAGCCTGGACGACCCTCACCCCAAGGTGAAGCCCATGATATTTCACCTTCTTTCACCCCTTTCCACAGAATAAAGTCGAGCGGATCATGTTTATCACTTGTGGTTTGTACTCGAATACCTGAAACCAATTGGGAAAGGTCTTGTTTGCTTAGTTTGCCATAGCCTTCATACGCATTGACCTTAAACAGCACGTCACCGGTAGATGACTGGTAGGCATAACCTTTGTCGATTAAGCGCTCTATTACCGTAATAATTTCAGGCATGTGCGTAGTAACGCGAGGTTCGACATCTGGTTTAAGAAGATTCAGGGCGGCGAAATCTGCGTGCATTTCTGTAATAGTGCGCTGCGTTAACTCACCCGGCGTTTCATTATTTTGCTGCGCCCTTTGAATAATCTTGTCGTCAACGTCTGTTATGTTTCGTACATACTTTACCTCAAAACCAAGGTGTCTAAGATATCTAAGCACAATATCAAAACTCAAATAGGTGCGCGCGTGACCCATATGACAAAGGTCATATACGGTAATTCCACATACATACAGCCCTACTTTATTTTTAACGATAGGCGTGAAAGGCTGTTTTTCTTTAGATAGGGTATTGTAAATTTGCAGCATAAATTATAGGGCTTAATTAAACTCTGGTGCGTAAAAAGATGCATAGAATTCTAGCATTTTGCTAGCCATATAGGCTACTATTTGTATGGTATAGTTATTCAACTCACATATAGATATAAAAGGAAAACAAGATGGTTTTGTTAAAAACAAACTTTGGCGATATTAAAATCAAATTATTTGAAAAAGAAGCACCCAATACAGTCGCCAATTTTAAAGAGCATGTAGAAGAAGGATTTTACGACGGGACTATCTTTCATCGAGTGATTAGCTCTTTCATGATCCAAGGCGGCGGGTTTGAGCCAGGACTGAGTCAGAAAAAAACTAAATCGTCTATCGAAAACGAAGCAAACAACGGCCTAAGCAATAAAGAAGGCACCTTGGCAATGGCTCGTACTAATGATCCTCATTCAGCGACTTGTCAGTTTTTTATCAACGTGAAAAACAATGATTTTTTAGATTTTAGTGCTGCTAATTCACAAGGCTATGGCTACTGCGTATTCGCTGAAGTAGTGGAAGGCATGGATATTGTTGAAAAGATAAAGAACGTTGAAACCGGTAACTCTGGCATGCACGGCGATGTGCCGCTAGAAGACGTCGTTATTGAATCGGCGACCCTGCAGTCATAAGCAGCGATTATGTCGAAAACGCTGTTTATCTCTGATTTACATTTAAGCGCTGAGCGAAGTGATATCGCTCAGTGCTTTTTTAATTTCATGGAACACGAAGCGCCAGGCTGCGATGCCCTGTATATTCTAGGTGACTTGTTTGAAGTGTGGATTGGCGATGATCACAACACGCCTTTTTCGCAACAGGTCGCTCAAGCGATAGCGAAGGTAGCTAACAGCACAGAGGTGTTTTTTATACACGGAAATAGAGATTTTGCCGTGCGCCAAGGCTTTGCCAAGCGCTGCAATATGAAGCTGCTGCCAGAGCAGTTCGTGATTGATTTATATGGGCGTAAAACGCTTATATCCCACGGTGATGAACTGTGTACCAAAGACATTGAGTACATGAAGTTTCGTAAGAAAGCGCGCGGATGGTGGTGGCCTAAATTGATGTTAGCGATACCGCTTCGCCTGCGCATAAAAATGGCGCACAAGGGCCGAAAAATAAGTAAAAAAAATCAGCTGACCTTAAGCGAAGAAATAATGGATGTCACGCAGTCAGAGGTGGAATCAGCCATGCTGCACTTTGATGTTAAGTTGTTTATTCACGGGCATACCCATCGCCCAAACATACACAATTTCACGCTTAATTATCAAGCCGTGCAGCGCATTGTGTTAGGCGATTGGTATAGCCAAGGCAGTATTTTGATCGCCAACGCTGATTCGCTGTCTTTAGAAACTCGCCGCTTTTAAGCTCTGCTCAGCGCTGTTAATTGCTGCACATGGAACACCACTGTGAAACTTGAAATCTGAGTCGTGCGTGCTGATAAGCTCAGCTTCTCTTTCACCAAAAAACGCTATTCTGGGGGCAATATCTATTTGTGCAATATCGGTGGCCAAGGTTAAATAATCTTGATAATGACGCGCTTCTGAGCGTAACAAACTGGTATAAAACTCACCAAGTTTAGGATCTAAATGCGGCGCTATTTTGGCAAAACGCTCACATGAGCGCGCCTCTATATAAGCACCACAAATTAACTTGTCAATTAACGCGTCGGGCTCGTGGGTTTTGCAGTGCGTCAGTAAGCCTTTTGCATAGCGACTAGAACTGATGTTTGTATATTCAATAGCATAAATATCCATCATTTCTAGTACTTGATAAAAGTGATGCAGCTCTTCTTTTATCAACAGCACCATTTTATCAATGAGGTTTTGGCTGTAGGGTGAATCACTTTTCGCCATCATCGACTTATTTAATTTGCACTTAGGTAAGTCTTGCCAATTACCCTCTTGGCGATAAGTAAATTTTTCGTAAGGCGCCAACCACTCCAGCAGTGCTTTTGCGCTGGTAGCGTCTACAGCATAGCGGCGAATGAGAAACATCGCACTTTGCGCTGCCTTTAGCTCGCATACTAGATGGTCGTTCAAAAGCGTAGGTAAATTAGCCGGCTTTACAGCCTCATCTACCCAACTTTGTGGTGTGGCGCAGTGCAAGAAATGCTTTATAGGGTGTAATATTGTATCCAAACCAAGATAGCCTTATAAAAAAGATATGGCATAAACATAGCCAAGAAAATAATCAGTGTACTACCTAAAATTATAGCATAAAAAGTGCTGAGCTCAATCGTCACTTCTATGCTATCAAATACATTGCAATATATAAATATCGCTTAGTGCATAGCGTTTTACTGATAAACAAATTGTTATCTTGTGAGGCATTAAGACGTGCATTGAGCATTACGACTTTTCACGATATTATCGGCCTATAACTTGTGCCTCGCTGAATCTTATTGATAGAGATTCGCTAATTGATTTGGCCATTAAAAGAGAATTTATGAAAATACTATTAACGGGCATTATTTTAATGTCTTTTTGTTTTACCACACTTGCTCAAGTTTCGCCGCAGTGGGTGCGTTATCCCGCTATTTCACCCAATGGTGAGAGTATTGCATTCACCTATAAAGGCGACATATATAGTGTTGCTTCAACTGGCGGTGAAGCAACACGCTTAACTTTTCATAAGGCTCATGATTTTAAACCTGTTTGGAGCAAAGACGGTCAACAATTAGCCTTCGCCTCTGACCGTTTTGGCAATTTCGATGTGTTTGTTATGGATGCTTTAGGCGGCAAAGCCAAAAGACTTACGTTTCACTCCAGCGATGAGCAACCGCATACTTTCACGCACGATAAAAAAATATTGTTTAAAGGCCAGCGCATGGACAGTGTTGAGCATAGGCAATATCCAACGTCACGACAGTTCGAGCTTTACAGCGTGCCAGTAAACGGCGGCCGTGTTGATCAGTTTTTAAGCCTAGCGCTAGAAGATGTTCAAATTAACAACGCCGGTGATCAAATTATTTACCATGATCCCCGGCAGCACACCAACGCCATTAGAGATTAGCATTCGTACCCAAGACGTCGAAAACAGCGAAGAAATGGTCAGTATCAACGGCGACATCTCCGATATGGCAGTATCTCCAAATGGCAGAGAAATAGCCTTTATCTCAAACGGTGAAGTGTTTGTATCGTCAAGCGACGGTGCGTTTACCAAGCAAATTACCAATACCGCCTCACAAGAAAACTTCATAAGCTTTTCGCCCGACGGTGACTACCTGCTATATGCTGCCCAGCGCAATAACAAATGGAGTATTTTCAAAGCCAGTAAAAAACGTGAGGAAGAACCGTTTTTCTTCGCAGCCACTTTAATTAACGAGCAAATCTTGGTCAGTAACAAGGCCGATAATTACCAACCACGTATTTCACCAGACGGCTCAAAATTGGCGTTTATTGAAGACAGACGCACCTTAAAAATAATGGATTTAAACACCTTAGAAACGGTTGTATTAGTTACGCCCGAACACATGATACACATGCGCGATGGCGACCAAACCTTTAGCTGGAGCCCAGACAGCGAATGGATTTTATTTGAATACCGCAAACTATTGAATAATGCTGACATCGCCATGGTCCACGTGACGGGCGAACAAGACATGAGGGTAGTTATTCCCAGCGGCTATTATGATGCCCAGCCTAAATGGGTAAATCAAGGCAAGCAAATAATATGGTTTAGTAATCGCAATGGTTTGAAAAGCTATGCTACCAGTGGACGTTCACAAAATGATGTGTACACCCTTTTCTTAAACCAAGTCGATTGGGATAAATTCAACTTAAGTGAAGATGACTACGCCTTGCAAACGGCTATAGAAGAGGCCGCACAAGAAAAACTCGACAAAGAAAAAGCTAATACTGATATTGATAATAACGACGCTTCCAGCGATGATAAAAATATTGAAAGTGAAGAACTCGACTTTGAACCAATTACAATTGAGTGGGACGATCTAAACGATAGAGTCAGTAAGCTGACCATACACTCCTCTTTTTTAGCCGATGCCGTGCTTAACAAAGACGCGACCAAACTTTACTATTTATCGCGTTTTGAAGACGAATTCGATTTATGGGAAACCGATTTACGCACCCAAGAAACTGCCAAGACCATTAGTTTAAATACGCCAAACGGCAGCCTAATGTGGGGCCCAAATATGGAAAATTTGTATTTACTAAGCGATGGGCACATTAGCAAACTGCTTATAGACGAAGGTAACAGCGAGAGGGTTTTTATTAATGGTGAAGTTCTCATTGACCGCGATGCCTTGCGCCAGCATTCATTCGACCATGTGTGGCTGCGCACCGCGAAAATATTTTATGAACCCACTTTTCATGGCACTGATTGGCCCCTAATGCGAAGCGAATATAAACCTAAGGTTGCTCATGTTAGCAACACACATGAGTTCACCGAATTACTCAGTGAAATGCTGGGTGAATTGAATGTATCTCACGCTGGCGCAGGTATACGAGGTGGCAATGAAACCGGTGACAGCACAGCTTCATTGGGAATATTTTATGACTACAAACACCAAGGTGATGGCGTTAAAATTACAGAAGTTATTAACGGCGGTCCTTTAGACAAAGCTAGATTTAATGTACAAGCAGGCATGCTTATTGTCAAAATTGATGGTGAAACAATTACCAATAGTCTCGACTGGCCTATGTTGCTTAATCGTAAAGCAGGCAAATTTACACTACTTGACATACTCGATAGTGCCACAGGCAAAAGCAAGCAAGTAACGGTTAAGCCTATTTCAGGCTCGCAAGAGTCTGACCTTTTATATGAACGCTTCGTTAAAATAAATGAGCAAGAAGTATTAGCAAAAAGTGATGGAAGACTCGGTTACGTGCATATTCCAGGGATGGGCGATGGCCCATATCGCGATATATACGACGATATGATGGGTCGATTTTTTGATAAAGAAGCCATGATTATAGACACGCGCTTTAACAGCGGCGGTGATCTAGTTGCCGATTTAGCCATGTTCTTTACTGGCGAATCTTTTTTAACCTACGCTATTGAAGGCAAAGTGGTAGGCGGGGAGCCTACATCTCGGTATACCAAACCTGTTGTTTCGCTGTTTAACGAATCAATGTATAGCGATGGACATTGCTACGCCAGTGGTTTTACCGACTTAAAATTAGGCAAATCAGTCGGCATGCCAGTACCGGGCACCTGCAGTTTTGCAGGATGGGAAAGTTTACCCATGGGCGGCTATTGGGGTGTAGTGCCGATAAGCGCCAAAAACCAAAAGGGAGAATGGCTAGAAAACAATCAAACCGCACCTGATATTGAAGTTAAAAATGCGCCAGGCATGATTGACAAAGGCCGCGATCAGCAGTTAGAGCATGCTATTAAGCAGATGCTTGAAGACTTTTAGCGCGGTGCGCCAAAAGCCGAACGCGATAAGTAAAATGCACATAAAATAGCGGGTAGTTGTAGGCGATTTTTATTTCATCCTTTACACTACCTCCAATATAGGACGCTGCAAGTTTTGCGATTATATGAGATGTATAGGCACTAATAGCAAAGCAAGGCTTTTCATTTAGGAAACTCTACATAAGTCGGACAAGCAGACACTGGGTTTTTATTGATATAATAGGTATTTATGGATAGTTCTGCTGGAAAATTAGTTGTTGGCGCATTAGAAAAATGTGATTTGCCCGATTTAGGCATCTCTAATTTAGTCATGCGTGTAGACACCGGCGCCGCGACGTCTTCACTACATGTAGAAAATGTCGAAGAATATGAAAAAGGCGGGAAATCGTGGATTAGCTTCGACATCCACCCCGATGTGTACAATGTAGCAAAAATAACCCGACATTCAAGCGTTGTCAAAGCAAGACGCAAAGTCAGAAGCTCGTCCGAGACACTCGAACACCGATACGTCATCGCAACCACGCTAGCGATAGGTGAACATAAGTGGCCAATAAGGATCAATCTCACCGATAGAACAGAAATGACCTATCTAATGCTACTTGGTCGCCAAGCAATGGCGAATAAAATATTAGTTGATCCTAGCCAAGAGTTTTTAGTCTCGGATTCGTAATAGTTAAACTTGCGTTAAACTGCTTGCAAAAACTGCGCGTGAAACACGATATGCTCTTCAATAAAACTGCTAATAAAATAGTAACTATGGTCATAGCCAGGGCGCATATTTAATTGGATAGTATAGTCGTTTATCAAAGCCGCTTTGAGCAAGCTCTCTGGTTTTAATTCACTCTTTAAAAAACTATCGTCTGCGCCTTGGTCAATCAAAATAGGCGTTTTTATATTTGCTTTTTTGATCAGATGTGAAGCGTCATACATCGTCCATGTGTCGGTGTTATCTCCTAGATAATGCGTGAATGCTTTTATTCCCCATGGACATTCAACGGGGTTACAAATGGGACTAAAGGCTGAAATAGAAGTAAAGACTTCGGGGTTTCTCAAACCAATGGTTAATGCGCCATGCCCGCCCATTGAATGACCACTGATCGCTTTTTTACTGCTTACCGCAAAGCTAGCTTCCACCGCAGGGATAAGCTCTTTAAGAATATAGTCATACATCTGGTAGTTGCGATCAAATGGTGGCTGTGTCGCATTAAGATAAAAGCCTGCGCCTAAGCCAAAATCATAAGCTTTATCAGGATCATCAGGCACGTCCTCTCCACGTGGACTGGTGTCGGGCGCAACAATAGCAATGCCCAATTGCGCCGCCATTTTGAGCGCCCCTGCTTTTTGCATAAAGTTTTCATCGGTACAACTTAAACCTGACAGCCAATAAATAACGGGCACATTCTCAAGCTTACCTTCAATACCAGCACCGGTAGCATGGGGCGGTAAATAAATAGCAAAGCGCATATCGCAGTTATTATGCTGTGAATAATGGCTGTATTGGCTAAGCGTGCCGTTAAAAGCTAAGGTTTGCGATACCCTCTTTAGCTCTTCGATTTGTTTGCTTGTTGATGATTCATTGGACATATTACTGACTCACTTTAGGGCTATCACCAAAATGTATAACGCTGCGTATGCTTTTACCTGCATGCATTAGCTCAAATGCTTCATTAATGTGCTCAAGTGACATGTTATGGGTGATAAAGTCGTCTAGCTTTATGTCCCCTTTTAAATATTTTTCAACGTAATCAGGAAGCTCTGTGCGCCCTTTTACGCCGCCAAAAGCAGAACCACGCCAAACTCTGCCCGTGACCAGTTGAAATGGCCGTGTACTAATTTCTTGACCAGCGCCGGCCACACCTATAATAACTGACTCCCCCCAACCCTTATGGCAACATTCTAAAGCGCTGCGCATAACGTTTACGTTTCCAATACATTCGAATGAAAAGTCTACGCCGCCGTCAGTAAGCTCAACAATGACGTCTTGAATCGGTTTGTCGTAATCTTTTGGGTTGATGCAGTGCGTCGCGCCAAGCTTCTTGGCCAATGCAAATTTACTTTCATTTATGTCCACGGCAATAATAGTGCCTGCTTTAGCCATAACGGCGCCAATAATAGCCGACAAACCAATCCCGCCTAGACCAAATATAGCAACACTGTTTCCGGGCTGTACTTTAGCGGTATTCATGACCGCACCAATACCCGTGGTCACACCACAGCCAAACAAGCATACTTCGTCAAGAGCGGCTTTCTTGTTTACCTTGGCTAAGGAAATTTCAGGTAATACGGTATATTCAGAAAAGGTTGAACACCCCATATAATGAAACAGTGGTTTGCCGTCTTTATAAAAGCGGCTAGTACCGTCAGGCATTAAGCCTTTACCTTGGGTTTCACGAATTTTTTGACACAGATTGGTTTTACCGGATAAGCAGAATTTACATTCACGGCATTCTGGCGTGTATAAAGGGATAACATGATCCCCTACCGACACTGAGGTAACACCTTCGCCAATTTGTTCAACTACACCACCGCCTTCGTGTCCTAGCACTACTGGGAATAAGCCCTCTGGGTCTTCGCCTGATAGTGTAAAAGCGTCGGTATGGCAAACACCTGTTGCGATTATTTTTACTAATACTTCACCAGCTTTAGGCAGCATTACGTCTATTTCTTCAATACTCAGTGGCTGATTAGCTGCCCATGCTACCGCTGCTTTGGATTTAATAAATTGTGACATGTGTCGTCCTTATGTGTGAATAAAGTTTTGCGTGAAATAAAAAGCAAAGCTGAATAAAAGTACACGTCAAAGGTGCTTAAATACCAATTAGCTTGAAACAAGTCAAAACCATCAGTGTAAGAACCAAGTATCTTTGCAGCAAAGCTTAGTCGTCAATATTATACATCTCTAAATTACTTAGCTCAGCCTGAACGGTAGGACTACTTTTACCTGCTTCACCACGCGCTTTGTCGATGCCTTCTAAGTACTCATGATCTATATCGCCGGTTACATAATCGCCGTCAAACACAGAAGTTTCGAATCGACTAATGGCGGGGTTTTCTTCTTTAACGGCGCCTATTAAGTCACAAATGTCCTGAAATATTAAACCGTCTGCTTTTATCAAGTCTCGTATTTGCGGTATCTCGCGACCATAAGCAATAAGTTCGTTTGCCGATGGCATATCAATGCCGTAAACATTAGGAAAACGAATTTCAGGCGCAGCGGAGGCAAAGTATACTTTTTTCGCGCCCGACTCTCGTGCCATTTCAATGATTTGCTCTGAGGTTGTGCCGCGCACGATTGAGTCGTCAACTAGTAACACGCTCTTGTCTTTAAATTCAGATTTAATCGCATTTAGCTTACGGCGAACCGACTTTCTGCGTTGAACTTGACCCGGCATAATGAAGGTACGACCAATATAGCGGTTCTTCACGAAGCCCTGTCTATAGGGTTTTTCAAGCGTGTTAGCAATTTGAAGAGCCACGTCCATAGACGTTTCGGGAATTGGAATAACCACGTCTATGTCTATATCAGCCCATTCACGTTTAATCTTTTCACCCAACCTTTTGCCCATATTAACACGCGAGGCGTACACTGAAATGCCATCAATAAAAGAATCGGGCCGTGCAAAATATACAAATTCAAAAATACACGGGTTTAAAGACGCTTTTGGTGCACATAGTTTGGTAAATAACTGACCTTGTTCGGTAACATAAATTGCCTCGCCTGGGGCTACATCACGCACAAATTCAAAGCCAGCTGCGTCAATCGCTACGCTTTCAGATGCCACCATGTATTCATCTCCAAGAAGGGTGGCGCGTTTGCCTAGCACCAAAGGGCGAATGCCGTTTGGATCTCTAAACGCCACCATGCCATAGCCTATTATGGCAGCAACTGCGGCGTAAGCACCTTTTACTTTACTATGCGAAATTTCAACGGCTTTGAAAATGTCCTCGGCGGTAACCTCTAACTCACTAGTTTGGGTAAGCGCGTGGGCAAAAATATTTAATAATATCTCTGAGTCTGATGTCGTATTAATATGGCGGCGGGCCACCCGAAACACTTCGTCTTGTAATTCATGCGCGTTGGTCAAATTACCATTGTGAGCAAAAGCAATACCAAAAGGGGAATTTACGTAAAAAGGCTGCGCTTCTGCAGAGCTCGAAGAGCCTGCTGTTGGATAGCGCACATGTCCAATACCCACGTTACCACTTAGGCGTTTCATATGGCGGGTATGAAATACATCGCGCACCAGTCCGTTGTCTTTGCGCAGATGAAACATATTGTTTTCTATGGTCATTATGCCTGCAGCATCTTGGCCTCTGTGTTGCAATACAATGAGCGAATCATAAATTAACTGATTAACTGAATCTTTACCGACTATACCTACAATGCCGCACATATTTAACTTCCTGTGATTGAATTAAACATTATTCACCTGATAAAAACTTGAGCGCTCTTTCATAAATTCAAAGAACCACTCTATAATAATGCCAAACTCGGGCACCAGCATCGAAGACGTCCACCACCCTGCTTGAGCAAACGTTGTAAAAGTGTCAATAGCAAACAACAGAGCACTCACAATTAGCACACCACGCAGCGCACCAAACACCATGCCTAGGGCGCGATCAGTGCCGCCAAGACCCGTGACTCTAACCAATTGAGAGATTACATAGTTTATGAGCGCGCCAACAATTAGCGTGCCTGTGAATAAAATACCAATGGCGGTGGCGTTTCGAAGTGTAGGTTCATTTATTTGGTTTAGGAGTTCTGCTAACTGAGGATAAAAAGTACGGGCAACGAAAAAGGCGGCTATCCAAATAAAGAGAGATATCGCCTCTTTAACAAAACCGCGCACTAAGCTAATAAGCGTTGAAAACGCAATAATGCTTATGATCGTGAAATCAAACCAGTTCATGGGCTGTCTTTATCCTGTAAAAAGGTGTTGCTTTAGCCTTTTTGAGTGGAGCGCACTATAGCAAAGATTCGCAAAAGTAACTACCCAGCGTTTACTTCAAATGGGGTAATTCTGCCCTTTAATTTTGTTATTTCTGTTAGATGGGGAAGCGCCAATTCCAACTTTTCTTTGTCAAGCTCAGGGCCGACAAATACTTTGGTTAGTTTACCCATTGACGTCATTACCGGACGGCTATAGGCGCGATATCCGGCAACATTTAACTTTCTGAGTAAGTCCTTAACATTTTTTTCATGCCTAAAACTGCCCAATTGCACAACCCAACCAGAGTCTTTTATATCTATTTGAGAAAATTCGTCGCCTTGCTCAGAAGGACCTAAGGGGTTTGCGCCTGCAGACGCAGCGATATCGACGATAGTTTGTTTCTCACCTTGAGCAAGTTGTCCATTGGTACTGTCTTTAAGATTAACGGGCGTTTTCGCACTGCCTATTTCGGGATCATCTACGGGGTACTCGTCAATTACTTCAATAGCCTGATTTAACTGCGCTTGTAAACTGTTTGTATCAAACTCAGCGGTGTTTTGGACTTGCACAAGCTCTGCAACTGGCGGTATGTCAACAAACTCTTGTTTGCTAATACGCTTTTCGCCGTCTAAAAATTCTGGCACGAGTATTACCACCAATGCCACCACAATGATGGTACCCACTAATCTGTTTTGAAGTGCACTTGTCATTGGATTTCGTTTGCCTTGTAAATAAGAAAGCCGTTAAAATTAACGTTTGTAGTCTAACAATGCCTGCATAAAATTTGAAGCCAATATAAATGAGCCGACTACCAAAATGATATCGCCGGTTTGACATTCTTGAACACAGCGCTTAAGCGCTGTGGGTACATCATTAAAGGTTTCCGATTTTTTATTGAGTGAGTGCAGTGCTTTTTGCAATCTATCTGCTTTTTCACCCCGCGGTGCGGGCAAGTCAACACAATACCACTGCGCATTTACACTGATGAGTTGTTCTATCGTTGCCTCAATATTTTTATCCTTTAGCATACCTATAAGGATGTGACACTGATTAAACTGTTTTTGCTGCAAACGCCACAGCAAATATTTAGCAGAGTCTTCATTGTGTGCGACGTCTAAAATTATATACGGTGATTGACTGACTACTTCGAAGCGCCCAGGCACGTTAACTTTATTAATTAACGCTTCAAGTGTTTTATGCTGCAATAATAAGGGTTCCGAGTGTGCAAAAAATTGCGCGATAAAGTGCAGTGTCGCAATTGCGGTCATCACATTTTGCGCTGGAATTTGAGTATGCTGCAGTGAGAAATGTTCAAGGGTGTTGTCCACCCTAATCCAGCCTGTGCTAAGCGAGGAAGCGACTGCGCTTGATTTACTTTGGATTAAACCAAAATCTTGCTCGCACAACAAGGTGTGAATAGAAAATTGCGTCAGGATTTTGCCAACGCTGTCCTGCATACTACTATAGCCAATGACCACTCTTTGGGCAGGCTTTATAATACCGGCTTTCTCCCCAGCAATAGCGTCTAAGGTATTGCCTAAATATGACTGATGGTCAAACCCGATACTGGTAATTACGCCAATGTTGGCGTCAATAATATTAGTCGCATCTAACCTTCCCCCTAAGCCAACTTCCAATACACACACATCTACATTTTTCTCAGCAAAAATAAGCAATGCACAAAGAGTCGCGTATTCGAAGTAGCTTAACGAAATTGTTTCAACACTATCATTATTGTGGCTTTTTAAGCCGCTCGCCGCTTCATAAATTTTAGTAAAAGCAGCGCACAGTGTGGCATCGTCAACGTCAAGCCCGCCTATTCTTATTCTTTCGTTAAATAAGGAAATATGAGGAGATGCATATACACCCACAGTCTTTTCGGCATGCAAACAAGCTTGTTCTATAAAACGACAGGTTGTGCCTTTACCGTTAGTGCCAGCAACGGTCACTACGCAGCGAGCGGCAAAATCAAGAGACAGCCTCTTAAAGACCTTTTGCACGCGCTCAAGGCCCATATCAATTACTTGCGTGTGCGCGCTCTCGATATATTCAAGCCAGTCATGCAAGCTACGCGTGTTATCCACTATTTAACCCTATTGGGCAGGAGGCAGTTCAATCGCTTCCTCTGGTTTATCAACAAGGTTCATATGATGCAATTTAGACAACAAACTGTATATTTTATCGCGCATTTGGCGTCTATCTACAATCATGTCTATCGCGCCTTTTTCTAACAAAAACTCGCTGCGTTGAAAACCTGGAGGCAGCTTTTCTCTCACTGTTTGTTCTATTACTCGCGGACCAGCAAAACCAATAAGCGCTTTTGGCTCACCAATGTTTATGTCGCCTAACATAGCTAAACTAGCAGAAACACCGCCCATAGTCGGGTCAGTCAACACCGATATATACGGCAGACCTTGTTTACTCAATTTGGCCAGCGCTGCGCTGGTTTTTGCCATTTGCATTAACGATAGTAAGGCTTCCTGCATCCTGGCACCGCCGCTGGTAGAAAAACAGACAAACGGACAGTTATTTTCTAATGCCGCATTAACGCCCGCGACAAACTTGGCGCCCACGACAGAAGCCATAGAGCCACCCATAAAGGCAAATTCAAAACTAGCGACCACAATGGGCATTCCGTTTAAACTGCCTTTCATGACCACTAACGCGTCTTTTTCGTTTGTGGCTTTTTGCGCCGCGCTTATTCGGTCCTTATATCGCTTCGAGTCTTTAAACTTTAATATATCTTGCGGCTCAAGCTCACTGGCTATTTCTTGTCTATCTTTTGGGTCAAGGAAACTATTCAAGCGGCCGCGCGCGGTTATACGCATGTGATGGTCACATTTAGGACACACTTCCTGCTGTTTTTCTAATTCAGTTTTGTATAACACCGCGTTACAAGCCGCACACTTTGTCCAAATACCTTCTGGTACATTTCCTTTGGCGCCACTTTGTGTCTTTGGCAGTATTCTTTCAATCCAGCTCATAAAGCATTCCTGTTGTTTTCGTTTTTCATGTCGAATTTATAAATGAGTGCAAAACAACCCCGCATGCGTTTACACGCGAGGCCTACTTAAGCGTTATCCAGCTAATATAACCAAATTAAACCACAAAATTGAAGTATTCTAAATGTTTAAGTGCTTTAAAGTGTTGCGCTTGAGCGTATATTTTGTTGTTTTGTGCAATTAGTAGTAACTTGACGCTTGATTGAAGCACTAACAATCTGGCAAAAACAAAGGGCCAACATTGGTTCTAGGCAGTGCAAAACGGCTGTCGTAGTCTACTTGCACCAGATACAAACCGTTTGGTTTAGCGGTAGTCGACGCCTGACTTCTATCTTTAAGCGCAAGTAAATCAGCAATATAGCTAATGGGTTTTTCGCCGCTGCCTACGTCTAATAAAGCACCCACAATGTTCCTCACCATGTGATGCAAAAAAGCGTTCGCTTTTACATCCACAATAACAAACTGCTGCAGTCGATATACCTGTATATGGTGCATTAATCTTATTGGGGTTTTGCTTTGGCAATGAGCGGCGCGGTAAGAAGTGAAATCATGCTTACCAACTAAACCTTGTGCGGCTTGGTGCATAAGCGCTGCGTCAATTTTCTTAAATACGTGCGTCACTCCGGCGTTGAATACGCCGGAACGCAGCGCACTGTTGTAAATTACGTAACGATAGCGCCTCGCGGTAGCACTAAAGCGCGCATGAAAGTCATCGTCTACCGATTTAGCCCAAGTAATTGCCACGTTTTTGGGTAAAGTAGTATTCATGCCGCGTGTGTAAGCTTTTAATGGTCTGGTAACAGGCGCATCAAAATGCACTACTTGCGCGGTAGCATGCACCCCAGCGTCGGTTCTGCCAGCGCAGCTAACCGAGACCTCTTGCCTGAGGATCTTAGCGAGTGAATCTTCTACGCGAGACTGCACCGAGTCGACGCTTAATTGGCGCTGCCAACCGCTGTAGTCGGCGCCCATGTATTCTATTCCAAGTGCAACTCGCCCCGGATGAATAATAACACCGTCGTCTTGCGCCCCTAAAAAGGTCATTTTTGCAATCACTACCTATTTTGTGATTGATTTCGGCGGCTACGCTGCCCCACCGCTTTATTTTGCTTGTGCTTTCTAACGCTGCGGCGCATACGGCTTAATTTTGTATGGTCGAGGTTTTCAGCGACATGCATTTTTGTTTCAGTTTCCAGCGGCAGCTGCACCATTTTGCGAAGCGCATTCACATTGAGAATATCAAGTTCTACCCAAGCGCCTTGGGGCAGGCGCTTGAACAACTCTAAGTTACCATAGCGCACGCGCATTAATCGACTCACCTGCACACCTTGAGATTCCCATAGGCGTCTAACTTCACGGTTTCTGCCTTCAGAAAGAGTCACGTTAAACCACCGATTGTTACTTTCAGGATCGCCTGGCCTTACGTGAATATGATTAAACTTTGCCGAACCGTCTTCTAGCTCAACGCCCTGCGACAGTATGCGCAGCATTTTGGGTGTCACTTCTCCGAATATTCTTACCGCGTATTCACGCTCTACTTCATGACTTGGGTGCATGAGTCTATTGGCAAGCTCACCGTCGTTGGTAAACAACAGCAACCCACTGGTGTTTATATCTAGTCTACCCACGGTTATCCAGCGTTCGCCGGTCAATTTAGGCAGGCGTTCAAATACGGTAGGCCTGCCTTCAGGGTCAACCCTAGCACACAGTTCGCCCTCAGGCTTGTTGTACATCAGCACCCTACAAGGAGACTTTTCTTTTGAGCGTGTTATTAAGTGACCGTCAACTCTTATTTGAACACTCACTTCTACTCTATCGCCTAAAGTGGCTTTGGTTCCATTAATCGAAATACGACCTTCTTGGATCCATCTTTCCATTTCACGACGTGAACCTAAACCATTGTTCGCTAGTACTTTCTGCAGCTTCTCAGATGCGTTTTTATTGTCACTCATTAGTGTGTATTTGCCTTGCTAGGTGTATTTATCGTGTTTACTTCATCAAGCACTGATTGCGAGCCAGATTCATTGTTTTTCGCCAATGCTTCAGCCTGCGGTGCGTGTTCTTCAATGTCTATGGTCACTGTGCTAGAGGCCTGCATAGCCGCCTCAATATTTTCGGCAAATACCTCAGCCGACGGCAGTTCTGTTAACGAAGTTAGTGCGAAATAGTCGAGAAAAGTAGCGGTGGTGGCTAACAGTGACGGCCTTCCCGGTACTTCTTTATGTCCTACTACTTTAATCCACCGGCGTTCGCTTAGTGAGCGAATAATATTGCTACTCACTGCCACCCCTCGAATATCTTCTATTTCGCCTCGAGTGATGGGTTGTTTATATGCAATAAGCGCTAAGGTTTCTAGCATAGCGCGCGAATACTTAGGCGCCGTTTCTTGCCAAAGCTTGCTCAACAGCCGGCCTAGGCCAGTATCTGACTGAAACCGGAAGCCGCTAGCCACTTTAATAAGCTTGATGCCTCTTGGTGCGTAGTCTAATTCAAGCTCTTTTAGCGACTTGTTAAGCTGCGATGAAGACACTGCTAATTCACTCAGAATAGTACAGCGCATTTTGTCGATGCTCAAGGGACTTTCATTCACAAAAATCGCGGCTTCTAGCAATTGCTTTAGTTGACTGTTGCTAATCTTGCTCATAGGTGCCTAGTTTAACATGAAGATCGCCAAATGGTTCACCTTGCTCAAAAACTATCAAAGATTCTTTTACCAGTTCAAGAATGGCGATAAAGGTGACAACTATGCCTGCCCTGCCTTCGTTAATACTGAGCAATTCGCTAAGTGCTATGTAAGTATGACTATTGAGCTTGTGCAGTACCATACTCATGCGTTCACGCGTCGACAACACTTCTCGTGCAATGTGATGATGGCTATAAGCATTAGCGCGCTTTATTGCCCCTAAAAACGCCATTGTTAGTTCTTGCAATTGTACTTGCGGCACATTTTTTATGGGCTGCACGTTATCGCTTGTATCAGCACTGGCAACAAAAAAATCACGTTTTAAGCGCACAGAATTATCAAGTTCAAACGCCGCGGCTTTTATCTGTCCGTATTGTTTGAGGCGGCGCACAAGTTCGGCGCGTGGATCATCTTCATCGTCATTCACACTGTCGTGTTTAGGCAATAACAGGCGTGATTTAATTTCTGCCAGCATAGCAGCCATCACTAAATATTCTCCCGCAAGCTCTAACTTTACCGTTGTCATTACCTCTACATATTCCATATATTGACGCGTTACCTGCAGCACCGGCAGTTCAATAATATCGAATTTTTGCTTGCGGATTAAATACAGCAGTAAATCGAGCGGTCCCTCAAAGGTGTCTAAAATTAATTCCAGAGCGTCAGGAGGGATATATAAATCTTCAGGCTTATTAATGAAAGCCTCGCCATTAATAAAGGCGAGCGCTAGGGGCTGCTGCTCAGTTATTTTCGATTTGTCTTTTGAACCGTTCATAGGTATTTCAAAATTGCCTATTCAAACTGCGAAGGATCACCACTGCCACGGCGTATTATGGTTGTTTCACCTTCTGACATGTCGATTACAGTTGTGGGTTGTTCTCCTAAATAACCGCCGTGCACAATCAATCCAATGCGTTTTTCTAGTTTGTCTCTTATTTGCTCAGGATCGGTTTCTGCCATTGCAGCGTTGGGCAAAATTAGTGTGGTAGACATAAGCGGCTCGCCTAACTCTTCTAATATAGCAAGTGCAATGGCATTGTTAGGCACGCGAATTCCAATGGTTTTACGTTTTGGATTTTGTAATCTTTTCGGGACTTCTTTGGTGGCCTTTAAAATAAAAGTATAGGGCCCAGGAGTATTGTTCTTTATTTGCCTGAAAGCGACGTTATTCACGCGTGCATATATGGATAGTTCTGACATATCGCGACACATTAAGGTGAAGTTATGCTCTTTAGGAATGTCCCTAATAGTGCAGATTTGGTCAAGGGCCTTTTTGTTTTCCATTTGACAACCAATGGCATAACCTGAATCAGTCGGATACACAATGACCTCGCCCTTTTTAATCAGCTCGCAGGTTTGCTTGATTAATCGCACTTGAGGATTGTCAGGGTGAATATAAAAAAACTGGCTCATAAATTCTGCTACTAAACATACTAATGAATGTCGCTAAATTATACCACGCATTTATAATCGCTAAAACTACTCATAATATAGGTTTACTTTTTTACGCACATGAAACCTGACTATTACGCACCTAAATGCGTTTTAAAACTTGTCCAAACGGGCGTCAAACTCGCTGGGATGTTAAGCCTACGGCCCAGCTCGGTCCACTTTGACGGCGCATGAAAATCAGAGCCAGCTGAACCCATAAGGCCTGTTTTTAAGGCAATGTCTACCATGAGATCGTGTTTTTCCTTGGCTAAATTCGGATGTTGAACTTCCATGGCATCACCGCCGTATGATGCAAACTCTTCGGCTAAACGGCGCAGCCACTTGGTTGTCATATCGTAATGAAACGGATGCGCAATTACGGCTTTGCCGCCGGCCTCATGAATCCACTGCACAGCTTCTTGAATGCCTATCCACTGAGGTACTATATAGGCTTTTTTATCCTTGCCTAAATACTGAGTAAAAGCCTGCTGAAAATAATCGCACACGCCTTTGTCAACTAAGACTTGGGCAATGTGAGCGCGCGAGATACAGCCACTGGTTACCATATTTTGCGCAAGGGGTAATACGTCATGAATGCCTATTTTACTGAGCTTTTCGCATATTTTTTGGGCTCTTATTTGGCGTTTTTCAAGCTGCGTAGCGAGTCTTTGTACAAAAACGGGGCATTCATGATCCACCTCTAAGCCTAAAATATGAATTTCAAAGCCATGCCATCTAGTTGATATTTCGGTGCCGCTTATTAACGTAAGTTTTTGCTTATTGCGGGCTAAAATTGCGCGTGCGGGGGCTATCGCATCTATACAGTCGTGGTCGGTAATAGCGAGCACATCAACCTGCATTTGCTGCGCACGCATTAGCAATTCGGCAACGCTTAGCTTACCATCTGAATGATGAGTATGACTGTGTAAATCAATTTTCAAATATATACCTTTCCCGCGTAAAAAATGTTTTAAAGTGGTGTCTGTACAAGCAAAGAAGTGACATAAAACGAGCCCCGTATTGACGTACACAGCAGCTTACGCTTTAACTTCAACCTCAGCTTATGTGACAACTTATCGTGGTGACTTGTACCGCCCCTTTTTTATCGCATTAACAGGCGATAATCCGTAAGGGCATCAAAGTCAGTAACCATCACCACTGCACGGTGAAACATACCTTCAACTCATTTTGCATTTTACCATTTTACCATTTTACCATTTTACCATTTTACCATTTTACCATTTTGGTATTATAACGCACAATTACACACAGTGTACATTGCGCTTTTGTCCGTCCTCAAGATAGACAAAAAGTATTTTACACCGGTGATGCATTTTAATTTATATTTGTGGTTGACATTAACTGCGTTATGGTTTCTCCTATGGGCTTAGAAAACTAGCAAATTATTTGCCTTGCGGTGTTATCAATCACACCTTTACAAAGTTAATCGATAACAAGACCCCCGAGATAACGCATAAACATATTGGATATTTCATGCATTTAACACACATAATTACAATTTGTTGGTGGCACAGCCAGACTTAGGGTCAGGTTGCATGTGCGTGTTCGCATATCCAAGGCCCACATACTGGGCCTTTTTTGTTGTCAAATTTTAATACAATAAACACAAAGAAAGCCCGACAGGCATATTACCTATTGACTATACACCCTATACTAAGAGGCGCAGTAAACTATGAATTTGTCGGATTTAGGAAGCCAGCCAGGCACAGTTGAAAGTATAGTGGTTGAAGCACCGTATATTGCTAATCCATTACACGCATACCATACACTTGCTAACAAGCATTCTATACTGCTTGAATCAGCAGAAATTGACAGCAAAGACAACTTAAAGAGCCTTTTGTTGATTGACGCGGCTTTGCGTATCGAATGCAACAAAAATACAGTTGTTATTACAGCGCTGTCTGAAAATGGTCAGCCATTATTACCTTTCATAGCAGAGTTATTAAGCGATTATGCAAACCCCCAGCTACAGGCTGAGGCAGAGCATGCACAGGTCACTTTGCTTACGCTCAACTTCAATACATGCGATGTCGACCTAGACGAAGACTCACGTTTAAAGCAGCGCAGTGTATTTGATGCCCTGCGCATTATACAATCATCGCTCAAAGCGCTTCGCCAACATCCTCACGCCGTTTTTTTAGCCGGTGTGTTCGCTTATGATTTATTAGCTAATTTTGAATCTCTGCCTGAGGTGCCTGAATCGAGTAATACCTGTCCTGACTATGTGTTTTATTTGGCCGAAACACTCATACTGGTCGATCATCAAACCAACAGCACCCAAATTATTGGCAGTGTATTTAGCGGTGAAGAAGTCGCCAAGCATTACTTTTCAGTCCATCAGCGATTAGAATTCATCACTAATCAAATAGCAAAGCTGCCAGAAGCAATTAATAGCAAGACCATACTGCCTATAGACCCTTCAACGCAGGTCTCAGTGAATAAATCAGACCGAGCCTATTGTGAAGATGTGCTCGCGCTAAAAGAGAACATCCTCGACGGTGACATATTTCAAGTGGTGCCCTCGCGCACTTTTACCCTTGCTTGCCCTAATCCTTTGCTTGCTTACGGGCAGCTAAAGTTAACCAATCCGTCTCCCTACATGTTCTATATGCAAGACCATGACTTTGTTATATTCGGCGCCTCGCCTGAATCAGCGCTCAAATACGACGCAGCCACAAACTACGTTGAAATATACCCCATTGCCGGCACCCGACCGCGCGGTAAACGCAGCGATGGCAGTATTGACGTCGATTTAGACAGCCGCCTAGAACTCGATTTACAGCAAGACAACAAAGAAAAATCTGAACATATTATGCTGGTAGATTTAGCTCGCAACGATGTGGCTCGGGTGAGTAAACCCGGCACCAGACACGTTAAAGATCTGCTGAAAGTTGACCGCTACTCGCACGTTATGCATTTAGTGTCGCGCGTGGTAGGTGAACTACGCGACGATTTAGACGCGCTGCACGCTTATCAAGCCTGTATGAATATGGGAACCTTAATAGGCGCACCCAAAATTAGCGCGGCCAGCTTAATAAGACACACCGAAAAAGAAAGGCGCGGCAGCTACGGTGGCGCGGTTGGCTATTTTAACGGCTTGGGTGATTTTGATACCTGTATTGTTATCCGTTCAGCCTTTGTAAAACATAACTTAGCGCACATACAGGCCGGCGCTGGCGTGGTGAATGATTCAGTGCCGCAGTTTGAAGCTGATGAAACCACCGCAAAAGCACAGGCGGTGATATCGGCAATAAAACGCAGCAACTCGGCGGTAAGCGAAAAAACGCAAACTGCTAAAGTTTCCACATTAGTGCAAAAGGCCGATGATACGAGTCTTCAACATGATAAAAATATGCAAAAGCAAGGGAGTAAGCAGCCGTGAAGAGCCAAACCTTGAGTCACCTTAAGCTGGTACTAATAGATAACCAAGATTCGTTTACCTATAATTTAGTAGATGAGCTACGTGTGCTGGGCGTCACTCTAACGGTGTTTAGAAACAGCATAGATACGCATAAAGTAATGGATAAGCTTCACCACTATAGTCAGCTCGGCCCTACTCTTCTTATGCTATCACCGGGACCCGGTTCACCCAGCAATGCAGGTAACATGCCCGCCATTCTTGAACAAGTAAAAGGCAAATTTCCCGTGCTGGGTATCTGTTTAGGGCATCAGGCTATAGTGGAAAGTTACCACGGTAAAATAGCCAGAGCGCCGCAGGTTATGCACGGAAAATCGTCCATGATGAAGCATGATTATCCTAAACTGTTTAAAAACCTACCATCGCCTATGCCCATTGCGCGCTATCATTCCTTGGCCGCAGTGCATGTACCAGAATGTTTGCAAGTTATTGCACATATAGACGGGCTTCCCATGGCAGTGCTGCACAACAATGATAAGATGCTTGGCTTCCAATTTCATCCCGAGTCGGTACTAACTAGTCAAGGTAGCCAACTGTTATTACAAGCAATACAATATTTAATTAGTGCGCCTATTACCGCAAGCAGTGCAGATGAAACCTATGCACAAAGCGAAGGGAAATAACATGAACCCAGCATATTTTGACTTGCTTGAAACACTTTACCAAGGCGGCTCACTTAGTCAGTCGCAAAGCTACGCTATTTTCAACGATGTTATGCGCGGAGATATGGGCAATTTAGAGCTAACAGCTTTTTTAGTGGCGCTTAAACTCAAGGGTGAAACCAGTGAAGAGATAGCCGGCGCTGCTGCTGCCATGCGCGACAATGCCGTTGCATTTTCACGACCCGACTATGCGTTTAGCGATTTAGTAGGCACAGGCGGAGACGGTCACAACACTATCAATATTTCAAGTGCAGCGGCGGTAGTTGCGGCGAGCTGTGGTATTAAGGTCGCTAAACATGGTAATAGAAGTGTGTCGAGTAAATCAGGCTCTTCTGACCTATTCGCTGGTTTTGGTATCAAGCTTGATATGAGCCCGCAAACTGCTCGCAAGTGTTTAGACGAGGCTGGCTTTTGCTTTTTAGCCGCGCCCGTTTATCACACCGGTGTCAAGCATGCTATGACAGTACGTTTAGCGCTCAAAACGCGCACCTTGTTTAATGTGTTAGGCCCGTTAGCAAACCCTGCTAGTCCAAGCCATGGCATATATGGCGTATACGATCCCAAATTAGTGCCTATTTACGCGCAAACCTTATTAAACTTGGGCCATAAAAACGCCTTGGTAGTGCATGGTTCAGGCCTTGATGAAATAGCGCTGCATGGTCCATCTACAGCCATTCATGTGCATAATAACACTTTACACGAATTCACGCTCGCGCCTAGCGACTTCGGCATAAGTGAAATGCCGCTAGGTGCGATACTAGGTGATACACCTGAATATAATGTGAGCGCAATAAATAAGGTGTTTAATGGCGAGGGCGAATCTGCACACATCCATGCCATTGCGATTAACGCCGCCAGCCTGCTGTGGTTACATGACACGCAGCAGCCATTTAGAACCCACTTCAATACGGTTATGCAGGCTATTGCAGAAAAAAAACCTATGCAGACCATTTCCCATGCAGCACTTATCAGTCAAGGAGGTATATAGTGGCAAATGTGTTAGAACAGATTGTTGCGGATAAACGCGAAGAATTAATCCTAAAAAAAGAGCAGCTTCCCTTAGTGCACTTCAAAGACAAACTTACCTTAAGTGACAACTCGTTTTTTGACGCCCTAGCAGCAAAAGGCACTAGCTATATTTTCGAATGTAAAAAAGCGTCGCCTTCAAAAGGTCTAATAAGAGAAAATTTCGATCTTGATGAAATAACCGAGGCTTATCAAAAAGAAGCTGCGTGCTTTTCTGTACTAACCGACGAAAAATACTTTCAAGGTAAATTCGAGTATTTACAGTATGTAAGCAACAAAGTGTCTCAGCCAACTATTAATAAAGATTTTTTTGTAGATGAGTACCAAGTTTATTTAGCGCGCTATTTAGGCGCTAACGCTGTATTACTGATGCTGTCGGTGCTAAGCGATGAAGAATATACACATCTTGCTAGCGTAGCTCACGCTTTAAAAATGGATGTATTAACCGAAGTTAGTAACGCCCAAGAGACCGAGCGAGCGCTTGCGCTTGGTGCGAACATCATCGGCATAAACAATCGCGACTTGCGAGATTTGTCTACCGATTTGGCGACCACCGAACGTTTAGCCCCAGTTATTCGAAGTGATGCACGCTTTAAGGGTGTTATAATTTCAGAATCCGGTATTTACACGAATCAGGATGTCCGCAGACTCTCCCCGTTTGTAGACAGCTTTTTAGTCGGCAGTGCACTAATGGCTAAAGTTGACCTAAACCTAGCGGTTTCGCAACTTGTTTATGGCGACATTAAAGTGTGCGGTATCACCAGTATTGAACAAGCAAAGCTGGTGGCAGGTTTTCCGGTTAGTTATTTAGGCTTAATTTTTAGCCCAAACTCGAAGCGCTACATAAGCATGGAAACCGCGCTTGAAATTACCCAACAGGTGAAGCAGGCTTATGTGGGCGTGTTTGTTAATCAGCCCCTAGAGCAAGTGCTTGAGTATGCACACAAACTGTCTTTACGGGCGGTACAACTGCACGGCCAAGAAGGTTTACAATATACGGCAGATCTTAAAAAACTACTGCCGCCACAGTGTGAAATTTGGAAGGCAATGTCGGTAGACGTGGTTGAGTCTCAATCGATAAATGCGGCCTTTAGTACCCTTCACTCGCAAATAAACTCTGGTATATTGTCGCGTGTATTGCTGGACTGCAAAGTGGGTGAGCAAACAGGTGGCACCGGCAATAGTTTCAACTGGCGCTTGTTAGACAGCATAAAAGAAAAGTCTGCGCTTGTATTGGCAGGCGGTTTATCAAGCACCAATATTCAAGCGGCAAGCCAAATAGGCGTTGGTATTATTGATGTCAATTCAGGCATTGAAGATGCGCCTGGCATTAAAACGCAGGCTAAATTAATAGAATTGTTCGCGCTCGCGCGTTCGTAAAACGCATATAAAGAGACATATAATATGAATAAATTAGACTCAAAGTTTGGCGAATTTGGCGGTACGTATGTACCAGAACTCCTTATCCCGGCACTTGACCAATTAGAACAAGCCTTTTTAGACGCTAAAGATGATCCCGCGTTTCAGAAAGAATTTATGGATTTACTTAAAGACTATGCGGGTCGCCCTACGGCCATGACCTTGTCTAGAAACCTAGTTTCAAACCCGCTGGTAAAGCTGTATTTAAAGCGTGAAGATTTATTGCACGGCGGCGCGCACAAAACCAATCAGGTTTTGGGACAAGCGTTGTTATGCAAGCGTATGGGTAAAACCGAAGTAATTGCCGAAACAGGCGCCGGACAGCATGGCGTAGCAACCGCCCTAGCATGCGCGCTGCTTGGCTTAAAAGCGCGCATATACATGGGTGCTAAAGACGTTGAACGTCAGTCGCCCAATGTATTTAGAATGCGCTTAATGGGCGCACAAGTAATACCCGTCAATTCAGGCTCAGGCACCTTAAAAGACGCCGTAAACGAAGCAATGCGAGACTGGTCAGCCTCTTACGAAACCTCGCATTACTTGCTAGGCACCGCCGCAGGTCCTCATCCTTTCCCTACTATAGTGCGTGAATATCATCGCATGATTGGCGAAGAAACCCGTGCTCAAATTATGGAAAGAGAAGGCCGCCTGCCCGACGCCGTCGTGGCCTGCGTTGGCGGTGGCTCAAACGCCATTGGCATGTTTGCCGACTTCATCGACGAACCAAGCGTGAGGCTTATAGGCGTTGAACCAGCTGGTAAAGGCGTGCACACCAAAGAGCATGGCGCGACTATTGTTACCGGCAGCAAAGGCATACTGCACGGCGCTTACACCTACATTATGCAAGACAAAGACGGTCAAATTGAAGAGTCTTACTCGGTCAGTGCAGGACTAGACTACCCCGCGGTAGGCCCGCAGCACGCCTTTTTGCATGAAACAGGACGCGCCGAATATTACGCCGTTACCGACACCGAAGCATTAAACGCATTTAAACTCTTGTGCAAAAAAGAAGGTATTATTCCCGCGCTTGAACCATCCCACGCACTAGCGCATGCGCTGAACATGGCCGATGATGCCGAAGAAGAAATGATCATTGTGGTCAACCTGTCAGGTCGAGGCGATAAAGATCTTGAGCACGTCATTAAAATTTTAGGAGATGATTTATAATGCAGTCACCAAAAGATACTGGTCGTTATAAAACAATGTTTGCAAACTTATCGGCTAAAAAACAAGGGGCCTTTGTGCCCTTCGTGATGCTGGGCGACCCTGACTTTGAAACCTCACTTGATATCCTTCGCACATTGGTAAAGAACGGTGCAGATGCCTTAGAGCTTGGCATACCCTATTCCGACCCTATTGCCGACGGCCCGACTATTCAAAAGGCCAGCATACGCGCTTTGGGCTCGGGCATACGCCCCCATGACTGCTTTGCCATTTTGAAGCAGCTTAGAGCTGAGTATGCCGATATTCCTATCGGGTTATTATTATATAGCAACTTAGTGTTGGCAAAAGGCGTAGACACGTTCTATAAATCTGCCTTTGAAGCCGGCGTTGACTCAATTTTAATTGCCGATGTACCGCTGCGTGAAGCCCAGCGTTTTATTGACGCTGCCATAAACAACAGCATTCAACAAATACTCATTGCCCCGCCTAACGCGAGTGACGAAACCCTGTCTTTAATTGGCGAAAAATCTAGTGGCTACACTTATTTACTTGGCCGCTCGGGTGTTACTGGAGCTGAATCGGCGGTTGAAATACCTGCTGCAGAACTTGTGGCTAAACTGGAAAAGTACAAAGTAGCGCCGCCTTTAATCGGCTTTGGTATATCAACGCCGCAGCAGGTGAGTTCAGCCATTCAAGCAGGCGCAGCAGGCGCTATATCAGGCTCAGCCACGGTGAATATAATTGCTAAAAACTTAGCTAACAGCAAAGACATGCACCAGCAGCTAGGCGAATTCGTGGCCACCATGAAAGCAGCCACGCATTTATAAAAGGAAGTCAGCATGTATTATATGATTTATGCGCAAGACGTGCCAAACAGCTTGGGAAATCGCTTAAAAGCACGCCCTGACCACGTGGCAAGACTTACCTTATTGGCCAATGAAGGCAGGCTGCTCGCCGCTGGGCCGACCCCGGCGATAGATGCCCACGACCCTGGCCCTGCGGGATTTACCGGTTCTCTTATTGTGGCTGAGTTTGGAAGTCTTGAGCAGGCACAACAATGGGCCGATGCCGACCCTTACATTAGCGCCGGCGTATATGAAAAAGTAACGGTGAAGCCGTTTAAAAAGGTACTTCCTTAACAACAACCGCTGGATTAAGGATAGGCAATACCTATTGTTAATTAATCCAGCTTTTTTAGCCATTCAGCCGAGGCAAAATCTGACTATTGAGGAAGCTCAGCGGCAGTAGGCGTGACCAAGTCTTTATTATCTCCCGACAGCAAAATAGCGAGCCATCTGCTGCTTTCTTGCGACTCTAAACCAATCTTAACGACCATGGTTAGCGGCACAGATAGCAGCATGCCCACTGTGCCAAGTAGCCAGCCCCAAAATATTAAAGATAGAAATACCACCAAGGTAGACAAGCCCAAGCCTTTGCCCATAAAGCGTGGCTCTATTAAATTGCCCATTACCATGTTCACCGTTATAAAGCCTAGGCCTGCTAATCCGGCTTGTACAAAACCAAATTCAACAAAGGCCATAAGCACCGCCGGTATCGCCGCAATAATTGAGCCTATATTAGGAATAAAGTTGAGCATAAAAGATAGCACCGCCCACAGCATATAGTGGTCAACGCCTAAAAAATATAGCCATGCACCTATAATGATACCCGTTGCTACGCTCACCATCATTTTAATAACTAGATATTGATTAACCGATTTCAAAAACCGGTCTATGTGAGGAAGCTTCATGTCGGGATCTGAAAACGCAATGTGCACTCGTCTAGGCATAGTCTCGGCTTCAAAAAGCATGAAAATAACGGTGAGTAAAATAAGAAATACGTTTGAGAGCACCGCGCCCATACCTGCGATAAAGTTAGTCGCGACGGTCATCGCCATGGCTGGATCGAGGTAGTTAACGACAATACTTTCGTCAATATGAATATTTACCAGCGCCATTTTACTCACTATCCATGCAAATTCACCCGAGAGCTGTTCTTTGTAATTCGGCAAGTTAGCCCGAAACTCTGCCATTGACTGGGTAATTAATCCTGCCAACATAAATCCAATCACTACTATTAGGAGTATTACAAAGGTGACGGACAGCCATCGAGGCACTTTGTATTGGCTTGACCAATTAATGAGTGGGCTGACCGCAATCGCAATAAAAACAGATAATAAAAAGGGCACTAACACGACACTGGCAGCTTTAATGCCCGCCAGAACGATGATCACACTGGCCATTAGGATAAATGCTTTTATTACGGGTGTATTACTTTCCATTTTATTTCCAAGGTGGGTTAGGATTTTTCAATACCGTCGCATGGCAAAATCGTTAAGGCAGTATACATTTATTTTTTGTGTATCTGATTTTTCAATGAAGCGTTTTTACGGCAATTTTTAACAACTCAACGTTGCAACAGTTTTCACTAACGCAGTATTATCAAGGAATACAATATTTTATGAATCTTAATCTTGCCACTATTCGCATTAAAAATCTTAGGCTACGCACTTACATTGGTATCAATGAAGATGAGATAAAAAATCAGCAAGATGTCGTAATAAATATATTAATTCATTACGATGCAAAACAGGCCTCCGACACAGACCAAATGCAAGACGCTCTAAATTATAAAACAATTACTAAAGCAATCATACGTTTGGTCGAAGACAACCGGTTTTCATTACTAGAAAAGCTTACCGCAGATATTTTGGCTGTAGCCGCTGAACACCCATCGGTTACTTTCGCAGAGGCTGAAGTCGATAAACCGCACGCACTGCGTTTTTCTGACTCAGTTTCTTTAGCACTTTCATGCACCAAAGATTAAAGAGAGAATAATCATGCAACATGTGCTTATTTCAGGCGGTACTGGACTTATTGGCAGGCGCTTAATTAAAAACCTGCAGGACAAATACAAAATAACCGTGATTAGTCGCGATCCAAGCCGCGCTAAGCGTCTTTTAGGAGATAACATAGGCACCGTGAGCCTTGGTGAAATTTCACATATAAACGACTACAGCGCTATTATCAATTTAGCCGGTGAGCCTATCGCGGATAAGCGCTGGACCGATAATCAAAAGCAAGTCATTTGTGACTCTCGCTGGGACATTACCACCCGCCTCGTTGACCTAATTAACAATGCCCGCGACAAGCCTGAGGTATTCATTAGTGGTTCAGCGGTTGGCGTATACGGGCGTCAAGGAGATACTCCTATAGATGAAGACTTTGAAGACTATCACGACGAATTTTCATCGCAGGTGTGTCGCAAGTGGGAGAGCATTGCGCTTGGCGCACAAACCCGCGTATGTATCGCCCGTACAGGTATTGTACTAGACGAAAACGGCGGTGCATTAGCCAAAATGATTATGCCGTTTAGATTAGGCCTAGGCGGTCCTATTAGCGCTGGCACCCAGTTTATGTCATGGATTCATATTGAGGATATGGTTAAAGCCCTCGAATTTATGCTGACCAACGGCAAATGCAAGGGCCCTTATAATTTTACCGCGCCTAACCCTAACACCAACGCATTTTTCTCGATTAAACTGGCCAAACGCTTAGACAGGCCCTGCATATTCAGGGTGCCAAAAGTGGTCATTAAAACCCTCATGGGCGAATCGTCTGACTTAGTCCTTTATGGGCAAAAAGTGCTGCCCGAACGCTTAATGGCGGCAGGATTTACCTTTAGCTACCCTACCCTTGAGGAAGCTTTAAACGCTTTAGACATATAAGTAGTGCCTTTAAGCTTACTCTTGGCTCTTAGGTAAATATTGAATGCTATTAGCCACCTGCTTAGGTTTACCGCCGGTGTCGTTATCTTTTTGGGTAGCGGCACCGGCGATTTCTGTCGGCAATAAATTTATTGGTGATATTTTCTTAGATAAGCACACCAGTGGTTCTGTCAAACCTATATTCAATTGCGTTTGGGTAGTTTCCCGTTGAAGAAATGATATTGTTTGTAACCACTGTCTGGGGGGCTGCTTTCTATACCAATACCCACGTCAGCAAAAGGATGCGAAGTGGCGGTATGAATAATAAGGTTGTTGCTAATAATGCTACTTTCTTTGCTGGGCTGGCTATACTTTTGAACGTGTTGTTTTGCACTATCCAATCTACCGAGCGATGCACATCTGTTCCAACAATATAGAAATAAGGCCCTATTCCTGCAGTAAAAAGAATCATAAGTTTAGCATCGTCTAGTTAAAAATACCGTTCAATCAATCAATAATTAATACTAAGGGCCAGTTTCATGCTGGTGCGTCATTTGTTAGTCTTGTTTAGTGGGCAGGGAACTAGAGCTTACGCAAAATTAGCCTGCTTGTAACTAGGCGCGCTATAACGTTTGGGTTTGGCCTTTTAGATATTGCCTTAAACAACGCAGCTTTATCAATTAGTTGCTTGGCAAGTTTCTATACTTGAAGCGTGCCGAGTAAACCTGAACTTAAAATAATCTCAAGGAGAGACAATATGCAAGAATTAAAATGTGATCAAGTAACAATTGTAAGCGGTGGAATATTTGGGAACGTACTCATTGGCGTTGCACTGGGGTATGTAGGAGAAAGAATAATTAACAGTGGAAGTAGCAGCTTCAGTAATCACATAAATAGCTTTAGTTCGAGAAACCATAGTGGAAGCAACAGTTTCTTTTTGATAAACAGACATCGTTTCAACTCAACGATTTAGTATTTACTTAATGTAGGTAGGGCTCTTTATTTTGCCCTATCTTGTTCACTAAGCTATAAAGATTAGGTACACATGAAATTTTTATTTTTTATTTTTATTGGATTTTTGACATCAATTATTCTTGACCGGTTTTTTGATTTTTCATTTTTAATCGAAATGAGTATCCTGGGTATTATTATCGTAATAGTCTATTTGACTGATAAGTACCTCGTAAAAAAGAAAGGATCTAAGGATCAGGTTCGTTGAGCGCTAAATAGCGCTTATTTCAAAACGACTGTTCATAGGCACAGACAAATTTAAACTAATATTTCAGTGCATATACGGGATTTTATTTTTAATGAGCTTGACCCTTAGGCCCCCTCAACAATACCGCCAGCGCTACTAAGCCACCTTCTTATTGTTTATATAACACCTCTGCGTTAGCGAATAACGCCCTTTTCATTTAGGTTATCTTCCTTTTAGTCAAAGTAACTCGACCTTCTTTTAAGTGGTTGGGTTTGTCAGCTTCGCTGGGCAAACAAAAAAGGCCAAGTCAATGACTTGGCCTTAATAGTACCTAAAACTGATTAGTTACGAACAACAGCAGGGTTAGTTACCACTATGGTGGCTGTACCGTCTTGTGCAGAAGCAAAAAACTGTGCCAGCTGTAGCTGCATTTCAACCGTGGTTGGCGCACTTGGTACTGGCGATAGTAGCGAACCATGAGAGCCGGCTATAAACCGCACAAGTCCACTGCCTGAACTTGTAGTGCTCACTCCTTGTAGACCAATTAGGCGAGCTAGCGCTTCGGTGCCAGAAAGAGGTGGTACAAAGTTCGGAATAGTTTGGTCGGGCAAGGCTGTGCTGCCGTCGTCGTTGGTGCCACCACCAACAACCTCTGCCATATATACCGGAGTAGTTTGCGCCCCAAGAATACTTGCATAAGTATTAGGGTCGCCCGCATCTAGCATCGTTTGTGCAGCATAGGCAAATTGACCAAATAATGCAGCAGCGCTTGCTTGTTGCTGCTCATTAAACCCTGAAGAAAACGCAGCATAAGCACCTGGTATGGCAGCCGTTACCGATAATTCGTTTTCTGCGGCAAACTGACCTAAGAATGCTTGAAATTCGGTTGATGAGGCAGCAAACAACGAGCCTTTAACTAAATTACCAAACGATCCCGACTCTAATAAGAAACCAGCAATACCGCCACCGGGAACTTTTAAGCCTGCACCTTTAAATGCGTACATACTGTCAAAATCAGCTAATGCAGGATTCACCTGAGCGAGGCTTTCGTTAGCCATAGCAACGGCGGTATGTCCAACAATAGCGCCTAAAGATTGCCCAGCCAGATACACATTAGACACATCTAAGTCAACGCTACCGGAGGCATCTACCACTGCGTTTAAACCTAATCTTAGGCCCATTAAATCAACCACACCTTGGCGGTTATTATCGCGAGAAGACAATAAACTTGCCAAGTTAAAGTAGTCCGTTGTAGACCCACCAGCACCGTTTGTAGCGTTAACAATAGTGCCATCTTCTAATACAAACCCGCGCTCTCCGTGTAGAGGTTGATCAATTGCAACAGTTGCAAAACCAGCCAATGAGAGTGTGCCGCTAGCTGCCAACATTGCTTCTTTACTACTTGTAATACCATGAGCTAGTATCACTACAGGCCAACCTGCATCAGGTTTGCTTATTGCTGTAACCGCAGGATTAAGGGCAGCAAGAGCGGAAATTAAGTTGACGTCTGGCACCGATATTTGAACATTGAGCGTTTCTGAACCATCAACATTACGACCTTTGGCTCTAGGAATAGGACTGTAACGGGTTAAATGTCGGCTATCAAGAATGCCTAAACCCGAAACATCTAGGTCAAGTAAATTACCGCCAGACGCTGCCTGACAATAATCATTTAAAGGTCCAACAGGTAACGAGCCGTTGGCAATGAGAGTCGGAATATTGGCCGCACCAATTCCTTGTAATGCAACGCCGTTAGAACAAGCTGCTTGCCAGCTGTCTGTTAATGGCTGGGTTGGGCTTAAATAATAAGGTAAGTCGATTGTCCCTTTAGTCACCTGAGCAGAACATAGTAGGCCAAAAGTCGAAAAGGTAGCTGTTGCTGTAGCAAACAACGGTGAATCTTGGTTATTTAGTGTTGCAAGAAGTCCTCCACAGGTGCCTAAGCCTACAGCTTGTAATCCTCCAAAACGTTCAGCGCCTAAGAATAATGGCGCCACAACGTCAAAAGCCGTTTTTGGTGATGATGCATCTACCACAATGGCAGGCAAAAGCTTACCCGCCGCCGCTGTTGCCGCTCCAACATCGCCACCTCCCGCTAAGGCAGCACCAAAGGCTTGAGCAAAACCACCAATTTGTAAGCCTTTTATGGTGTTGAAAATGCCAGTGGTGGTTTGAGTCGTAAATGTTGAGCTATAGATAATAGAATCTACGGCAACACCACCTTGACCAACAATAACCGACTCATAAGAATTTATAAGCCCCTGTAGTGCTAACTGTGCATCTGAAGCAAGCGGCAATGACCCACTAGGCTGACGTACTAAATCATAGGTTGTTGAGCCTTGTAATGATTGACCGTCACTCGCTTTGAGCCCGTCAGTTAGCACAACGTAATAGCTTGTAGCGCCGTCAAAGGCTTTTAATGGAACAATATTAATGTTGTTGCCTGATGCTTGGGCTACAAAATCCTCGCCAAAATTGAGTTCATTATATATTTTGCACCCAGTTAACGGGAGCGCACTAGTACAGTCTGGATCTCTTAGATCGCCACCAATGGCGCCCCTAAATATCCTCACTGAGCCGGGCGTAGCAACAGACCCTGCATCTAAACTAATCCCATCAGGGTGAGCGGTAGATATCGCAAATGCCGCCTGCGTGCTCCACCCATCTTGAGCACCAAGAGCAATACCAGGTTCGGCGTAGTTGGCAACCCCCTCATTGAGTGCTCTAGATGCTACCTCTGCAGGAAGCTCAAGTGTGCCATCTTGCGTTTGGCCAGCTAATGCAAATAACAAATCAGTAGGCACGGGTAAAACACCGTTGGAAGGGTCAAACATGACTCGTGATGCAGGTCTTTCAGGTGTTACCTCTGCTTGTAGATCTTCAATCGTTTCTGTGCCACATCCAGCTAAACCTAAGGCAGTCACAACACACGTGCTCACTAACAGTTTTTTCATTCTATCTCCCACTTCTTATGTAGATATGTAATTAATTATTTTATGCATACGGCTTAAAAACACACGCTAATGCTAAGTACTAGTATGACCAGTTAATATAGCGACCTGTATTATTGACTTTATGTTCAATTTGCAAAGTGTTTGTAAACGTAATGTAATAAAACCGCACTATCGCCCGCTATGTACTCGTGTAGTCTTTATATATATTTCATATACTGCGCTATTTTTCGCGACCTTTCATCTTATCTTCAAGCGGCGCAGCTTGCGCAAATTTACGGCGATCAGCAAAAGCGCGTTCTTCTATGATATATTGACCCACTTTCAGGCACATAGAGTATTTTATGAGTTCAACCCTGCAAGCCGCACTGTGGATGCTGGGCGCAATATTTAGTTTTACCACCATGGCGATTGCAGGACGAGAACTCAGCGCTAATTTTGATACCTTTGAAATTATGCTGTATCGCTCAGCTATTGGCCTGCTGATTGTGCTAGTGATACTGTATGCAAGTGGTGCACACAGCAAAATTGGGATTGGCGCCTGGCGCACTCATCTAGTACGCAATGTCTTTCATTTTACCGGTCAGAACCTGTGGTTTTTTTCGCTAAGTGTTATTCCCTTAGCACAGGTTTTTGCGCTGGAATTTACCTCGCCACTGTGGGTTATTTTGCTTGCGCCCTTTTTACTAGGTGAACGTCTTACCCTCACACGCTCTATTGCCGCTCTTATGGGCTTTTTGGGGATATTAATTGTGACGCGCCCTTCTGTTGATAATTTACATCCTGGCGTTTTTGCCGCCGCAGCGTGCGCATTCTTCTTTGCGCTTACCTACATATTTACCAAACGCTTAACGCGCACCGAAAGTATCGGGACAATTATGTTCTATCTTTGTGTTCTGCAGCTTATTTTTGGTGTAATTTGCGCCGGTTACGATGGTGACATTGCCGCGCCTAGCAAAGCAGATATACCTTTACTAAGCCTGCTTGCCTGCTGCGGACTATTAGCCCATTTTTGTATCACAAAAGCGCTCACCATAGCGCCAGCGACCTTTGTTGCCCCACTTGATTTTGTGCGCCTTCCCATTGTTGCGATAGCGGCAATGGTCATTTATAAAGAAGCGATTGACGTGTGGGTTATTGTAGGGGCCATTGTTATATTTGCTGGCAACTACCTGAATGTATGGGTGGAAACGCGCAAGCGCACGCAAGTATAAACTCGTGTGCGCCTACCATTTTGTTCAGGGCATTATAAAGGAGGCTAATTGGCAGCAGGTGAAAAACCTACACACCTGAGATCATAACAGTGATCAGCCTGCAGATATAAAACCTGGCTACCTCAAACCTTAAAGCTTCACCTATACCATTTTACGCAACAAATGCGCGGTGTTCAGCGACAACAGTCGCCAGCAGCTTAACGCGCCCAGCAGACCAACAACCAATGCACCCACTAGCGGAGCAATTATCCAGTATTCAAAATGCAGCGAAAATGGCATTTGAAAGACCAATGTTTGCAGTAAGTATAAGCTGAATTCATTCGCTAATGCGGCCATTAAGCCTGCCACCCCGCCAATAATAAAGAATTCGTTTATGACACTAAAACGTATGCTGATGCCTTTTAAACCCAAGGTGCGTAAAATGGCAAGCTCTTCTAGGCGCTCATCCATGCTGGCCTGCACTTGGGCCACTAGCACTAAGGAGCCTGCCACTAAGACCAATATTAAAATAAACTCAACGGCCATAGACACCTGATCAATAATTTCGCGCACCTGATTAATGCGGGCGTCTACGTCAAATAAAGTCACGCTGGCAAACGGCGCCATAAGCGCAGCTATTTCATTTTTGCGCGACTCATCTAAATTAAAACTAGTGATGTAGGTGGCACTGAAGTTTTCCATTGCTTTAGGATGAAGCACAAAAAAGAAATTAGGCTGCAGAGTTTGCCAGTTTACTTTACGCATGCTGGTCACTTCGGCGTTAATGATTTCACTGCCTAAATTAAAGGTTAACGTGTCGCCCAATTCAATGTTTAACCTGCCGGCTATTTCGGTTTCAACTGACAGCGGCACCGGTTCGCCTTCTTGCCAGTTGTCGTGCCACTTACCGTCTACAATTTCATTGCCGCTTTGCAGCACCGTGGTCCAGCTTAAATTTGCCTCGCGGCCAAGGCCCTGGCGTCCATCGTTAGCTGCCTCTTCACCCTCTTTGGTCACGTCGGTACGTACTTTGTCATCATTAATCGCCACAAAGCGACCGCGCGCGACGGGGTAAAATTTCTCGTAGCTTACGTTATTGGCAGTAAAGTGTTCTTTAAGACCTTCTTTTTGCGCTTCGGTAATATTAGCAACAAAATAATTTGGCGTACCTTCTGGCAGCTGGTCGCGCCACTGCTTAACCAAGTCGTTACGCATCACCAGCACTACTAACAACAGCATTATGGTAATAGCAAAACTAATTAGCTGGACCGAGTTACCCATAGCACGGCGTCTAATTCTGGCCCATGCCAAGGTCCATGCGCCCATGCTGCCGCTGCCTAATTTTCTACCCACAATAATGAGTACGTGCGTCATCAGCAGTAAGCTTGCAACCAACACAATACCACCTGCAAACAAAATGCCACTTATTTTTAAATTACCGCTATATACCCACATCAGTAAAAATACAGCGCCGCCTGACAAAGCAAACTGTAGCACTTTTGACGACACTGTTGAGCTTATGTCTCGACGAAGCACGCGCAACGGCGGCACCGAAAACAGCTGTAACAAGGGGTATAAAGAAAACAGCAAAGCACAGGTAACGCCGGTAAATACCGCAATTCCAAGGGGGCGCCAGTACCATGTATTTAAGGCAACCTCTACTTGGCCCTGCAGACCAACCGCCACCGCCTGCTGAATTAGGTAGCCCACAATACTACCAAGCATAATGCCCAACAGCGTAATAAAGCTGATTTGAATCAGGTAAATAGTTCTTACCATTGATTTACCCGCGCCCAGGGTTTTCATTATTGCCACAGGGTCAAAATGACGCTGACTAAAACGCTGGGCCGCCACCGCGATAGACACCGCCGCTAATACAATCGCCAACAGACTTGCCAGCAAGAAAAACTCTTCGGCGCGCGCAATTGAATTGCCTATCGCCGATTCATCATCTTCAATACTGGTCCACCGGTGCACTTCTCGATTCATCTGCGGACGTAGCCAATTATAATAGTCGTCTAAGTCGCTAGGCTCGCCGGCAAAATAATATTTGTATCGGACTCTACTGCCCGGGCCCGTAATTTTGGTTTGCTCAATATCGAGCTGATTCATTAGCAAGGTTGGGTCGGTGTTAAATACGCTAAACCCAGCGTCAGGGATTTCACTCAAGATTTGGGTCACTTTGAGCTTTGCTTCGCCTACTTCTACTTCATCACCAATATTAAGGGCTAACACCTGCATTAAACGCGAGTCGGCCCATACTTCGCCAGCGGGCACTGATTGCGAAGTGACAATACCTTCACCAAAAGGTATGTCAGCTAATTTTACACTGCCTTTTAGCGGATACGCCGCGTCAACCGCTCGAACATCTGATAGTGCTAACTCGTCACCGGCGAATACCATAGAGCGTGTGGACAGCTGAAATGCCGTGCTTAAATTATACTTGCTGGCCTCTTCAATCCACAGAGGATCGACCGGCGCTCTTGCGCGAAGCTGACTATCGGCGGCAATAAATTCGGCGCTGCGATCGGTGAGTGCCTGCTGCAGGCGCTCTGAGAATAAGGATAGGGACAGTACTGACGCTACCGCCAATATTATTGCTAACAATATGATTGTTAGTTCGCCACGCCGCGCTTCATGCTTAAATAAGCGCCATGCTAAATTAAAAGCCATCATAATTAGTCTCCCGACACCACTTTAAGACGCGGCTGCTGCTCCACTAATTCGCCCGCGGTCATGCGCAATTGCCGGTCGCATTTTTCTGATAGCTGGCTGTCATGGGTGACTAATATGAGCGTAGTGTCAGAGTTCTTGTTTAAGGCGAACAATAAATCTTCTACTTTTTTGGAGTTTACTGAATCGAGGTTGCCGGTAGGTTCATCCGCGAATAAAATTTTTGGGTTGGTAATAAAGGCTCTAGCAATGGCCACTCTTTGTTGTTCGCCGCCCGACAACTGATTAGGAAAATGCTGCGCACGATGTTCAAGCCCTACTTTGACTAAAATGTCATTAGCCAGTTTTTTTGCATTAGGCAGACCAGCGATTTCAGCCGGTAACATAATATTTTCCAGCGCTGTTAAGCTTTGTACCAGCATAAAGCTTTGAAAAATAAAGCCTACTTTTTCACCTCTTAGGCGAGCGCGCTGTTCCTCATCTAAGCTGTGAAGTGGCTCGCCGTCTAATGTAATCTCCCCGGTGCTAACCTCATCTAAGCCTGCTAGTAGGCCTAGCAGGGTTGATTTACCCGAGCCAGAGGCGCCTATTACTGCCACACTTTCGCCCGCTTTTACTTGAAAGCTAATAGGATGAAGGATCTGTAACTCACCTTCATTCGTAGTGACTTTCTTAGTAACGTTTTTTGTTTCGATCATCAAAGGGGCTTGACTCATAGTGGCACATTTTTCCTATAAATTGGTAGCAAGCTGTACAGCACGCAAAAAAAGTGGACTTTTAGGTATCCGCTTAGGGCTATTATTAATTAGTCTTTTATTCGCAAATTTTGCAGTTTCAGATCAGAGTGGCAGTGCTCAAAAAGTCGCTGGTGAACACAAATTACTGGTTCTAGGCGACAGCTTAAGCGCCGCGTATGGACTAAGTGCGCATCAAGGTTGGGTATATTTACTCGCCCAGCAATGGCGGCAAAGCAACACGCCTATTGAGGTTATAAACGCTGCTATAAGCGGCGATACTACCGACGGCGGCCTTGCGCGCTTGCCACGCTTACTTGCCTTACATCAGCCCACTCATTTATATATAGAGTTGGGGGGAAACAACGCATTGCAAGGGCATAACCCACGTAAGATTAAACAAAATTTAATTAACATGATTGAATTAGCCAAAGACAATAACGTTGAAGTTATCATTCAAGAAATGCAAATACCGACCAACTATGGCGCTCGCTATACCAAAGCTTTTACAGCTATTTTTCACGACTTAGCAAAACAGTTTGATATACCGCTTATTCCGTTTTTTCTGCAGGATATAGCACTAGATGCAAGCTTAATGCAGCGAGATGGTATTCACCCAACGAAAGAGGCTCAGTCTTTAATTGTTGATTTCATGGCGCCTAAGTTATTAATGGCGATTAACTCTTAATACCTGCTTTACGCTAGTACAGCCTCAGCTTAGGTAAATTACACGCGAAAAAAAAGACTTCATATGAAGTCTTTTTTATTTGCCTAAGCGCTTATTGCGAGTAGCCTGCAGGCTTGCTCACATCACGATGCAAATAACGGTCACGCAGTTTAGTTTGTCTAGACTGCATGGTCATAGACTCCCCTTTAATGAACACCATTTCAGCGGCCTGCGTTACCTCAAGCGGATCGCCAGACCAAATCACTATATCGGCTTGCTTGCCCGCTTCTAAGCTTCCTACTATATCATCTACACCATATAGCTTAGCGGGGTTAATGGTAAGAGCTGCTAACGCTACACTGTGCGGTAAGCCATTTGCCACTGCGTTTCCCGCGTGCTGCGGTGCAAGGCGAGCGTTATGCGTTTCTATGCCAATAGACAGCTCTACGCCAGCAGCGTGCAGCCTAGCGGCATTTTGCAGGGTTGCACCAAGACGGTCAAACTGACCCGGCAAGTTTTCTTCAGGGCTTAATACCACCGCCACGTTTGCCGCCGCAATTTGCTGCGCCACTCGCCAGCCATCACTTGCGCTTACCAGCGCCAGCTGTAAATCGCTAAAACGCTCTTTAAGTGCCAGTACCTGCAAAATATCGTTCGCTCTGTTAGCGGTTACCAGCAGCGGCATTTCACCGCTTACCACTTTCACTAGTGCAGTTGCATCGGCGCGAGAAATCATGCCAAACCACTCCCACGACGGCGTAATAGGATTGCTTTGCACGTATAATGCTTCTTCTAAACTTTGATAAAGTGCCACCCATAATGCTGCGCGGCTATCGCCCACTTTGTCAGCGCCACTGCTGCTTAAATCAACGTGCATAAAGGCATGCGATTTAAGCACTGAATTAAAGTCGGTACTCAAGCTTATAAAGGCGCCTTGTCCGTCAAACAACTGACCGGTAGATCCTAAGCCCGTTGCCGCGCTTGTAAAGCCTTCTAAGCGTGTAACGCCAATTAAGGTTGAATCAGTATTAATAGCGTATTGAACATCGTAAGCAGCACCTACAGTTGATACTGCATGAGCGTTTACCCGCGAGTCATTAACACCCGCTGACATGCTCACTTCTACCAAACCAAGATTGGTTAATGCACCAATAAAACCAGGGGAAACTACTTTGCCTGTTGCATCAATTTCAGTGTAACCTGCGGGAACAGCAACGCCGCTAAGCACTTGCTTAATAGTACCATCTTCTATCAACACAGTGCCGCCTTCAATAACACCCTTACTTGACATAGTGTGAACTTGACCGCCAGTAATGGCGATTCTTTGCGCATAAGCATGGCCGCTTAACGCGATCATTAACACCAATAAAGCACTGGCAGCGCGCGTGGCCAACAAAGTATGTTTTTGACAGCGTACATTTTGGATCAGATTACTTATCACTGCTGAACATTTCATTTGGCGTCTCCTTGCGCAATTTGACCTAGCTCGAAGTCACTCACCGGCCAGCTCTCAGGGTCTGCTCTGTCGTATACCATTGCGCCGTCAATAAATACTTTTTCAGCTTGGGTATAGCTTGAGAAAGGGTCGCCAGACCATAATACTACATCCGCGTTTTTACCTTTTTCAATGGAGCCGGTATGCTCAAAAATACCCAATGACTTTGCTGGGTTAGCCGACAGCCACCGCCAAGCATCAGCTTGAGAAATATCAATGCCGGCTCTAACACCGTCCGACCATGCTTTTGCTGCCTCTTGATTTAAGCGCTGAATGCCAATAGCGTCATCTGAATGCACAATCGCGCAAGCACCCGCTTGATGTACCATGGGCACGTTTTCACGTATACCGTCGTAGGCTTCCATTTTGAATCCCCACCAGTCGGCCCACATAGCAGAACAGACATTATTTTCAGCTAGCTTGTCGGCAATTTTGTATGCTTCTACCGCATGATGAAAAGTGCCAATTTGGTAATTAAATTCTTTCATTACGTCCATCATTATGGCCATTTCATCTGCACGGTAGCAGTGCATGTGCACAATAATATCGCCGTCTAGCACGCCGGCTAGCGTTTCAAGACGCAAATCACGCATAGGCGCTTTACCGTCTTTTGCGCCGGCTTCATAATCGCTCCATGTTTGCTGATAAGCTTGTGCTTCAATCCATGCCTTACGATAGCCTGCTACATTTGCCATGCGCGTCATTGGACCGCCTTTTTCACCATATACACGCTTCGGGTTTTCACCACAGGCCATTTTTATGCCGTATGGCGCTTCTGGAAATTTCATGTCTTGCATGGTTCTACTCGGCAGATTTTTAACCACCACCGAGCGGCCACCAAACAAGTTTGCCGAACCCGGTAGTATCTGCAATGAAGTAACCCCGCCCGCTAAGGCGCGTCCAAAACCTGGATCTTGTGGCCACAATGAGTGTTCTGCCCACACTTCTGCGGTGACGGGACCGGTCATTTCATTGCCGTCTGCATGAGAACTAGTGCCGGGCGATGCATACACGCCTAAATGGCTATGATTATCGATAATACCAGGTGTTAACCACTTGCCCGTGCCGTCAATTTCAATTGCGTCTGGGGGCACCGGTACCCCGATACCAAAAGCTGATATCTTACCGTTTTTTAAGAGCACTTCACCCTCTTCTATCTTGTTACCAATACCATCTAAAATAGTCACATTAGTAATCACAATCGGTGCAGATTCAATGCGCTGATAGGTGCTGGGAAAAGGGTTATTTTTGTCTAGTGCGATCTGCTTAGCGCTTTCATTATCGCTGCATGCACTCAATAATAATGACGAAACTACTAGACTAAGCAGCAGCTTAGGCGTGGATAATGTATACATGAATTTCCTTGCTAAAATAATAGATAAGAGGGATTACCGTGTTTCGCAGACTAATCGGCTCTGGTGTTTTTCGCAAATTTTTTTTATGAACAGCAGGCTAAACATCAAACTCAGATAAATATTGGGAAAATTAAGCACTTAATACTTTTACGATTTCGTCAGCGTCTTTCATTCTTCTAAGCGTCATAAACATTTCTTGCGCTTCGGGGTACTGCTTCTTCAAATATGAAAACCATTGCTTAATGCGGTTAGGAAAATATAGGCCTTTTTCGGAATATATTTCATAGCCGGTATAGTCCACTAAAAGTGATTTAACCTCATGCCATTCATAAGGCTTGTGACCGAATTTAATAGCAGCGGCTAAATTAGGCAAGGCCAGTGCACCCCTGCCTAACATAATGTCGCTAGTGTGGCTTTGCTCTATGCATGCTAGTGCGTCTTTTTGAGACCAGATTTCACCGTTGGCAATTAAGGGAATGGTCGTGTTCGCTTTTATTTTTGCAATCCAAGGCCAATAGGCTGGCGGTCTATACCCATCTGTTTTTGTGCGTGCATGCACGACTAATGACGAGGCGCCTGCGCTTTCAATTGCCTGCGCGTTTTCAATGGCCAGTGATGTATCTTCATAACCTAACCTGACTTTGGCCGTCACTTCATGTTCGCTTGGTACCGCGTCGCGCACCGCTTTAACTATGTCGTATAGCGTTTCAGGATATTGCAATAACACTGCGCCACCTTTTGATTTATTAACCGTTTTCGCTGGGCAGCCAAAATTTAAGTCAACGCCGTGTGAACCTAATGCAATGGCTCTTTGAGCATTTTGTGCAAGCCAATATGGATCTTGTCCTAATAGTTGCACTTTCACTTTAACACCGGTGGAGGTGTAGCCTTCATTGTGCAATTCAGGGCACATACGATAAAAAACTTTATCGGGAAGCTGCGTAGCCACAACTCTGATAAATTCAGTCACGCATAAATCGAAGCCGCCCACTTGGGTGAGCATATCGCGCATAAGATGATCAACAACGCCTTCCATAGGCGCTAAAATTATTTTCATTAGGGTTTGTCCGCCTTAATACTGAGTGACAGCAACATATTTTCAAGGATCTCGTCTAAATCGTGAAAGGTCTCTGCGCTACAGTAAATACTCATACTCGAGTCGACGCTTATCGCATGACGATTATTGTGCTGAGCGAAGGTGCTCGTTAGCGCATCTTTTACACGTTCAGAGAACGCTTGCGCCGCGTCTTCTTCAATGTCGACTAAGCATAGTAGAAATTGCTCTGGCCCAAGTCGACCGAGTAGGTCTGAGCTACGCGTAATTTTTTTCAAGGTGATGGCAATTTGTTCAAGTACAAAATCGCTTTTAGTTGAACCAAGCGTTAAATTCACTTCGGTGAAGTTTGCTATATCAAAAATAACGAGTGCATTGGTGCAGTGGGTGCTTGGCTTGGAAACATACCTTAACTGTTTAATCAGCGCGCTATTAGTTAGCACACCTGTAATGTTGTCATAAGACTTACTATCATGATATTTGCGCCAAAAAACGAAAAACACGGCTAGAAAAGCGATTAGCATTCCACCCACTAGCAAGCCAATAACTTTATGCCTATTTCGCTCTTCATGCTCAAGGCTGGCCTCAAGATTCAATATCTTACTGTGCAAGCGACCTAGATCTGAGGCACTGTAATTATCGTGCGTTAGGCTGACAATGCGCTCCATTTTTGTTTTGTATTGCTCAAACGCCGCGATACTGCCCTGCTGGTTGTCAATACGCATATTCGCTTCAACAATGAAGCGCAAGTAGTTCTTACTGCCACTGATATAATTTATATACGAGGAAGGCGCATTTTTTTCATTTTCAAGAAAATCCACTAAACACTGTCTATTGTTCTTATATAGGCAAAGTTCAGACAAATACCACCTGAGCAAACCTTGATTGACTGGGTTTTTACTGTTCCCAGCGACTTCTTGCCAATTCTGCAAACTGGTTTCTAAGCTTTGGAAGTCTTTAAGGGCGACATAGTAGGCTGCTTCAAAAAAATATTGTAAAAACCAAGTGCGTTTGGTACCACTTACTTCATTTATAGCACTAAATTTATCAAGTGCTTCTTTCGTGCGCGCTAAATTACCTGTGGATTGAAATGCCGCCACGGCGCTGCCTAATACAGACAATAAATTTTCATTAGTGTATATATCTCGGGCTGTTTCAAAAGCTTTCATATATTGGGCTGCAGCTAAGCCTTGCTGGCTTCTGGTGGCATAAAACAACCCTACCCTATTGTGAGCGTGAGCAAGCGCGGCGGCGTTATCCATAGCGGTTACATCCACGAGTAACTGGTATAGCTCATATACTTTTGTATCAACATCGGATGTTGAACATTCGGTGATATAGCCAAGACTAGCGCTTAAATGAACGTCTACATATCTTCCCTTAGCGGAGTCGCGGGCCAAAGTGAAATAGTCGCAGCGTTCTGGCTTCTCGAGAATGTCATAAATAAAACCATACTGGAAAATAGCGGAAAGATAGTATTGTGCGCTGCGGTCAGACTGCACATTGGCAAGCAAACGCTGTAATATTGACTGGGCATCGGTCACATTGCCAGCGCAAATTAGACCATGAGTTTTCATACTCGACAGTTGAAGCTGCTGCTGGGGTGAAAGCAAGGCTGATTCAAGCGCAGTATCTATTTGCGTGTTCAATGCACTACTTGGACAGTCGAAAGTGGGTGTGTAAGCCTGTTTAATAAAAGCACTTACGTTGGCGTTATCAAAAATTGGCGTTTCTTGCGTACGTTCACCAAGCGCATGAAATCCAAGCGAATAAACCAAAGAGAAAAAAAATAATGTTTTACAAACCAAGTTATAACCCCAAGATAATGCGCTAACGCAAACTTTAATGACACTGTTTAAAGCTGCAGTGTACTTTGTTTTACACTGCCAAGCTTATTTATGTAGGCACCGATGCACCTTAGCTTATAGCTGTTAGCAAAGTCCTTTACGAAAACAAAAAAACCAGCTCAAATGAGCTGGTTTTTTTGTTTATTAAAATGGCGTCCCCTAGGGGATTCGAACCCCTGTTACCGCCGTGAAAGGGCGGTGTCCTAGGCCTCTAGACGAAGGGGACAAAAAACGCTGTTCTTGCCGGTACGCAACATTTCAAACTGTTAGTGGATTTCAGTAATGCTGCTGATATTCACATAAACTTAACCTTGAGCCTAGTAACGGTTAAGTTATTAGATGCCATATTTTAAAAGCTGATTAACAACTCACAAAAAGTGGCGTCCCCTAGGGGATTCGAACCCCTGTTACCGCCGTGAAAGGGCGGTGTCCTAGGCCTCTAGACGAAGGGGACACAATATGTCCTTGGTGGAGCCAGGCGGGATCGAACCGCCGACCTCTTGCATGCCATGCAAGCGCTCTCCCAGCTGAGCTATGGCCCCATGCGTCGCCACATAATGCCAAATGCAAGCTCTACGCTAAGCGCTTCATTTAATACTATTCTTACGTGACAGCGGGGCGCATTTTAGGCATGGCGCGCCTTCATGTCAACGATTTTTTTAAGAATTTTCACGATTATTGATGAATTCAATCGCCTTGTTTATTCTTTGAACAACTTGGGTTTGCTTTAACAGCGCAAGGGTTACATCAAGCGCAGGTGAATTACCACTTCCGGTTACCGCAACACGCAGAGGCATACCAATTTTGCCCATGCCTATATCTAAATCGGCAGCGGTGTCGTTTATTGCTTGTCCAATAATGGCTGAATCCCATGATGTTAAAGCTTCTAATTTAGCCTGCACGGCAATTAAATTAGCTTTAGCCACTACTCGTAAATGCTTCTTTGCAGCGCTTGGGTCAAATTCAGCAAAATCTTCGTAAAAATAACGACTCACGCTCGCAAGCTCTTTCAAGGTGTCAACCCTATCGGCCTGAACACGAATAAGATCGCTCAAGTCTGGGCCAGTGCTTGTATCAATGTTTTGGTCCTCAAAGTGCCATCGAGCATGCTCAGCCACTTCTGCTGGCGGCAATGTCTTTATATAATGCTGGTTAAGCCAAATCAGTTTTTCGGTATTAAATGCACTGGCCGACTTACTAATATGATCTAAGCTAAATAAGTTTATCATTTCGTCAACGCTAAATATTTCTTGATCGCCATGCGACCAGCCCAAACGCAATAAGTAATTAAGCACTGCTTGCGGAAGGTAGCCAGAGTCTCGGTATTGCATTACGCTAACCGCACCATGGCGCTTTGACAATTTCTTGCCATCATCACCCAAAATCATGCTTACATGTGCATATTCTGGCACTGGTGCACCAAGGGCTTTTAATATGTTAATTTGGCGTGGGGTATTATTGATATGATCTTCGCCCCTTACCACATGGCTTACACCCATTTCCCAGTCGTCAATCACCACACAAAAGTTGTATGTGGGCGCGCCATCGCTTCGACGAATAACCAGGTCGTCTAACTCTGTGTTTGAAATCCGAATTTCGCCGCGTACGTGATCGTCAAACACCACCTCGCCAGTCTTAGGGTTTTTAAATCGTATAGCGTAAGGCTGGTTTTCAGGATGATCGTTGCGATCTCGCCATGTGCCTGGGTACCTAGGCTTTTCGCCCTGCTCTTCTTGTTGCGCGCGAATAGCATCTAATTCTTCACTGCTCATAAAACATTTGTAAGCATGACCTTGCTCGAGCAATTGACCTATAAATTTATTATACATGTCAAATCTATCTGTTTGATAGTAAGGGCCTTTATCGTGATTGAGGCCTAGCCACTGCATGCCGTCAAGAATTGCCTGCTTTGCTTGGGGGCTTGAACGCTCAATATCGGTGTCTTCGATGCGTAATATAAATTCTCCCCCTAGGCTTTTAGCATATAACCATGAATAAAGTGCTGTGCGGGCTCCGCCCACGTGCAGGTAACCAGTTGGGCTTGGGGCAAATCGAGTAACTACAGACATGTTTTTTCCTGAATATTTATTATAAATAGCAATTTTATATTCTACAGCGTTGGATGTCGCTTCTAAAGGACTTCACTTAATTATTTACGATAAAAGATAGTAAACGTTTAGTCTATACTGATCTTAGTTACCCTATGACACAAATGACACAAATGACGCTTATGACGAGCTTTGTAGCAGTGTTTCAAAGGAATTTGCGTTATTTTTGTGCAAACACACTTTTTTTTACAAAATCGGGTTGACAGTTATGAAGGCAACTCTATAATACCGTCCTTCGTGGTGGGTATTACTTTGTTTTTATAATCTGTATTATTAAATCATTAATAAAGGCAATATCAAGAGATTTTTAAGAAATGGACGCTTAGCTCAGTTGGGAGAGCATCGCCCTTACAAGGCGAGGGTCACTGGTTCAAGCCCAGTAGCGTCCACCACTTCTTATCTAATAAAATCAAGTACTTCGGACGCTTAGCTCAGTTGGGAGAGCATCGCCCTTACAAGGCGAGGGTCACTGGTTCAAGCCCAGTAGCGTCCACCATCTTACTTTTCAAGCACTTAGCTTCAATTCTCTGTTCAAATATTAAGCACGCAAAAGTATGTGGGGCGCCAGTGGGTTTTTTGTGGGGCGCCAGTGGGACTTTTGTGGGACTTTTGTGGGACTATTGGAAATGACTAATCTTCTGTATCTCGCGTCACACGTGGCCTAAAAAGAATCTCCCGTGGGGCAAAGCTGTTTTAGTTAATATCATCAGTTGGACTAAAATAGTACACAAGAGATTTTTATAATTTATGAGGTTACTCTATTATTGCACCCGTTATGGCATTGTCAACTTATCGAATTAAGATGATAAGAACAAATTTTCGGTAGCTCATGCCAAATTCTGGACGCAACTAACCCCAGCCCATTCATTAAATGCTCGTTCTCACAGTATCCTGTCATTATTGGCTTGCATTTTATGGCGGCCATGCCTAAACAGATTATTTACAATGCCATGACACGCTAAAAATCGTTGTGCTTGGCCTTGGGATGTAAAACGCCGCATTTGCCGTTCTTGTTGTCTACCCGGCTGGTGAGACAATTCACAGTGATTGTTTTCGTATTGTTGGCTTGAATGAGCGACGCTGGGCATAATTTCCCTTCTCGCAGCCGAATAACTGCGCAATTTATCGGTGACTATCTTTAATGGCGTTGCCTGCTGGCCCTTCAATAACTTTTTAAACAACTTCATGGCGGCCTTTTTGTTTCTGCGTTTTTGAACGAGAATGTCCAGCTCATCGCCATCTTGATCGACTGCTCGCCAAAGGTAATGCAAATGTGCGATCGTATTAAAGTTTGAAACTGTGCATTAATGTTTGAAACTGAGTAATAAAGTTTGAAACTACATTTATGGACCATGAAGTGAAATTTGTAACTCCAAAGTATTTATCTGATTCTATTTTTTTGTGAAGTATTGATGGCTGTTGTGCGTTTGAATGCCTATAACTAGTATTATCTTAATAGCCGTTTAGATCCATAGTGCGCATTAGCGATTGTCTACTGACGGGCAAGTATGTGCCAATAGGGGCCAGTCGATGAAACTTTGTCTAAGGATTACCATTGTCACCTAACGGACATAAGCTAGCGGTTATTCCACTCGAAAAATTGGTAACAAAGTCGACAACCTAACATTTTTTACTTAGACGCTATTACATTACGATGAGTGTGCTTTAAGATGTCTAACTAGTTCGATAATGGTTAGTCTTGTTTATCAGGCTGAGGTTTTAGTTTCATGTCGTTGTATTGTGATATTCAACTTTGCGATTGCTGACAAAAGTAAATATTAGTCGTTCAATAAATTCACTATCACTGCAATTAAAGCCCCTAGGAATAACACCCACAACCAAGTGGAAAAATCGATAAAAGTATAGAAATCATTCCTAACAACTAGGTTGAAGCCAGTCAATATTACAGCCATTAAAAATGCGCTTCCGACTAGAAGACCTCTACGATATTTCCAGCAAATCATTCTTAGCATCCTCATAATAGTTAGAGGCTTATTCATTACGCATTCGCCTTTAAAAGTTTATCTGCTTGAGCGATGTATGATTTGACACTTCCTAGCGGCAATCTAATCTTAGCGACAATTTCAGAATGAGAATAACCGTATATAGTGTGCAGCACATATGCATCGTACTGATTGTTAGAGAGTATTTCCGATAATTTTATAAAGTCAAAAAACACGTCAAGATTCTTTAGATCTGAGGAGCTATCACGGATATCCAATAGTTTTTTAAACTTTGTTAATAAACTCGATTTTCGTATCATTTGTCGGTGCTCATTTATTGCTATTGAGAACAGCCAAGTACAAAATGAGGACTTGCCATCAAATAGTTTTATTTTCACGAAAGCTTTGATGTATGTTTCTTGAGTGATATCTTCAATCTGTTGATCGGTAACCCTTGAGCATAAGAATCCCCTTAGCGCTTTGTCGTGCCTTTTAAACAACTCAGTGAAAGCTGCATGGTCGCCTGTAACCTGGGCGATTGCCACTAAATGTTCATCAGAATAACTATTCACTGGAATAGATTCACTTTCTCTCGACAAAGGTCAAGATTAAATATGCAATACCACCGCAAAATGGAAACAGGCCTAGCCCGAAAATAGCATCATTTAAATCTAGGTTTCCATTCTGTGGAAAGTCAGCCATGAAAGAAAAGCCCCAAATAGCAAAAGCTAACAATAGTGAAAAAACCCCTTTTCTCATATCGTTATTTGCAGAAAATAGTACCTTTCCAATCGCTTTAATTGAATCAGGACTAAGGTCATCATGCTGTCCTATGAACTTTAAGAATAAACGTTTTTTTGACAGGGAATACATTAGCAGTATCCCAACAAAAATTAGCATCGCGGTAAAAACAGCGATGGGTATAACTATCTCTTCAGGATTGTTCATGAAAGAAAACTCTAGTTAGTGGGTAATTGTTCATTAATGTCTACTCCGTAATTCGTCACCTAAATATATATCTCAGATAGAGTGAACTCAATAACTTGGTTGAAATATGTCATTTCATAAAAACACCACAAGCTTTTTTTTAAGGGAAAAATTGTTATCGGTTTAAAAGTTCACGCCTTTCCAGTATGCATTACTACATAGCGACCTGTCGCGAACTTCCAGAACAAACTAAAATCCGAGTATGGGAAGCTTGACTTGATGTCATTTTCCGAAAAACCAGAGAGTACAGCTACTGAGACATCTCAATTTCCATAATTCTCATTCCTCTTTTGCCGAGGTAATGTAACAAAAGTTTTTCGAAAACTTTGTAGCCGTCATCTACGTTTGTAAATATTATCAAACCATCTTTTGTATTTGGAAATATAAATACTATCGTCTGTGCCCCCTTGTCTGCGCCACCGTGAGATAATGCATATTCACCATCATCAAAGTCATAAATCTCAAAACCAAGCCCAAAGTGCTTTCCTTTGGTACTTTCTACTTGATGAGACGTCATTTCCTTATAGACCTCTTCAGAAATACCATCCTTATTCAAAACGCTCACCAAAAATTTGCCATAGTCTTCTATACTAGTGAGCAAGTCATCGGCTCCGTTTGCCGTTTGATTTTTAATTGTATCGTAGGCAATACCATCGCTATTATATCCTTTTGCGAATCGGCTCTGGTCTATAGAGGAATTAAAAACATATTGCGTATCAATCATTGATGAAGGATTAAAGACTAATTCTGTTGCCAACTCGTTCAAAGATTTGCCAAACTTACTTTCTAAGGCTTTTCTCAAATATTCAAATCCTTCTCCGGAATATTGATATTTTTCCCCGGGAGCAGATTTAAAATCCAATTCTCCGGACTTATTCATATATCGCCAATTCGGGAAACCACTTTGATGACTTAATATATGTCGCGTAGTCACTTGTTTACTTCGTGTGTCGTTGGCAACATCTGGGTCAGTCCAATATTTAAATATTGGTTCATCCAAACTCCACTTGCCTGAACTTACTAATTTTAATGCAACTATGGCTGTAACTGGTTTGGCTAATGATGCAACATTGAAAATGGTGTTGTAAGGGGCTGATTCTCCTGCTTCAAGCTCCCCAAAGACCCTAACTTGCTGTAGCTGTCCTTTTTTAATAACGCCAATCCCTAGCGTTGGTACACCGTTCGATTTTAGCCAACTATTGATTTCTTCATTATTGTCGAACAATGAATTTTCTTCAGAAATATTAAAGTCGGCTTGATGATCATAGCTCAAGCTTGTCCTGAGCTTCCATTCATTTTCTTCTAAGAACCAAACATTAGTGAATCTTGCAGAACTAGCAAATTTTTCATCAAATCCCGCTAACGTTTCATAAAATCGATGCTCACCCTTTTGAATAGCAGCATATATATTCTCTTTTTTGTACAGTGGAAAAACCTCTGTACTTGTCTCAATCAACTCCCTTCTTGATTGGTATTTTTTAGGTGACTTACACAGTCCATTTCTTAGCTGGGATAAAAACTCATTTTTATTAGATATACCGTCTTTGTCATGAAAAAACGTTAATTCAGTACTTAATATATTTTCAAATTGACTGACATCACATGTGTTGAAGCTTACTTCAAAAAGCTGACTATCTTTTGACATTATCGTTTTGAATAACTCTGAGTTTTGATCGACCTGTGCAAAAGACAAGCAAGTTGTGAAGCACAAACAGATTGCCACTATTGGATTAATTACTAAAAATTTTATCATTCTCTTCCTTATTGTTTTTTCTATTGGGTTGTTTTTATGAAGCATTAAAGTGTCTCGTCGAGAGATCGCTGTTCTGCATGTATAAGTTTGGGGTGTACAAATTGCTTCATAACAATCTCTTTTAAATTAACTAACACTTAGATGCACACCGAGGTGACTTTGGATGTCAGATTTAAGAGTTAATTGAGAAATAATAGCTAAGCCTCTGTATTTAATAATTATTTACACAAGCTTTTGGGCCTTATACACAAGCTTATCTTTGTCAATATGGTGTAAGGTAACTAAAACACTAAAATGATTCACTGTTGCTAAGGGCCGCTTTCTGCGCAGACCGTGTGAAAAATCCAATTTATGGACTATCGTAGGTAGTTTGAATTTAAAACCTTTCCTACATTCGATATTACTGGTGATTTGAGGCCGATCCTTTATTTCGTTAACACAGCAACGAATTGTCAACGGCAGTAAATGTGTTTTCAAACACACTTTCGGAGCAGTTCTCATTAGGATAACAAACAAAAACATCACCAAATTTCAAAGTATCCAGACTGCTTGAACGGCGGCCTCGCTCGGTGCTGTCTGTCAGCCAAGTGCCAATAGGGGTCAGTCGGACTTACTTAATTTGAACTGATTTTTGTCACTACGTTGTCTCTCTGGCTATCAGCCTAAAAGGGCATTTACGACCTATAGCCGACATAAGGAGAGGTCAAATTATCAATGAATTTTTATATTCATACCGATTCACTTTACTTGTCCGAATACTCGCTCGCAAGTTAGCTGTTCCAATACTTTGGCCAGCCAATATGTCTATTTTCTAAAATATTTTATATGTACCTCTTGATCCATTAGCACGTATGGTGTTTAATTGTACCACTTATATAGATGGTACAATAGTTAGATGATTACCATAGATCTTGATTCTCCAGAACCGCTATTCAACCAATTAATGACGCAAATAAAATTAGCTGTTCAGCAGAAGAACCTTTTGCCCGGCGATGCTTTGCCCTCTATCCGTCAATTAGCAACTGATTTAGATATCAATGCCAAAACCGTAGCAAAAGCCTATCGATTGTTAGAGCGAGATTGTGTGATTGAATCAAAAGGCTACCGCGGTTCATTTGTGCATAGCGAGGCGCTTAACAATCTAGATGCTGACATTAAAAAATGGTTGAACGAAGTCATTGCTCAAGATGTTTCGCGATACCGTGAAGCGGGGGCTACCGACTCAGAAATCAGAATAGTATTTCAAGACGTCTTATCAGGTAACAAACAATCGATTGTGTCAAATGACACCAAGCAAACTGAGGAATAAATAATGTCTGACTGGTCAATGCAATCCAATTATATGATCATGATTTTACAAGTATTAGTCACTTTAGTGATAGTGCCAGTATTGAGCTTTAGTAAGTTAAAAAATATAGCTAATCAGTATGGACTAGTGCGTTATCCGCAGGCCAAATCTGATGTAGAGCAGTATTTGAGAGCCTCTCAGAAGCGATATTGGTCAAGTGTTGTAATTGTAACGTTGTTGGTGAGTCTCATGCTTGTTCACGCTATTGTGAATCAAACAGAATTGCTTAATTGGGATGACCAGAGTGGCTTAATGGTGATGTACCTTTTATCTATGATCCCCGTTGTTATCATGGTTTTGACCCATCGCCACTTATTCAATATTTTTAAACAGCATGCGGGCAACAAGCGAACCGCTTCACTGCGGGTTCGAACTTGGAAAGAGTATGTATCATTACCCAATTTAGTTCTTGTTCTGATTGCCAACGTTGTTTTTGTTACAACGGTCATTTATTTCGTGAAGCATCCCTTCGATGGCTTTGCGGGTTATGCCAACTTGTTTGGTTTGATTACATTAGATGCTGTGTTTGCCTTCATTATTGTTGTTCTTTATCGAGACAACAAAACAAATGGTCTAGAGTCTCCAGAGCATCGTGATGCACTTAAGAAACGAGCTATCCACATTAACATGCTCATTCTAGCACTTGCGGTATTCCATATCTCATTAAGCATGTGGGTGCAAGGCACCGAATTAGTTGCTTTTAAAATTATTATTCAATCTTTGTATTTTCAAGTTGTGCTGGTTATTAGTGCGTTTTCTTTAACTTTGCCGAAGTCAGTGTTTCAAAATACAACATCTAAAGTATAAAACCTTGTGCAAAGGGCTTTCTTTCTTCAAACAAAAAGACAAAGAGTGACCTATTGCTGACCTTAAAGAGTTCGCCTATTCTGCACAAAATAGTGTAAATTATCATCAGAAACAGATAAAACTATTATGGGCTGGTTATTAGAAGGGTTAAAAAATGAAAATGAGCCGTTGCTGCAATGGAGCCTTTTTAAAAACTTATGAGGAGGTTTAATGAGTATTTCATTTAAGCGCTCAATTGATCTTCAGAAAGCCGCGCAATTTACTTTTGATAATATGTACCAGTATTATCAGCGTTTAGCTCCTGACTGGGATGTGGCAAAAGTGCTACAGGCTACCGAAGATCTAGAGAATTACGACATTTTATATAATCATGAAGTCGTCGGTGTGCTTCGGCTTCAATTTGAAGGCCAATATTGTTACTTGAGAGACCTTCAAGTTGTGCCAACGTTGCAAAATAAAGGTATTGGAAAAGCTGCTTTAAATGAGGCAAAGCGCAGAACATTGAATGCTAATTTGACCACGCTGACGTTGAGGGTTTTAAAAATAAGTCCTGCACTAACATTATATGAACGCAATGGTTTTGTTATACAAGCTGAAGATGAACGTTTTTTTAATATGGCAGCAGAACTCTCACAATCAGTAAGTTAAGGGCGGTGAATTATGAGGCCTATCGGTGCTTTACAAAAGTGCTTCGGTACTGTCCCAAAAATGAGGGATTTGTCTACGTATGCTGCAAAAGGGTTCACGTAAGTTTCGACCTATAGCCGACATAAGAGCATTCCAACTTTCAGATTAGACTTTACGAATGATGAAGATTCTAAAGTCACGTTTCTCTGGGGAATTTATAGGTGGCTAGCGCTTGAAACTAACATTTACCGTTAATTATTTTTGATTTAGATAATCCAATGGATTATACTTCGTCAATGCAAAACACAATCGCCGAATTACCAGAATATATTAAACGTGCTGATTCTCTTCTAACCGAATCAGAGTGCAAAAGTGTTATCAACTATTTATCTGAACATCCCAAAGCAGGGGCTATAATAGAAGGTACTGGTGGTATTCGAAAAATGCGATGGAGCAAAGGCAATAAGGGAAAGAGCGGCGGCGTAAGAGTCATTTACTACTACCATGATGAACGAATTCCGCTTTATTTATTAACCGTGTTTGAGAAGAATGAGCAGGCTAATTTAACGAAAGCCGATAGAAACGCTCTTTCGAAACTTGTCAAAATATTAACAGTAAAAGCTTTGGAGACAAACAATGACTAGTGCATTTGAAAGTATTGCTCAGGGTCTGAATGAAGCAATCGATTTGAGCGATGGAAAAAAAGTAGCCGCCCGAATCCATAGAGCCCCAGAAGTTAATGTAGCAAAGATTCGGAAAAATCTAGGGTTAACTCAAATGGAGTTTGCTGCTAAGTTTTGTATCAGCGTTTCAACTTTACGTCACTGGGAAAGAGGAGATCGAAATCCTCAAGGTCCAGCGCTAGCATTGCTCAATGTGGTCGCCAAAGAGCCTCAAGCGGTCTTGCGAGCGCTTGGCTAAATCGAATAGCCGTTTTTTATATGCCCTAGCCTCACAACACACCATGCATGTTGTTCAAAAATAAAGCTAATAAACGACCTGTAACGGACGTAGAAAATTTTGATTAAACGATTAGCTTGGAGCATTAGAGCCAGCATTTTTTAAGGACTGTCGATAGTATGAAAGTTATTTGTTAAAAGTTTTACATCAAAGTATAAAATAACGATAATGAACTTCACGCTACAAACTGAGTCTATTGCTAGTCTTACAATTGGGCGGTTCACACCATGAAACCTATCGGCATCATTGTCACCTCCATATATCTTTTATTGCACTCTACTTGTGGTTTCGGGCAAGATGTTCATAGCTTGAAACGAGACGACGGAACTGCCATTCAATATTATTTAACACAATTAGGAAAAAATAATACGTCCCTCGCCGTTTTAATTCAGGGGTCAGACTGTAACAGCGTTTATCACAATAATTTGATCAATGACGTTTTTGCCGATATTTTTCAACCTGCAGACTGTTCTGGTTGAATTAGCAGGACACATCAATAAAGGATAAACTCCAACTTATTGAGGTGTAAAAATGACTAAACGTACAAATAAGAATTACCCAAATGATTTTAAGCAAGAAGCGGTATCACTGGAAACTGAGCAAGGTTATTCAGTTGTCGAGGCGGCTGCTTCATTAAATATTACTGATAAATTGCTTTATAATTGGGTGGCAAAATTTAAAGAACAAAATGAAAAGTCTGCGTTATCAACGGATGAACGAGCTGAACTCATTCAACTTAGGAAAGATAAAAAGCGCTTGCAAATGGAGCATGAAATATTAAAAAAGGCGTCTGAGGATTCAAGTCATCAAAGCAACAGGTATACTAAATTACTGATTTGCATGAGGACATTGAATGAAACGATTAAAACGTACATTTACCACAGGCGAGAGAGACCTTGTTTTTGACCTATGGAAAAACGGCGCTGGATTCAGCGATATTGGTCGCGTAATTGAGGCCAAGCCTGGCT